>CAYNGD010000006.1:0-90767 GCA_964396965.1 uncultured Dehalococcoidales bacterium
GGAGGGCTAAAAGGTCAAAAAGACCTTGACAATTTATTAGGAAATCTTTTTGTTCAAGGGGGTAACAATAAGCCGCTTTATTAGCTACATTCCTGGGCGTGCGGAATGTAGTTACAACAATTGAGAGGGAAGTGGTACCGGGGAGAGGCTATAGCGGCGGTATAACAGAACTCCGATTGAAGGATCGAAAGCCCAACTACCCGACAGGCTTAAGAACATTCTAAGGGAAGTTGCGTTAGCCACCCCTTAAGGGTGCTTATCAATAGCCTTTCTTAAACCCCTCACCAGACCCGCCACTGAACTGAAATCGTCGCCCTTCTCCATGAGCTGGATAATCCGGCTGCCGACAATCACGCCATCGGCGATAGCGGCTATCCGCCCGGCCTGCTCCGGCGTGGAGATGCCAAAGCCGACGCAGAGGGGCTGGCTGGCCACCTTTCTCACCCGGGCCACGAATTTTTTCAGGTCAGCTGGCAGCCTTTCTCTGGCCCCGGTGACGCCGGTTACCGAGACCAGGTAGATAAAGCCCCTAGACCTTGCTGCCGCCAGCCTGATTCTTTGTCCGGTGCTGGTCGGCGCCAGCAGGTAGATGAGGTCAAGCCCCTGTTTTTGGCTGACTGCCTCCAGCTCCGAGCCTTCGTCGGGGGGCAGGTCGGGGATAATGAGCCCGGAAACGCCGGCCTTGGCGCTGGCGGTACAGAACTTCTCCAGCCCATAGTTTAAGACGGGATTATAGTAGGTCATGAAGACCAGCGGTGTATCTACCTTCCGGCTCAACTGCCCGGCCAGCTCCAGGCAGAGCTTAGGGGTGACCCCGTTCTGTAAAGCTTGAAAGCTGGAATTCTGGATGGTGACCCCATCGGCCAGCGGGTCGGAGAAGGGTATCCCCAGCTCGATAAGGTCGCAGCCGCTGTCGGCCAGCAGCGGCGCTACCTTTAGAGTAGCTTCAACGGTGGGGTAGCCCGTGGTGATATAGGCGATGAGGGCCCGGTGCCCCGGCGGGCTGAAGGCAGCAGCGATCTTGCTCACAGTTCCACCCCCAGCGCCTTGGCGACGATATCCATGTCCTTGTCGCCGCGCCCGGACAGGTTGACCACGATGACTTGTTCCTTGTCCAGAGCAGCGGCAGTCCTGGCCGCATAGAACAGGGCGTGGGCCGATTCCAGGGCGGGGATGATGCCTTCAGTTTTACATAACAGTTGAAAGCCTTCCAGGGCCTCATCGTCGGTGACGGCCACGTAGCTGGCACGACCGCTGTCCTTGAGGTAGCTGTGCTCGGGGCCGACGCCGGGATAGTCCAGTCCCGCCGAGATGCTGTGGGTCTCTCTTATCTGGCCACTTTTATCCTGGAGGATATAAGACTTCGTCCCGTGGAGCACGCCGACGCTTCCCGCCATCAGGGGGGCGGCGTGCCGGCCGGTCTTGATTCCCCGCCCCGCCGCCTCTACCCCGATGAGCTTTACCTCCTTATCGTTCAGGAAGGGGTAGAAAATGCCGATGGCGTTGCTGCCGCCGCCGACGCAGGCGATGATACAGTCGGGGAGGCGGCTATATCTGTCTAAAATCTGCTCCCTGGTCTCCCTGCCGATAACCGACTGGAAGTCCCTCACCATCATCGGGTAGGGGTAGGGGCCGACCACCGAGCCAAGCAGGTAGTGGCTATCTGGGTTGGTCACCCAGTCCCGGATGGCCTCGTTGATGGCGTCCTTCAGGGTTTTGCTGCCGCTAGACACTGCCCTGACCTCGGCCCCCATCAGCCTCATCCTGAAGACGTTGAGTGACTGGCGGCGCACGTCCTCCTCGCCCATATAGACGATGCAGTCCAGCCCCAGCATGGCGCAGACGGCGGCGGCGGCCACCCCGTGCTGGCCGGCCCCGGTCTCGGCGATAACCCTCTTCTTGCCCATCCTCCTGGCCAGTAGCCCCTGTCCCAGGGCGTTGTTGATTTTATGGGCGCCGGTGTGGGCCAGGTCTTCCCGTTTGAGCAGGATGCGGGCGCCGCCGCAGTTTTCGGACAGCCTCTCGGCGAAATAGAGCGGCGTCGGTCTCCCCGAATAGTCATGGGAGAGCGCCTCGAACTCACCCCAGAAGGTTTTGTCCAGTTTGGCCTCTTGATAGGCTCTGGTTAGCTCGTCCAGGACGGGCACCAGTGTCTCGGGGACGAACCTGCCCCCGTAGTCACCGAAGTAGCCCCTCTCGTCGGGTAGCATCATGGACTCTTCTCCTCTGATTTAATATAGGTCTTAAAGTTGGCCTTCATCTCTTTTATATTATCGCCGCCGAACTTCTCTATCATAGCCTCGGCCAGAACCAGGGCCAGCATCGCCTCCGAGATGACCCCGGCACGGGGGACGGCGCAGATATCCGACCTCTCCACCGCGGCCTTTGCCGGCTGGCGGTTGGCGATGTCCACCGTCTCCAGCGGCCTGCCCAACGTTGATAGCGGCTTGTGGTAGACGCGGCAGACGATGTCCTGGCCGTTGCTCATGCCGCCCTCTATACCTCCCATGTTGTTGGTGGGGCGGGTGAAGTGGCCTTCTCTATAGCTGATCTCGTCCTGGAAATCGGAGCCGAACATGGCCGCCCCCTGAATGGCATTGACGATTTCTATCGCCTTCACCGAGGGGATGCTCATCAGCGCCTGGGCAATCCTGCCGTCGAGGCGGCGGTCGTAGTGCATGACGCTGCCCAGACCCACGGGGACGCCGCTGGCGATGACCTCGACCACCCCGCCCAGGGTGTCTTTCCTGGCCTTAGCTTCGGCTATTGCCTCTTTCATCTTCTCTGACGTTGCCCGGTCGATGCACCTTATCTCAGGGTCGGTTTCAAAGACTTTGGCCACCTCTTCAAAATCAGCGTAGGGGCGGGCGAGCTTTACCGTCCCTATCTGGACGGTGTGGCTGGCCAGCCTGATGCCGAACTCTGATAGCATCTGCCTCAAGACTGCCCCCACCATAACCCGGCCCACCGTCTCCCGGGCGCTGGCCCTCTCCGAGACGTTCCTGATGTCGTCCTGGCCGTATTTTAGAACGCCGGCCAAATCGGCGTGGCCGGGGCGGGGTCTAGTTATCTTGGCCGCCGGCTTTTTCGTCTCCTCGATGCTCATCTCGTCCGTCCAGTTGGCGAAGTCCAGGTTTTTAACGATGAGCGTAATCGGGCTGCCCAGCGTTTTTCCGTAGCGGACACCGGAGAGGATTTCGGCTTTATCCTCCTCGATTTTCCCCCTCCCCCCGCGGCCATAATCCGAGCGTCTTTGTTTCAAATCTTGGTCAATATCTTCAACGCTGATTTTAACCCCGGCGGGCATCCCCTCAATTATAGTGACGCAGGCCGGGCCGTGGGACTCACCGGCGGTCAGAATTCGCAGCATTTTTCCCTCCTTCCAGAGCCTGAGCCAGAGCGGACTCCATAGCTTCCAGCGGGCCTTTAAGCCCGGTAAGGAGCTCAAACTGGGCGGCGGCCTGGTAGAGAAACATCTTATAGCCGTAGATAATTATACAGCCTCTCTCCCTGGCTTCGGCCAGCAGCCTGGTCTCTCTGGGATTATAAACAATGTCAAAGACGGTGAGCTTATTATGAAGAAGCTCTCTGGGGACGATTGACCGCCCTGTTTGCGGCCACATCCCCACTGGGGTTGCGTTTATCAGTATATCCGCCGAGGCGATTTCGGCCAGTTTTTTTAAGTTTCCGTAGCCCTCGGCGCCGGCCTTCTCCGCCAGCCCTCTGGCTTTATCTCCGGTGCGGTTTAAGACCACCAATTTAACCCCCTTTTCTTTAAGCCCGAAGGCAATGGCCAGGGCGGCACCGCCGGCGCCGATAAGGACCGCCCTTTTCCCTTTGAGCGCGGTCACTTCTTCTAGCGCCTTTACGGCGCCGCCGCCGTCGGTGTTATAGCCGGTGAGGACACCGCCGTCGTTGACGATGGTATTGACGGCGCTGATTTTCTCGGCCAGCGGCTCAATCTTATCAAGGTATTTTATGACTTTGGTCTTGTGGGGAGTGGTAACGCTGGCCCCCCGGATGCCCAGCCCCCTGATGCCCTCTACCGCCCGCCTGATATCGCTGGCCCGAAAGGAGACGTAGGCGTAGTTTAGACCCAGCGCCTTGTAGCCAGCATTATGAACCAGCGGCGAAAGCGAGTGCGCCACCGGGTCGCCGATAAGGCAGCAGATTCTGGTATCAGCGTCAATCAAGGCTGAACCCCCGTGACTTTAATAAGTTTATGATGGCTTCGGCCACCTCTTCCGGCGTTTTGTCCTCGGTGTCAACGCTCAGGTCGGCGGCCTGCTGGTAGAGCGGTTTTCTCTCTTGGAAGGTTATCTCCATGTCCTCACGCCCCGTCCTGCCCCCGGTCAGCGGCGGCCTCTGGCTGTCCTCCCCGGTGCGTTCAACCAGGGTATTAACATCTGCCTGCAGCCAGACCAGCACCCCCTTTTTCTTAAGCCTGGCGATATTTTTCTCACCGGTCACCACCCCGCCCCCGCTGGCGTTGATGATATTGTTCAGCCTGGCCACCTGGCTGGTTACCTCCTCCTCCAGTTCCCGGAACCTCCCCCAGCCGTGCTTTTTGACAATCTCGGGGATGGTTAGCCCGGCTTTGCGGGTGACCAGCTCGTCCGTCTCGACAAGCTCCCGGCCCAGCTTTTGGGCTAGGATTTTGCCCACCGTTGTTTTCCCTGAGCCCCTTAGGCCGATAAGGACGATGTTCATGGCAGCTCCTCGACTCTGGCCCCCAATTTTGCCAGGTCGTTGAAGAAGCCGGGGTAGGACTTGTTCACTGATTCGGCGCCGTTAATGACTGAGCTGCCAGTAGCAAATAGGGCGGCGATGGACAAACTCATCGCTAGGCGGTGGTCGTGGTGGGCTTCAAGTTCGGCCCCCCTAGGCCCGCCGCCGTAGATTATCATGGCATTATCGGTTACCTCGGCCTTGATGCCCATCTTGCCCAGTTCGGCGGCGGTTAGCTTAAGGCGGTCGCTCTCCTTGAACCTCAGGTGGCCGATGTTGGTTATCTCCGTCTTGCCCTGAGCATAAGCGGCGACTACCGCCACCGTCGGCACCAGGTCGGGGTAGTCGCCCATGTCCAGGCTGACCCCTTTAAGCTCTTCGTGGCGGGAGACCGTCACCGCCTCTTGCTGGCGTTCAACCGAGCACCCTATCTGAGAAAGGATGTTCAGAAGGTATCTATCGCCCTGCGCCGAGTCTTTCTTCAGGTTTTTTACCGTTACCGGCCCGCCGCCGATGGCGCCGGCGGCTAAAAAGTAGGCGGCGGAGGAGTAGTCCCCCTCTATCTTGTAGTGCTTGGCCTGATACCTCTGCCCGCTCCTGACCAGGAACTCCTTATAGTTATGATTTACCGCTTCGACCCCGAAGGCCTGCATCACGTCCAGGGTTATGTCTAGATATGGCCTGGAGCGGAGATTAGTTGCTTTAATAGTCAGGCCGTCTTCCAGATAGGGGGCAATCAGGAGCAGTCCGCTGATATGCTGAGAGCTTGTTTGCCCTGAAGTAGCGACCTCCCCACCCCTGAGCTTGCCTCCCTGAATCTCCAGCGGTGGGCAGCCATTGTCTCCCAGCGAGCGGGCTTTGGCCCCCAGGCTCTCTAAGGCCGAAAGCAGCTCGTCTACCGGTCGCTGGCGCAGCCTGTCGTCTCCATCAAGGATAACCTTCGTCTGGCTTAGCGCCGCCATTGGGGCGACCAGGCGGACGGTGCTGCCCGAGTTACCGGCGATGATTCTCTCCCGGCCGGTGACAGTTTTGATTTTGCCGCCGGTACCGTAAATTTTCAGCCGGTCGCTCTCCAGTTCGATAGCGGCGCCCAGGAAGCGGCAGGCGTTAATAGTGTAGAGGGTATCGTCGGAGAGCAGGGGGCTTTCGATAATGTTCTCCCCCGCTGCCAGCGAGGCGGCTACCACCGCCCGGTGGGTGTAGCTCTTGGAGGGCGGGGCTATAACCTCTCCGGTTATTGCTGATGGTGTAATCTTTATTTTCACCTTGTTTTCTGGCTCCTGATGTGCTCGGCCAGGGCCTCCAGCCCGACCAGATAGCTCTCTGTTTTCAGGCCGCTAATTTGCTTAATTACTATATCTGATATAACCGATATCCGGCGCCATTCTTCTCTGGCGCTAATATCGGAGAGGTGCACCTCAACTACGGGCAGCCCGGCGTCAATTAGGGCGTCGTGGAGGGAGTAGCCGTAGTGGGTCAGGGCGCCGGGGTTGATGAGAATGCCTTCAGCGGCGCCAGCTCTCTCCTGGATAAAGTCGATGATAGCCCCCTCGTGGTTGGACTGGAAGAAAATAAGCTCACAGCCCAGCGTTCTGCCTTTCTCATCGAGCTTCTGCTCTATGGCTTCTAGAGTATCGGTTCCGTAGTGCTCCTTATCTCTTTTGCCCAGCATATTTAAATTTGGGCCGTTGATGACCAGTATTCTCATCGGCATATCTCCCTGAGTACTTTTCTGATTATACCATCGGCCACCGGCTGGTTGACCACCCCCCTACCGATGCCGTCGGGCAGCACCCAGCCGGTCTGGCCAAAGGTTGTTTTCTTATCGAAGCGGATGCTTTCCATCAGAGCGTCCGGGCTTATCCCCTGGCAGTAAATAGGCAGGCCGAACTTGATCAGCAGGCCTTCGATTTTAGCGATATTACTGGAGTCGAGCCGGCCCAACTCGGCGCTTATCCTGGCGGCGGCGACCATGCCGATGGCTACCGCCTGACCGTGGCTCAGTTGCAGATTGGCGGCGGCTTCGATGGCGTGGCCGACGGTGTGGCCGAAGTTCAGTATCGCCCGCTGGCCCGTCCGCTCCGTTTCGTCCATCTCGACGATGCCCGCTTTCAGGCGGCAGCACCGTATAACGATTTCCTTCAGCTCCGCCGTGTTAAATTCATTTTCCTTCTTCTGTTCAAGAATGTCGAACAGTTCCCCGTCCATAGCCAGGCCGTACTTTACCACCTCGCCCAGGCCGTTCCTCATCTCGGCGGGGGGTAAAGTTTTTAAGAGGGCGACATCGCCGATAATCGCCCTCGGCTGGTAGAAGCTACCGACCATGTTCTTCTTGCCGCTGAAGTTTACCCCCACCTTGCCGCCGATGCTGCTGTCCACCTGGGCGAGCAGAGTGGTAGGCAACTGGATATAGTCAATCCCCCGAAGATAGGTGGCGGCGATATAGCCGGCGGTATCGCCGACAACCCCTCCCCCTAAAGTACAGATAAGGCCCCGGCGGTCAATATTGTTCCCCAGCAGGAATCTATAGCCCCGCTCCACTTCCTTCAGCGACTTGGCCCTCTCCCCCACCGACAGGGTGAGCAAAGAGACATTCTTGCCGGTTGCCTCCAGCGCTTTAATCACCACCTGCCCGTAGAGCTTTTTGACTGTCGTGTCAGTTATTATGGCGATACCGGAGTAGTGGCTGAAGTCAAAATATTGCTCAAGCTGGTTTATAATGCCGTCGCCGATGATAACCGGGCAGCGCCTGACCGTCTCCAGCTTGATAATATATTCCGCCTTGTTTTCCTTCTGGCTTTTCACCTAGTTAGTCCCTCTATCTCCCTCATCAGCTCGCCGAACTGCTCTGGATATAAAGACTGCATACCGTCGGAGAGGGCGTGGGGCGGGTCGTGGTGCACCTCCACCAGCAGGCCGTCGGCGCCGACGGCGATAGCCCCCTTGGACAGGGGGATGACGTAGTCCCTCCGCCCGGCGGCGTGGCTGGGGTCAACGATGATGGGCAAGGGGCTGGACTCCTTAATTGAGGGTATGGCGCTCAGATCCAGGGTGTTTCTGGTGTTATCGGAGAAGGTTCTTATCCCCCGCTCGCATAGGATGACCTGGTTGTTCCCCTCCGAGCTGATATACTCCGCCGACATCAAAAGCTCTTCTATCGTGGCCGCGAAGCTGCGCTTGAGCAGGACGGGCTTGGAGGCGTGGCCGGCCCGGCGCAGCAGTGAGTAGTTTTGCATGTTCCTGGCGCCAATCTGGATGATATCGGCGTATTTTTCCACCAACTCCAGATTATCGTGGTCGGTGGCCTCAGTTACGATGAGCAGGCCGGTCTCCTGGCGGACCCTGGCCAGTATCTTTAAACCCTCCTCGCCCAGCCCCTGGAAGCTGTAGGGCGAGGTCCTCGGCTTGAAGGCGCCGCCGCGAAATACCTGGGCGCCATGTTTTTTCACTAGGCGGGCGATAGTCAGCGCCTGCTCCTCGCTCTCCACGGCGCAGGGCCCGGCCATTACCACCGGCCTGCCTCCGCCAATCTGAATACCGCCCACAGTTATAACCCTTGACTCCGGGTGCGTCTCCCGGCTGACCAGTTTATAGGGCTTGGTGACCCGGATGGTCTCCTTGACCCCCTCCATGAGCCGCAGCCGCGAGTCGTCAACCGGCCCCTGGTTGCCGATAATACATATTGCCGTCCGCTGGGCGCCGGGCATGGGCACGCCGCGGTAGCCCATACTCTCTATCTCACTGATAATTGCCCGCACCTGTTCTTCGGTAGCATCGTTTTTCATCACCACCAGCATCTTTTCGTTCCTCCTTTGGCTAATCCGCCGACCGGACGGCCTGAATAAATGCCTTAATTTTTTTCACGTCTTTAACCCCCCGGCTCTCCACCCCGCTGGAGACATCAACCCCCCAGGGCCTTAAATATGATACTACCTCCCCCACGCTTTCCGGGTTTAGCCCGCCGGCGATAATGACCGGGAAATATTTTACCACCCTGCGGGCTATCCGCCAGGCGAAGACCTTGCCCGTCCCGCCGTACTTCTGCTCGACAAAGGTATCCAGCAGGTAGATAGGGGTACGGTCACCCAGCTGCTTCTGCCCCTCTTCCAGATGAGTCAATAGCTTTTCTCCATCCCAGTCGGGCTTTATATGTATCGCCTTTATCAGCGGTTTTTCTATCTGGCGGCAGTACTCCCAGCCTTCGCCACCGCTGAGTTGCACCAGGTCAAGATTGCAGTCAGCCGCCACCCTATTTACCTCGGCGGCGGGCGTGTTGGCGAATACCCCGACCACCGGCAGATTATGTTTTTTGACCTCTTCGGCTATCTGCCGAGCCTGCTCATAGCTGATCTGCCGGGGGCTGGGGGCAAAGACCACCCCGATAAAATCGGCCCGGGCCTCTATCGCCGCCCGGGCGTAAGCCACTTCAGTAACGCCGCATATCTTAATTTTGGTCAAAGCAGCTCCTTTATCTTGGCGGTTACGTTATCGGCGCCGACCAGCGCCTCGCCAACCAGCATGGCGTTGACCCTCCATTCTTTCAGCTTCCCGACCTCCTCCCGCCCCTTAATGCCGCTCTCGCTGACCACGATTCTGCCCCGGGGGATGGCGGGGCGAAGCTGGCCGGTAATGTTTATATCTACCTTCATGGTATCCAGGTCACGGTTATTAATGCCGATTATCCTGATGTCATGGGCCAGCGCCCTCTTGAGCTCGCTCCGGTTGTGCACCTCGACCAGGCACTGCATCCCCAGGGAGTGGCTCAGGGAGAGCAGCTCCTCAAGCCCGGCATCATCCAGTATGGCCACTATCAGGAGCACGGCGTCGGCTCCCCAGGCGCACGATTCAAATATCTGGTAGGGCTTCAGGATAAAGTCCTTTCTCAGCAGCGGGATATGGGGCAGAGCCCGCTTGGTAGACTCAAGGTCTTCCCGGCTGCCCTTAAAATAGCGCGGCTCGGTAAGCACCGATATTGCCGCTGCTCCGCCCTTGGCGTAGCTTCTGGCCAGCCTGACCGGGTCGAGGTCGGCCTGTATCAACCCTCTGGAGGGCGAGGCCCGCTTGACCTCTGCGATGAGACGGAGGCCTTCGCCGCTGATGGCTTTGGCCAAATCCAGGGGCGCCGGCCTCTCTATAATGGCCGCCCTGAGCTTGGGCAGGGGGAAGGCCTTCTGCCTCCGCTCAACCTCTTTCAGCTTTTCGGCAATAATATCATCCAGAAACATGGCTATTACCTGTAACTTTGACTCAGTTTGATTAGACTCTGAAGCTTTTCCAGCGCCCGCCCGCTGTCTATCGTTTCTTCGGCTATCTCGGCGCCTGCCTTGAGGGCGGGCAGCCCGGAGCTGTTTTTAGTGCGGCTGCCGACGGCGATGCCGGCGGCGGCGTTCATAATCACCGCGTCTCTTCTCGGTCCCCTCTCCCCCTCCAGCACCGCCCGCAGTATGGCTGCGTTCTCCTGAGGGGTGCCCCCGGCAAGAGTATTTAGTCCGGCCATTCCAAGCCCGAAGTCCTCCGGCGATATTTGGTAGTCGGTAATCTTACCGTCATTAAGTTCCCAGACACGTGACAGGCCGGACACCGAGATTTCATCCATCCCATTCAGGCTATAGACGACCAGGGCGTGCCTTGAGCCCAGGCGCTGGAGCACCTGCGCCATCTTTTCGCCCAGTTCCTGGCTGGCCACGCCCAGAACAATGGAATCGGCCAGCGCCGGGTTGGTCAGCGGGCCGAGGATATTGAATACAGTCCTTATGCCCAGCTCGCGGCGGGGGGCGGCGGCGAACTTCATCGCCGGGTGGAAGAGAGGGGCGAACATGAAGCCGATGCCGACACGCTCGATGCATTCCCTTACCTGGTTTGCGTCCAGCTCTATTTTCACCCCCAGCGCCTCCAGGACATCGGCGCTGCCGCACCGGCTGGTCATGGCCCGGTTATTGTGCTTGGCCACCTTTATCCCGGCGCCGGCGGCAACAAAGGCGGCGGCGGTGGAGATGTTAAAGCTTTTGGAGTTATCGCCACCGGTGCCGACGATATCAATCACCGGCCCGTCTGTCTCCACGCGGATTGACTTGGCCCGCATGACGCTGGCCAGCCCGGCAATCTCGTCGGCGGTCTCGCCTTTTATTCTCAGGGCGGTAACAAAAGCGCCGAACTGGGCGGTGGTTAGCTGGCCGGTGGTCATCTCCTTCATCACCTCAGCCGCCTGCTCCATAGTCAGGGAATGCCCGTCCACCAGCAGGCTGATGGCTTCTTTAATCATTTTTCTACCTCACCCAGGTTATTTAGTTTTAGGAAGTTCCTCAATATGTCCTTGCCGTTCTGGGTCATAAAGGACTCGGGGTGGAACTGCACCCCCTCCACCGGGTATTTACGGCGGCGCAGCCCCATGATCGTCCCGTCCTCGGTCCAGGCGGTTATCTCCAGACAGTCCGGCAGGTTTTCGCGGGCGACCATCAGTGAGTGATAGCGGATGGCGGGGAAGGGATTAGGCAGGCCGTGAAAGACGCCGCTATCGTTATGGTAGATAAGTGAAGACTTGCCATGCATAATCGCCTTGGCCGGGCCGACGCTGCCCCCGTAGCTGTAGCCGAGGCACTGGTGTCCCAGGCAGACGCCTAGTATAGGCAGCCTCTCCCCGAACTGCCTGATGACGTCGTTGGAGATACCGGCGTTTAAGGGGGTGGAGGGGCCGGGTGAGATGACGATGCGCTCCGGCTTCATCCTTTCGATTTCGTCCAGCGTTATCTTGTTATTGCGGACGACCAGAACCTCTTCCCCCAGCTCGCTCAAATACTGGAAGAGGTTGTAGGTGAAGCTGTCGTAGTTATCAATCAGCAGCAGCATGGCTAATCTCCGTAGCCTCGGCCTGCTCGATGGCTTTTATCAGGGCTCCGGCCTTGTTCATGGTCTCTTCATATTCCCGCTCAGGAACGCTGTCATAGACGATGCCGGCGCCGGCCTGGATATGGGCGGTGCCGTTTTGGGTGACGATAGTCCTTATAGTTATGGCGGTGTCCATTCCGCCGGAGAAGCTGAAGTAGCCAACGCAACCGGCGTAGGGGCCCCTTTTGTCCGGCTCAAGCTCGGCGATGGCCTCCATGGCCCGTATCTTGGGTGCCCCGGAGACGGTTCCAGCGGGGAAACAGGCGCGCAGGGCATCGAAGGTGGTGAGTTCAGGTCTTAACCTGCCTTCGACATTGGTGACCAGGTGCATGACGTGGGAGTAGCGCTCAACATCCATAAGCTCGCTGACCCTGACCGTCCCCGGCACGCTCACCCGCCCGATGTCATTTCTCCCCAGGTCAACCAGCATGATGTGCTCGGCGCGCTCCTTCTCGTCGGCGCGCAGTTCTTCTTCCAGGCGTTTATCTTCCTCCGGCGTTTTACCCCGAGGCCGTGTCCCGGCCAGGGGGCGGGTGGTCACCGTACCGTTAACCGCCCTGACCAGGATTTCGGGCGACGAGCCGATAAGCTGGAAGTCCTTGAAGTCCAGGAAGAACATGTAGGGCGAGGGGTTGATGCGTCTTAGGGCTTGGTAGATGTCTAGGGGTGAGGCGGTGGTGGAGCGGCTCAGGCGCTGGGAGAGCACAATCTGTATGGCCTCGCCCTCGGTGATATACTGCTTTGCTTTCTTAACATTGGCCTCGAACTTGGCCCTGGTCAGATTGGACGAGATTTGGGCTGGTCTATCTGATTTCAGTGGTTGGGGATATTTAATGGGCTGCCTGAGTCTGTCGGCCAGTTCCTCTATCCTCTCTATCGCTTTCTGGTAGGCGCTTTCGGCGGTACCGTCGGGGCGGGCGCAGCTTGCGATTTTAATCTTGTTATTGGCGTGGTCGAAGATGAGCAGGCTATCAACAAAGATAAAGACCGCTTCCGGCAGCTTCAGCGGGTCGGAGTCCGGCGAAGGGAGTTCCTCAAAGCGCCTTACCGTTTCGTAGGCAAGGTAGCCGACGGCGCCGCCGCTGAAGTCGGGCAGGCCGCCCAGCGGCGCCAGCCGGTGCTTTTTCATCTCCCCGGCGATGAGCTTTAACGGGTCGGTCTTATCCCCCTCTCTGGTGCTGAGCACTCTATAAGGCTCGGTGCCGACAAAGCTGTAGCGCGCCGCCTTCCGACTATCCTCCACGCTCTCCAGGAGAAAACCGTAATCGCCGCGTTTCACCTTTAGTAGGGCCGAGACCGGCGTCTCGCTACCGGCGGCAACCTCCCGATAGACGGGCACTAGGCAGCCCGGCTCTCTCAGAGCTTTAAATTCTTCCATTGTCGGCTGGTACATCATAAATTCTCCAATAAAAAAACCTCTCGCCTTAGGGGCGAGAGGTTAATCCTTCGCGGTGCCACCCTAGTTGATTGCCAAAAAGGCAACCATCTCTCTTCGGGTACAGCCTTGGCGATACCCTGGGCTTGCTAACGGTGCCCTTCCGTCAAAGCCTACTCGGTCATCCCTTTCGGTTTGCGGCTCCCGAGTCCATTCAGCCCCGGCGCTGGCGCCGGTTTCCACCACAAGGCCCAGAAAAATCTCCGATTTTCCCGGGGACCCTCATCCGGCTCTCTGCCGCCCCGTTCTGGAGCCTACTAGTCTCGTTCTCAGCCTTTGTGCCATATTCAGTTTGGGGTAAGTATACATAATTAGTCGTTATTTGTCAAGTGGGCCTGGTTAGCGGCGATGGACGGGGGTCAAAACACCGGCCAGAGCGATCACGCTTGACTTTTAGTCCTTTCATTTTTATAATATTCCAGTTGACCAGCGCCAGAACTATCGCCCGAGTGGCGCAATGGCAGCGCAACCGACTTGTAATCGGTAGGTTAGCGGGTTCGACTCCCCTCTCGGGCTGGGATTTACTGGCGATGTGGGGAGGGGTGCCGGAGTGGTTAATCGGAGCAGACTGTAAATCTGCCGCCTGAAATGGCTACGCAGGTTCGAATCCTGCCCCCTCCACTGTAGCGTAAAAACTAGAAATATGGTATCTTGTTCATAGTGCCCACATAGCTCAGTCGGTAGAGCACCATCTTGGTAAGATGGGGGTCACCAGTTCGAATCTGGTTGTGGGCTTAAATAAAGGGGGTTAAAATGGCAAAAAAGAAATTCGAGAGGACCAAGCCCCATTGCAATGTGGGCACTATCGGTCATGTTGACCACGGCAAGACGACCCTGACCTCGGCGATTACCTTGGTGCTGTCCAAGGCGGGCCTCGCTGGATACCGCGAGTTTGGCTCCATTGATAATGCGCCCGAGGAAAAGGCGAGGGGACTGACCATCGCTATTGCCCATATTGAGTATGAGACAGAGAAACGCCATTACGCGCATATCGATTGCCCGGGGCACGCCGACTACATTAAGAACATGATAACCGGCGCTGCCCAGATGGACGGCGCCATCCTGGTGGTGGCCGCCGATGACGGGGTGATGCCCCAGACCAGGGAGCACCTCCTGCTGGCGCACCAGGTGGAGGTGCCTTATATAGTGGTCGCCCTGAATAAGGTTGACCTGGTGGATGACCCCGAGCTGCTGGAGGTGACCGAGCTGGAGCTGAGGGAGGAGCTGTTGCCCAAATACGGCTTCCCCGGCAGCGAGGTCCCCATCATCAGAGTGAGTGCTCTCAAGGTTCTGGAGTGCGGCTGCGGCAAGCGGGACTGCCAGTGGTGCGGCGCCATCTGGAAATTGATGGATGCCGTTGATAGCTATATCCCGACCCCGGTGCGGCCTAAAGACCAGCCTTTCCTGATGTCGGTAGAGGACGTCTTCAGCATCAAGGGGCGGGGTACCGTGCCCACCGGGAGGGTGGAGCGGGGGGTGATTAAGGCCGGGGACGAGCTTGAGATAGTCGGCCTGCACCACGAGCCCCACAAGACGGTGGCTACCAGCCTGGAGATGTTCCACAAGACCCTGGACTATGCCGAGCCGGGGGACGCTGTGGGCATACTGCTGCGTGGTGTTGACCGGGACGAGATAGAGCGGGGCCAGGTTTTGGCCGCCCCCGGCACTATCAAGCCCCATACCTACGCCGAGGCCCAGGTATATGTTTTGAGCAAGGAGGAGGGAGGCCGGCATACCCCGTTCTTCAACGGTTACAAGCCCCAGTTTTATATCAGGACTACCGACGTTACCGGGACTATCGAGTTGCCGGAAGGGGTGGAGATGGTCATGCCCGGCGATAACATCACTATGAAGATAAAGCTTATCTATCCGGTGGCTATGGAGCAGGGCCTGCGCTTTGCTATTAGGGAAGGGGGTAGAACGGTAGGTGCCGGTACCATTGCCAGCATCATCGAGTAAGAATGGCCAAAAAGGGTGAAGCCAGGAATATTATCTATCTCGCCTGCACCGAGTGCAGGGAGAGGACCTATACCACCAGCAAAAACCGGCACAATGACTCCCAGCGGTTGGAGCTCAAGAAGTATTGCCCCCGCTGTCGCACCCATACCCTCCACCGGGAGGCAAAATAGTGGGTGGCAATTAAGGAGGCAGTGAGGCTTTTTCATGGCCCATCGCGCTACTACCAAGCGTTCCAGGTTCAGTCTTTTTGGCGAAATCATCGCCGAGATGAAGAAGGTGGTCTGGCTCACCAGGCGAGAGGCGGCCTATTTGACCTTTATGGTCTTGGTTGTGTCCATTATCGTGGGCCTGATTCTGGGAGGCTTTGACTACGGCTTTACCAACCTGGTCAACAAGTTCTTTCTGGGCAAATAAGCGCCTACCCCTGGCTTTCCGGGCAGTTTGGTTCAAATGAGGTTATCGGTGGCAGGCAATCAGAAAAGTTGGTTCGTCGTCCATACCTACTCCGGGTATGAAGAACGAGTTAAGAAGAACCTTGAGCAGCGCATCAAGTATATGGACAGCGGGGAGGAAATCTCCCAGGTAATCATACCCACCGAGGTGGAGATTGAGGTCAAGGAAGGGCAGCGGCGCAACGTGAACAAAAAGATACTGCCCGGCTATATCCTGGTTCAGATGGAGCTGAGCGACCAGAGCTGGAATATAGTGCGCAACACCCCGGGTGTTACCGGCTTTGTCGGCAGCGGCAATAAGCCCACCCCCCTTGAGGAGGGGGAGGTCAACAAAATCTTAAAGCAGATGGAGGCGGAGGCGCCCCGGGTCAGGGTCGGTTTCCGCAAGGGGCAGAGCGTGCGGGTGACCAGCGGCCCCTTCATTGACTTTGTCGGCGTGGTGGATGAAATCAGCCTGGACAAGGGCAAGGTGAAGGTGCTCCTTTCCCTCTTCGGGCGGGAGACGCCGGTTGAGCTCGACTTTTTGCAGGTGGAGAAGCTTTAGTGGCCAAGAAGATTGCCGCGGTAATTAAACTGCAGATTCAGGCGGGGAAGGCCACCCCGGCGCCGCCGGTAGGCCCGGCCTTGGGACAGCACGGGCTTAATATCATGGCCTTCTGCAAGGAGTACAACGAGCGCACTGCTGGCCAGGAAGGCTCTATCATCCCGGTGGAGATAACCGTATTCGAGGACCGCTCCTTTACCTTCATCACCAAGACGCCGCCGGCTACCGATCTGCTCAAGAAAGCGTCCGGCCTGGAGAAGGGTTCGGTCAGTCCCGGCCACGAAAAGGCGGGCAGGATAACCCGGGCCCAGCTCAGGGAGATAGCCCAGCTTAAATCTAAAGATTTAAACGCCAACAGCATCGAGGGGGCGGAGCGAATCATCGAGGGCACCGCCTGCAGCATGGGTATTGAGGTGGAATAAATTTGGCCAAGCACGGTAAGAAATATAACGAGGCACTAGCCCTGGTGGACCGGGCCAGGCTCTATGAGCCCGCCGAGGCCATCGAGATGGCCAAGAAGGCGGCCTATACCAAGTTCGATGAGACGGTTGAGCTTCACCTGCGGATGGGGATTGACCCCCGCGACGCCACCCAGCAGGTGCGCGGGGTAGCTTTATTGCCCCACGGGCTGGGCAAGAAGGTGCGGGTGCTGGTCTTTGCCCAGGGTGAGGCGGCCAGGAATGCCGAGAGCGCCGGCGCCGACTACGTCGGCGGTGACGACCTGGCTAAAAAGATTGAGGGGGGCTGGCTGGACTTTGACGTCACCATCGCCACCCCGGATATGATGGGCAAGGTGGGCCGGCTGGGTAAGATCCTGGGGAGGCGGGGGCTGATGCCCAACCCCAAGTCGGGGACGGTGGTGGCCGGCGAAGACCTGCCCCGGGCCATCAACGAGGCCCGCCAGGGGCGGGTGGAGTTCAAGCTGGACCGGACGGCTATCATTCATCTCCCGCTGGGCAAGGCCAGTTTTGAGACGGATAAGCTGCTGGCCAACCTCACCGCCGTTATCGAGGCGGTGACCCGGGCCAAGCCCGCCGGGGCCAAGGGGCAGTATATCAAGACGGCCACTTTAACCACCACCATGGGGCCGGGCTTTAAGCTCGACCTGAGACCAACCCTGTCGCTAACCTCCAGTTAGTAAAATCTAGACTGCAAAGGGGACGTTGATATGGAAGATGTTGCTATTATTGGTGCCGGACAGAGCGCCTTCAGCCGTAGCTGCGGTGAGTCTATCCGGGAGCTAGCTTTCGAGGCCTACAAGGAGGCGATGGCAGGGCTGGATATCACCGGTGACAATATCGACGCCTCGGTTATCTGCTCGGCGCCGGAATATGATAAACAGCGCTCGCCTTCGGGCCTGATTTCGGAGTACCTGGAGCTGACCCCCAAGCCCACCTTCTATATTGAGACGGTCTGCTCCTCGAGCAGCACGGGCTTAAGGGTGGCCTGGTCGCTGATAAAGGCCGGGCTGCACCAGGTGGTAGCGGTAGTCGGCTTCCAGAAGATGTCCGAGCTCTCCTCCCGTGACGCCGCCGAGAGGATGGGGCGGGGGGGAGACATAATCTGGGAGTCGCCCTTCGGAATCACCATGCCCGCCGGCTACGCCATGTACGCCCGGGCCCATATGGAAAAGTACGGCACCACTGAGGAACAGATGGCTAAAATCCGGGTCAAGAACTCCCACTACGGGGCGACCAACCCCAAGGCCAACTACCGCAAGGAGCTGAGCCTGGAGGATATTTTAAATTCGGAGATGATAACCAGCCCCTTAAAGAAGTTTGACTGTTGCGCCAACGCCGACGGCTCCTCCTGCGTCATCCTGGCCCGGGGCGACGTGGCTAAGAGCATCACCAAGAAGCCCATCTGGGTTATCGGCCTGGGGGCGGCCACCGATACCATGAGCATGGCCGGAAGGCAGTCGCTCACCGGGCTGCGCTGTGCTCAGGAGGCGGCCAGGCAGGCCTATAAGATGGCCGGGGTCAAGCCCCGGGACATTGACGTGGCCGAGGTCCACGACTGCTTTACCATCTCCGAGATTCTGGCCTACGAAGACCTTGGCTTCGCCAAGCCCGGTGAGGGGGCGGGGCTGATTGAGGACAAAGAGACCTACGCCGACGGCAAGATACCGGTAAACGTTGATGGCGGCCTGCTCTCCAAGGGGCACCCAATCGGTGCTACTGGCGGCTCGCAGATTCGGACTATCGTCCGCCAGCTGCGTGGGGCGGCCACCGAGGCCCAGGTGAAGAACGCCGAGATAGGTCTGGTGCACAATATCGGCGGCGTCGGGCAGTACGGCAACGTCACCATTTTGAGGAGGTAGTTAATGGGCTTTGAGAATTTCGGCACGGTCAGCTTTACTTCAGAGGCCAAGGTAACCGATTTCATCACCCAGCTGGAGGCGGGCAAAGTGATGGCCACCCGCTGCCGCCAGTGCGGGGGCAGCTACTTTCCCCCCAAGGCGGACTGCCCCAAGTGCCTCTCCAGTGATGTTGAGTGGTTCGAGGTTAAGAGCACGGGTAAGCTCCTGAGCTATACCGTGGTCAACTACGGCCCCACCGGTTTCGAGAACGACGCCCCCTATATCCTGGCTCTGGTGCGGTTTTACGAGGGCATCCAGATTCTGGCCCGTCTTAGCCGGGATATCGCCGAGAAGGATATTAAGGTCGGTATGAGTCTTAAGGTCAGTCCGGTAAGGCTGGCCGATAACAGGATTGCCTACCAATTTAGCAGAGCCTAACAAGGAGGACAATCATGGTTGGTATTACCTCATACGGCGCTTATGTGCCCCTCTACCGGCTGAGCCGGGAGGCGGTAGCCAGGGGCGCCCGCGGCGAGAAGGCGATATGTAACTTCGATGAGGACAGCATCACAATGGCGGCGGCGGCGGCTATCGACTGCCTGACCGGCCTTGACCGGGAGAAGATTGACGGGCTCTATTTGGCCACCACCACCTCCCCCTACAGGGAGAAGTCGGGGGCGACTATCGTGGCCATGGCCGCCGACCTCAGAGAGGAAATCCTTACCGCCGATTTCGCCCATTCCCTGCGGGCGGGGACATCGGCATTCAGGTCAGCTATTGATGCGGTCAAGGCAGGCTCGGCCAAGAGGGTGCTGGTGACGGCGGCTGACTGCCGTCTGGGGCTTCCCGGCTCGGTCTATGAGCAGAACTTCGGTGACGGTGCCGGTGCCCTCCTTATCGGCGACACTAATGTTATCGCCAACATTGAAGATAGTTACTCGGTCTATAACGAGATAACCGACGTCTGGCGATCTGCCGGCGACACCTTTATCCGTTCCTGGGAGGACCGCTTTACCACCACCCACGGCTACGCCACGGCGGTGAGCGAAGCGGTATCAGGGCTATTAAAGAAGACCGGCCTGAAGCCGGCCGATTTCGCCAAGGTTGTTCTCTATACCCCGGACGCCCGCCGCAGCGCCGACGTGGCTAAAAGACTGGGCTTTGACCCCAAGACCCAGCTCCAGGACCCCTTATTTAATTTTCTGGGCAACACCGGCAGCGCCCTCCCCCTGATGCTGCTGGCGGCGGCGCTGGAGGAGGCCAAGGCGGGCGACAGGATACTGCTGGCCAGCTACGGTAACGGCAGCGATGCCTTTGTCCTCCAGGTGACCGAACAGATAGCCAAAATCAAGCCCCGGCGCGGAATGAAGGGGCATCTGGCCTCGAAGAAGGTAATGGATGATTACCGCCAGTACCTCATCTGGCGGGGAATCCTGCCGATAGAGCCGCGCAAGGAGACGGTGGCCTTTATCTCCGCCCCGGCCCTGTGGCGGGAGCGAGACGCCAACCTGCGTCTGCGCGGGGTCAAGTGCAAGGTCTGCGGCACCATCCAGTTCCCGCCGCAGCGGGTCTGCATCAAGTGCCACAGCAAAGACCAGTTCGAGCCCTACCGCCTGTCGGACAAGAAGGCCAAGATATTCACCTTCTCCATGGACTATATCACCTATCCGGTGCTGGAGCGGCCGGTGGTCAACGTCACCGTTGACTTCGAGGGTGGGGGCAGGGCGCTACTGTATATGACCGACCGCGAGGCGGAGCAGGTCAAGTGCGGCCTGCCGGTGGAGATGAGCTTCAGGAAGCTGATGGTCAGGGACGGCATCCACAACTATTACTGGAAGGCGATGCCCTTAAGGACATAAGCGACAGAATAAAGGGGGAGGTAACCCTATGGTAGGCATTAAAGATAGAGTGGCCATAGTGGGTATGGGTTGTACCCAGTTCGGCGAGCTCTGGGATAAAAGTCATAAAGATCTGCTGGTTGAGGCCTGCTACGAGGCCTTCGAGGACGCTGGCATCGAGCCCAAGGACATTCAAGCTGCCTGGTACGGCAGCCGCGAGACCGGCTTTACCGGCACCCAGCTGGCCAATGCCATAAAGCTGGACTATATACCGGTCAGCCGGGTGGAGAACTTCTGCGCCGGCGGCACCGATACCTTCCGTAATGCCTGCTATGCCGTGGCCAGCGGCGTCTGTGAGATCGCCCTGGCAGTGGGGGTGGAGAAGTGCAAGGACCACTACGGCGGCTTCTGCATGGACATTCTCGACCCCTTTGACCGCAGCATGGTGGAGTGGGAACTGCCCCCGGCCAGTCAGTTCGCCCTGCTGGCCACCAGGTATATGCACCACTACGGCTGGAAGTACGAGGACTTCAAGCGGATACTCTCCATGATTGACGTCAAGAACCATCACAACGGCACCATGTCCCCCAAGGCCCAGTTCCGGCGGGAGATAACCATAGAGCAGGCCATGAACGCCCCCATGATTTCCTACCCGCTGGGACTGTATGATGCCTGCGGGGTGAGCGATGGTTCGGCGGCGGCCATTATCACCACCCCTGAGATTGCCAAAAAGATGAGAAAAGACTACGTCCTGGTAAAGGCTTTAGCCCTGACCAACGGTGCCGGCCAGGCGGTAATGCAGCCGGAGTACAATTTTATCTCCATCCCGGAGACGGCAACCGCTGCCGAGCACGCCTACAGAGAGGCGGGTATAACCAAACCCCGCCATGAGATAGACGTGGCCATAGTCCATGACTGTTTTTCCATTACCGAGCTGATGACCATGGAGGACCTGCAGTTCAGCCCCAGGGGTAAGGCCCCGGAGGATGTTGAGGCTGGCACCTTTACCCTGGAGGGAGAGCTGCCGGTTAATACTGACGGGGGGCTGAAATGCTTTGGCCATCCCCTTTCGGCCAGCGGGCTGAGGATGATTTATGAAGTCTACAAGCAGCTGCAGGGTAAGGCCGGCCCCAGGCAGCTGAAGAAAGCGGATATGGGTCTAACCCATAATGTGGGAGGTATCTGCGGCTTCTTTAACTGCACCGTGGCTTTGTTCGGTAGACCATAATCTGCTATAATAATACAAAATATATAAAATATTCCGGTGACAGCGGGTGCCGTCAGGGCTTAATAGACTGCCTGCCGAGGAGATAGAAGGCTTGAAGGTTAAGTCCTTGTGCGGCAGGCGCAGGGACTTGCTTTTTTAGGCGGATATCAAGTAGTGTTAATCGGGGGTTAAGGGAGATGTCCAGGGAAAAGAAAACGGAGATTATCGAAAACCTGCAAGAGCTGTTTACTAGGTGCAGCGTGGCCATTCTGGCTGACTACCGGGGCCAATCGGCTAACCAGATGACCGAGCTGCGCCGCCGGCTCGGGGAGGCAGGGATTGACTTTAAGGTGGTCAAGAACACGCTGGCCAGCTTCGCCGCCCAGAGGTCGGGGAGGGAGGAGCTTTCCGGTTTCTTCGAGGGGCCGGTGGCGATTGCCTTCGGCTACGGCGATATCAACGGGCCGGCCAAGGCCTTGGCCGGCTATATCGAAGAAACGAAGGCCGGCATGACCATCAAGGGGGGCTTTTTAGCCGACCGGCTGCTTACCAAAGAGGAGGTAACCACCCTTTCTACTCTGCCATCGAAAGAGGTGTTACTAGCCAGGGTTGTGGGTGGGGTGCAGGGCCCCATCTCGGCCCTGGTCAGCCAGCTGGCTGACCCGATGACGGGGCTTATAGCTGGACTACAGGCGAGAATTCAACAACTGGAGGGAAGATAAGATGCCACAAGAAGAAGCCAAAGGCAAAAAAACGGCCAAGGCCGAAGCCAAGGCTGAGGTAGAGGAACCCAAGGCTGAGGCTAAGGTAGAGGAAGCTAAGCCTGAGGTAGAGAAACCCGAAACCAAGCCTGAGGTAAAAGAACCTGAAGCTAAAGCTGAAGCAAAGGAACCCGCCGCCAAGGCTGAACCTGAAGCTAAGCCTGAGGCCAAGGAGGCCAAAGCCAAGGCCGGGGCGAAGAGCTCGGCTGCTGTTGAGCAGATAATGGCCAGCATCAAGAAGATGACGGTGCTTGAGCTATCGGAGCTGGTCAAGGCGCTGCAGGAAGAGTTCGGCGTCAGCGCTCCGGTAGCGGTAGCGGCACCGGCGGCAGCCGCCGCCGAGGCGGCCCCAGCCGCTGAGGAGAAGACGGAGTTCAGCGTTATTCTCAAGGAAGTCGGGGCTAACAAGATCAGCGTCATCAGAGCGGTGAGGGAGGTGACCACCCTCGGCCTCAAGGAGGCCAAGGACTTCGTGGAGAGCGCCCCTCAGACGGTAAAAGAAGGGATTAACCAGGAAGAGGCCAATAACATAAAACAGAAGCTGGAAGCGGCCGGGGCTAGCGTAGAGATTAAATAAAGCTAAGGGGTTCTAGACATGCCTCTAAGCGATAAATTCATACTGATGGTCGTGGGTGGTATCTTCATCGTCCTGGGTATATTCCTGATTCTCTGGGGCAAGGGTGAGGAGAGGGGGTATTACCGTTCTCTGGCCGGCCGCCCCGACGCCAGGGAGTTTCTAGAACACTGGCCGCAGCGCCCCAGGGTGGGGGCGGGGAAGATAGGCGGCTGGATATCTCTGTCGGTCGGCCTGGTCCTGGCGGCGGTGGGCGGTGCTCTCTGGCTCTGGGGCTAAAAAACCTGAGAGTCTGCCCTGGCGGTGTAGCTTGTGCCCGGCGTCCTCACATTGCGAGGCCCTTTGAACTCCCTTTCCCCGTGGACTGGCCGCCCTTTCTCTAGCCCCATAGTGAGGGGCTATCCTCTAGCTTGATTTTTGTTTAAGAGCACTTCAGATAGTGAGCATCTCTAAGAGCCAGACTAACGGAGCCAATTCCCGCTGGTATGCGCTTATCCTGGCAGCGCTGACCTTAACCTTTACCGTCGCCATGCAGCAGATCTGCATGTCGGTGCTTTTCAAGGAGATATCGGAGGAGCTTGGCCTGAGCCTGGTGCAGATAGGCCTTGTCTGGGGTACACCCGCCTTTTCTGGTTTTCTTATCGTCATTATCGGCGGGCTGCTCTCAGACCGCTACGGGGCCAGACGGGTTATTGGTGTTGCCTGTATTGTGGCGGGGATAGCCGGTGCCCTGAGGGGTACCGCCGGCGGCTTTGCCAGCCTGTTATTGTTCACTTTCCTGATGGGTCTGGCGATTTGGGTTATACCACCTAGTGCCTTCAAGAACAACGCCGCCTGGTTTTCAGGAAGGCGGCTGGTAATTGCCAACGGCGTGCTCTCAACCGGTATGGGATTTGGTTTTACTTTGGGGTCCTTGGTTAGTGCCACCATACTATCGCCGTTTCTGGGCGGCTGGCAGAATGTGCTGTTCCTCTACGGTGGTATTGCCGTCGTGTTTGGTTTTCTCTGGCTTTTCACGGCCAAGGAGTTTACCGGGTCGGCGGCTCCGGTAAGTGGAGTGCCGCTGCGCCAGTCGATAGCGCATGTATTTCCGGTCAAGTCTCTCTGGTTTATCGGTCTGACCCTGCTGGGCTATTCCGGTTGTATTCAGGCAGTTATCGGCTACATGCCTACCTATCTCCGTAATATAGGCTGGACGGTGGCCAGCGCTGACGGCACGCTGGCTGCTTTTACTGCGGTCAGTACCCTGGGCGCTATTCCGCTGACCATGTTATCCGATAGAATCGGTTTGAAAAAGGCGCTGATTTTCCCGATACTTGTGGTCACCATTCTGTGTGTGGCCTTGCTGCCGGTAGCTGGTAACACCATGGTATGGGTGCTGATGATATTGATGGGCGTATCCCGTGACGGGCTTATGGCCGTCTGCCTCACCATGAGCACCGAGACGGAGGGCATCGGCAGCGTCTATGCTGGAGCCGCTGTGGGGCTTACGCAGACTATTAATTATGTCGGCCAGCTTTTTGCCCCTCCACTGGGTAACAGCCTGGCCAGCCCGGCTAATCCCGCTTCGCCCTATCCCTTCTTCCTCTGGGCGGGCTTCGGGCTGCTGGGCTTGATTTCTTTCGTTTTCGTCAGGGAAACGGGGTGGAAGCGGAAAGAGCTAAGGCGATAAGGTTATCTTCCGTACCTCAGTTTGGCGTAAAGCAGAGTGGCGGCCAGGGCGGCTCCGATGGCGTTCCAGACGATGACTGGCAGGAGTCCCAAGTAGAGCCCGTAAATTAACCAGGCGATGAGTCCCAGCAGGAGCGCGCCGGTAAAGAGCAGGCTTATCTCCCGGGCGCTTCTGAGCTTGAAGACACGGATTATCTGTGGAATCATGCTGCAGGTTACTAACAGGCCGGCGAGAAGACCCAGAGCCTCTATCAAAGACAAGTTTGACACCTCCGGTTAGGATACCAGGCTTCTTGGCCGGTACTGGATGGCTTCGGCGATATGGTGGGCCTTGATGATGTCGGCGCCCTCCAGGTCGGCCAGGGTGCGGCCTATTTTGAGGATGCGGTGGAAGGCCCGGGCGGAGAGGTAAAGCTGTTTCATGGCCGTCCTGAGCAGGCCCTGGGCCGACTCCTCGGTTGAGCAGAACTCCCTGACCTCGGTGGGGGTCATCTCGGCGTTGCAGGCGATAGCCGTCCCGTTAAAGCGCTGGCGCTGTATCGAGCGGGCGGCTTCCACCCTCTTCTGCACCTTTTCCGACCTTTCCCCCAGCCTGTCGTCGGCCAGCTTCTCGTAGTCAATGTGGGGCACCTCGACGAAGATATCCACCCGGTCGATGAACGGGCCGCTGATGCGCTTCTGGTAGCGGACAACCAGCCCCGGTGTGCAGGTACACGCCTTGAAGGGGTCGCCGTAGTAGCCGCAGGGGCAGGGGTTCATCGCTCCCACCAGCATGAAGTTGGCCGGGAAGGTGACGCTACCGTTGGCCCGGCTGATGGTGATTACCCGGTCCTCCAGGGGCTGGCGCAGCACCTCCAGCACCGAGTGGCCGAACTCGGGGAGCTCATCGAGGAAGAGCACCCCCCGGTGGCTCAGGCTTATCTCGCCCGGTTTGGGCCAGTGCCCGCCCCCCACCAGCCCGGCGTGGGAGATGGTGTAGTGGGGGGAGCGGAAGGGGCGCTCCCTCACCAGTGGGGTGTTGGCCGGAAGTAAGCCGCTGACGCTGTATATCTTGGTGACCTCCAGTGCCTCGGCGCTGGTCATCGGCGGCAGCAACGAGGGCAGTGAGCGCGCCAGCAGTGTCTTGCCGCTGCCCGGCGGCCCCATCATGATGATATTGTGGCCGCCCGCCGCCGCTACTTCCAGGGCCCGCTTGACGTGCTCCTGTCCCTTGATATAGGCCAGGTCGGTGGGGGGTAGGGCGGAGGGGGAATATTTCTCGGCTGGCCTGGCCTGGAATTTGGGGGCCGGTATCTCCCCGCGAAAATAGCTGACCAGTTGGGGCAGGGAGGTAAAGGGGAGGATTCTGGTGCCGTCTATCAGCGACGCCTCCTGGGCGTCAACCTCGGGCACGATAGCGGTGGCCAGGTTTTCCTGGTGGGCCAGGGCCACCATGGGCAGGATGCCGTTGGTGTGGCGCAGGGCGCCGTCCAGGGCTAGCTCACCGAGGAGAACAGTCTGGGAGAGATCGGCGGAGAGCTGCTCCGAGCTGAGCAGGATGCCGACGGCGATGGGCAGGTCGTAGGCCGGCCCGGCCTTTTTAAGGCTGGCCGGGGCCAGGTTGACCACGATGCGCTTCATGGGGAAGTTGCAGCCCGAGTTACGGATGGCTGCCCGAACCCGCTCCCTGGCTTCCTGGACGGCGGCATCGGGCAGCCCCACGATGGTAAATGAGGGCAGGCCGGGGGAGATATCCACCTCGACCTCAACAATAGCCCCCTCCAGCCCGACCACGGCGCAGGTGGTTACTTTGGCTAGCATTAAAGCTATATTACCGCTCAAGCCTGCTGGGTGTCAACGAACTCAATTCTTTTATTCACCCCATCCCCCTTTATCCCCCTTCCCCTAGAGGGGAAGGGGGAAGTGATTTTAAGAGGGGGCATTAGCCCCCTCTCTATTTTTCTCCCCCTTTCCTTTCCAAGGGGGATTAAGGGGGTGAGGTTGCTAGATAATCTCAATGGTCCTGAGTGTTGACAAACTTTACCTCTATGTGATAGATTAAACGCGATATGTTAAGTCAGGCTGTCTCCTGGAGTTTATTTGCCGATTTCGCCTTTACAGGGCGCACCCGGTGCGCTTGGGGGGCAGCTTGTTTGAAAATTTAAGGCTATTTAAGATATAAAGAAATCCAGAAGAGACCCTCCCAGGCGGAGGGATTTTTGTTTATTAAGGGAACTAACCATAAGGAGGGGTAGCATGGCTGGGCCTTTAGACGGGGTCAGGGTGGTGGAGATAACCATGTTTCAGCAGGGGCCGGTGGCCGGTATGAGGTTGGGTGACCTGGGTGCCAAGGTGATTAAGGTTGAGGCTAAGACCGGAGACCCAGGTAGAGGGATGATGAGGATGGTCGGCGTCGATGCCGGCCTAAAGGGGCGAAACTATTACTTTGAGAGCAATAACCGCAACAAGAGGAGCATCGTCCTTGACCTTAAGACGAGAAAGGGGATGAAGGTATTCTTAAAGCTGATTGACCGGGCTGATGTCTTTCTGACCAACATGAGCATCGAGGCACCGCAGAGGATGGGCATCAGCCCCGAGGTGTTGCTCAAGAGAAATCCACGGTTGATCTATGCCCATGCCTCCGGATGGGGCCGTAAAGGCCCGGATGCCAGCGAGCTTTCCTTCGACTATACCGGCATTGCCCGGTCGGGGACGATGATGATGTGTGGGGAGAGGGGTGATCCGCCGGGAATCCTGATACCGGGTATGGGTGATGAGCAGGGTGGGCTTATCTGCGCCTGGGCGGTGACCGCCGCCCTCTATGCACGGGAGAAGACAGGCCGGGGGCAGCTGGTCGATACCTCTTTGATGGGCAGCCTGATTTCCCTGCACGGGGTCAGCTTCTCGGCGCCTGGGGTTCTGGGACAGGAGTTCCCCAGACTACTCAGGTCGGAAGCGGGCAACCCGATTTATAACCACTATGGGTGTAAGGACGACAAATGGATTGTCTTGGCTCACCTCCAGCCCGACCGGTACTGGCCCAATGTCTGCCGGGCGATGGGGCTGGAGGAGCTGGAGCATGACCCCAAATTTAGCACGATAGAAGCCAGGCACGATAATGCCAGGGAGCTGGTGGCTATCCTGGACGAGAGGTTCGCCACCAGGACCAGGGATGAATGGATGGAGATTTTTAAGAGGGAGGATGTAATCTATACCCCGGTCCAGTCAGCCAGCGAGGTCTTTGAGGACGGACAGGCGCTGGCCAATGACTATATCATCCCGGTTGACCATCCGGTCTGGGGCAGGATAAAGATGCTGGGCTTCCCCTGGACATTCCACGAGACACCAGCCTCGGTGCAGAGGGAGGCCCCCGAGCTCGGCCAGCACACCGAGGAGATTCTGCTGGAGCTGGGCTATAGCTGGGAGGATATCGCTGCTTTAAAGAATGAAGAGGCGATACCTTAAAGGCTGCTAAAAGGATGAGTTTGACAATAGCGCTTTTATATGTTAAGATTAGGTTTGCTTAAATATGGATGAGAATAAGATGTTAAATATCGCCTTCCAGGACTATTATTACGCCTATTATTTTACACCGAAAGGTGTGCTTGGGAGGTTTGCGGCCTGAAGCAGGGTAGTTAAGAGCTAAAAATAAACAGGAAAGCTAAAAGGAACCCTCCCAAGCGGGAGGGTTCTCCGTTTTTAGGAATATAACCAAAGGAGGACTAAAAATCAAGTGACCGAAAGAATGGTTAAAAGAAGGTATGAAATCTTTACCATTGCCCCCAACTTTTACCAGCTGGGTACCCCCTCCTATCCGGCCTATCTGACGATGGGGGATAAAGGGATGATTATCGAGGGGGGCACCGGGGCTACCTTTCCCATTATCGTTGCCCAGCTCCGGGAGCTGGGCAACGAGCCGGAGCGGATAGAATACGTTGCCCTTACCCATACCCACCCCGACCATTTCGGCGCCGTACCGCACCTAAAGAAGCTGTGGCCTCATCTGAAGGTTATCGCCAGCGACCTGGCGGCTAAGCTGCTGCAGAAGGAAGAAGTCATCAAGGACTTTGTCCGCATGGATCGCACCATCGCCGAGATTCTGCTGGTCAAGGGCGATATCGACTGGTGGCCCGTCGAGCTGGAAAACCCGGTCTTCAAAATTGATAGGATTGTCGGCGAGGGGGATAAGATAGACCTCGGTTCGGGTATGGTATGGACCGTTTATGAAACGCCGGGGCATTCGCCCTGCCATATCTCCTTTCACAACGAAAGGGATGGCATACTGGTTATCGGGGACGCCACCGGGATATACGAGCCCGACAAAGAGGTCTTCTGGCCTAACTATTTCCAGTCCCTGGAGGAGTACTGCAACAGCATTCGCAAGCTGGCGGTGCTGCCGGCTAGGATAGGCGCCCGCAGCCACGGCGGTGTTGTCGGAGGGGAACCCGGGCACTATTTGCGGAGGGTTATAAAAGCTACCGAGGCTTATCACCGCGAGCTGATGGACCGGCTGGCTGGCGGTGAGAGTCCTGAGGCGATTGCCCTGGATAAGGCGAAGTGGGTATATACCTTCACCAACCTACAGCCCTTTAAGCTGATACATGCCATGACCGGGCTTACCCTCAGGCTTTCTCAGGCGGCGGATGGTAAAGAAGGCCTGTTTGGTGTCCCCTGAACTCAGGCAAGGTGTTATAATACAGCGAAGAGGAGTAACGTTATGCCAAGTGAGGCTATTGGCGGGCTGATGGCAGCCGATAAATACTACCAGGACTACGGCGCCAGGGCCAGAGAGCTTAAGAAGCAGGGGAAAAAGATAATAGGCTACCTGTGCGCCTTTACCCCGGTGGAGATCATCACCGCCGCCGGCCTAGTGCCTTTCCGGATAAAAGGAGATGTTAACGAGCCCATCACTAAGGCCGATACTGAGATGGAGACCATCGTCTGCCCCCTGGTGCGGAGCTGCTTTGATATGGCGCTTAAGGGAAACTATGAGTTCCTTGACGGCATCGTCATCCCCCACGCCTGTGACAGCATCTCCCGGACCTACGATGTCTGGAAGTATTCACTGAACCTCCCCTACTCCCATTTCATCAATATGCCCCACAGCACCGACGGGCCGTCACTCGAATTTTACAAGGCGCTGCTGGGCACGTTAAGGAAGAGCCTGGCCAAGTTTGCCGGAAGAGAGATTTCCGACCAGGACTTGAGAGAGGCAATAAAGCTCTACAACCAGAACCGGGCTAAAGTGCGGGAGCTGTATGAGCTGAGGAAGGCCTCGCCGCCCCTGATATCGGGTGCGGAGATAACCAGGGTGTTGGTAGGGGCAATTAGCCTGCCGGTTGAGGAGGCCACCCGGCTCGTTGACAGCGTTATCGAAGAGGTCAAGCAGCGGCCGCCGCTACCGGCCAAGGCAGCCCGGCTGATGGTGGTTGGTGCCGAGGTTGACGATATTGCCTTCATCGACCTCATCGAGGACAGCGGGGCCTGGGTGGTGGCCGACGACCTCTGCCCCGGGGCGAGGGAGTTCTGGGCCGATGTTGAGGTCACCAAGAATCCGATTGACGGCATCGCCGAGCGGTATTTAAGGAAGATAAACTGCGGCCGGACCTTCCGTGAGAGAAAAGGGAGCTATGACGACTATCTCGAGGAGAGGTTCGGGCATATCGGGCGTTTTATTAAAGAATTTAAGGTGGATGGGGTGGTGCTCTATATTTACAAGTACTGCGACCCTTACGGCTTCGACGTGCCGCCGATGAAGGGCTACATCGAATCTAAGGGAACGCCGGTGCTCTACCTTGAGGACGAGTATTCCATGTCCACCATCGGCAGGCTCAGGACCAGAATTCAGGCCTTCCTGGAATTGATTGCTAAATAGTAGTTTATAAGGAGAACGGTTATGACCGAGGAGAAGAAACCGGAGGAGAGAAAAAAGAGGAGGACGGCCACCGAGGCGGCGGCCAAGATAGGGCCGATGGCCAAGGCGATGAACGCCGCCGTGCTTCAGGCGAGCCAGGATGGCGAGCCGATAGCCTACTCCTTTATCTACAGCGGCTATGACGAAATCATCCGGGCGATGGATATCGTCCCCGCCTGGACGGAGAACTACGCCGGAATCTGCGGTGCCAAGCGCGATGCCCAGCGGTTCCTGGAGAGGGCGGAGGGGGAGAACTTCTCCCGCTCCCTCTGCACCTACGCCCTCTGCGGCCTGGGCTTTGACAACTGGCGCGAGGAGCTGGGGGAGATGCCCCTGGATGCCCCCTGGGGTGGGCAGGCCCGGCCCACGGTGATGCTGGGCAGCGGCCAGGTCATCTGCGACCCCAGGTACAAGTGGTACCAGGCGGCCCAGCACTATATGACCGACGTGCCGGTCTATGTCGGCGGGCTGCCCTATCCCCCCTATGAGGAGGACTACGACTACCGCGAGGTGCAGGACTACTACGTGAAATATATCGTCGGGGAGCTGCGGGGGCTGGTCGAGTTTCTGGAGAAGAATACTAATAGAAAGATGGACTGGGAGCGCTTGAGCCAAGTGGTTGACATCAGCGACCGCACCTGGAACACGATTTCCGAGGCCTACGACCTGCGCAAGGCGGTGCCCTGCCCGATGGGCACCGGCGACGCCATGAATACCATGGTGCCGATGACCTTCATGATGGGAACCCAGGAGGCCCTGGACTTCTTCAAGGACCTATATGATGAGCTTAAGTGCAAGATAGCCAACAAAGAGGGCGTAATTCCCGACGAGAAATACCGGCTGCTCTGGGGTGGGGGGCTGCCCTCGTGGTTTGCCCTGACTGATTTTAACTACTTCAACAGCAGGGGGGCGGTCTTTCCCGCCGAGACTACCTACCGGCTGCTGGAGCCGGTCTATAAGCTGGACTTACCTAAGGTCAGCGACCCACTGGAGCACCTGGCCTGGCGCTGGGTGAGGTACTGGACCTGTCGTCATGACAGGGCCAGGAAACGCCCGGGCTCTACCCCTGAGGTTGAGCGCCTTATTGAGTATATCGAGGAATACAAGATAGACGGGGTGGTGATGCACGAGGCCTTCTCCTGCCGCAGCTGGCACCCCGGCCTGATATGGCAGCTTAACCAGCTCAAACGGGTCTATAGTGATATACCATCGCTGGTTCTGGAGAGCGATATCGTTGACATCAGCTCCTATAACGAGGCCGACACCAGGGCCAGGATAGATGCCTTCATCGATACCCTGGAGGCGGTCAAGAGCCGGTGAAAAGCCAGTATTTCGCCGGGGTTGACATCGGTTCCACCATGACCAAGGTGGTCATCATGGACCAGGCGACCCTGGCCTCGGTTATCGGCCCCACCGGCCCCGAGCACCGCAAGCTGGCCAACCGGGTGATGGAGGAGGCGCTAGGCAAGGCCGGACTTGCCTTCGAGGAGATAACCTACCTGGTGGCCACCGGCTACGGGCGGATCAACGTCCCCTTCGCCGACAGGCAGATAACCGAGATATCCTGCCACGCCCGGGGGGTGGCCCACCTGCTGCCCGGGGTGAGGACGGTGATTGACATCGGCGGCCAGGACAGCAAGGGAATCAAGCTCAAAGACGGGCGGGCGGTGGACTTCGTTATGAACGACAGGTGCGCCGCCGGCACCGGCCGCTTTCTGGAGGTGACCGCCGAGAGCCTCGGCGTCAGCCTGGAGGAGATGGGTAAATTAGCGCTGGAGGCTAAGAATAAGGTGGAGATAGGCAGCACCTGCACCGTCTTCGCCGCCCAGGAGGTAGTGGCCAAGCTCTCCGAGGGGGCGGCGCTGGCCGATATCATCGCCGGCCTGCACGAGGCGATTGCTACCCGGATATACGGCATGGTCCGGCGCCTGAAGATAGAGAGGGAGGTGGCCCTGACCGGCGGCGGGGCTAAGAATATTGGCCTAGTTAAGTCTATGGAAGCTAAACTGGGCTTCCCGGTGCTGCTGCCACCGGAGCCGCTGCTCACCGGGGCTATCGGGGCGGCGCTGCTGGGTGGGGATATAGTCAAGGAGGCGGAGAAGAAGGGAGAGAAACTAAAGAAAAGCCCCCGTCGCCTCACTGAGGCTACCTTGTTTACATAATATAGGAAGAAAATCATGATATATGTTGCCGGGATTGATATCGGCTCCGCCTTCGCCAAGGCGGTGATAATGGCGGAGAATAAAATAGTCGCCCACCGGGTAAAGCCCTCCGGCGGGAACTACAGGCTCACCGCCGGGCAGGTTATGGATGAGGCTCTTGACAAGGCCAGGCTATCTCAAAAGGATATAGCCGGTACCGTAGCCACCGGCTACGGCGCATCCAGCGTCTCTTCGGCCAGCCAGACAGCCTCGGATATATCCTGCCTGGCTAGGGGGGTGCACTATCTCTTTCCTGGTGCCCGCACCGTCATTGATATCGGCGGGCAGTTCACCCGAGTGCTTAAATTAGACGGGCGGGGGAGGGCCACCTCCTTCCTGCTCAGCGAGAAGTGCGCCGCCGGTAGCGGGCGATTTCTGCAGGTGATTGCCAGGGTGCTTCAGGTTAACCTTGATGACATCGGCGAGCTATCGCTAAAGTCCAAGAAAAGGGTTGACTTCAACACCGGCTGCGCCGTCTTCGCAGAGTCGGAGGCGGTATCCCGCATCGCCGAGGGGGCGGCCAAGGAGGATATTCTGGCCGGTCTGCACCGGGCTCTGGCGGCTAAGATTCAGGCCATGGTGGCCAGGCTCGGCCTTGAGCCTGAGTGTGCTGTGGTGGGGGGTGGGGCCAAGGATATCGGGCTGGTCAGGAGCATAGAGGCCGGGCTGGAGGGTAAACTGCTGATTCCCGACGAGCCGCAGATTGTGGCCGCCCTGGGGGCAGCCCGGCTGGCCGGGGAAAAGGTCGATCAGGGGGACTGATATGATTGATAAGAAGATTATAACCGAACTACGCAAGACGGTAGGCGAGAACGCCGTCATGACCTCAAAGGAGGACCTCAATGCCTACTCCTACGACGGCACCACTACCTGGGCTCACCCGCCCGACGTGGTGGTGCTGCCGACCACTGCCGAGCAGGTCTCCCACATCCTGAAGCTGGTTAACGAGCACAGGGTCCCGGTCACCCCCAGGGGGGCCGGCACCAACCTCAGTGGCGGCTCCATCCCGATAAAGGGGGGTATCGTCCTCTGCACCACCAGGATGGATAAAATACTGGACATAAACAAGGCCAATCTGACCGCCACCGTCGAGCCCGGCGTGGTGCTCCAGGACTTCAATCTGGCCCTGGCCAAGCAGGGGTTGTTCTATCCCCCCGACCCCCAGAGCTTCCTAGGCTGCACCCTGGGTGGCAACGTGGCCGAGAATGCCAGCGGCCCCTACTGCGTCAAGTATGGGGTAACCAAGCAGTACGTGTTGGGGCTGGAAGTGGTCCTGGCCAACGGCTACATCATGAAGCTGGGTGGGGTGACGGTCAAGAACCGCACCGGCTATGAGCTGATGATGCTGTTCACCGGCTCCGAGGGAACGCTGGGGGTAATCACCAAGATAACCCTCCGGCTGCTGCCGATGCCGCCGGCCAACCAGACGGTGATGGCTGTCTTTGACGATGTGGCCGTCGGTGGGCAGGCGGTATCCGATATCATGGCCAGCGGGGTGGTGCCGGCCAAGGTCGAGTTCGTTGATAACTTCGTCCTGAGGCGAATCGAGGAGATGACCCCGATGGGTCTGCCGGTGGAGGCCAAGGCGCTGCTGCTGATCCAGACCGATGGCTCGCCGGCGGCGGTTGAGGCCGAAACTAAGCAGATTGTTGAAATACTGAAGAAGAGCGGGGCCAAGGAGGTCAGGGTGGCCAAGGACGCTGCCGAGGCGGCGATGTACTGGAAGATGAGGAGCGCCGGCTATGCTGCTACCTTCGGTGCCGCCCATACCGTCATGACCGAGGACGTGACCGTGCCCCGGGACCGGATGGCCGAGTTCATCCACAAGCTGGAGGAGATATCGGAGAGGACCGGCTTCTTTATCTGCTACCTGGGCCATGCCGGCGACGGCAATTTGCACCCATCGATATTCACCGATATCAGGAACGAGGAGGAGTTCGCCCGCGCCCAAAAGGCGATGGAGGAGATATTCGAGTCGGCGCTCTCGGTGGGCGGCGTCCTCTCCGGCGAGCACGGCATCGGTCTGGAGAAACAGCGCTTCCTCAAGCGGGCGATGGACCCGGTGGCCCTTGACCTGATGATAAAGATAAAGGGAATTTTGGACCCCAACCATATCCTCAACCCGGGCAAGATATGGGAAGAGGAAAGGGTTTGATATGGCCAGGACCGAGCTGGACAAATACCAGCAGATAAAGAGGTTTGAGGACGACCTGGGCCAGTGCATGAAGTGCGGCTTCTGCACCTTCTGGTGCCCGGTCTACCGGGAGGAGCGGGTAGAACCTTCGGTGGCACGGGGCAAGGACATGATGATAAGAGGGCTGCTGGCCGGTGAGCTGGATTATACTAAGGAGTATGCCGACCGCCTGAACCAGTGCACCCTCTGCATGGCCTGCACCGCCAACTGTCCGGCCAAGGCCAACATTCCCAACGTCATCGTCGCCGCCAGGGCGGACACGACCAAAGCTCGTGGCTTGAAGTTTCCCTATAATATCGTCTACCGCTGGCTGCTGCCCCGCCGGACGCTTTTCGGTGGCGTGGTCCGCTTCGCCTCCTGGCTCCAGGGTATCTTTATGCCCAGGACCGAGGGCACCATCCGGCATCTATCCCTGTTCCTCTCGGCGCTAGGCCGGGGCCGGAACATACCCCAGATTGCCCCCCACTTCCTGAGGCAAACGGTGCCGGTGGTGAATAAGCCGCCGGAAGGCGTTAAGACGGTGATGACGGTGGGCTATTTCACCGGCTGTATGACCGACTTCGTTCTGCCTGAGCTGGGAAGGCATATTATCGACTTCCTGACCCGGAACGGGGTCGAGGTCATCGTGCCCCGCGAGCAGGGCTGCTGCGGATCGCCGGTTTTCCTGGGGGCGGGTGACTTCGACACCGGCCGGAAGATGGCCGATAGCAACGTTAAGGCCTTTGAGGAGGTGGACTACGTGGTCACCGACTGTGCCACCTGTGTCTCGACGCTTAAGGACTACCCCAAATTTCTGGCCGATAGCCCGGAGCGGGAGGAGGCCTACAAGAAGTTCGCTGGCAAAATACTGGATATCTCCCAGTTCCTGGTTGACGTGCTGAAATTACCGGCGTCGGCCTATCAACCCTCGGCGGAAGCCAAAGGCAAGAAGGTCACCTGGCACGACCCCTGCCACCTCAGCCGTTATCTGGGGGTAACCAGCCAGCCCCGGCAGATTATAAGGTCGATACCCGGTGTGGAGTACATCGAGATGCCTAACGCTGACCGGTGCTGCGGCATGGCCGGGACCTTCAGCTTTTACTACTACGACCTGTCCAAGCAGATTGCCGATAAGAAGGTGGCGGCAATCAAGTCCACCGGGGCCGATATCGTCGTCACCGGCTGCCCCGGCTGTGAGATTCAGCTTATTGACAGCCTGCTGCGGAACAAGGTCCCGGTAGAGGTGATGCACATTATGGAGCTGCTGGCCTGACGGGCTATCGCAGGCTCTGACAGAGGCTGGTTTTTAAAGCCAGCCTCTTTTGTTTAAGTATTCTCTAAACTTGTTGCGTCTGGGGGCAAATGGTAAAATTTAAGAGGGAAGAGAGAAGAATGCCGTTAGACAGCATCGTCGTTAAAGGGGCGAGGGAACACAACCTCAAGAACGTAGACGTGGTGATACCCCGCGACAAGCTGGTGGTCATCACCGGCGTCTCCGGCTCGGGGAAGAGCTCGCTGGCCTTCGATACTATCTATGCCGAGGGGCAGCGCCGCTACGTTGAATCTCTATCGGCCTATGCCCGCCAGTTTCTGGGCCGGATGGAGAAGCCCGAGGTTGACTATATCGAGGGCCTGAGCCCGGCCATATCTATAGACCAGAAGGGCCCCAGCAAAAACCCTCGCTCCACGGTGGGCACCGTCACCGAGACCTATGACTACCTGAGGCTGCTTTTCGCCCGCGTCGGCCACCCCCACTGCCCCCGGTGTGGCCGGGAGATAACCGCCCAGACGGTGCAGCAGATTGTTGACGCCATCCAGAATATAGCCGCGGGCAGCCGCATCATGATTCTGGCGCCGCTGGTCAGGGACCGCAAGGGCGAGTACCAGACCGTCTTTGACGACCTGCGCAAGGCGGGCTACGTAAGGGTGCGGGTTGACGGCGAGCTCCACGACCTCTCCGAGGAGTTCCAGCTGGACAAGTACAAGAAGCACTCCATCGAGGCGGTGGTGGATAGGTTGATAACAGGGCAGCCGGAGGACAAGAGCCGCATCGCCGACTCGGTAGAGACCGCCCTCAAGCTGGGGGCGGGGGTGGTGCTGGTGGCCGTCGAGGGCGGCGAGGAGCTGCTTTTCTCGGAGCACTTCGCCTGCGTCCACTGTGGCATCAGCCTGGGGGAGATCGCCCCCCGGACTTTCAGCTTTAACAGCCCTCACGGCGCCTGCCGGGAGTGCACCGGGCTGGGGGTCAAGCTGGAGATAGACCCCGAGCTGGTGCTGAACAAGGAACTTTCTATTATGGAGGGGGCCATCCGCCCCTGGCAGTTCCATAGCTGGTACTTCTACCGGCTGGAGCCGATGGCCCGGGCCCACGGCATCTCGCTGAACAAGCCTGTCAAGGACTTGACCCTGGAGCAGCTCAAGCTGCTGCTGTACGGGGAGGGGGGTGAGGCGAAGTACTACCGCAACCGCTTTGGTCGGCTCCGGCGCTACGATGACAGCTTCGAGGGCATCATCCCGACCATGCAGCGGCACTACCGGGAGACGGAGTCGGAGAACTCCAGGGCTAACATCGAGCGCTACATGGTGGCCCGGCCCTGCCCCGCCTGCGGCGGCAAGCGCCTCAAGCCGGAGTCTTTGGCGGTGACCATCGGCACCAAGAATATTGTTGAGGTCAGCGCCATGTCGGTCAGCCAGGCGATGGAGTGGGTGACCGCTATCAGCGGCGATGGTAAAAGGGCAATGCTCAACAAGCGGGAGAGGCTCATCGCCCACCAGATTATCAAGGAGATTCAGTCCCGCCTGGGATTTTTGAGGGATGTCGGCCTGGACTACCTCACCCTCGACCGCGCCTCGGCGACGCTGGCCGGCGGCGAGGCCCAGCGCATCCGGCTAGCCACCCAGATTGGCAGCGGGCTGATGGGGGTGCTCTATATCTGCGACGAGCCGACCATCGGACTTCACCCCGCCGACGACTTCCGCCTGATTGAGACACTGAAACGCCTGAGAGACCTAGGCAACACCATACTGGTGGTGGAGCACGACGAGGCGATGATGCGGGCGGCCGACCACATCATCGATATGGGGCCGGGGGCGGGGGAGCACGGCGGCTGGATTGTGGCCACCGGCACCATAGAAGATATCATGGCCTGCCCCGATTCCAAGACCGGGCAGTACCTGAGCGGTACCAAGAAGATACCCCTCCCCTCCCGGCGACGCCCCGGTAACGGCGAGGAGCTGGTCATCAAAGGGGCCAGGGAGAACAACCTTAAAAATATCGATGTCCATATCCCCCTGGGCAAATTTGTCGGTGTCACCGGCGTTTCCGGCTCGGGCAAGAGCACACTGATTGACGATATTTTACATAAAAGGCTGGCCCAGCTCTTCTACCGTTCGCGGGAGCGGGCGGGCGACTGTGATGCTATCACCGGCACCGAGCACATTGACAAGGTGGTCAACATCGACCAGTCCCCCATCGGGCGCACTCCCCGCAGCAATCCGGCCACCTATACCGGCACCTTCACCCCCATCCGCGAACTCTTCGCCACCGTCCCCGAGGCCAGGATGAGGGGCTATAAGCCGGGGCGGTTCTCCTTTAACGTCAAGGGCGGGCGCTGCGAGGCCTGCCGCGGGGAGGGATTCATACAGATTGAGATGCAGTTCCTGCCCGACGTCACCGTCCCCTGCGAGGTCTGCCAGGGGAAGCGCTATAACCGCGAGGCGCTGGAAATCAGGTTTAAGGGCAAGAACATCGCCGAGGTGCTGGACATGACCGTGGAGCAGGCGCTGGCCTTCTTCGACCACTTCCCCAGGGTCAAGAACAAGCTGGAGACGCTGAGGGATGTGGGGCTGGGCTATATCCGCCTCGGCCAGCCGGCGCCGACCCTCTCCGGCGGCGAGGCGCAGCGGGTGAAGCTGGCCACCGAGCTATCCAAGCGCTCCACGGGCCGGACGCTCTATATCCTCGACGAGCCGACCACCGGCCTCGCCTTCGATGACGTGGCCGCCCTGCTGCGGGTGCTGCAGCGCCTGGTTGACGCTGGTAACACGGTGGTGGTCATCGAGCACCACCTGGACGTCATCAAGAACGCCGACCATATCATTGACCTGGGGCCGGGGGCGGGCGACCGGGGGGGCTATATCGTCGCCACCGGAACGCCTGAGGAGATTGCCAGGGTTAAGTCTTCGGCCACCGGCCAGTATTTAGGCCGGGTGCTGCCTAAGGATGTGGAGTATGCTTTGACCGGCAAACCCCCGGCAGCGATAGATTAGTTCACCTCAATCGTTGAGCCTTCGGCGGTCTTGATAATATCAATCCGTGTCGGGAAGGAGTCCCTCATCTCCTCCATGTGGGTGATGACCAGTATCTTCTCGAAGTCGTCCTGAATCGAGTTTATCGCCTCTTTGACCTTTTCGATGCCGGCTACGTCCTGGGTGCCGAAGCCTTCATCTATAATCAGGGTGGGGAGGGGTGCCCCCGCCCTCCGGGCTAAAAGCTTGGAGAGGGCGATGCGGACGGCAAAGTTAATGCGGAAGGCCTCGCCGCCGCTGAACATCTCGTAGTTTCTTGTTCCCAGCTCATCGGCGATTTTTATATCCAGCGTCTCCTGAACTTCTCCCTTCTTGGTCTCCCGCTGGGTCTCAATCTTGACGTGCATCCGGTTATCGGTCATCTTGCCCAGCAGGCGGTTGGCTTCGTTCTCAATCTCGGGCAGCGCCATCTCGATGAGCAGCGCCTGTATCCCCTTCTTGCCGAAGGCCTGGGCCAGCTCCCGGTAGATTTTTTCCTCTTTGGCTGCCTGAGCTATCAGCCTGACCGTCTCCTTCTGCCTGGCCTCAAGCTCGGCGCAGCGATCCAACCTGGCCCTGGCCTGCCAAGCCAGCTCCTGGGCCTGCTTCTGCTGGTTGTCCAGCGCTTGGTGTTCGGCCTCCGCCCGGGCTAATTCATCGGCCAGTTGAGGGAGGGCTTCCAGTTCTTGGTTTAGTTCTAGACTTTTCTGCTGGTCAGTCTCGAGCCTCTGCTTTAGCTCACGGCTGGCCTCCTCGGCCTTCTGGGCCGCATCCTTCTCCTGGCTTAAGAGCCTATCGGCCTCTTCCAGCTCCCGCTTGGGGCTTTCGTACTGCTCCAGCTCGCCGAGGCGCTGGCGCACCCGCTCGTGTTGCCCTGAATCGTAATCAAGCTTGGCTGTCTCTTCTTCGACTCTGGCTAACGCCTCCTGCTCACCGGCGGCGAAGTCCTTATTGGCCAGGCGCTGTTCAATCTCATTGAGGCTCTCTCTGGCCTGGGCTAGCTGGCTTTCTACCGCCTGGGCCTGGCTGATGCCCTGCTTTAATAGGCTTATCTGGCCCTGCAATGAGGCCCTTTCCTGGTTCAGCCTGTCTTCCAGGGGGGCTATCTCGCCCTCCAGCGCCTCAAGCTCTGTCCTCTTACCGGCCAGTTCACTCTGGCCTTCCTCCAGGGATTTGGCTTTAGCCTTTTTGTCAGCGGTGTATTGGGTTTTAATTCGCTCCAGGCCTGCGCTGGTCAGCTCGGTCTTGCACAGGGGACAGCTGGCCCCCTCCTGGTGGGCCAGCATTTCGAGCTTTTCCTCTGTCTCATTTATCTCTTTCTCCAGGCGGTCCTGGCCGGACTCCAGGTAGTTCAGCTGCTTCCTTAGCTCCTGGGCCGCCTGCCTCTTCCGGCCTATCTCCGCTTCCTGTCCGGCCAGCCTGTCCAGCCTGGCTTCCGCCTGCTGTAAATTGGCCTTGAGCTGGGGCAGCCTGGCCGCCTCAGCCTCCAGCTGGCCGATTTGGCTCTGGGCCAGCTTGTGCTCGGTGATTAGTTCCGCCTGCGCCCGCTCGATGGCCATCTCCAGCTGGGCCTTGTGTTTATCCAGGACGACCGATTGCCTGAACTTTTGCTCGAATTCGCCATAGAGTGCCCGGGCTTCGGCCAGTTGAGCGTAGCCCTCTTCTATAGATTGGCGCCGGGCGATAAGCTCCTCGTATCCTTCAATGCGCGCCCGGTGCTCTTTAAGCTCCTGGTCGCGGCGCTCATGTTCCCTTTTAGTGGTATTTATGTGCTCCTCAAGCTGGGCCAGCTGTGATTTTTTGTTCTCCAGCGTTTCTTTTTGCTGCCTTAGCCTGTCGAGCCTGGTCTGGTGTTCTTTGAGCGCCGCTGCGGCCTCGGCCAGCCCCTTCTCCGCCTCGGCCACCTCGGCCTCATAGACGGGCTTTTTGGCCAGCTCACTGGTAATCTCCTCGATAGAGCGGTCAAGCCGCTCCTTTTCCATCTCATGCTGTCTGGCGCGTTCTTTAGCTGCCTCCTCGAGCCGGTCATAGACGGCCAGCCCCAGGATATTGCCCAGCACCTCCTTGCGCTTGTTGGGGGGCTGGTTGGTGAACTCGTCGGCGTGGCCCTGCCTGAGGAAGGCGCTGTTGATGAAGGTGGTGTAGTCCATGTGCAGGGTATCGATAATCCTCTGCTGGGTCTGGGTTACGCTGTCGGCGCTGATTGACCTAAAGCCACCGTCGGCGGCTATCTGGAACTCCAGCAGGGTCTTTCCCGAAGCCGCCCGCCTTCTGGGCTTGGAGTGCTTGCGGATGATGCGGTAGGCCTGCCCGCCCACGGCGAAGTCGAATTCGACCTCCGTCTCGCTCTGTCCCTGGTGGATGAGGTCGTCGTCGCTCTTGGCCCTGGTCTTGCCCCAGAGCGCCCAGGTCATGGCGTCAATCAGGGCCGACTTGCCGTTGCCATTATCGCCGGCGATGCAGGCGGTGTGGATGCCGTTGAAATAGAGGGGGGGCACCCTGTCCCGGTAGGGCATGAAGTTGCGCACCGACAGCCTGATGGGAATCATTTGTGGTTATTTTAGCACAAATTAAGGGTGACGGGGCTTATGGCGCCGCAGCGATTTGATTGACCTTCCCGTGATGCGGCGGTAGATAACCTCAATAAGAAAGGCCGAACCGACCATTACCACCAGTACCAGCAGTTCCCTGGGGGCGGTGGTGGCCCTCTGGGCAATCAGTATCGCCAGGGCGCTGAGGCAGACAATAGCGCCGATAACCGATAGCCACCTCCGGGAACCGGTGGTGGCCGCCAGGCGGGCATTGGCGATGTTGACCGCAGCAAAGATGAGCAGAAAACCGGAGCTGCCCATGGTGGAGATGCGGGACAGGTCAAAGAGGTTGGCCACCGTCAGTGTCAGGGCTGAGGTTATCAGCAGTCCCTCGATGGGGCGCCTCCAGACCTCCCTGTCCAGGCCCTCGGGCAGCTCTCCCTCTTTGGCGATGACGTAGCTGACGCGGGCCGTCCCGTAGAGGGTGGCGTTGATGGCGGAGCCGGTTGATAGCAGGGCGGCGGCGGCAATCATGGTGAAGCCAATAGCCCCCAGGAAGGGCCTGGCGGCTTCGGCCAGGGCGTAGTCTTCCGCTGATACTATGCTGGCTACGCTTAAGTTCCCGATGGTTACCAGGGAGATAAGAACGTAAAGGGCAATAACGAAGCCAACCGCGGAGAAGTAGGCAAGGGGTAGCGTCCGGCGCGGGTTCCTCACGTTTTCGGCGGTGTTGGCGATAAGCTCAAATCCCTCGTAGGCCAGGAAAATAATCATCCCTCCCGCCACCAGCTGTACCGGAGCGCTCCAGGCCGCCGGCGCCAGCTGGGACACCTTAACGCTCCCCAGCCCCACCCCCAGAAAGACACAGAGTATGGCAATCTTTACCGCCACGATGTAGTTCTCCGATTTGCCGACCGTTTTAGCCCCCAGGATATTCAGGCAGGTGAAAAGGATAACGGCGGCACTGGCGAGGATATGCTTCCAGATTAGCTGGACGCTTTCCGGGAAAAAGGTAGCCCCGTAGCTGCCAAAGGCATAGGCGTATAAGGAAAGCATAACGATGTAGCTCAGCCAGAGGAGAACGTTGAGGCCGCCGGTGAGCACTCCGGGGCCGAAGGCCTGGTTGAGGAATTCAACGGTGCCTCCCTGGCTAGGGTAGGCGATAGATAGTTTGGCGTAGGAGTAGGCTGTTAGCAGGGCTACTATGCCGGCCAGGGCAAAGGCTATCGGCGTTCCGCCGTGGGCCAGCTGGACGGCCAGACCGAGGACGGCGAAGATGCCTCCTCCAACCATGCCGCCGATGCCGATGGCAACCGCCGACCAGTAGCCGATTGCCCCTCTTCCGATAGGAGATACGCTCACAGGCAGTGGTTCCCTTCAACTAACGTCGCTGGTAACTAACAGGAATAATAGCACACTGCCAGTTGTCTTTGACAGGGGGTTGGGCCCAGCCCGGCTTTAGACTATTTTTTGGGTTTATCCTTTCTGATATACTGGCCGCCGGTGACCACGGTAAAGTGAAAGATGGGACGGTCAACACGCCTCAGTATCAGGGGGCAGTGTTTCATCCCGGCGGGGATAAAAATAAGGCAGCTCCTGGTGATGATATGTTTTTCGTCCTCCAGCCATATCTCTACCTCTCCGCCCAGGTCATAGGGGTCGTCGGCGTTATTGCCGTAAAAGCCGATAATCTCGTCGGAGTTATGCACATGGGGCTCGTTTTCAGTGGTGGTCGAGGCTTTCACAAACCAGGCGGTGTTCATGTGAAAGGCCCCCTCGACCACGTTTTCGTCCATCCACAGGATTCGTTTGGCATAGGTGGCGTAGAACTCGGCGATTTTCTTCTTGCCTTCGGGGATTTTAAGCTCGGTCACGATATATTTGCCGTACTTTGATTCTGCCATCAGGTGTGACCTCCTTCAAGGCTTTTTTACTCTTGATGTCCGACATTATAACACCTTTTCGGGCTGAAGCTTAAATCGGCTTGACCTTGAGACTCCACCCCCTTAGAATGAGGTTATCATGTTTGAAGTACTGACCGATAAGCTAAGCGCCGTCTTCCGCAAACTCAGCAGCCGGGGGCGCTTAAGCGAGAAGGATATAGACGAGGCCCTGCGCCAGGTGCGCCTGGCCTTATTAGAGGCCGATGTCAATTTTAAGGTGGTCAAGGAGTTCACCGCCCGGGTGAGGGAGCGCTCGCTGGGGGCACAGGTGCTGGAGAGCCTCACCCCCGCCCAGCAGATGGTCAAGGTCGTCAACGAGGAACTGGTGAGGATACTGGGGGAGGGGGAGAGCCGCCTGGAGGCATCGGCCCATCCGCCTTCGGTGATAATGCTGGCCGGCCTGCAGGGCTCGGGCAAGACCACCACCGCCGCCAAGCTGGCCCTGAACCTGAAGCACTCTGGGCAGAAGCCGCTTCTGGTCGCCGCCGACAACCGCCGTCCCGCCGCCATCGAACAGTTGGTGACGCTGGGCGGGCAGCTCGATATTCCCGTCTATCACGAGACGGTGAAGTCAAAGAGTGTAGACGTCTGCGCCCACGCCCTGAAGAAGGCCAGGGAGCTTGGGGCCAGCTGGGCCATTGTTGACACCGCCGGGCGGATGCACATAGATGAAGAGCTGATGGCGGAGCTGGCCGGGGTCAAGAAAGGGCTTAACCCCACCGAGGTGCTGCTGGTGGTGGACGCCATGACCGGCCAGGACGCGGTCAGGATGGCCGAGGAGTTTAATTCCCGGCTGGGCCTGACCGGGCTTATCCTGACCAAGATGGACGGGGACGCCCGGGGCGGGGCCGCCCTTTCCATCAGGTGGGTGAGCGGGGTGCCGATCAAGTTTATCGGCATCGGCGAGAAGGTGGGCGACTTCGAGCCTTTCTACCCCGACCGTCTGGCCTCGCGCATCCTGGGCATGGGCGATGTGCTGACCTTTATCGAGAAGGCGGAGAAGACCTTCGACCAGAAGCGGATGAAAGAGCTGGAGAAGAAGGTCAAGACCGCCAGCTTTACCCTGGAGGACTTTCTCGGCCAGCTCGGCGAGATACAGAAGATGGGACCGGTAGCCCAGCTGGTGGAGATGCTGCCGGGGGCTTCGCAGCTGGCCAGGAGGATGCCCGCCGGCATGGAGGAGAAGCAGCTTAAGAAGGTGGAGGCGATGATACGCTCGATGACGCCGGAGGAGAGGCGGACCCCCAACATCATTGACGGCAGCCGGAGGCGGCGCATCGCCAAGGGGAGCGGGGTGATGACCCAGGATGTCAACCAGCTGTTGAACCAGTTTCGCCAGATGCAGAAGCTGATGAAGCTGGGGGTAAAGGGCAAGCTGCCCGGCAATCTAAAGGGGATTTTTGGGTAGTCCACAGTCGCCTTACCCGTTAATGGCTTGATACGAGGAGGATTGACCATGGCAACCAAAGTGTTTGTACTGCTGAGCACCGGAGACCGGGAAGTGGCTTTGGAGGTTGGGCTGGTATACCCGCTCAATGCGGCCAGGCAGAAGTGGATGGATGAGGTCAAACTCATTATTTTTGGCCCCTCGGAGAAGCTCGCCGCCTATGATATGGAGGTTCAGGCGATGCTTAAAGATTTGCAGGGGGCTGGTGTTGAAGTTATCGCCTGCAAATGGTGCGCCGATAGAATGAAGATAACCGATTTGATTGAGAAAGCCGGAATAGAGGTTGTCTACGTCGGCCCGATAATCTCTCAGCTGTTAAAGAATGGTTGGGCCTCCTTGACATTCTGAGGTAATGCTTAATGTGTGGTGAAGGTTATTCCAGATAGTCTTTCAGGCGGCGGCTGCGGCTGGGGTGGCGCAGCTTGCGCAGGGCCTTGGCCTCAATCTGGCGTATCCTCTCCCGGGTGACGTTGAACTCCTTGCCTACTTCCTCTAGAGTGCGGCTCCTGCCGTCCTCAAGGCCGAAGCGTAGCTGGAGCACCCTCTGTTCGCGGGGGCTGAGGCTGGAGAGAACCGAGTCTATCTGCTCTTTGAGAAGCTGCCGGGAGGCGGCATCGGCGGGGGGCAGGGCGTTGCGGTCCTCGATAAAGTCCCCCAGGTGGCTGTCCTCCTCCTCGCCCATGGGCGATTCCAGAGAAACCGGCAGCTGTGAGACCTTGACTATCTCCCCCACTTTTTCCGGAGGCATCTCCATCTCCTTGCCGATTTCCTTGGCGGTAGGCTCCCGGCCGTACTCCTGGGCCAGACGGCGGCTCACCCGCAGCAGCTTGTTGATGGTCTCCACCATATGCACCGGGATGCGGATGGTCCGCGCCTGGTCGGCGATGGAGCGGGTGATGGCCTGGCGGATCCACCAGGTGGCGTAGGTGCTGAACTTATAGCCCTTGCGGTAGTCGAATTTTTCCACCGCCCGGATGAGGCCGATGTTGCCCTCTTGGATGAGGTCGAGCAGGGACATACCCCGCCCGATATGCTTCTTGGCCACGCTGACCACCAGGCGCAGGTTGGCCTCGATGAGGTGGCTTTCTGCCCTCTCCGCATCGAGCTCGATATTGTGCAGGTAAGCCTGGAGCTGTGTCTCGTAGGCCTGAATGTCGCTGACGAAGCCGGGGTCGTTGACTAGGTTCTCTATGCCCGCCGCCGAGACCTTCTCCCCGATGGCATCGAGTATCTCCTGCGGCAGCAGGTTGATATTGAGCGAAAGCTCGGTGAGAAAGAGCTCGGTCTCGGTGATTGATTTCTGGGAGTGGTGGGCCATCGCCAGGATGAGGTTGGGGCTTATTTCGCTGTCAATGCTTTCCCGCAGTTTATTGTTATAGATTTTCTCCAGGAAGCTGGCCTCAGTTGGCAGCTCCAGGTGCTGGTGGATTAGGTTGATGATTGGGGCGGCCTGGGCCAGCTCGTGGAGTATGGCCAGTATTATCTCGGTGGCGGTCGGCTCTGAGCCGTATTTTTCCCGGTAGTCCTGTTTGACCTGTTTTATGCGCCGCCCCTCCTCCATCTTTCGGGCCAGCTCCTTTTCCTCTTCGGCGGTGAGCAGGGAGACCCGCCCGATTTCGTGGAGGTACATCCGCACCGGGTCATCGACCACCTCCGGCTCCCCCATCTGTTCCAGCGGTAACTCCAGCTCCAGGTCTGACGACTCGGGCTTTTCAATCTCGAGGTGCCTTATCTCGCGCCAGGGGGCGTCTTCGTTGCCGTTATCTCCGTTTTCCTCGTCCTCGGATTCGGCGAAGGAGCTCAATTCGGCTGGCTCTTCGACATCTGCGTCCAGCCGCTCGTCTTCGGTCTTTTCTTCCTCGTCCCTGTCATCTTTTTTGGCCATTGTCTCTTCCTCTTTGTGCTGACCGCCGCTGGCTTTTCTGGGCCAGGACCTCGCCCAGCTGGCTGTTGACCTCGGTCCCCAGTTCCCTCAGCTTGGCCAGCTCGGCGGTAGTACCTCCTGACTGGGCCTCCAGGGCTAACACCGCTTCCTGTTTGTTTTTCAAGTTCCGCAGGAACTTTTCCCTTAAGTCCAGGGCGCACTGGGCGTATTTCTGCTCTAGATTGTTGCTCAGGAGCTGTCTGGTGAGCAGGGAGTCAAGGTGCTCGTGGATGGCCGGCTCTAGCCTGTCTTTTATCTCTTCTATTTTATCACTCTGCCGCCAGGCGATAAAGATTTCCCGGTTTTCGCTGTTTTCAAAATACTCTGGCTTCAGCCCTTCCTCCCGGCGCTTTAGCACCGGGTGCTGGAGTAGTAATGCCAGGCAGTACTCCTCTTTGGGGCTGGACAGGGTCGGGCGCACCGGTGCCGCCTCCGGCGCTCTGGCCTGGCCTCTGACCTGACTGGACTTGAGCCTGACCAGATCGGCTTCCAGCTCCCTTTCGGTTACCCTGAGCAGGCCGGCCAGCTTTTGTAAATAGTGGGCCTTGCGCACGTTGTCCCTTATCTCGGCGATGATGGGCAGCAGCCTGTCCCGGGCGGAGGTCTTGCCCCTGGCGGTGTTTAGGTCAAGCCCGGCGGTGGCCATATTAAAGGTGTAGTCAACGATGGGCACCGCCTTTTCCACCAGCCCCTGCCAGTTCTTCTTGTCCTTTTTGATAACGTCGTCGGGGTCTTGGCCCTCCGGCATGATGGTGACCCTGACCTCGGCATCGAGGGTGTTCTCGTAGCCCACCGCCCTCAGGGTGGCCTCCTCGCCGGCGGCGTCGGCGTCCAGGGCCAGAATCAGGTTGCGGGTGAGCCTCTTTAATATATTGACCTGCCTTTCGGTGACCGCCGTGCCCATCGAGGCGACCACGTTGCTGAAGCCGTTCTGGTGGGCGGTGATGACGTCCATGTAGCCCTCGACGATGATGGCCGCATCCTTCTCCCTGATGGCATCCCTGGCCAGGTTGATCCCGTAGAGGGTGCCGCTCTTATCGAAGAGGGGGGTCTGTGGTGAGTTGATGTATTTGGGCAGCGAGTCATCCAGCACCCGCCCGCCGAAGCCGGTGACGCGCCCCCGCACGTCAAAGATGGGGAACATCAGCTTGTTGCGGAAGCGGTCGTGGGATTGTTTGCCTTCGGCCTCTATTATCAGGCCGGCGCTGAGCATCTCCTTTTCGGTATAGTCTCTCTCTAAAAGGTATTTTTTGAGAGCATCCCAGCTGTTGGCGCTGTAGCCCAGCTGGAACGCTTTTACCGTATCTTCGGTGAAGCCTCTTTTGGCGATATAGTCCTGCGCCTTCTGTCCCGCCGCTGAGTTAAGCAGCAGGTTGTGGAAGTACTGCGCCGCCGCCTGGTTTACATCGTAAAGCCGTTGCCTCTCCCCGCTCTCCGCCCCCGGCTCGAACCTTGACGGGATAACCACCCCCGCCTTCTGGGCGAGCTGCCTCAGGGCCTCGCCGAAGTCTATGTTCTGCTTTTTCATGACGAAGGAGAAGACATCGCCGCCGTTGTTGCAGCCGAAGCAGTGCCAGCTCTGCTGCTCCGGGTAGACATAGAAGGAGGGGTGCTTCTCGCCGTGGAAGGGGCAGAGGCCTTTAAAGGTTTTTCCGGCCTTGGTCAGCTTGATGTCCCGGCCAATGACCTCGACGATGTCTATCCTCTGCTTTACCTCGTCAACAGCGCCCATATCTATATATTATATACCATTTTTACCGTCGTTTTGCTTCTAACCCCGCCCCATTTTTAAACCAGTGTTCTTTTTCCCATACCCACCCGCCCTCAGAGGTTTCACCCTTTTAGACTCTTTTTCCCCTCCGCTCGAAAGGGGCTGACCTCTTTCACTCTTGGGGGGAGTAACCCTTTCCTTATAAGGGCGGCAGGGCGGGAATAGATAAATCTAGCGGGGTGGGGGAAACTCGTAGTCGCCGAAGAGTGGGAGACTCCTGGCCTGGGGTGGTTTCTTGGCCTTTGGCTTTCTAATGGGCGGCGGTTGCGGCTTGGGGGTGGGGAAGATCTCCTCAACCATTCTTATGGCGTACTGGTCGGTCATTCCGGCGATGTAGTCCACCACCCTCCGCTCCAGCTCGTCGCTGTAGAAGCGGTACTCCGCCGGCATTTTATCGGCATTCTCCTTGAAGTATTTATACAGGGTGCGGATTATCTCTCTGGCCTTCTCCGACTCCTCCTGGGCCGAGCGCACGTTATAGACCCGCTTGAAGAGGAAGTCGCGCAGGGCATCGGTCGCTGCCAGGACCTCCGGGCTCATGGTTATGGAAGGCCTTTCCCTGGTGTCCGTCATCGAGGGATAGCAGCGTTCGATGATGTCACAGACCATGGTGTTGATGCGCAGGGAGCGGGTGTTGCCCAGGACGGTGATGGCGGCCAGGGGCAGCTCGCCCTCGGAGAGCATGCCCGCCCTGATGGCATCGTCAATATCGTGGTTGATGTAGGCGATTGAGTCCGAAATCCTGACCACCTCGCCCTCCAGTGTTCCGGCCTCCCCGCCCCTGATGCTCTCCCTCTCCTTGGAGTGGTGTAAAATGCCGTCCCTCACCTCCCAGGTGAGGTTGAGCCCATGGCCGTCGTTCTCCAGCAGGTCCACCACCCGCAGGCTCTGCTCGTTGTGCTTAAAGCCCTTGCGGTAGAGTTCGTTTAAGACATCCTCGCCGACATGGCCGAAGGGGGTGTGCCCCAGGTCGTGCCCCAGGGCGATGGCCTCGGTCAGGTCTTCGTTCAGATTAAGCGCCCTTGAGATGGTGCGGGCTATCTGGGAAACCTCCAGGGTGTGGGTAAGCCGGGTGACGTAGTGGTCGCCCAGGGGGGCGATAAAGACCTGCGTCTTGTGCTTTAAGCGGCGGAAGGCCTTGCTGTGGATGATGCGGTCACGGTCGCGCTGGAAGGCGGTGCGCACCGGGCAGGGCTCCTCTGGTCTGGCTCTACCCCGGGAGTACCTGCTCTTGGCGGCGTGCGGGGAGAGGCTTTCTTCCCTTTCTTCGGCGAGCTGTCGGATATTAAGCCGGCCAATCATTTTTCTTTTAGCTTGGCTTCTGCCTTGGCGATTATCTCTCTGGTGGTGCCAATCATATCCGGGCTTATCGAGACCGAGGTGATGCCCCACTTTACCAGCTTTTCGGTGAGCTCGGGATATACCGAGGGCGCCTGCCCGCAGATAGACGAGGTGACCCCCATCTTCCTGGTTATCTTGACCACCCTCTCCAGGGCGACCATCACCGCTTCGTCACGCTCATCGAAGGTCCCGGCCAGCTTTTCGCTGTCCCGGTCAATGCCCAGGATAAGCTGGGTCAGGTCATTGGAGCCGATGGAGATACCGTCGATGCCTACCTCTAAAAACTTCTCCAGAATCAAAACGTTGGAGGGCACCTCGACCATCATCCACAGCTTGAAGTCCTCGGAGCGCACCAGCCCCTCGGCCTCCATTATTTTCTTGGTCCCGATAAGCTCGTTGACCGTCCTGACGAAGGGAATCATCACCCAAAGGTTCTTGTGCTCTTTTCTGACCCTCTTGATGGCCTCCAGCTCCAGTTTGAACACCTCGATGTCGGTGATATAGCGCGAGGCCCCCCGGTAGCCAATCATGGGGTTTTCCTCTACCGGCTCGTAGTCCTGGCCGCCGGTGAGCTCCCGGTATTCGTTGGTCTTGAAATCGTTGGTGCGATAGACCACGGGGCGGGGGTCGAAGGCCTGGGCGAAGAGGTTGATGCCGTGGTAGAGCTTTTCCACGAATTCCTCTTCACGATGGTGCTTGATCATGTACTGGGGGTGTTCACCAATCTGGGCCACGATGAACTCGGCCCTGAGAAGGCCCACCCCGTCCACGTTGTGGGCGGCTACCTTTTCCGCCAGCTCGGGCTGGGCCAGGTTTACGTAAACCCTGGTCTTGGTCCTGACCGCTTCCCGGAGCATATCGGATACGGCGGTGGTCTTTATCCTCCTTGTCACCTTGCCTTCGTAGACCTTGCCGTGCGAACCGTCCACGGTGACTACCTGCCCGTTATTAAGGGTGGTGGTGGCGCGCTCGGTGCCGACCACGCAGGGGATGCCCAGCTCCCGGCTGACGATGGCGGCGTGGGCGGTCCGGCCGCCCCGGTCGGTGACGATGGCCACCGCCCGCTTCATCGCCGGGACGAAATCCGGGGTGGTCATCTCCGCCACCAGTATATCGCCATCGTGCACCTTGTCTATCTGGGAGATATCTTTCATTATCTTGGCCGGGCCGGAGGCAATGCCCGGGCTGGCCTTATCGCCGGTGAGCAGTACCGGGGCTTTAATCTCCTCCTCTTCTTCGGTGGGCTTCTTGATGGTGGTTACCGGCCGGGTCTGGACGATATAGATTTTGTCGTCTTCCTTGGCCCACTCGATGTCCTGGGGGAACTTGTACCACGCCTCGAGCTTTTTGCCCAGCTTGGCTATCTGGACTATTTCCTCATCGGTTACTTTTTGTTTCCCCTGCTCCGCCTCTGGGATTTCCTGCCAGATATTGGTCTCTTCGCTGGTAGCTTTGGGGTTCCTGACCAGCCGCTGCTCCTGCCGGGCCAGCTTCTTGCTGACTATCTTGGCCTCTTTTTTATCGACGATGTAAAGGTCAGGGGTTACCTCCCCGGAGACGATAGCCTCGCCCAGGCCGTAGACCGCCTCGATGATGATGTGTTCGGGGTCGCTGGTGACCGGCTCTATGGTGAACATCACCCCGGAGGCCCGGGACTGGACCATTTTTTCCACCGGCACGGCGATGCCCACCTTGAAGTGGTCGAAGCCCTGCTGGTGGCGGTAGAAGATGGCCCTCGGTTCAAAGAGAGAGGCCCAGCAGCCCAGGACGGCGGCGATCACCTCCCTCTTCCCCTCAATGTTGAGGAAGGTGCGCTGCTGGCCGGCGAAAGAGGCCTCGGGCAAATCTTCGGCGGTGGCCGAGGAGCGCACCGCCACCAGCCCGCCGCCCATCTCGGTGTAGGCCTGGCTGATTGCCCGGGCTGTTCCCGCGGGCATGGGGGTGTCGCTGATTAGCTGTTTGATCTGGCCGGCAATCTGGTGGAGCTGGTTGCTGTTGTCCGGGTTTAGCGACTTCAGCAGCCTGCCGATTTTGTCGTTGAGGCCTGTTTTGTCCAGAAAGTCAAAATAGGCTTCGGCGGTGACGATAAATCCGGGCGGGACCGGTATCTTGGCCCTGGTCATCTCGCCGAGGTTGGCTCCCTTGCCGCCGGCGGTGGCTACATCATTTTTGGTAACCTCGTTGAACCAGACAACAAGCTTCAGGGCTGGGCTCATGCTGCTCCTCCTTGTAGTTGTCTTTTAACCGGTGCCGGGGATAAGAACGGGGTCTTTTAATGTCTTGAATTAAGGACTAAAGGGCTTCTCCTTTGCCTTGATGGTTTAATTATAACATTTAAATACCGCCAAGCAAAAGCGGGGGATTCCCCGGTTTTTAAAGTACGTTTTGTTTCCCACTCTCCCACCCTTCGGAGGCATGGCCTCCAAATCCTTATTCTTGGGGTGGGGGAAAGGGCTTTAGCCCTTTTATATTAAGGGCGGCAGGTGGGAAAAGATATAAAAAGGGGTGGGGTAAGGAGATTGTAAATAGGCAAAAAACGACGTTTGAAAAGCGAGGGAGGGTGACCTTTTCTTTATTGACAGTGGGGGTGTTGTGGAGTAAAATTTATTTTGCTGGTGTGAAGCAGAGGAGGTAGTTCCATGATAGAGATGACGATTGATAGTATCCGGGTTAGCCTGATGAACTACCAGCGGGTGGTCATTCTGAAGGAGAAGGACGCCGACCGTTACCTGCCCATCTGGATTGGCCCCGCCGAAGCCGACGCCATCGCCGTAAAGCTCCAGGACGTCACCGTGCCCAGGCCGCTCACCCACGACCTGCTGCGCTCGGTCATTGACTCTCTGGGGGCTACCATCAACTCAATAATCGTCAGCGAGCTTAAGAACGACACCTTCTACGCCAAGATTATCCTCAATGTGGACGGGGGGCAGATGGAGGTTGACTCCCGCCCCAGTGACGCCCTGGCCCTGGCGGTGAGGGCGGGGGTGCCTATCTATGCCGAGGAAACGGTCCTGGACCGGGCTGGCATTCTGCTGGACAAGGAGACGGGCAAGCCTATTCCCCAGTCCGGTGAGGGTGAGGCGGGTGGCATTATGGAGGTGAGCGAGGAAGAGCTGGGCCGGATGTCCGCCTTCCGGGACTTCATCGATACTCTTGACCTGGACGACTTCGACAAGCGCAAGTCTTAAAAGCAACTTAAGAAATAAAAGGGGCTCCGGGCGAAAGTTCTGGGGCTTTTTCTTAGCCGGCAGAGGTTGACCGGCCGAGGCAGATTTGGTATGCTGGTCACGGCATGGGCAGATGGGCAGTGGCCTTTAGGTTCATTGGGGTGGGGTGGTTTGTGGCTATATCAATCCTGTTGGGAGTGTGGGGTGGTCTCTGGCTGGATGATAAACTCGGTAGTGCGCCTGTTATGCTAATAGTGGGCTTATTTTTGGGTCTGACGGTTGCTTTTTACGGTGTTTATCGTATGCTGTTACCCCTCATGCGCAACAAGCGGGACAAGGAGGACGGTTAGTGCCTGAGCAGGACGAGACAGGACAGGGAGCAGCGCCCAAAAAGGGCTGTCTGGGTTGCTCCTTCCCCCTTTTGATCGGTCTGTCGCTTGTTTTGCTGGCTCTCTTTCTCATTGGTCTTGCTGCTGGCCCGGTGGGTAAAGGGTTGCTCGGTGTGTTTGGTGTCAGCTTGAATTTCCCCAGCTGGCTTATTGTTCCCCAGCCGGAGCTTAGACTGCCCGCCGAGACCGTCTTTCACATCTTCGGCTTCCCCATAACCAACAGCGTTATCGCTGCCTGGATTACCATCGTCTTTCTGGTGGGGTTTTCCTATGCCATTACCCGCCGCCTGAAGCTGGTCCCGGGCCGGCTTCAGGCTATTTTTGAGTTCCTGGTGGGCTGGCTCCATGACCTCTGCACCGGCGTTGTTGGCGAGGAGTACGGGCGCCGTTTCTTCCCGGTGGTGGCCACCATCTTTCTCTTCGTCGCCTTTAACGCCTGGCTGGGGCTGCTGATTCCGGGCTTCGGCTCGATAACTATCCATACCGCCGAAGGGCAGGTGCACCTGCTCCGGGAGGCCAACACCGATATCAATATGCCGCTGGCGCTGGCGTTGACTTCTTTTGCCTTTTTCTGGTACTTTGGCTTCAAGGCGCTGGGCGTCCGCTTTACCAAGGATTTTGTTAATTTCGATGAGTTGAGTAAGGGATTCCGCCAGCTTTTCAAGGGCAAGCTTGTGGACGGTCTGATGGGGGTTGTCACTGGGTTTATGACCCTCTTTGCCGGAGCGCTGGAGTTTTTAAGCGTGTGTATCCGCGTTCTCAGCCTGACCTTCCGTCTCTTCGGCAACATGACCGCCGGTGAAATACTGGTCTTTGTCATGCTTTTCCTTATCAGTATGCTGTCTTTCCTTGTCCTGCCGCTCTACGGGCTGGAGCTGCTTATCGGCTTCATACAGGCCATTATCTTCGGTGGCCTGACCCTTATCTACCTTACCACGGCGGTGCAGCCTCATGAGGAAGAGGCGCACTGAAATAATGCTTATAAACTAAACTAGTGAAGGAGGTTCGGTATGGATCCTGCAACAATGAAGATGCTGGCGATAGGGCTGGGGGTTGGTCTGGGGATGCTGGGGCCGGGGCTGGCCCTGGGGCTTATCGGCTATTCCGCTCTGCAGGGGATAGCCCGTAACCCCGAGGCGAGGGGGCCGATTCTGACCAACATGATTCTGGTGGCCGGCCTGGCCGAGGCTGTCGGCATTTACGTCCTGATTGTGGCTATTCTTCTGGTATTCGTGGCTTAACTAGGAGGAAACGATGGAACAGGATGGACTACCTTCTTTTGCCGGTATGATAATCGCCGCAGCCATAGTGGGGGTGCTGGTTATAGCCGGCATCGTGCTGCTGGCGGTGTTTACCCTTTTATAATGGCCCGCCGCTTTAAAGAGAGCTTGCCTTTGGCTTGTTCTTTTAGCGGGCAGCCGTCTATTTGAGCGGTCTAGGGGGTGAAAATGGGAAATTTGACAGGGAGTTTAGGTATAAATCCGGCGACCCTGCTGGCGCAGGTTGTCAACGTGGTCATCCTTCTCGGCCTGCTCTACCTGGTGGCCTATAAGCCGATTATGCGCATGATGGACGAGCGCTCCAACAAGATTAAGGAGAGCATGGACAACACCGAGTACATCAGGCAGCAGGCGGAGCGCGCTGAGGAGGAGGCGGCTAAGCGCATCGAGGTGGCGGCCAAGGAGGGGCAGGAGGCCATCGCCCGGGCGGTGCGCACCGGGGAGGAAGTGAGGCAGGAGGCGCAGCAGAAGGCCAAGAGTGAGGCCGAGGCCATGATTGCACGGGCCCGGGTCGAGATTCAGCGGGAACGGGACGAGGCTGTTGAACAGCTGCGCCGGGAGTTCGCCGATATAACCATCGAGGCGGCGGGCAAGGTCATTGACCGCACCTTGGACAAGAAGGCCCACCGCGATATTATCGATAAGGTTCTTAAAGAGAGCACCATACTTAGGAAGGGCTAGTCTTATTTTTAGGAGATAGCGTGGCCAGAAGGTTTTATGCCCGCCGCTACGTCCAGGCGGTGTTTGACATCGCCCGGGAGAAGAAAGAGCTGGATAGGTGGCAGTCCGACCTGAACAAGGTGGCCGCTTTGAGCGCTGACGCCACCGTTGCGGCGCTGCTGGAGAACCCTAGGGTTCCTTTTGAGGCTAAGGCCAAGCTATTGTCCGGGCAGCTGGGCGGTATCGAGCCACTGGCCCTGAACCTGGTCTATCTGCTGGTGAGCCGGGGCAGGCTGGGTATGCTCGGCGATATTGCTCACGAGTACCAGCTCCTGCTGGACGACTACCGCGGCATAGAGAGGGCTGAGGTTACCACCGCCATTGCCCTTGATGCTAAGGATATCGCCTCGCTTGAGGAGCGGCTGGGGACGATGGTGGGCAAGAAGGTGGTGGTGGAGGCCAGGGTTGATAGCGGTCTTGTCGGCGGGATGGTGGCCCGGGTGGGGGGCAAATTGCTCGACGGCAGCACCATCACTAAACTAACGGCGATGAGGAAGGCGCTGGCGGGCGGCTAAGATGAACAGTCAGTTAAGGAGGTGGCTTAAGTGACATCTAGAGGTCAGGATATCGTCTCCGTTATCAAACAGCAGATTGAGCAGTTCGGCACGGAGCTGGCCATGGTTGACGTCGGCACCGTGATTGAGATTGGCGACGGCATCGCCCGCATCCACGGGCTGGCGGCGGCCAAATACAACGAATTGCTTGAGTTCCCCAACGATGTTATGGGCATCGCCCTTAATCTGGAGGAGGACGGCGTGGCCGCCGTTGTCCTGGGCGACTACACCGGCATCAAAGAGGGGGACGAGGTCAAGTGCACCGGCCGAATCGCCGAGGTGCCGGTGGGTGAAGCCCTTATCGGCCGGGTGGTCGATTCACTGGGAAGGCCGCTGGACGGCAAGGGCCCGGTCAAGACCAGTAAGGCCCGCCCCCTGGAGAGGGTGGCCCCCAATGTCACCAAGCGCCAGTCGGTGGATACCCCGGTGCAGACCGGAATCAAGGCGGTTGACAGCATGTTCCCCATCGGCAGGGGACAGAGAGAGCTCATTATCGGCGACCGCTCCACCGGGAAGACCGCCATCGCCCTTGACGCCATCATCAACCAGAAGGGCGGCGATTTAATCTGTATCTATGTCGCCATCGGCCAGAAGACCTCGCGTGTAGCCCGGGTAGTCAACACCCTGGAGAACTACGGGGCGATGGAACACAGCATCGTGGTGGTGGCCAACGCCGCCGACTCTGTCGCCATGCAATACCTGGCCCCCTACGCCGGCTGCGCCATCGGCGAGGAGTTCATGGAGGCGGGCAGGGACGTTTTGATTGTCTATGACGACCTCTCCAAGCACGCCTGGTCCTACCGTCAGCTCTCCCTGCTTTTGCGCCGCCCCCCGGGGCGGGAGGCCTACCCCGGCGACGTATTTTACCTGCACAGCCGCTTACTTGAGAGGGCGGCCAAATACGCTGACGAGTTCGGCGGCGGCTCCCTTACTGCTTTACCCATCATCGAGACGCAGGCCGGGGACGTCTCCGCCTATATCCCGACCAACGTTATTTCAATTACCGACGGCCAGCTCTATCTGGAGACCGACCTCTTTAACGCCGGCATCAGGCCGGCGCTGAACGTTGGCCTGTCGGTGTCCCGGGTGGGCAGCGCCGCCCAGACCAAGGCCATGAAGCAGGTGGCCAGCCGCCTCAAGCTGGATATGGGCCAGTACCGAGAGGTGGCCGCCTTCGCCCAGTTCGGCACCGCCGAGCTGGATAAGGCCACCCGGGCCCAGCTTGAGCGTGGCCAGCGCATCACCGAGGTATTGAAGCAGCCCCAGTACGTGCCAGTGCCTTTGGAGAAGCAGGTCATGATTCTCTACGCCGCCATCAACGGCTACCTGGACGATGTACCGGTGGATAAGGTCACCGCCTTTGAGGCCAACTTCCACCGCTTTATGGAGGCCAACCACCCCAAGATAGGCGACCAGATTGCGAAAGATAAAGAGATCAAACCGGAGACCGAGGATAAACTGAAAGCCGCCATCGCCGAATTTAAGAAGGATATGGCTTTATAGGAGAGGGCGTTTCTCTTCCCACCCTGACCCGCCCTACAGAGGCTTAGCCTCTAAAACTCCTTAAAAAAGGGGAGTGAAAAACCGAATACGGGGGAGGCGAAGGTAATATCTCCCCCTTCGTTGGGGGTGGGGAGGAACAAGAAGGCCTAAAAGGGTGAAACCTTTTTGGGCGGGTGGGTATAGGAAGTAAAACATAAATTTGAGGGATGAAGGGGAATGGAAAAGATGATTGCGTACTGCGGGATAACCTGCACTGAGTGCCCGGCTTTTCTAGCCACCCAGGATGACGACGACGCCAAAAGGAAAGAGACCGCCGAGCTGTGGACCAAACAATATAACGTTGATATCAAGCCTGAAGATATAAACTGCGATGGTTGCCTTAGCGATACAGGCAGACTGGTGGGTCACTGCTACGTCTGCGAGATGAGAAAGTGCGGGCAGGAAAGGGGCGTGGCCAACTGTGCCTACTGCAACGATTACGGCTGCCAGAAACTAGAGAAGTTCTTCGAGATGGCGCCGATGTACAGAGCTACCCTGGATGAAATCAGGAAGGGATTACAGTAAGTTTGGCTAATATTCGTTTAATAAGACGCCGGATACGCGGCATCCAGTCCACCGCCAAGATAACCCGCGCCATGGAGATGATTGCTACCTCCAAGATGAGGAAGGCCCAGGAGCGGGGTCTGGCCGGGCGCCCCTACGCCGAGAAGATTATGAAGGTGATGGCCGACTTGGCGGCGCTGCGGCGGGAGGGGGAGGAGATGCACCCCCTGCTGCAAAAGCGGCCAGTGGAGAAAATCGGCCTACTGCATATCACCCCCGACCGCGGCCTGTGCGGCGGGCTCAACACCAACCTGAACCGCCGCACCACCAGCTTTATCCTGGAGCAGGAGGTGCTGGTGAGCCTGGTGGTGGTGGGGCGAAAGGGGCGGGACTTTATGCGGCGCTACCGGCGGGAAATCCGCGCCGAGTTTACCAACCTCGGCGACCGCCCTGGCTGGCTGGATACTCTGCCTATATCCCGCATAATCATTGACGACTACACCAGCCGCGAGATAGACCGGGTCTATATCGTCTATCCCCAGTTTATCTCCACCATGGTGCAGAAGCCGGTTGTCCAGCAGATACTGCCGGTTGAGCCGGCGGCGATACCCACCGCCCAGAATGTTGACTATATCTATGAGCCCGGCCCGGCCCAGGTGCTGGGCCAGCTGTTGCCTAGGTTTGTCGAGATGGAGGTCTATCACGCTATTCTGGAGTCTATCGCCAGCGAGCAGTCGGCGAGGATGGTGGCCATGCGCAACGCCACAGATAGCGCCAATGAGCTTATCGAGGAGCTTACCCTGATGTATAATAAGGCACGTCAGGAGATGATAACCAAGGAGCTGCTGGATATTACTGGCGGGGCGGCAGCCCTGGCCTGAAATAAGGAGGTGTGACATGCCTATCACTAGCAAAGATTTCGACAGGAGTGACCGTAAGTCCGAGATTATACTGATGGACTTCCTCCGCTCCCATCCCCTTGAGGCCTACAGCCTCGACGAGCTGGTCAAGACGATGGCAGTCCAGGGCCGGAAGCTGAGCAAGGAAGAGCTGGGCAATATGCTGATGCTGATGGAGTACGGCCGAAAGATAATATCGAAGAAAATAGGCGGGGTGACCTATTACCGCTACCGCCAGTTTGCTGGTTACGGTCCCCCGGCCGGAGCTAAATAGGGAGGAGGTATTATGGCCAAGGGAAAAATAGCCCAGGTAATCGGCACAGTGGTTGACATCGAGTTTCCCCCCGAAGCCCTGCCCGCCCTGTTTAACGCCATCGAGATTACCGCCGATGGCAGCAAGATTGTCCTCGAGGTTCAGGAGCACGTCGGCAATAACTGGGTGAGGTGTCTGGCACTATCGCCCACCGACGGGCTGCAGCGGGGAATGGAGGCGGTAGACATCGGCAAGGCGCTGGCAGTGCCGGTGGGCAACGCCACCCTGAGCCGCCTCTTTAACATCCTGGGGGAGCCCCTGGACGAGATGGGTGAGGTCAAGGCCAAGGACTACTGGCCCATCCACCGCCCGCCCCCGTCGCTGGAGGAGCAGGAGACCGCCACCGAGGTGCTGGAGACGGGGCTTAAGGTCATCGACCTGATTGCCCCCTTTACCAAGGGCGGTAAAATCGGCGCCTACGGTGGTGCCGGCGTGGGCAAGACGGTCATCATCCAGGAGCTTATCCGCAACATCGCCACCGAGCACGGCGGCTTCTCCGTCTTTACTGGCATCGGGGAACGCTCCCGCGAGGGCAACGACCTCTGGAACGAGATGAAGGAGTCGGGAGTCATCGATAAGACGGTGATGGTCTTCGGTCAGATGAACGAGCCGCCCGGGGTCAGGCTGCGGGTGGGCTTGACCGGCCTGACCATGGCTGAGTACTTCCGTGACGAAGAGGGGCAGGACGTGCTACTCTTTATCGACAACATCTACCGCTATACCCTGGCCGGTATGGAGGTATCGGCGCTGCTGGGGCGGATGCCATCGGCGGTGGGCTACCAGCCGACGCTGTCCACCGAGGTCGGCGAGCTGGAGGAGAGGATTACCTCGACCAAGAAGGGCTCAATCACCTCCTTCCAGGCCATTTATGTCCCCGCCGACGATTACACCGACCCCGGCGTGGCCACGACATTCGGCCATCTGGACGGTGTGGTAGCACTGGAGCGTTCTATCATGGAGCAGGGACTTTACCCAGCGGTTGACCCGCTGGTTTCGACCTCCCGCATCCTCGACCCGGCCGTGGTTGGTGAGGAGCACTACAGCGTCGCCCGCGGGGTGCAGAGGGTTTTGCAGCGCTACAAGGACCTGCAGGATATCATCGCTATCCTGGGCATCGAGGAGCTGAGCGACGAGGACAAGCTGACCGTGGCCCGGGCCAGGAGAATTCAGCGGTTTTTATCCCAGCCGATGTTCGTAGCCGAGGTATTCACCGGCCGGCCAGGCAAATACGTGCCAGTGGCGGAAACGGTGCGCGGCTTTAAGGAGATACTGGAAGGTAAGCACGATGAACTGCCCGAGCAGGCCTTCTATATGGTAGGCCCCATTGAGGAGGCGGTGGAGGCGGCTAAGAGTATGCAGGCAGAGGCTTAAAACAGATGGCAACAACCAGGCTGGATATTGTTACCGCGGAACGGGTGGTCTATTCCGAGGACGTGGATATGGTCATCGCTCCCGGTATTGAGGGTCAGCTGGGAATCCTGCCCCACCACGCCCCCCTGATGACCACGCTTATACCCGGTGAGTTACTGGTGAGGAAGGGCGGGCAGGAGCTTCCCCTGGCCATTACCGGGGGCTTTATCGAGGTGCGCCCCGACCGGATTATAATCCTGGCTGATGCCGCCGAGAGGGTTGAAGAGATTGACGTGGCCAGGGCCGAGGAGGCCAAGCGCCGTGCCGAAGAGAGGCTTAAGGTTCGGGCTCCTGAGGTGGATCTATTGCGGGCGGAAGCAGCCCTGCGCCGCTCTCTGGTCCGCCTTGAGGTTGCCGCTAGGCGAAGAAGGCGCAGCAAAACCCAGCCTCCACCGGGCTAAAGTAAATGGGTTAGCGGGCGCAGGTTAGCGGGGGAAAATCAGTTTGGTTTGCCTTGATTTCCACGGGGGCCGGGACTAAAGCCCCGGCGATTGATTACCGTTAGACGAGCTTTAAAGGTTAGAGAATCTCCAGGGTAGCCCTGGTGCCGGCTTTGGCCGCTTTCACCCTTATCAGGGTGCGCATGGCCTGGGCGACACGGCCCTGACGGCCAATAATTCTCCCCTTATCCTCCTCGGCGACCTGTAGCTTGAGTATGATGCCCTGCTCATCGGTTTCCTCGGTGACGGTAACCTCATCGGGTACGTTCACGATGGATTTGGCGATGAATTCGACTAGTTCCTTCATACCTTTTACTTCTTTCGGGCTTTCTTGTGTCTCCGGGGCCTCCTGTTCTTCCGGGTTTTCTTGGTCTTTCATGATGGCTCCTCGCTTGTTTCGGTGCTTGGTTCGGCTGGTTCCTCGCTAGTCGCGGGTTCTTCTATGGTGGCTGTTTTCGGGTCCTCCTTGCTTGCTTTAGGTTTTGCAGTGGTGCTGGCTTCCGGTTTTTCAGCCAGACCAGCCTCTGGTTCCTTGATTGCAGCTTCTGGTTCCTTGGCAGCTTTGGCCTCTTCCTTGACTGCCTTGGGTGCTTCGGCGACTTCAGCCTTGGCTTCTGCCGGAGCAGCCGCCTTGGCCCTCTTCTTCTTGCCGACCTTGGGGGCGCTGGCCTTCATTCTCTCTTTCCTTGAGGCGGGCTCTTCGATAATGCCGGCCTTGGCCAGCAACCGGGCGGCGGTATCGGTTGGCTGGGCGCCCGATTTAAGCCAACTCTGCGCTTTTTCCTGGTCGATAACTATTGTTTCGGGGTCGGTAAGGGGGTTGTAGTGACCAATAGCGGCGATGAAGGCTCCATCACGAGGGGCTCTGGAATCAGCTACCACGATACGGTAACTCGGGGTCTTTTTGGCTCCAATGCGGCGTAGTCTGATTTTTACCAATTTATTTCCTTTTTCTCCACAGGGTATTATGCGGTATAACGGCTTGCTTGTCAATGGCTGGGTTTTTATGCTCGTCTCAACGCCCGGGTGATAAAGAATCCGGGCAGGCCGACAATCACCACTGTGGCCAATGTAAAAAGAGCGTCAACCCACCAGGACGGGTTTCTGGTTAAAGTTATGAATATGGCAGCCGCCACAATCACTCCCAGAGCGGCAACATAGTAAACCGAGGTGCCTACCAGCGACAATATCCTGCCCGCCGAAAATTTACCGCGTATCAGTAACAGTATGAACCCGGCGATGAGAACCAGAATTCCAAGCATCGGGGCAAATAGGGCCACCGAACTGGCACTCTGCCCGATATCGGAGGCGGTGCCATGAAAGTAGGCTAGAGCAAAGCCAAAACTATATCGAAATCCCATAAGGAGCAGCATGAACCCCGCCCCAAGCGCATAGAGCAGGACCCAGAGCCACGTAAGCCGCATCCTTGGCACCTCCCACTGTGTTAAGCTGCCCCAATATAAGTGATTAATTACAGTGTGTCAATAGCTTGAATAGGGCTGTTTAAGAGGACGTTTTATTTCCCACCCTGACCCGCCCTTCGGAGGGTTTGCTTCCCATCCTTGAATTTTTGGGGTTAGGGGAAAAGGGAGGTTAATTCTCTCCTCTGGGGGTGGGGTGAGAAAGTGTTAGAAGCGGAGCTTACATGGGTGGGTGGGTATGGGAAGAAAAACTGACTTTAAAAGGGGGTGGGGTTGACCTGACTATGGTATAATCGGGTTATGAAGGTAAAAAACCTGCACAGCTGGCAGGTCAGCACCGCCCAGGCCTTTGATATACAGCTGAGGCTGGCATCACAGGTATCCAGGACTAACGAACTGACTAACCCCCGCTATATCGCCGGGGTGGATATATCGGTTGACCGGATTCGGGGGGTGGCCCGGGGGGCGGTGGTGGTCCTGAGCTACCCCGAACTCAGGCTGGTGGAGAGCCAGGTGGTGAGCGGGGAGGTCGATTTCCCCTATGTCCCCGGCCTGCTCTCCTTCCGGGAGGCGCCGCTGACCCTGGCCGCCTTCGAGCGGCTGGAGACTGCCCCCGACCTTGTCCTCTTCGACGGGCAGGGCATCGCCCACCCCAGGCGGCTGGGGCTGGCGGCGCACCTGGGGCTTTTTCTGGACAGGCCCTCTATTGGCTGCGCCAAGTCGCGGCTGTGCGGCTCTCACAATACGCTGGGTCTGGAGCCGGGCAGCTATGCCGAGCTAGTGGATGGGGGGGAGGTTATTGGCGCCGTTCTCCGGACGAAAGCGGGGACAAAACCGGTCTATGTTTCAATCGGTCATAAGATTGATTTGAAAAGCGCCATCGACTGGGTGATGCAGTGCTGCCGGGGCTACCGCCTGCCCGAGCCTACCCGGCTGGCCCACCTGGCGGCGGGGGGAAAGCTGGAGAGCAGAGAAGCCCCGGTTACGGCGGCAGACTATCAAGGGAGGCTTTTTGAATAGATGCAGGAGCTGAGGGATAAGCTGAAGGACTTGCGGTCCAGAGTCTCTATAGCCATGGTGCATCTTTGACGTAGCCGGCAGAGAAAAGGAAATCGCCCGTCTGGAGAAGCAGTCGGCTGATCCCGATTTCTGGCAGGAGCCGGAAAGGGCGCAGGGGGTAATGCGACAGCTTGCCGAGCAGAAGAGGGTGGTTGAGCGCTGGCGGGTGATGGAGGAGAGGACGTCTGAAGTTGCCGAGCTGGTTTCTTTAGGGGACGAGTCATTACGGGCGGATATTGAGGCCGAGGTGGAGAGATTAGCTTCCCGCCTCGATAAAATGGAGCTTGAGGTGGCCTTCGGTGGTGATTACGACGCCAGGAACGCCATCCTGTCGATACACGCCGGGGCGGGGGGGACCGAGTCGCAGGACTGGGCGCAGATGCTGGTGAGGATGTACCTGCGCTGGGCGGAACGGCGCCACTATCAGGCCGAGGTGCTCGACCTTTCTCCGGGGGAGGAGGCGGGGGTAAAGAGCGTGGTCATCGGGGTTAAAGGCGATTACGCCAATGGCTATCTGAAATCGGAGCACGGCGTTCACCGCCTGGTGAGACTTTCCCCGTTTGACGCCGACCACGCCCGGCACACCTCTTTCGCCCTGGTGGAGGTGATGCCCGAGGCCGAGGCCGGCGTTGACGTAAGGATAGAGCCGGAAGATTTGAAGGTGGAGACCTTCCGTTCCAGCGGGCCGGGGGGACAGCACATGCAGAAGACGAGCAGCGCGGTGAGGCTCACCCACCTGCCCACCGGCCTGACGGTCTCCTGCCAGAGCGAGCGCTCCCAGCACCAGAACAAGGAAATCGCCCTGAAGATACTCCGCTCCCGCCTTCTGGAGCTTGAGCTGGAGAAAAGGGCGGAGGAGAGGGCTAAACTGAAGGGGAAGCGCATCGCCGCTGGCTGGGGTAACCAGATACGGAGCTACGTCCTCCACCCCTACAAGATGGTCAAGGACCACCGAACCGAATACCAGACCAGCGATGCCGATGCCGTCCTCGACGGAGAGCTGGACGGCTTTATCAATGCCTATTTGCGGTCAATCATGGGCGAGAAGGAATAAAAGAGGGAATTACCCGGTTTTTAAAGTACGTATTATTTCCCACCCTCCCACCCTCAAAGGCTGCGCCTCTGAAACTTGCTGCCCAGCCCCTCCACCGGGGGAGAGTTAGAGTTTCCCTCCCGCTGGGGTGGGGCAGGTAAGTATAAGAGGGTGAAACTCTTTTGGGAGGGAGGATATGGGAAGAAAAACTGGGTTATAATGGGGGAGGGGAAAGAAGAATGATTAAGAAGATTGGTATATTAGTTCTGGCGGTCTTGCTGCTCCTGGCCGTATTAAGCCCGGCCCTGGTGCAGGCTCAGAGTGGGCTGACAGTAACCTCAAGCTCGGCGGAGGCCAATTTCCCCCAGCAGCTCAACTTTAGTCTATCCGCCACCAGCAACGTCAATATCACTGATATTCGCCTATGCTATGCCATTGAGCATATCGGCTTCGCCGATGTTACCAGTGAGGCCTATGTTGATTTTACCCCCGCCGCCAGCGTTAAGGTGAGCTGGTCACTGGATATGGTCAAGATTGGCGGGCTGCCGCCCGGCTCCGTCGTGGATTACTGGTGGAAAATAGAGGACGGGAACGGCGACCGTCTGGAGACGGCCCCGGCGCAGGTGCAGTTTGATGACACCCGCTACCAATGGCGCAGCCTCACCGAGGGCAACCTGACCCTTTACTGGTACAGTGGTAATGACGCCTTCGCCCAAGAGCTGATGGCGGCCGCCCAGCAGGCTATGGCCAAGCTGGCCAATGACACCGGTGCCGAGCTGGAGAAACCGGCTAAGCTCTATGTCTACGCCAACTCCAGCGACCTGCAGGGCTCGATGATTTACCCCCAGGAGTGGACGGGCGGTGTGGCCTTTACCCGCTACAGCACCATGGCTATCGGCATAGCGCCCAGTGATATCGACTGGGGCAAGAGGGCCATCGCCCACGAGCTGACCCACCTGGTTATCCACCAGATAACCCTCAACCCCTATAACGATCTGCCTACCTGGCTGGACGAAGGTCTGGCGGTACGCAGCGAAGGGCCGCTTGAGCCGGCTTTCAGCTCCAGCCTGGCCAGCGCTATCGCTTCGGGCAGCCTCATCTCGGTGCAGAGCCTGGCCAGCCCCTTCTCTGCTTTTCCCGACCAGGCAGTTCTCTCCTATGCCGAGAGCTACAGCCTGGTCGATTTCCTCATCACCAGCTACGGGCAGGCCAAGATGTTCCAGCTCTTGAGCGTTTTCCGGCAGGGCAGCGGCTACGACCAGGCGCTCGAGGAGGTCTACGGCTTTGATATGGGTGGCCTGAATAGCCTGTGGCAGAAATACGTCACCGATAAATACCAGGCGGCGGTGGGCGCTTGAATAAAGAGAAGAAATCGTTTACCATCCGTGACCTGCCGCTGGCCGAGCGGCCCCGGGAGAGGCTACAGAAGTTCGGTGCCGAGGCTTTATCCGCCCAGGAGATACTGGCGGTACTGCTGGGGCGGGGGGTCTCCGGCGAATCGGTGATGGTCACCGCCCAGAGGCTGCTGGCCCGCTTCGGCGGCCTTAAGGGGATTGCCGAGGCCTCGGTAGAGGAGCTCTCCGGGGTCAGGGGAATCGGCCTGGCCAAGGCGGCCCAGATTAAGGCCGCCTTCGAGCTTTCCGGCCGGCTGGGCGGCTATGCCGATAGTCAGGACAGGCCGGTGCTGGATACGCCGGAGGCGGTGGCTGGCTTGGTCGGGGGCAGGCTGGGGGGCAAGAAGAAGGAGCATTTCCTGGCGCTGCTGATTGACACCAGGAACCAGCTGATAAAGCTGGCCGAAATCTCGGTGGGCAGCCTGGACGCCAGCATCGTCCACCCCAGGGAGGTATATAAGGAGGCGATAGCCGCCAGCGCTGCCTCGGTAATCTTTGTCCACAACCACCCCTCGGGCGACCCCACTGCCTCGGAAGACGACATAAAGCTGACCAGGGGGCTGGTCGAGGCGGGGGCGATTCTGGGCATAGAGGTCCTGGACCACGTCATCATCGGTGACAAAAAATACCTCAGCCTGAAGCGTGAGGGGCTGTTTTAAGCGGAGTCGGTTCTCCTAGCTGGCGCTGGTTTCCCCGGTCTTACCCCAGGCGATGTCAACCAGCTTTAGGGCCATGGTCTTGGCGGCCCTCTCGCCGGCCTCGTTTAAGGAGAAGGTGTGGATAACATATTCGGCGCCCTTGGCGGAGTGGAAAACGACGGCCCAGTCCTGCGCCCGTTTTATCGCCACCCAACGCCCCGGTGCCGAATCCCCGGGCGGTGTCTCCCCCGCCTCCCATTCGTAACCATGCCCGGTTTTACCCAGGCCCAGCTCCTGCGGCGTTCTTAGCTGTTCCATGGCCATACTACTTTGGTACTATTCCAACTACCCACTATTGTACTATTATAATTACGGCGTTTCATTACACTTTTTGGTAATTTTTGTCACGATTTCGTGTAATTTCTTTGCCTGTTTTCGCTACAACGTGCTATTATTAGCGGTAGAGGACGGGAGGAAGCGTTGTATTATTTTGCCTACGGCTCCGACCTGAGCAAGAAGCAGATGAGAGAGCGCTGCCCGATGGCCAAGCCGGTGTCCGCGGTCACCCTGCACCACTACCGGCTGGTCTTCAGCGGCTGGTCCCGTAACTGGCGGGGTGGGGTGGCCACCATCCAGCCCTTCCGGGGGGAGAAGGTGGCGGGGGCTATCTACGAACTCTCTGAGGAGGATATGAGGCGGCTGGACAAGTACGCGGACTGTCCCGCCACCTATAATCGGCTTAAAATAGGGGTGAACAACGACTTCGGTGAGTTGATAGAGGCGGTGACCTATATCAGAGCCCGGCGCGCCGAAGAGGCGCCGCCTTCCAAGGACTACCTGGCGGTTATCCAGCAGGGCTACCGGGACTGGGGGATTATCTAGGATGAAGAGAGCCTTATATCTGGTTCTGGCGCTGTTGGTATTAAGCAGCCTGCTGGCTATCGGCTGCCCGGGCGGCGGGGTGACGCACCCCGCCAGCGGCACCGTCCTTAACCTCTACGGCATTGACCCCTATACCCTGGACCCGGCCGTTTCCAGCGAGATGACCTCCCACGTCTATCTGATGCAGATATTCAGCGGGCTGCTGCGCCTCGATGACAAGCTGGAGCCAGCGCCGGACATCGCCAAGAGTTGGGATATAAGCAATAACGGCCAGACCTATACCTTCCATCTCAGGCAGGACGTCAAGTTCCAGGACGGCAGGCCGGTCACCGCCGCCGACTTCAAGTATTCCTGGGAGCGGGCCTGCACCCCCCAGACCGGCTCGAGCACAGCGGCCACCTACCTGGGCGATATCGTTGGGGTGTCCGAGGTCCTGGCCGGGCAAGCCACCGAAATCAGCGGGGTAAAGGTCATTGACAACTACACCCTTCAGGTGACCATAGATGCCCCTAAGTCCTATTTCCTTTCCAAGCTGACCTACCCTACCTCCTTCGTCGTTGATAAGGCCAACGTGGCGGCGGGCAAGCAGTGGTGGCGCTCTCCCAACGGCACCGGCCCTTTTAAGCTGGCGAAGTGGCAGCAGGGCCAGCAGTTGGTGCTGGAGAAGAACGAGCTTTACTACGGCGATATGGCCAAGGTGGACCAGGTCGTCTTCAAGCTCTGGAGCGGCATCCCGATGGATATGTACGAGACCGGCGATATTGACGTTACCGAAGTCGGCGCCGACTATATCGAGAAGGTCACCGATAAGGCCGGGCCATTTTACCAGGACCTGAGCATCGTCCCCGAGCTGAGCTTTTATTATATCGGTTTTAATGCCGCCAAGCCACCCTTCGATGACGCCAACATCCGCCGCGCCTTCTCCATGGCTATTGACAAGGAGAAGATAATTTCGCTGGTCTATAAGGGTACCATGGAGCCGGCCTACGGCATCCTGCCCCCGGGCATGCCCGGCTATAATGAAAATCTGGCCGGTCTGCACTATGACGTAGCCAAGGCTAAGGAGCTGATTGCCCAGTCTAGCTACGGTGACGTCTCCAAACTGCCGCCCATCACCATCACCACTGTGGGTGAGGGGGGTGCCATTCCCAGCGATTTGGAGGCGGTTATCTACCAGTGGCAGCAGAACCTGGGGGTGGAGGTAAAGGTGAGGCAGCTGGAGCCGGAGCGGTTCCTCTATCACCTGAACGATGAGGTGGACGAGATGTTCTATACTGGCTGGGTTGCCGACTACCCTCACCCTCAGGACTTCTTGGACATCCTCTTTCACAGTGGTTCTGAGTCTAACTCCGGTGGCTACAGCAACCCCGAGGTGGATGCCCTGCTGGATAAGGCGGGGGTGGAGCCGAACAGCGCTTTAAGCCTGAGGCTTTACCAGCAGGCCGAGCAGATGCTGGTTAACGATGCTGCCTGTCTCCCGCTGGGCTTCGGGCGGGACTATGTCTTGGTCAAGCCCTACGTTAAAGGCTATAACCTGAACCCCCTCGGTTTTGCCATGCTCGATACGGTTTCGGTTGAGCCTCATTAGGTGGGAGGGACAGCTGTGCCTGAATTCGGCGGAGGGGGTGGGATTCGAACCCACGGCCCCGGTTTCCCGGAGCAACGGTTTTCAAGACCGTCACCATAAACCGCTCGGACACCCCTCCGCGGCTTTAGATAGTATAGTTAGTTGGCTTCTGGCCGTCAAACTTTAGTGGTGGTGAACATGATGGGCGGACTTGACATCTTAGTGATTTAAGGGGTGTCTCTCGTCCCACCCTGGCCCGCCCTAAAGAGGTTTCACCTCTAAGGTGTGGAAAATCCCCCTTATTCCCCCTTTACTAAAGGGGGAGACTGTTCTGAAGGGCAGAAAGGGCTTTAGCCCTACCATAAACGGCGGTGGGTGAAGACTATCTTGCTCCCTTCCCCTTGGGGGCGTAGCCCCTTCCATATAAGGGCGGCAGGGCGGGAATAGATAATTAATAAAGGGGCGGGGGTTCTCTTATTTGATAAACCTCTCCCCCACAAAATCCTGCAATACTTCGGGCACTAATATAGTCCCGTCGGACTGCTGGTAGTTCTCCATAATAGCGATGAGGACACGTGGTAGCGCTAATCCAGAGCCGTTCAGGGTGTGGACGAACCGGGGCTTTTCCTCCGGGGTGGGGCGGTAGCGGATGTTGGCTCGCCGCGCCTGAAAGTCGCCGCAGTTGGAGCAGGAGCTTACCTCCAGCCACTCCTCGCAGCCCGGCGCCCACATCTCGATGTCGTAGGACTTCTGTGAGGCAAAGCCAAGCTCGCCGGTGCAGAGCTGCTTTATGCGGTAGGGAAGCTCCAGCTTCTGGCAGACGTCTTCGGCATCATTGAGTAGCTTTTCCAGCTCGTCGTTGGAGGCTTCCGGCGCGGTGAACTTGTAAAGCTCAACCTTATCGAACTGGTGGCCCCTTTTAATGCCGCGGGTATCTTTTCCCGCCGACATCTTCTCCCGGCGGAAGCAGGCGGTGTAGGCGACGTAGTAAACGGGCAGGGTGCCCGGCGGGATAATCTCGCAGCGGTAGAGGTTGGTCAGGGGCACCTCGGCGGTGGGCACGAACCAGAGGTCGTCGGCCTCATCATGGTAGAGGTTATCGGCGAACTTGGGCAGGTTGCCCGAGCCGACCATGCACTCCCGCTTGACCATGAAGGGCGGGTAAATCTCCTGATAGCCGTGTTTTGAGGTGTGCAGGTCGAGCATAAAAGATATGATGGCCCGCTGCAGCCTGGCGCCCAGCCCTTTGAGCACGTAGAAGCGGGTGCCGGAGAGCTTTACTCCCCGCTCGAAGTCGATGATGCCCAGGTCTTCGCCCAGCTTCCAGTGGGGGGAGGGGGTGAAGCTGAAGCTCTTGGGCTCCCCCCAGGAGCGGGTGATAACGCTGTCGTCCTCGTCGGCACCGACGGGTACGGAGGGGTGGGGGATATTGGGCACCTGGAGCAGGAGTTCTCCCAGCTGGCTATCCAGCTCTCTCAGCTCGTCCTCCAGCCCCCTGATTATGGCGCGCAGGTCGCGGCCTTCCTCAACGGTAGCCTTGTCCGATTTTCTCTTCTGGGCGGTCTGTTTTTTCTGGTGCCTCAGGCTCTCCAGCTCTAACAGCTTCTGGCGACGCTCGCCGTCAAGCTCCATGATTTCGTCCAGCGGGGCGCTGTCCTTACGGTCTTCTATCGCCCTGCGCACAAGGTTAATGTTGTCCCGGATAAATTTAAGGTCAAGCATAATGATTTACCAACCTTCTTTACTTCTCCTTCTCCCTCAGTTGGGGGAATAAAATAACCTCTCTTATGGCTGGCTGGTTGGTCAGGAGCATCACCAGGCGGTCGATGCCCACCCCCAGCCCCCCGGCGGGTGGCATGCCGTACTCCAGCGCGGTGAGGTAGTCTTCGTCGATTGACCAGCGCTCCTCGTCTTCGGCCTGTCTCTCTTTTAGCTGCTCCTCAAAGCGCTCCCTCTGCTCCAGCGGGTCGTTGAGCTCGGTGTAGGCGTTGGCAATCTCAAGGCCGCCGGCGATGGCCTGAAAGCGCTCCACCACCCTCTCTTCGCCCGGCTTGTTCTTGGCCAGCGGCGACATCGAGGCGGGGTAGTCAAAGATTATGGTCGGCTGGATGAGCTTGGGCCTGACGAAGTCCTTGATAAGCTGGTCAACCAGTTTAGCCCAGTTCTTCTTGGGGTCAACCTCGATGTTAAGTGAGCGTACCTTCTCTCGCAGCCCGTCGGCGGTGGGGTGGGTAACGAAGTCGATGCCGCTGTACTTCTTGACGGCGTCGCGCAGGGTTATTCGCGGCCAGGGCGGCTTAAAGTTGATAGTGTCTTCGCCGAACTTAGTTTTGGTGGTGCCCAATACCTCCTGGCTGGCCGATGATACCATCTCCTCAAGCATATCCATGACATCGTTGTAGTCGGCGTAGGCTTCGTAGCTTTCCAGCATGGTGAACTCGGGGTGGTGCTCGGTGGAGACCCCCTCGTTGCGGAAGATGCGCCCGATTTCATAGACCTTATCGAAGCCGCCCACCAGCAGCCGCTTGAGGTGGAGCTCCAGGGCGATGCGCAGGTAGAAGTCCTGGTCTAAAGCGTTGTGGTGGGTGGTGAAGGGGTTGGCCAGGGCCCCGCCGGCAGAGGGCTGCAGCACCGGCGTTTCCACCTCGATAAAGCCACGCTTATTTAAAAACTGGCGGATAGCGGCGATAGCCCGGCTGCGCACTAGGAAGACCTCCCTGGCCGGGGCGTTGGCGATGAGGTCAAGGTAGCGCTGGCGGTAGCGCGTGTCCACATCGGCCAGGCCATGCCACTTCTCCGGCAGGGGCCGGAGCGACTTGGCCAGCAGGGTGAATCTCTCGACATCGAGGGTGGGCTCGCCGGTCTTGGTGCGGAAGAGCTTGCCGCCGGCCCCGATGATGTCGCCGATGTCCAAGTCCTGAAATAGCTCAAGGCTTTTTCCATCAAAGTGGTCTTTGTAGAAGCAGAGCTGGATTTTGCCCTCGCCGTCGCGCAGGTCGGCAAAAGAGGTCTTGCCCATCTTTCTCATGGCGGTAAGCCGCCCGGCGAGAGTGACTGCTTTTGTTTTAGCCTGGCCCCTCTTCTCCTGTCTCTCCAGAAGCTCCAAAGCCTGCCGGGTGGTATGGCTGCGGTTGTAGCTGGAGGGGTAGGGGTCTATGCCCTGCTTGCGGAGCCGCTCAAGCTTTTGTCGGCGCCGTTGGGTGATACGGTCCAATCTGGTTGTCATCAATCTGCCCCCTCAAAGAGTCCAGCCAGGCGGTTGACTTTACCTCTCTCTCCAGGAGGTAGCGGAGGTAGTTCCTCATTACCATCTCCAGCTGGTGAGATAGCTCCCGGTCAATTTCCAGCCCGCATACCGCGCTATAGTCGCTGGTCTGCAGTAATAGTAGCACTTTTCGGGCTTTTTCGGAAAGGGGGTAGGCTGGCTGGCTCTGGCCGCAGCCGGGGCAGAGCATACCGCCGGCGCCGGGGGAGAACAGATTGGCGGCCTCCTTTAATGCCGCTTTGCAGGCGACGCAATACTGGAGCTGGGGGCGGTAGCCGGCGGTATCCAAAAGGTGCAGCTCGAAGTAGCGCAGTATTAAATCGCTATCGCCGCCCTGGCATAAGCTCTGGAGGGTCTCCACTAATAGCTGGAAAAGGGGGTAGTCCTCCACGTTATCGGCGGCGAACTGGTTGACAAGCTCAGTGGCGTAGAGGGCGTATGATGTGAGGTCGAGGTCTGTCTTTAAGGGCATGAAGCTGTTTATTGTCTGCGAGCCGGTGATGGTGTCTATATTTCGCCCGCGCGCCAGCGAAATCTGGCTGTGGGTGAGCAGTTCCAGGTGGCCGGCCATCTTGCTCTTCGGCTTGCGCAGGCTTTTGGCGAAGCCCTGGATTTTGCCCAGGTAGGGGGTATAGAGGGTGAGGATGCAGTCCGCCTCCCCCAGCTTGGTCTTTTTGATGATTACGGCTTCGGTCTGGTAGTTACGCGGCTTGGACATTTAACGTTTTTCTTCCCACCCTTACCCACCCTCAGAGGTTTCACCTCTAAAACTCTCTGTAACCCCTCCCCTTACGGGGCGTGACCCTTCCACATAAGGGTGGCCGGGTGGGAATAGATAACAAAATTCTGGGGCTTCACCCCTCCCTGTAAATCCTAAAACTCCTGCCTGCCCTCTATGGCCCGGGTGAGGGTGACGTCATCGGCGTATTCTACCTCGGTGCCGAAGGGTAACCCCCGGGCCAGGCGGGTGACCTTTATTCCCAAGGGGGAGATGAGCTTATTTAAATACATGGCGGTGGTCTCCCCCTCCAAGTTAGGGTTGGTGGCCAGGATAATCTCGGTTACCGAGCCGTCCCGCAGGCGGTTCATCAGCTCTTTTACCCTGATATCGTCAGCGCCGACCCCCTCGGTAGGCGAGATGGCACCGTGGAGGACGTGGTAGAGGCCGTTATAGGTCTTGGTGTGCTCCAGCGCCAGGATGTCCTGCGGCTGCTCCACGATGCAGATTTCAGTCTTATCTCGATGGGGGTCGCGGCAGATAGGGCAGGGGTCATCGTCGGTGATGTTAAAGCAGACCGAGCACAGCCTGGTCTGCTGCTTCAGCGAGAGTATGGCCTCGGCCAGCATCCTGGACTGCTCCTCCGGCGCCCGCAGCAGGCTATAGGCCAGGCGCTGGGCGCTCTTGGGGCCGATGCCGGGCAGCTTGTTCAATTCCTGGATTAGCCGGGCTACCGCGCCAGAGGTGGGTGTGCTATCTAAGTTCAACCTCACCCCTCCTCATTTTTAACTAAACTATTTCGTCCCACCCGGCCCGCCCACAGAGGTTTCACCTCTAAGACTCTTCTTGCCACCCCCCTTTTAGGTGGGGTTTAAGAAATGTAAAAAGGTGGAACCTTTTTGGGCGGGTGGGTATGGGAAGAAAGACCCTTTTTAAGCGCCCACTATTTTTAAAATCAGGTAAGCCCCGGGATGTTGAGGCCGCCGGTGATTTGACTCATGCGCTTGGCGGCCATCTCCTGGGACTTGGTGATGGCCTCGTTTAACGCCGCCAGAACCAGGTCCTCCAGCATCTCAACGTCATCCGTGTTTATCGCCTCGGGCGATATTTTTACCGATAGCACCTGCTGCTGGCCGTTGACGGTGACGGTGACGACACCGCCCCCTGCCGAGGCTTCAACCTCGGCCTCGGCCAGCTCTTTCTGGGCCTTGGCCAGCCTGGCCTGGAGTTCCTGGGCCTGACGCATAAGATTTCGGTTCATTTCTCCTCCACACTGGTAACCTGGGCACCGAACTTTTTGGCCGCCTCCACCAGGTGGTTGTCCTCCGGCTCATAGACGCAGCTCACCCGGCAGGAGCGCCCCAAAAAGTTGCTGATGACGACCCTGGCCACCTGCTGGTTTTCCGCTGTCTCCATCCTGTCCTTGTGGATGGGGTATTTAAAGGCCAGGATTACGGTATCGCCCTGAATCTCCATCGGCTTGACCCCGGCGCTACGGAGGATGGCGATGGCCGGGCTTCTTTTGACCTCTTCTGGAGCCTGCGCCATGACCTCCCTCCAGTTGAGCCTCAGCCGCTCGATTTCACTGCCGAGCCCCGCCGCTGAGGTGACGGGCTCCCTGGGTTTTGCCGTAGACCTGGCCGGTTCGGGTGCCGTTTTAGGTTCTGTTACTGGCTCGGCCTTGGCGGCTGGCGGCTGGGCTGGCACGGCCTTTTTGACCGGCGGTGGCTCGTATCTGGCTTGCGTGGTTGGCTTTTCCTCGGCCGGCTGAACGCAGTCCACCAGCGCCAGCTCCAGGGGCAGGGTGGAATAGTTATCGAAGCCCAGCTCAAGCTGGCCGAAGAGCTTGATCGCCTTTGATATCTGTACCAGAGAGGTCTTTGTCGCCATCTCTTTCAGTTCGGCTTTATCTTCGGCGGTGAGGTCTACCGCCTCCTCGGAGCCGGTCTTGACCAGCAAGAGCTGCCTTAAATATTCCACCACCTCGCGGTTGAACTGGCGCAAATCTAGGCCATCGGCGTTAACACTGTTTATGGCGGCCACGCCCTTGGCGGCATCACCGGCCACTATGTGCCCCACCAGCTCCCTGGCCCTTTGGTCTCCGGTGATGCCCAGTATGGTCTGGACCTGGTGTAGGCCGATGTCTTTACCGTAGTAGGTGGTCAGCTGTTCCAGCAGGTTTTCGGCGTCGCGCAGGCTGCCGGTGGTGCTCTTGGCGATAAGGTTCAGGCCCTCCGCTTCCAGCTTGATGCCCTCGGTCTGGCAGATGCGGGCCAGCTTGGCGGTCACGTCTGCCCTTGAGATGCGCCTGAAGTCGAAGCGCTGGCAGCGGGACATGATGGTGGCCGGTACCTTGTGGGCTTCGGTGGTGGCCAGGATAAAGACGACGTAGGGGGGAGGCTCCTCCAGCGTCTTGAGCAGGGCGTTGGCCGCTTCCTTGGTCAGCATATGGACTTCGTCGATGATATAGACCTTTTTACGTGCCTGGTTGGGGGCGTAGTTTACCTTCTCCCTTAGGTCTCTGATTTCGTCTATACCTCGGTTGGAGGCGGCGTCAACCTCAATCACGTCCAGCGCCCGGCCCTCGGTTATCGCCCGGCACATATCACATTCATTGCAGGGTTCGCCTTTGCCGTTGGTCAGGCAGTTGAGCGCTTTGGCCAGGATACGCCCGGTGCTGGTCTTGCCCGTCCCCCGTGGGCCGTAGAAAAGATAGGCGTGGGACACCCGCCCGCTGCTGAGGGCGTTGGCCAATGTCTGGGTTACTTGTGCCTGGCCGACTATCTCGGCCAGGGTCTGGGGGCGCCACTTGCGATAAAAGACTTGGGATGTCATCTTCGCCTGCCCCTATTATACCCTAATCCTGCCCTCTTGCCCAAGAGGGTTTAGCTTAAATAGGCTTGAGTTTTATCTATTGCATAAAAGAGGCCAGCTTTACCGTTGGAACAGTAAAGCTGGCCAGATAGCTGCTACTTTAAGCTATAGTAGCGAGGGCAGGTCCTTTGACGCCTCCTCTATCTCCTTGAGTTTGCCCTCAAACTCCTCCCGCCTTCCCTTAAGCTCGTGGATAACGCCGCTGGCCTTGGTGTAATAGCCCTTGACCTTATCCACGGCATTAAGCTCGGACAGGAGCAGGGTGACGTCCATCAGGCTCCTCTCCCTGGGGTAGTCGCCGTTCCTTATCACCGCCTCCGGGCTGATGGTGCGCAGGTAGTCCCCCAGCTCCTTGACCAGGTCCATGTTCATTTCCTTGGGCGGAGCCGAGACCAGGTAGATGGCCCGGCCGGCATCGGCCGGGTTGCACTTGAGCGAAAGCTCGCTAAGAGCTTCGTCCATGGCCTGGATGCCGCGGTGGGTTTCGGTGCTCTTCTTGATGAAGTTGCTGGAGAGGAAGGGGAACCACCTGAAGGTGGGCACCGGTGTCTTGCCGTAGCCGATTACCGTCCAGCCGGCCAGGCTCTGGATGATGTCGCCGGCATCGACTATCTTGGCGCCGATGTGCTTGGGTTTCTTCTCCTCACCGGCGCAGAGCAGGTTGTAGAACGGCTCGACAATCAGGGCGTTAATCTTGGTCAGGTTGTTCTTCAGCGAGAAGTCCTTCCTGACGTACCTCTGGTTATCAACCAGGAAAATGGCATCTACCGTTGGATAGAGGGACTTGAGACAGGTGGCGGTGTTATAAACGGTTCTCTCTTCGGTCTCCTCTTCGTGGGCGAAGGGCAGCACCGCCATGGCGTAGATGGGCTTGTCCAGGTAGCGCTCCCTGAGCATCTGGGCGACTATCGGGATGGAGCCCGAGCCGGTGCCGCCGGCGACCCCGGCGATGAGCATGAAGGCATCGGTCTCGAAGAAGTGCTTGGCCGTCCTGATGGCGTCGATAATCTTGTCGCTGTCCTCTTTGGCGACTTCGGCCCCCAGCTCGTTTATCTTGCCGACGCCGTGGCCGCCAGTCCGCCGACCCCCGATGAGGATTCGGTGCTGGTAATCACCGCTTATAACTTGCAGCCCGCTTAAGTCAGCGGCATCGGTGTTAACGGCGAAAGCGCCGGTAATTATCTCAATGCCGCGCTGACTACGCGCCCGCTTGTTCAAGAAGGCAAAGTTATCGGCGAGCCTGCCGCCGCATTGCCCCAGACCCACAACCACTAGTTTCATACTTCACCTCAATGTTAAGAATACTGTAATTTTAACACGTTCTTTGGTCTTGTCAACATATTTAATCCAGAGTAGGGAGCTCGTCGCCGGTTTTATGCATTTCTTTCACCTGCTCCTGGGTTTCCTTATCCATTTCCACCTTCTTTTCGAATAGATCGATAGCGTGGCCGAATAGATTTTCCACCCTCTCTACCCTGGCTAGGCCGGAAGCCAGTAAAGTAAGCGAGACCTCCTTACCCCGGCGGGGGTAGTCACCCATTCTGACTACTGCTTTAGGGGCCCGCTCTTGCAACAGAGTCGCCACCTCTTCTATGGCGCTCAGGGTAATTATGCCTCTGGGGGCGGTGAGTAAGACCAGAATCCGCCTGGCCTCTTGCAGGTCAATGGTTGCCGACAGGTTGCCGATGGCTTTGTCCAGGGCGCCGGCTACGGTGCTGTGTGCCCGTGCGTCTTCCCGGTAGTGTGACTTGTTCAGGCGGCGGAAAGAGCCCAGGTCAATCTGTCCCCGCCCGATGGCGGTAATGCCGGTCAGCGTCTGTTTGATGTCGCCGGCGTCAAGCACCTTGCTGCCCAGGTATTTCAGGCTTTTCTCCTCGCCGGCGCAGAAAAGGTCGTAGAAGTTGTTAACAAACTCAATGTTTATCTGGAAGAGGTTACGGGAGAAGCTGTGGTCCCGGCGGGCAAAGCGCTCGTTATCAACCAGAAAAACGGCATCGGCGTACTGGTTGACCGTCTTGAGACAGGTGGCGGTGTTGGTCACGGCGTAGGAGGTAAGCCCGTTTTCCTCATAGCCGAAGGGGAGCACTACGGCGGCATAGACCGGTTTCTCCATCCTCTCCTTGAGTTGCTTGATAACCCAGCCGATGGAGCCGGAGCCGGTGCCGCCGCCGCCGCTGGCGATGGCCATGATGGCATCACTTTCGTGAAATTTTTTGGAGTCCAGGATGTTGTCGGTGATGACGGAGTGACTTTCCCGGATAATCTTGGCGGCATCAACATTCATCTTGCCCACGCCGTGGCCGAATGTCCTCACCCCGCCGATGACAATCCGGTGGTGCCGGTCGGTGGGGATATGCTTGAAGCCGCCCAGGTCGGCCTCGTCGGTGTTGACGGCGAAGGCATCGGTCAGAATCTCAATCCGTCGGCTGAAGAGTGACCTGGCGTGAGCGTTCAAAGCATAAAACTGGTCGGCGATGTTGCAGCCGCACTGTCCAAAACCTACCACTACTATTTTCATCATCCACCTCGGTATTAAAAATGGTGTATTATTTTAGACACGGTTATACAATATTGTCAATTCCCACCTAAGTACTGCTTATATACCTTTTCCCCCCAGATAGTGGGCCAGGTCGTTGACGGCGGCCACCTCCAGCCGGCCCTTATGGTATTGATTGACCGCCCTCAGGGTGAGGCGGCCCACCCGCCCAAAGCCGTTGATGCCAATTCTGGTAGCCATTTCTATACCTCCTCGAAGATTTTATGCCTCCGCCGACTGCGCTGGAGCATATCGAGGAAGGCCTCCACCCTGGTCTTGAGGTGGTGGGACAGCAGAAATTCGTCGTTGCCTTCCAGGGTCAGCACCGGCAGTTTAATGGCGTCCCTGAAGATGATGTCGCCGATGCCGCGGTGGCAGAAGGCCTGCACGTAGTGGATGACCCCGTCAATACGGCGCTTGTTTAACTCGGCGGTGATGTCCTTGAGCCGGTCGTAGATTGAGTAGGGGTAGGTGTAGTTGGTGTACTGCTCGTCCAGCGATTTGCCCGGTCTGGGCATGGTGAACTGACGCTGAATCTCATTGAAGACCACCCTGGCCTCTTTGTTCTCCAGGTATCTATACAAGTCCTGCCCGTAGACCGAGGGCACCCCGAGGTAGGCTATCCTTAGCCAGTCCGCCGGGTAGGGCGGGCGCTTGAGGCACCGGTCTATTAATTCTTTTAGCTCTTTGCGGTAGTTTTGATGGTTCCGGTTAAAGTCCGAGGCGGCCACCAGCCATAGGTGGTTCTCCAGCCCGCTGGCCAGCCCCTTTTTCCAGGTTAGCTCGTCCAGCTTCAGTGCCAGCCGACGGGCGGGGTTAAGCTCTTTTCTGACCCTCTCGGCGGCGGGCAGGGTGGTCTTAAGTCTTTTGGCCAGCTCCTCCAGAGCATTCTGCATTTTGGGGACGTCCGGCCTGTCCGGGTAGGCGAAGGGTATGGTCTTTAGGCCTTTTAGTTTAAATACCTCCATCAGCATTATGGTGTTGGAGCAGTCGCCGGTGGTGACGCAGAGGACGGTATCTATTTTCTGCTCCATACAGGCCCCGTAGATTCCCTTAATCCAGCTGCAGCAGTTGAGGGGGAAGCCGGCCCGCTCGGCGATGGTTATCAGCCTCTCCGGTCTGGGGTCGGCGATAAAGACATTGTTCAGGTCAACCGGCTGGTAGTCGGCGGCGATGAGTATTTCTATGGGCACGGTGCTGGTGATGCCTATCTTTCTCATCTTTGTTGGCTTTTGTCCGGGGAGCGGTAGTACAAAATACCTTCCTGGCTGAACTTGTCCAATTCCCCTTTAGCCCTCATCGCCTCCAGGTGGGCCAGTGTTTCCAGTATGGCCATCCTCTTGTCCCAGCTGCTCAGCTTATACCAGCCGACGCCGTTGACATCGTGGAGCCAGGTTATCTCGGTGGAAAGCTCGAAGGCGGTCTTAGCCTTGGAGTCAAGGGCGGCCAGGATTTCGGCGTTCCTTAAATGGTGGTGATGGGTGATGTCCTCGACCCTTTCTCTAAATTCGGTGAAGGGCTGCTCGTGGCCGGGCAAGACGAGGTTAACCTGAAGCTCTTTGAGCCGGTTGAGCGAATCGAGGTAGGCCCCCAGCGGGTTGGAGCTGGACTGGGGGTGGAGGCCGACGTGGGGGGTAATGGTGGGCAGGATGTGGTCGCCCGAGAACAGTATCTTCTTATCTGGCTCATATAGGCAGATGTGCCCCGGGGCGTGCCCCGGTGTGGGCAGGACGTTAAAGCTGAAATCGCCGATAGAGATGACCTCGCCGCCGTAGAGGGTGACATCGGGCATGGCCGGGGTGACGAACTGCAGCAGCGGCAGGGAGGCTTGCGTAAGCTCGGCCAGCCTCTCCGGGGGAACCCCGTTGCGCTCTAGCCACCGGCCCAGCTCCTGGATAAGCTCCTCCATACTGACGTACCTGGTATCGATAAAGTCCTTTTCCAGATGGTGGAAGTAGAGGGTAGCGCCGAAGAGGCTTTTGAGCTTACCGGCCTGGCCGTAGTGGTCGGGGTGGGCATGGGTGACCACTATCCGGGAGATTTCCTTGCCGCTGACGCCGAGTTCGGCTAGTTGCTCTTTAAGGGAATCGAAAGATTCGGTGGTGTTCCAGCCGGTGTCAATGAGAAGGTGGCCGCCGTCCCCTTTGACCAGGTAGGTGTTGACATGGCTCAGGGTGGGGACGGGCAGGGGTAAAGGCATACGGTAGATACCCGGTGTGACCTCAATCATAGCTCACCTGCGGTTCTAGCGGTCAAAGGCTCCCCGGCCGGCGAAGGCGGCCTCTGCCCCGAGCTCTGCCTCAATGCGGAGCAGGCGGTTGTACTTGGCGGTGCGCTCGGAGCGGCAGGGGGCGCCGGCCTTGATCAGGCCGGTGTTCAGGGCCACCGCCAGGTCGGCGATGGTGGTGTCCTCGGTCTCGCCGGAGCGGTGGCTAACCACCGCCTTCCAGCCGGCCAGCTGCGCCATCTCGACGGCGGCGATGGTCTCGGTAAGGGTGCCAATCTGATTGGGCTTGATGAGAATGGCGTTGGAGGCCTTAAGCTTGATGCCCTTGCTCAACCGGTTGACGTTGGTGACGTAGAGGTCGTCGCCCACCAGCAGTATTTTGTCGCCCAGCTTTTCCGTCATCAGCTGCCAGCCGTCCCAGTCGTCCTCGGCCAGACCGTCCTCAATGCTGATGATTGGGTATTCCCCGACCCATTTGACATAATATTCAACCATCTGTTCAGTAGTGAGAGAGACACCTTCTCTAGCGAGGACGTATTCCTTATCCTTATAAAATTCGCTGGAGGCCGGGTCCAGGGCGATGAAGCAGTCCTTGCCCGGTTTGTAGCCCGCCTTTTCGATGGCGGCCAGCACCACCTCCACCGCCTCCCGGTTGGAGGTGAGGGAGGGGGCAAAGCCCCCCTCATCGCCGACGTTGGTATTGAACCCCTTATCTTTAAGCACCTTTTTCAGCGCCTGATAGACCTCGGCGGCTGTCTGTAACGCCCGGCTGAAGCTGTCAGCCCCGGCTGGCACCACCATGAACTCCTGAAAATCGGTTGATCCGGCGGCGTGCTTACCGCCGTTCAGGATATTGAGCATGGGCACGGGCAGTGTGAAGCTGCCTCCGCCCAGGTAGCGGTAGAGGGGCATATTAAGGAAGCTGGCGGCGGCGTGGGCGATGGCCAGTGACGCCCCCAGTATGGCGTTGGCCCCCAGCCGCGACTTGTTCTCGGTGCCGTCTAGCTCGATGAGGTTGTGGTCGATGGTCGCCTGGTCGGTGACCAGCGTCTCGATTAGCTCCGAGGCGATGACCTCGTTAACGTTGGCCACCGCCCTGAGCACCCCCTTGCCCCCGAAGCGGGAGTTGTCGCCGTCCCGGAGCTCCACCGCCTCGTGCTGGCCGGTACTGGCCCCAGAGGGCACCGCCGCCCGTCCTACAGTCCCGTCTTCCAGCTCGACCTCGACCTCCAGGGTGGGGTTGCCCCTGGAGTCCAGTATCTCCCTGGCGGTAACCCTTGCTATGGTTGACATTCTATTTTCCTCCCTTTTTGGAGGCTAAATCGAGGGCTCTGTCCACCGCCTCGGCGGGGCTTTCGGCTGGTATGATTGAATTATCATTCCTGCCGTTGCGGGAGAGCGACCAGGTCTTGAGGCCGATGACCGGGGTGCCGCCCTGAAGGGCGTAGCCTATCTCGGAGAGGGTGCCGTAGCTGCCGCCGACGGCGATAACCGCCCGGGCCGACCTGACCACAGCGATGTTGCGGGCGTAGCCCAGGCCGGTGGCGATGGGAATCTGGACATGGGGGTTGGCGGAAAGGCTGTCTTCGCCGGGGAGGATGCCGATGGTGGTGCCCCCCTCGGCGCCAGCCCCCCGGCAGGCGGCTTCCATGACTCCCCCCAGCCCGCCGCAGACCAGCACCGCCCCCCGCCGGGCCAGCTCCCTGCCGACATCTTCGGCCAGTCTGGCCTCTTTTTTGGTGCACTGCCCGCCGCCGATGACGGCGATGATTTTTGGTTTATCCATAAGTATAAAAATTATAACACCTGAGGCTGAATTATACCATTGGGAGAGGGGGTTCTTTGCACCCCGTTTTTAGAAGTCGTTTTGCGTCCCACCCTCCCGCCCTTCAGAGGTTTCACCTCTGAAAATTCTGAATAGCCCCCGCCCCTTACTTGTTTTAAATACGTCTTTCGTCCCACCCGCCCACCCTCTGGGGCTGCGCCCCGGCTTCCTGCTTTACTGGGGTGGGGGGAGAAGGATGGGTTAATTCTCTCATCTGGGGGTGGGGTAAAGATGGTCTAAAAGGGTGTAACCCTTTGGGCGGGTGGGTATGGGAAAATAAACTCACGTTAGAAGGGGGTGGTTTCCTTAATATATTAGTTATAGTGGTTCATCGCCGTGGTCAGCCCCTCGGTGAGCAGGCAGAGGATGGCCTCACTGACTTTAGGTATAACTAAAGCGATAGCCTGTTTTTCTTGAGGGGTGAAGTCGCTCAAGACGTAGGCGATAATGTCTTCCTCGGTGGGGCTGGGTTTATCCGGCCTTCCGATGCCCACACGGAGGCGGGTAAAATCTTTGGTACCCAGTTCTGTGATGATAGAGTTAACGCCCTTGTGCCCGCCCGAGCCGCTGCCGGAGCTTATGCGGAGCTTGGCCAGGGGCAGGTCGAGGTCGTCGTGGATGACCAGCAGCTCTCCGGGATGAACCTTGAATTTCCTTACCAGACGGCTTACCGACTGGCCGCTGTTATTCATAAAGGTCTGGGGCCTTGCCAGAACTACCTTATTTCCGGCTACGGTGCCGGTGCCGATGCGGGCCAGGCCCTGCTTTTTGTCGAGCTTTATCCCTTGGGCGTGGGCGAGATAGCTGAGGCAGATGAAACCGATATTATGGCGGTTGGCGGCGTAGGCCCGCCCCGGGTTACCCAGGCCGACAATAAGTTTCATCACAAAAATTTTACTTCACCTTGCCCAGGCTGTAGTCGGCGTAGGGCTGGTCGGTCTCCGGGTCCCAGTACCAGATATCGCCGTCGATGATGGTGATGCAGTACACCGAGTAGGTGCCATCTGAGGCATCGTAGCGGTAGGCGGCGGAGACCATATAGCTGTCCCTCATGGCGTCCTCCTGTATCTGCAGCGCCTTGCTGTACCACTCGCTGGCGTAGTCGGAAACGGGCTGTTCGGAGACATCGTTGGCCTGGAGCCACTGTACAAGCTCGTCGTATGAGGCGAAGTCCCGGGGCTGGCATTTGCTGCCGCACCCGGCCAGCGTAACCGCTATCAGACAGACAGCCACCAGAGTTATTAACCAGCTAAAGCGTTTCATCTTTACCTCTTATTTCTGCCCTAGGAGGCGGAGGAACTCCTCTTCGTTGATTTGCCTGGTGCCCAGCTCCTGAGCGTGTGTTAGCTTATTGCCGCCGGGGTCGGCGCCAACCACCAGGTAGTCTGTTTTCCGGGTAACGTTGTCCTTGGCGGTGCCGCCCAGGTTCTTTATCCTGGCCTCGGCTTCTTGGCGGGAGAAGGCCTCCAGCCGACCGGTGACGACGAACTCCTTACCGGCCAGGGGCAATTCTTCCTCTCTGGCCTCTTCCTCCAGCCTGACACCGGCTTCTTTCAGGTGCCGGATGATCTTCTGGTTTTCTTCGGCGTGGAAGAAGGCGACTATGCTATCGGCAATCTTGGGGCCGATGGCCTCGGTCTCCATTAGTTCTTCTTTGGAGGCTTTGGCCAGCTTTTCCAGGCTGTGAAATCGGTTGGTCAGAATCTCGGCGGTCTCCGAGCCGACGTGGCGTATGCCTAAGGCGAAGATAAGCCTGGCCAGCGGCCTCTCCTTGCTCTTCTCGATGGCGTTGAGAATGTTGTCCACGCTCTTTTCCGCCAGCCGCTCTATATTGAGCAGCCGCTCCCTCTTGTCCTTGAGGTAGTACAGGTCGGCCACGTCTCTGACCAGCTCCTCCCTGAGCAGCATGGCGCTCTGCGACTCGCCGATGCCCCTGATGTCCATCGCCCCCCTTGAGGCGAAGTGCTCCAGCCGCTCGTGGACCTGGGCGGGGCAGGAAGCATTGGAGCAGTAGTACATGACCTCGCCCTCGGGCTGGAACACCTCCGCCCCGCACACCGGGCAGGCCGGGCGCTTTTTCTCCTTGTCGTATATCCTGTCCAGCAGGCGGAACTCCTTCTCCCTGCCGGTGCGCTTGCTCTTGATTGGCTCCACCACCTCCGGGATGACCTCGCCCGCCCGCCGGATGACGACGGTATCGCCGATGCGGATGTCCTTGCGCCGGATATCATCCTCGTTGTGCAGGGCGGCCTGCTTGATGGTTACACCTCCCACCGCCACCGGCTCCAGGATGGCGTAGGGGTTTAAAGTTCCGGTGCGTCCCACGCTGATGCCAATGTCCTTGAGTTTGGTGGTGCCCTCGATGGCGGCGAACTTGTAGGCTATCGACCATCTCGGCTCGCGGCCAACATCGCCCAGCCTTTCCTGTAGAGCGAGCTGGTTTATCTTGACCACGATGCCATCGGCCTCGTAGGGCAGGCTCGCCCTCTTTCCCTCCCATTCCTGGTGGAACTCCTCGGCCTGCTCGATTTTGTCCAGCCGCCGGTTGTTGGGGTTGATCTTAAAGCCAAGGTCTTTAAGGTATGCCATTGTTTCCCAGTGGGTGGGAGGGGTGGCTTTATCCTCCACCCAGCCCAGCATGTAGATATAGATATCCAGCGAGCGCCTGGCGGTGATGTGAGAGTCGAGCTGGCGCACCGAGCCGGCGGCGGCGTTGCGGGGGTTGGCGAAGAGGGGCAGGCCTTCCTCGGCACGCTCCCTATTTAGTTTCTCGAAGCCGGCCTTGGGCAGAAAGACCTCCCCCCGCACCTCGAAGCGGGGTGGGGCATCTCCGGGCACCGAGAGAGGTATGCTGTGGATTGTCCTCAGGTTCTGGGTGATGTCCTCGCCGCGTATGCCGTCGCCGCGGGTGGCCCCGGTGGTGAGCCTGCCGTTAATATAGGTCAGGGCTACCGCTAGGCCGTCAATCTTGTGCTCGCTGACAAGGTCGAACTTCTCACCGCCGAGCAGCTTGGAGACCCGCCTGTACCAGGCGACCAGCTCCTCCCGGGAGAAGGCATTGGCCAGTGACAAGAGGGGGAGGGGGTGCTCCACCACGCCGAAGGCCTCCACCGGCGCCGCCCCCACCCGCTGGGTGGGGGAGTCCGGGGTCAAAAGCTGGGGGTATTTCTTCTCAAGGCTTTCCAGCTCCCGCATCAAGCTGTCATACTCGGCGTCGGAAATCTCGGGGCTGTCCAGGACATAGTAGCGGTAGTTGTGGTGGTTAATCTCCGCCCTCAGCTTCTCGATTCTCTCCTTGACCCTGTCCAGTTCCATATTACTGTTTATTATATTACATTTGGCCGGGGCTAACTACTCACCTAGCGTGGCCTTTCTTTCCTATGATATATCGTAGGGCCAGGAGGCGATGCTGCCGTCCATGAACTTGACGTCCTTGAAGCCGGCGCCGTCCAGTATCCGCTGGGCCTGGTAGGCGCGCACGCTGGTCTGGCAGTAGGTGACTATTTCGGCGTCTTTGGGCAGATTGTCCAGCTTCTGCCGCAGCTCCCTGAGGGGTATAAATTTGGTCTGCGGCGCTTCGATACGGTTGGCGGACCACTCGCCGGGTGAGCGCACGTCCAGCAGGATAAAGTCGTCGCCGCTCTTGAGCTTGCTCTCCACCTCCACCGGCGAAATGGCCCGGGCGAGACCCGACCGCTTGTTGCGGATGACGTTGGCGGCGTTGTGTAGCGGGTCAAGGGCGCTGTTGTAGGGCGGGGCGTAGGCCAGGTCAACATTGGCTAGGTCGTCAACGGTGGCGCCGAAGGTCAGGGCGGTAGCCAGCACGTCGATGCGCTTATCGGTATCGCCTGGCCCGGCCACCTGCCCGCCCAATAGCTTGCCGCTGACTCTATCCGCTACCAGCTTGACCAGAATCTCCCTGCCCTTGGGGTAGTAGGTGGCGTGTTCGTAGCCGGGGACGAGAGAAGTTACCACGTCATAGCCGGCCTTCTCCGCCTGCCCCTGGCTCAGGCCGGTACGGCCCACGCTGTAGTCGAAGACCTTGGCGATAGACGTCCCCACCACGCCGGGGAAGCTCTCGTCGCCGCCGGTGACGTTGGTGCCGATGACCCGCCCGTGCTTGTTGGCCGTCGAGCCCAGCGGCGCCAGCATCTTCTGCCCGGTAACTAGGCTTGTGTTTTCCACGCAGTCACCGCCGGCGTAGATATCGGGGTCGTTGGTCTGGAGATGAGGGTTGACGGCGATGCCGCCGGTTGGGCCGATGTCAAGGCCGGCGTCTCTGGCCAGACCGGCGTTGGGCCTGACCCCGATGGCCAGCAACGCCAGGCCGGCCTCCAGCTCGGTCTTATCAGTGATGACCTTTTTAAGCCATCCCTTTCCGTCGCCCTCAAAGCCGACTATCTTTTGGCTGAGAAACAGCTTTACCCCCTTTTCCCGCAGGTGCTTCTCTAGGTAGGCAGCCACCTCAAAGTCAAGGAGGGTGGGCAGCACCCAGTCCAGGGCTTCGACCAGGCTGACCTCCAGACCCTGGGCAGTCAGTGATTCGGCCATCTCCAGACCGATAAGGCCGGCGCCGATAATAACCGCCCTCTTTATTCTACGCAGTGAGACCAGCTCGCGGATGGCCTGTGCCTCCTCAATCTTGGACAGGGTGAAGACCCCGCTTAAATTTCGGCCCTCGAGGTTGGGTATGGCGGGCAGGCTGCCCGTGGCCAGCACCAGCTTATCGTATTCAATGGCCGAGGTCTGGTTCGTCCCCAGGTTGAGAATCTCAACACGGTGGTTTTTACGGTCAATAGCTACCGCCCTGGTGCGGGTGAGCACATCTATATCCATTACCATCTTGAAGAAATCAGCCCCGCGGGCTAGCAGCTCCTGCCGGCTGTCAATCACCCCGGAAATGTAGTAGGGCAGGCCGCAGGTGGCCACCGACAGGTTTTCCCCCTGCTCGACCAGGGTTATCTGGGCCTCATGGTCGCAGCGTCGGGCCCTGGCGGCAGCCTTGGGGCCGCAGGCGGTGCCGCCGATGACAACTATCTTCTTCATTTACGCACCTCTTTTCTGCTATTAATAAGTATAGCAAAGCCGATGGCCGGGCAAAAGCTGAAGAGCTATAATACATCTTAAAATAAAAGGCGGGAAAAGATATGAAATGGGGGTGGCAAGATGAGTTGGATAAAATGGATTATCATATCACTGGCTATTCTGGTCTTTATCGGCGCCGGCGGCTATGTTCTTTACCGTGTGGCCTATGCTTGGGGTGATACGGCGGGATACAACCGGGGGTATGCCAGCGGCTGGGAGATTGGCCATAACTCGGGTGAGCAGGCTGGTTACGATAAAGGCTATGTTTCCGGCAAGGAGGCGGGCTACGATGAAGGCTACGGGCTGGGGCAGAACGAGGGCTATGACGAAGGTTATAGCCAGGGTATGGAAGCTGGCTTTGGTCACGGTTATACCTTGAGAGACCCCACCTATGAGGAGGCGGTGGATTTTATAGAGGAAGATAAGACCAATGAGAATGAATATAACGATGCTGACTATGGGGTCTATGTCTGCAGCCACTTTTCCCGGGATGTGTGCAACAATGCCGAGGCCGAAGGGCTGCGCTGTGCTTTTGTCGAACTGCGCTATCTGGAAGGGGGGCACGCCATAGTAGCCTTTGACACCATCGATGAGGGGCTGGTCTATTTTGATACCATAACCGATGAGAAGACTGACCCCGTAGTAGGCAAGCACTATTATAAGTGCATAGAGACCAGACCGGGTTATTATTACCTGCCGCCTGATTTTGATGATACCATAAAGGATATTCTGGTTATCTGGTAGCGTTATTTCAGCCCGCGACAACTTTGTTTTCGCAGGGGCCCCGTCTATGTCTCCCTTCACCCTTGTCCCTTTCTGTGTTATAAGTTAAACTAGGTTAGCCCAATCCCGCTATAGAAAGAGGCGACCTTGGCTGAAATCCGTCCCTTCCGGGGAGTGCGCTATAAAAAGGGGCTGGCCGGAGAGCTGGCCGACATTATCTGCCCCCCCTACGACGTCATTACCCCCCGCCTGCAGCAGGAGCTCTACCACCGCAGCCCCTATAACTTCGTCCGCATCGAGGCCGGGCGGGAACTGCCGCAGGACACCAGCACCGAAAATAAATACACCCGCGCCGCCGCCACCCTGGAGCAGTGGCTGGCGGAGGGAGTGCTGGCCGCCGACCCGGCGCCGGCGGTCTATCTCCACGACTACTATTTCAGCTATCAGGGGAGGGAACGGCGGCGGCGTAGTCTAATCGCCGTGGTCAGGCTGGAGGAGTGGTACCGGCGGGTGGTCCGCCCTCACGAGGGCACGCTGGCCGAACACAAGGGCGACCGCTTCAGCCTGCTCTGGGCGCTTGAAGCCAACGCCAGCCCCATTCTGGCTCTGTTTGATGACCGGGGGGGGCGGGTGGCCTCACTGCTGGCGCAGGCTGAGGTGAGCCAGCCGATAATCAACTTTAACGGCGCTGGCGGCGAAAGGCACGAGCTGCGGGCTATCACCAAACCTGAGATAATCAGCCAGCTTTCCGGTTACTTTACCGAATTGCCGCTCTACATCGCCGACGGCCACCACCGCTACGAGAGCGCCCTGGCCTTCCGGCGGGAGAGGCGGGCCGGCTCTTCAGGCTCCGGGCAGGAGGTCTATAATTTTGTGATGATGGCGCTGGTGGACTTTGCCGACCCCGGTGTTTTGATTTTACCGCCGCACCGGCTGGTGGGGGGAATACCGGGGGCCGCCCTGGGCCGGCTCTCAGCCAAGCTGGAGTCTCTATTTGATATTGAGGAGCTGCTCCTGGATGCACCCGATGTCTGGGCTAAGGTTGACCGTGGGCTGGCCGCCGGGGATGAGGTCAGTCTAGCCCTCTTTGGCCTGAAAGAAGACCGCTTTCTGATGCTGAAGCTGCGCGACTTCGCTACCGCCAGCCGGATGATGCCCTACTTCCACTCCGAGCTCTACAAGAAGCTGGACGTGAGCGTGCTTGACCACGTGATACTGGAGGAGTTCCTGGGGCTGGGCAGCGGTGGGGAGGGGGCGATAATAGATTTCAGCTATGACGGGCGGGAGGCGGTCAAGCGGGTGCTGGAGCAGGAGTACCAGCTGGCCTTTCTGCTGAGGCCCATCAAGCCGAAGGTAATCAAGGCAATTGCCGACGCCGACGACCGCATGCCCCGGAAGTCCACCTATTTCTACCCCAAGGCGCCGGCGGGACTGGTGTTATACAAGCTGGTGTAGATTGCCTTGCTAGTTTGATATATCGGAGAAAATTATCTTGGCGAAGCGGCGTTTGCCGACTTTGATAATGCTACCACTTTTAATCAGGACTCGATCGCTTAAGATTCTTTTGCCCTCTATACTAATCAAGATTGTCCTGCCGTCTATGCTGACTGCCTCTTGCTCAATTAATCTATTAGCCTCACTACGACTTTTAGCTAGGCCTATCTCATATAACAGCAAAGGAACTGATATTACATACTCCCTAGTCTCAGGCTTGCCCACCTCTCCAATGCTAGTCTCAAGCCCCTTCTCTTTACGTGAGCGAGCCCTTATCTTTGATAGTAATTCCGAAGTTATTTTTATCTCCGGTATCTCATCCGGCACCTCTTTCCTCTGCACTGTCCTCTCGAAGTGCCCCTCGGCCTCGGCGGCGGCTTTCGGGTCATAGAGCTGGGTGATAATCTCCCGCGCCAGCCTTTTCTTGAGCTTCATCGGGTTGACCGTCTGCCCGGTAAGCCCCTGCCTGAAATCCTCAAGCTCCTTATCGGGGACATCGGTCAGAAGCTCGAAGTAGTTCATCAGCAGGCTGTCGGGGACGGACATAACCTTGCCGTATATCTGCTCCGGGGCTTCGGCGACGCCGATATAGTTGCCCAGGCTCTTGCTCATCTTCTGGCTGCCGTCGGTGCCCACCAGCAGGGGGACCATAAAGCACTGCTGGGGAGGCTGGCCCATCATTGACTGGAGCTCCCGCCCCACCAGGAAGTTGAACTTCTGGTCGGTGCCGCCGAACTCGACATCGGCCTTGATGGCCACCGAGTCGTAGGCCTGGAGGAGGGGGTAGAGCAGTTCGGTGAGGGCGATGGGCCGCCCGGCGCTGTAACGGGCGCTGAAGTCGTCCCGGGCCAGGAACTGGGCCACGGTGAACTTGCTGGTGAGCTTGATAATATCGCTCAGGTCGAACTTGCCGAACCACTCGCTCTGCCACCTGATTTCGGTCT
>CAYNGD010000007.1:0-89519 GCA_964396965.1 uncultured Dehalococcoidales bacterium
GCTGCTGGCAACCGTCACCCTGGTGATGTGCCCGCTGTTTATCGTTATCGGCTAGATCTGCAAGGCTGTTAGACTAGTAAGGGCAAGCCAAAAAAGGCTTGCCCTTACTAGTCTTTATCGGTAACTTGCTGGGGTTAAAGCGGCATCATTGCTGGCGACATGCCCTACAGGCTGATGACGTCATTATGCAGAATAATGTCCAGGATGTCTCCCAGACTGGCTATCCTGCCAATGGCTATCTTACCCGTTAGTTCCAGTTCACTGACACATAATTTTCCGGCCAGAAGCGCCACCCCTTTTTCCTCCAGGCGGCGCAAGCGGGGCAACAATGGCGAATCATTGACCAATAGCTTAACGGCAGTATTCCAGAAAATGATGGTGGTAGGTCTGTCTTCGCGCTGCGGCAGCATCTCAAGCAGACTGGCCAGGATTCCAAAGCCGAGATCGGGATCCGCAGTGCCACACCCCTCGGAATTAAGCAGCAGCACCTTACCTTTCAGTTCAGCCATTGTTCCTCCTGTGTCAGCCTTAATGCAACTCCCAGGTAATGAATGGTCCTTTTATGTCGGTCATAGCATTCACGATTAGTTCGACTAGCCCGCCATAAAGGATGCCGTATTTTTCCCAAACGTCATAATACCGCAGCAAGTCTCTTAGCTGGCCTTTGCAATTAGAGCAGGGGGCACAGACATACTTATGTATCTCCGGACTGAGCATGTCTTGGAAGACATCCAGTATTTGCTTCATTTTCATCCGGCCAGAGACAGTCGTCCGCCAGTCGGCAAAATTCATCGAGCTCATGATAGCAAAGCCACTACCCCCGCCGCAGCAGTAGTTTTCCACACCATGCGGCTCCATCTCCCGGAACTGCGGGCAGATTTTTCTCAGGATTCTTCTCTGCGGCTCTACAATCCCCATCAGCCGCACGATGTTGCAAGGATCGTGGAGGGTGACGGGGAAGTTGTTCCTGCTGGGGTCAAGATTCAGCTTGCCGCTAGAGACTATCTCTTCCAGTAGAGGCAGACAGCTTTCACGGGGGATATTAGCCTCACCGGTGAGCACCCGGTCAGCGATAACCGTCAGTGCCTTATGGGCATGGCCGCACTCCCCGAGAACTATCTTCTTCACCCCCAGTTTTCGGGCAGCCTCAATCTGCTTAACAACTATTCTGGCAAACTGGACATCATCATACCACACCCCATAATTGGTGCCTTCGTAACCTCCAAGCTCACTCGACAGGGTCCAATTTAACCCTGCAGCTTCAAAGATGATGGCAAAAGCCTCTGGGTTCTCCGGCCAAGACAGGAATTCCCCCGAGTTGTGGATAAGCAGGATATCCGCCCCTTCTTTGTCCACCGGTATCTTCAGCTTCTTGCCCGTTTTCTCCTCAATTTCATCTTCCATGAAGGTGACTAGGTTCTCAAAGGTCTTGGGCATTATCCCGGTGCTAGCCCCTACCTTCAGTTGCTGAACCGTGCCTAATTCGTGTAATTCCTTGGCAGCAATGCCCATTTCTTGGCTGAACAGTTTCCTCAGCTCATGGGTGATTAAGCCATTATCCACGCCCCTGGCACACGATTGAGTACATCTCCGGCAGATGGTACATCGGTGGGCCAGTTCGGCTAACCGGGCGATGGTTTCCCAGTTGAGTTCAATGTCACCCTCGGTTAAGTTGGAGAGGAACTTGCTGCCCTTACCCCCCAGGTATTTCTTCTTGATGCGACGCAGTACTTCTGACCGATAAGTGGGACGATAAATATCCTGTCGTCCACTGGCAAGATAAACGGGACACTCCTCACTGCAGGCCAGGCACTTGGCACAGTATTCCAGCGAGAGGGCCAACGGTTGGAGAAAAGTCCAGTTATCCTCTTTGGAGAACAGTTTCTTCAGTCCCCGTAAGAAACTGGCTACCAGCCTGTCCTCCTCTTCTTTAGTCTTGGGCTTAGGGATGCCCAGCGCCGAGACGCCGTCAAGAGAACATTCGTAGATTTTCTGCTGTTCATCGGTAAGCGGCTTAACTGGCGGATTTTTTTCTGCCTGACCATCTGGGAACGGCAGCGCCATTAAGTCTTCAGCCGCAATTTCTAGCAGTTGCTCTGGGTTACGGGAGATGTCACTGATTCTGACCCTTTTTCTTTTCATTTCTGTTTTCCGTTGGTATCCTCGGGTAATCCTTTAGCTACTTCGCTCCATGTGCTGCCAGACTGGATATGAGCCGCTGACCAGGTCACCGGCTGCCCCAGCTGTTTTTTTACCTTCCTCTCGATGTCGCTTCCCCTCAGGTTTGGGCTATCATCCCAGCGCACTGAGAAGAAGGCCAGCATCTTGGTGATGTAGTGCGTGGAACGAGTGAAGGGCAGATAAATCAAAAACAGCGAGAAAAGCATGATGTGTGCATAGGTTGCCGGATCAACCGCAGCGTATTTAAAGGAAAAGATGCCTGCCCAGAATTCGCGGTAGCCAGACAGGGTTGGGTCAAAGGAAGCCCAACTGACAAGCCCGCTGACAAAGACCAACAGGAAGAACGCATAGTTGAAATAGTTTATCGGGGACGCGTAGTTTTTTAGGTCCTTATCCGCCAGCCTTTTGATGAGCAGGACAATGCTGCCGATGATGCCGGTAATAAAGCTGGCGATGGCTACTACCAGCGTCAGATAGTATAACACCACTCCAAATCCACCGGCTGACGCGGATATCGTCATACCGGTAGTGACCAGCAAGATTCCGCCAAGCATGGTCAGTCCGTCGAAAAGCACAATCAGGTAGAATCCGGTGTGCCAGGGATAAAGCCCAAACCAGTACCCTCTAACCTTGCGGAAATACTCGCCAAAGAAGAGGTACCGTTTGAGCATGTCAATGACACTGCGGATACTGCTCTTCTGCCGCGGTTTAGTCCACCACTCCAGTTCCTCAAAGTAGGAACCTCCATGTTTATACCCTTTGTCGTGGACAACAGGATAAAGCTCCCACCTCAAATGGAGCGGCATCCTGAAGTACTTGATGACCTTCACGGTATAAGCGACAACTACAAATATATAAGAAACGTAAGTCGCTAGCTGTGCCCATGAAATACCACCCATATACTCTCCTCAAGAGGAAGATATATCTTGTTAGTATCATACCGGCAGTTGGAGGCAGCTAGCCCGCCACCTGTTTGATACCATTTACTACTGTCTATCTCGAAACTACACGCAGCCAGTAGGTTTGGCCAGGCCGGCTATCTTGCATGCCCCCTTGGCCGGCCCGCTGGGGAACAACTGGTAGATAGTCTTCTGGTCAAAACCAGTCTGTTTAACCAGCATCCTTATCGGCGGAGCAATACCAAACTCCAGGTAATACTGCCGCAGATAATTGACCACCTTCCAGTGGTCTTCAGTCATAGCGGGAACTTCTTCCGTCTTGGCCAGGTCTTCGGCGATGGCCTTACTCCACTTATCCGGTTCCTGTATAAAACCATCCTCATCAACTTCGAGTTCTACTCCTCCGAGCATCTCCTTGGACATGTGTCAACCTCCTATATTCAGCTCTATTCCAGATTTCTCAGCTCTTGGACGCTGAGAGCCAAGATTGTATTTCTTTGCCATAGATACCAGTGCCTCTGCCCACTGCGGCACGCTCAGTGCATGAAGATGTGTATAAGCCGCAAAAACATTCTTGTAAACAATGCCGTCTACCCGCCCGTCCACTCCATGCCCCCGCCGAATGCGATAGGCAAACCGTAGGCTGTCCGACTGCGAGAGGCGGGAGTGATGGAACTCATGTCCCCAAAGTGTCAGGCCGGTGGGGAAAAGGGGGTTTTCATCAACGACCTCTGCCAGAACATAGCCGTGACCCTGGGGGCGCGAACAGAGTTCGATATCAGCCGGGAAGACGCCTACCATTTCATGCCGGTCATTATGCCAGCGGATGTTGTGGCATAAGTACATCAGGCCGGCACATTCGGCGTACACCGGCAGATAGCTCTCAACTGCCTGGGCAATATCACGGCGCAACTGCCTGTTAGCCTCCAGTTCTTTTAAGAATAACTCCGGGAAGCCGCCTCCAATATAGAGGGCATCAACATCGGGTAAAGCCTTATCTTGTATCGAGTCAATGAATACTAAGTCAGCGCCAACCTGCTGCAGAGCCTCAAGGTTTTCTGGGTAGTAGAAGTTAAAGACCCGGTCACGCATCACACCCACCCTGACGGTCGTTGGTTTTTGCCCCGGCTCCGCTACATCAACTATTGCACCGGCTTTGGCACTGCGGCCAATAGCCAGAATGCCGTCCATATCAAGGCTGGGTTCAAGGCTTTGCCGGATATGCTCCAATATGGACTCTGCCCCTTCTCTCTCGGCGAAGGGGATAAGGCCCAGGTGACGTTCACCAATATTCAGAAATGGGTCACGCGGGATACTGCCGACAACAGGAATATTGCAATATTGCTTTATGGACTTTACCAGTTTCGACTCATGTCGGCTGCCAGAGACGTTATTGAGAATTACCCCAGCAATATTGGTCTCCGGCTCAAAATGCTGAAAGCCACCTACTAATGCTGCTATACTCCGAGTCATGCGAAGGGTATTAACAACCAGAATAACCGGACTACCCACTAGTCTCGCTACTCGCGCAGTGCTAGCCTTCCCTTGATCATCGAACCCATCATATAGGCCCATAGCCCCTTCAATCAGGGCTAGGTCCGCTCCTGAGCAAGCCCGCCGAAACGAAGCTGACAGCATCTCTTCCGGCATCAGTACCGCATCCAGGTTACGGCAGCTTCTACCAGCCGCCGCCGTCAGCCAGGAAGGGTCAATGTAATCTGGCCCCTTCTTGAACGGCTGTACTATCAGACCACGCCGTCTCAAGATCGCACATAACCCCAGGCTGACAACTGTTTTACCAGAACGGCCCTGAGGGGCAGCAATAGTGATACAAGATAATCGCATTTCCTTAAATTCAGAAAGAGAGGAGTGCCAAGGCCTAATTAGGCCATCTCAATAAATCCACAAGGGCACTCTTCCGAACATTTCTTGCAGCCAGTGCAATACTCCAAATTGAAGAAGTATTTCAACTCAGCACCTTCCGGCGACCGCTTGACAGCATTGTCCTGGCAGTAGCTGAAGCAGACATCGCAGCTAAAACACAAACCGCAGCTCATGCACCTACTGGCCTCATCCATCACTTGAGACTGCGCCAACGGAGCAGTAACGGGGTTAAAATTGTTTACCCGCTCGCTGGCTGCCACAGCTGGCACTTCGTTGCGAGGCATAGTTTTGTAGAACTCAAGCTTCATATTCGCTGCCTTGATGACCATCGCCGGCTCAACCTTAGGCAGCTGTGTCCCTCGTAGATAGGCGTCAATGGATTCCGCCGCCTTCCTTCCCAGAGCGATAGCCTCAGTTACCAGGCCAAGTTGATTAGTAACATCGCCTCCGGCAAAGACGCCTGATAGCGATGTTTGGCAACTATCATCCGCTGTAATCCAGCCCTGTTCGTTCTTCAATGGTTCTAGACCCTTAAAATCCGGCTGCTGGCTGATGGCGGCAATAATGGTGCTAGCGGCAACATCATACTCAGAGCCGGGAACAGGTATCGGTCTCGCCCGGCCGCTGGCGTCCGGCTCACCCAGCTTCATACGAGTAAAGGTAGTCCCGGTTGCCTTCTTACCGTCGGCCAGTATTCTTACCGGCGTACTGAGAAAGTCGAAATGGATACCTTCTTCCTCGGCGCCGACAACTTCATGCTCGATGGCGGGCATCTCTTTTCTGGTGCGGCGATATTGAATGGTGACGTCGGCGCCCAGCCGTCGAGCCACGCGGGCGGCATCTATGGCGCTGTTGCCGCCACCAATGACCAGCACCTTCTGACCAACATTGACCCTCTCGCCTGAATTGACACGGTGCAGGAACTCAGCTCCGCTCAGGACATTGGGCATAGCCTCACCGGCTATGCCTAGCTCTACTCCAAGATGTGCCCCTACCGCAACATATATTGCTCGATACTGCTTCTGTAGCTCACTTAGCGAGATGTCCACGCCAACCCTGGTATTGTACTGGATATCCACACCCAAATCCTGAATAGCCCTAATCTCGGCATCCAGCGTTTCTTTGGGGAGACGGTAATCAGGGATGCCCCAGCGCAGCATACCGCCAGCCTTATCAAAAGCCTCGAATACAGTCGTCGAGTAGCCCTGTCTCGCCAGCTGATAGGCACAGGAAAGTCCAGCAGGCCCCGAGCCGATGACGGCCACTTTTTCTGGGTAGGACTCCTCCCTGATCTTCTTTAGAGGCAGGTCTTTGGCAATGCCGTAATCGCCGATTGCCTGCTCTACCGCTGAGATATAAACCGCAGCGTCCCTTTCGTTACGATTGCACTCTGACTCGCACAGATGGGGGCAGACCCGTCCGCAGACACTGGGGAAGGGATTAGTGTTGGTAATAATGTACCACGCTTTCTCGAGCGATTGCTCGTAGCTGCGCCCGGCTGACTCTGACTGTGCGATGCTTGTCAGGCAGCCCCGCATATCATTCCCGTTGGGGCAGGCAGCAGCACAGGGTGGGGTTTTCTTCACGTACTGCGGCCGCAACAACGACCCTTCGGATGCACCCCTCCGACCTCTCGCCAGCGTCCCCACCGGCCTTACTTTTCTCTTCAGTACAATAGCCATCTCAGCTCCCCCAATACTTGGCTGTTATTTCATTCCTTCGGTGGCAACTCGACAAAACTGCCGCCAAAGTAGGTATAAACACACCTGCCAGAATCGATCAGTAGGCGGATTGCCTTTTTGCCATCATCGGTGGTTACCCTATCATGCCCGTACTTTGTCACCACCTCTTTAACCAGGTCCTGAGCCTTGAACTTTCTCTTACCGGCGTACTCCTCCACCAGCTTGTACATGTCATCAGCCAACTGCTCCGCAGGTACTTTGTCTGCCATGTCTTGCCTCCTTGGGCCAGAGCCTAACGGTGCTACTAAAACTTTAATTGTGCTGATCTCTTATAGGTCAGGCCAGCATACTTGTAATCATCAATGTGGTATCTGGTGAATTCAAAGCCGGTCAGTTCGAAGAATCTGGGCCAGCCAATTCTGTTAACCCATTCCCCCACCCGCTCATACTTCCGGGCGTTCTGGGCATAAACTTCGACAATCTTCTTGATTGCAGACGTCACCTCTGGCCAGCGTGGCGGATTATTGGGCAGCCAGGGTATGACCAGCTTGGAGAACATTGGTTCGCTGCGGGCATTGGAGACCTTGCCGCCAATCCAGATAGAGATACCATCATTCAGAGGGTCAGCAATGACCATCGCCGGGCACACCGAGAAGCAGTTGCCGCAATACATACACCTGTCTTCATCCACCTTAACTGACTTTCTGCCTTCAACGAAGGCCGGCCTGATGGCAGCAGTAGGACAGCCAGCTACCGTCGTCGGAATCTCACAGAGGTGCCACAGATGCTCCTGGTCAATCTTAGGTGGACGGCGATGCACACCCAGAATAGCAATATCCGAACAGTGAACCGCACCGCACATATTCAAGCAGCAGGCGAGCGCAATCCGCAACTTCTGGGGCAACTTCATGGTGACAAAGTAATCATATAGCTCATCCATAACCGCCTTTACTATCCCGGAGGCATCGGTGGCTGAAGAGTGGCAGTGAACCCATCCCTGGGTATGAACGATGTTAGAGATTGCCTTGCCTATGCCACCCACCGGAATATCTATGGCAGCCAGGTCTTTAATTAAGGGGTCAATATTCTCTTTATTCGTCAGCAGAAACTCGATGTTGTTCCGGCTGGTAAAGCGCAGGTAGCCATCGGCATACTTGTCAGCCAGGTCGCATATCTGGCGCACAAAACCAATGCTCAGCAGGCGTGGTGAAGCGGCGCGCACGCTGTAAAGCTCGGCTCCCGTCTCCGAAACATGGACTAACACACCGGGCTTCAATATTTCATGGTATTTCCATCGGCCGTAGTTTTCCTTGATAATCGGCGGCAGAAACTGGTGGTAATCGGGCGGACCAATATCGATTTCGGCTTTTGGCGTAGTTGTCATCGTTATCTCTCCTCTTACTCTTCCTCGTAATATTCTTCAAAATAAATGTAAGGATTATCCCGCGGCTGAGCAATCATGTAAGGGCTGGGTGCCAGGCCAATAGCATCCAGGAAGGTGCTCATACCCACCCGCTGAATAAGTTCACCCGTACGCTCGCGAACCCGCCCGTGCTCTCCCCAGAAGTCCCATATCTTGGCTATGAGGTCTTTAAGTTCCTGGTAAGGTGGCTCAAGCTTTGTAAAGGGCACCAGTACTGAGGATAGGTTTGCTCCCTCAACAATGGGGGCCTTGGCACCAATCAGCAGGGTAGCACCGCGCTCTTTGCCCGGCCGCAGGGCCTTGGGCATGTTGTTGATGCAGTGCATGCACCGGTTGCACTCTTTATCGTAGATGGTCAGCTTCTCCCCGTTGTAAGCCATGCAATGTGTAGGACACTTATTGACCACGTCCGAAGCAATATCAAATCCGGCGGCGGCGTATTCCTTGACCGCCTGCTGGTCGATTTGAATGCTGTCCCGCCATGTCCCGATTATTGAGAGGTCAGCACGGGCGATAGAAGCCACACAGTCATTGGGACAGCCGGAGCACTTAATCTTGAATTTATAGGGGAAGAAGGGGCGGTGCAATTCTTCCTGGTAAGTGTGGGTAACATCATTGCAAAGGGCCAGGGTATCATAGCAGGCAAACTCACACCGCGCCGGCCCGACACAGGCGCTGGGCGTCCTAAAATCTGACCCCGAACCACCCAGGTCAAAACCGGCTTCACCGCTCAACTCGTTGAAAAAGGGCTGAAGGTGCTCCGTAGTTGCTCCCAGAAAAACCAGGTCACCAGTTGAGCCGTGGAAGTTAGTCAAGCCACTGCCATGCCTGTCCCAGATGTCGCAGAGCTGCCTCAGCACCTTGCTAGTGTAGAACCAGCCGCTGGGTTGGTTTACTCTGAAGGTGTGAAAAGCAGCGGCATTAGGGAATTTCTCCGGGGAATCGGAGTAGCGCCCGATAACGCCACCGCCATAACCCCGCACCCCGACTATACCCCCGTGTTTCCAGTGTGTCCTCTTGTCTTTGTAGGAGAGCTCAAGCTGAGCCAACAGATCTTTGGCTGCTGGTTTCGTCTTGGCGGCATCTTTGATCTGCTTAACAAAGCTAGGCCATGGCCCGTTCTCTAAATCATCAAGAAGAGGAGTTTCATTTTTTGCCACCTTCTTTACCTCCTTAGTCTTATCTTAGCACAAATAATCTAGAACCACAAAAACCCACCTCTACCCCCTCAGATACCTCATGTCTTTCAAACATATCTGGTATCCACTCAGAGCAGTCCGATCGGTTGGTGTAATCCCAATTTTGATTTAGACTCTATCATTTGTGGTCGCAGAGCTACATCGACCATTTGGCTTATCTTCGGCTAAGCAATGAGACCCTAAAAGCTCATTTATGTTGAATATACATGGGGTGACCTAGGCTTTTAAGCTTACCATCAGAAGAAAGCGTAGACAATTTGACATGGTATTGAACATATCTTTCGAGAGTCAAAATACACATAGAACGCCATCGGTAACGGGCTAGACAAGAACACAGTAGTTGAACGAAGGGAACTTCTTCTTAGGGGAGCCCAGTTCGTTCGTGGCAGTAATAACGAGATATTTGTCACTAACTAATGCCACTTTTTACCTATAAATTAGATATCATCACCTTGTTTTATGCGTATATTTATAGTATAATTAACAATAATTTGTCTTATCTCAAATTCATGGCTAGGTTTCAAAGTATCCAAGTATGTTTTGATGGCACAGAGGGATCTGTGAATAGTTTCATAAATACGAACGCGGGCGCTTGCAAACGGTAACTCAGTTGCCGTGCTTAGCTTATCAAGACGCGAGTTGAAATATGGAGCCGAAGTACGGGGCAACTGCCCTCCAAACTACCGGCCAACATGAGAAAGCAAGGGTAATAGGCTATTATCACAAAGGCATTTCGGCTTTGCTCAAAAGCCACCGGTTCATATTGCTCGCACTCCTTGGAATCTGTACTTTATTATATTATTTCGGACAGTTAGCAGAGCTCTTTGGCTGGAAAACCCTAGAGTGGGGGTTCTTTTACGAGGTGCACGATACACATCGCCTCTTATTCCTTGCTCCAATACTCTACGCCTGCTACTTCTTTGGGCTCAGAATGATGGCGATTATTACCGCCGCTTCCCTGATCGTATTTTTGCCCCGCGCTATCTTCATGTCCCCTTTCCCAGATGCTGTATTTCGTGCGCTGGCTTTCGCTATATTTGCTGGTATCCTGTGTTCGCTTATTCGGATAGGCCGCAATAAGAGCCAACAGTACATGAGTGTTAAGGCTGTGGTGAGGAGCGAGGTAGATGGGGCCGTAGAAATGCGGGGGGAAATCAAAGATGAGGTGTTCACCGCGGCAAACCTGGAAGTCAACTTCTCTACACGGCTGGTTAAACGCCGCGGGCAAATCATAAAACTCACACCAAAAGAATATGAGCTACTTTCATGTCTGGTTCGTAATGCTGGGAAAGTTCTGAAGCATGTGGAGCTACTGCGCAATGTATGGGGGCCGGAATATGGTCAGGAAAGTGAGTATCTTCGCACTTTTGTCTGGCAGCTCAGACAAAAGATAGAAGACGACCCCTCGAAACCGCAATTCGTTTTGACCGAACCAGGCGTGGGATATCGTTTTGCCCAGCCTGGGCAGCGCTAGCGACAACTATTTTCTGCCCAGACTCACCTCGTTTGGTTCCAACACCGCCTTTCAAATCCTTATGAAACCCTAATGATTTCTTTATGCTTTCCTTGCATCTTTTAGTCCAAAATAAGGTATATAGCGAGGTAAAACGTAGGGCATAAGCGTGGGATAAGTAGGACTAATTAGTACCGAGAGGTAATATAAAAAATGTGACGTTATCCCGCAAGCTGTGTCCTAGTGTCAAGGAAAAGGTGTTTGCCAAGCGAAAAGTAGACAAGATTGATATGATAGCCGATCTTGGGATCCCGCTGACAAGAGAAGGTGGAGCGGACGGAATAAAGGTTTTGATTGTTGATGACCATGCCGTTCTAAGGGATGGCTTGCGCGCTCTACTCGATCACCATAGTGACATTACAATCATTGGTGAGGCCTCTGAGGGTGAACAGGCTGTCAATAAAGCGGAAGAGTTGAATCCAGATGTAATAGTCATGGATCTGGTCTTACCGGGGATGGGCGGGTTAGAGACGATCCGGCGCATTGTCAAGCGCAACCCGAAGGCAAAAGTCATTGTACTAACGCAGTATTGTGACCGTGAGCACGTCACCTTGGCGATCAAGGTCGGGGCGTTGGGCTATCTTCCGAAACAGGCTTCAGGATCGGAGGTAGTATCCGCGATACACGCTGTGTACCGTGGCGAGTCTTTCTTGCATCCCTGTGCGGCTTCAGTTTTGGTCCGTGACTACCTGCTACACCAGTCTGAAGAGGATCCTTATGACCGCCTGACCGGCAGGGAACGGGAGATTCTAAAGCGGGTCGCCGAAGGGGAGACTGGCCACCAAATCGCCAATCGTTTGTCCATCAGTCTAAAGACAGTCCTAGTCCATCGCGACAAGATCATGAAGAAACTTAGCCTGCATAACCGCACCGAGTTGATTAAGTATGCAATACGTAAAGGCTTGGTGGAAATGGATATCTAAGATTTGGTAGCCTAGGCGGGTAGAAATGCTCAATAAATATGAACAGTACACAGCTCAAAAATTAACTATGCGGAAGAGCCTTTGCTCGCGGGAAGGGTCTGAGGTTCAATAATGGGTACGGACAAGATCAGGGTCATCATTGCCGATGACCATCGGGTAGTATGTGAAGGAACCCGAGAGCTGCTACAAAAGGCAGGGGATTTGGAAGTCATCGGCGAAGCCGGGGATGGTGAAGAGGCCGTCAGGTTAGTCAGAGAACTCAAGCCAGATGTGGCCATATTGGATGTCGCCATGCCACGACTTAGTGGTATTGAAGCGACCAAGCAAATCAAAGCTATCTCACCAAGCACGGCGGTGCTTATTCTTACCGCCTACGAATATGACCAGTATATCCATGCTCTTCTGGAGGCTGGGGCTGTGGGGTACTTACTGAAGGATGTCCCTAGTCAAAAACTAATTGATGCTGTCCGGGCAGTGCACGCTGGTGAACTAGTTCTTCATCCAGTTGCTGCCCGCAAAGCACGTAGCTATTTCGTGGGCGCTAATAGTAAGCAAGGGCTGCGAGATCAACCTCTCACTGATAGAGAAACACTAGTGCTCCAACTGGCCGCTAAGGGACATACCAATGTGCAAATGGCCAATGAGCTTAGCGTGAGCAGGCGCACCGTTCAGTCTCATCTGAGAAATATCTTCAACAAGTTCAAGGTAGATTCACGCACCCAAGCGGTAATCGTTGGGTTGAAGAAAGGGTGTCTTGTTTTAGAGGACATAGTTGACTCTTAGAAGCCGCTCAGGCCCAGCAGTATTAATTGCTCGATATTATATTAGGGAGGCGTCTGCATATGGCTACTAGCAAAGTACGTGAGCATGAGGAGCTTTTAGGAGAGCTGCAAGCCAGCTGGGAGGAAGTGTGGAAGCTTGCCTCAATTACCAAGAAGGGTGAGCAATGGTTGGCGGCATTGAATGCCATCTCTGGCCTTATCACTCAATCCCCGGATATTCCGCAAGTGCTTGCACTTGCGGCGGATGAGATCCTTGAAGTGATGGGGATAGATACCATTTTGATATTCCTTCTAGATGAAACGGCTCAGGAGCTTTCGCTGGAAGTCAGCAGGGGAGTCTCAGAGGAATTTGTAGCCGGCGTGAGGCGGCTGAAAGTCTCAGAGGGATTTGATGCCAAAACTGGGGAAGCATCAATGGTGAAGGACACCACAACTAATCCTTTACTGAGCTCGCAGGCGGTAGTTAATGAGGGAATAAGAACTCAGCTTATTGTTCCTTTACAATCTGGGGGGAAAGTGGTGGGGGCTCTCTATGTAGCTAGACATACGCCTGGCAAGTTCTATATGGCCGAGAAAGCGTTGCTAAGCAGTATTGGGAATGTTATCGGGACTGCTCTTGGGAACGCTTATCTTCAACAGGAAATGAAACAGGCGCTGACGCAGTTACGACAATCTGAGGAAAGTTATCGTAATCTTTTCGAGGAAGCCTATGACGCTATCTGGGTACATGACTTAGAAGGTAATATGCTCAGTGCCAATAAGGCATGCGAGAATCTCACCGGCTGTTCTCTAGAGGAGTTGAAGGAGAAAAATATCTGTCAAATGATGCCCGAGTGCAGCCGGTCATCTATTGATATGGTTGAAGAGAGACTGCTTAAAAACGAGCCTGTTGACCATCGTTGTGAAGGGGAAGTAGTCAAGAAAGGCGGAGGCAAGGCGATAATCCAGGTTACGACAAGCTTGATAGTGCATGATGGCCAACCAGTAGGTTTTCAGCATTGCGCCCAAGATGTGACGGACGAGAGGCAATTGCAGGAGAATCTCCGCTACTATTTGCAGGAGGTCACCAGAGCTCAAGAAGAGGAACGCAAGCGGGTCGCTAGGGAATTACATGACGAAATACTGCAGAGGTTAATCGCTATCTCACGACAGCTAGAAAAGATCATCTCCAGTGATGCACTATGGGAGGAGAGTCTTCAAACTGTGCGCAGCTTCAAGAAGCAAATTGAGCTTGCAGCGCAGGAAATGCGCCGTTTCAGCCGGGACCTGCGACCTTCAGTACTCGATGATCTTGGACTGCTGCCAGCGCTAGAACTGCTGGCCGATGACCTAGAACAACAGGGGATTTCTGCTAGCTTCAAGATAATTGGCCATGCGAGACGGCTTATGCCTGAGGTAGAGGTGATGCTATTTCGCATTACACAGGAGGCAACAAAGAACATATGGCGACATGCTCAAGCTTCAGTAGCAGAATTAGTCATAGAGTTCTGTGATGCTAAGGTTAGATTAAGCGTCAAGGATAACGGTAAGGGTTTTGACATGCAAGATAAGGCGGTTGACTTGGCTAGGTCAGGTAAGTTAGGATTATTAGGAATGCATGAGCGAGCGAAGTTGTTGGGTGGTAGCTTAACACTAGGGTCTAGGCTAGGCAAGGGGACGACGGTAACAGTTGAAGTTCCTGTTTAAGCGTTGTTAGCTAATGCCAGCTCATTCTAGGACACACACATTGTCCGCCAATGCGTGCGTAGCTGGTACCGGAGCACTTCCACCCTGTGAATTACTATCACCTTCAGCGAATATCGGTGGCAACAGAGTATTGTTTTCACTTGGTGAATAAGTGCTATGAAGAAAAAAATTGCCATTGGCGGCACTCTGATAATCGTTGCTATCGTCTTCCTGATAACCTTAGGCTTGAAAAATGGTGCCACTTACTATTATGAGGTCAGCGAACTACTGGCTCAAGGGCCTTCACTCAACGGGAAGACGGTGCGGGTGGCAGGTAAAGTAGCCCCTGATGTCGAGCACGAAGTTGGCACGCTGCGTTTCAGGATTATCGATACCAAGAGCCAGAACACCACCTTACTGGTGGTCTATCAGGGGCCGGTGCCTGATACTTTTCAAGCGGGACGTGACATTATCGTCGAGGGCAAATATACTCCCGGAGGAGTATTTGAGGCCACAAGTATCATAACCAAGTGCCCATCCAAGTACCAACCGGAAGGAACTCCAGGAAAGTGATCTATGGCAGAAATCGGACATATAAGTTTAATCTTAGCCCTCATTGTGTCGCTTTTTGCTATAGTTGCTTTTTCTGTTGGTGCCAAACAAAATCGGCCTTCTCTGATTAGCAAAGGGCGGAGAAGCATAGTTCTCGTTTTCATTCTGGTTTCGCTTTCCGCACTTGTTCTCGAAATTGCCCTTATCACTCATAATTTTCAACTGGCGTATGTTACCTCCTACACCAGCCGTGACCTTTCCCTGCCCTACCTAATAAGCAGCTGGTGGGCGGGGAACGACGGTTCTTTGCTCTTCTGGGCCTGGGTACTATCCCTTTCCGCCATGATATTCGTCCTAAAAAAACAAGATGATAAGGCCTTACTACCCTACGCCTCAGCTATCGTCATGTTCGTCCAGGCCTTTTTCCTCGTTACACTGGTTTCCGCCGAAAACCCCTTTGGCAAACTAGCTTCCGTACCGGCAGATGGTCTAGGGCTGAATCCGCTTCTGGAAAATCCTGCCATGGTCATCCATCCACCGCTCTTACTTTCGGGATACGCCCTCTTCACCATTCCTTTCGCTTTGGCTATCGCCGCGCTCATAAGCAAGAAACTGGACAATGAGTGGATTAGCCGTGCCCGGGGCTGGGCACTCCTTGCTTGGTTGCTCCTCGGGGTTGGCACCATTGTCGGTGCCTGGTGGGCCTACATTGAACTGGGATGGGGTGGCTACTGGGCCTGGGACCCCGTTGAGAATGCCGGACTGATGCCCTGGCTGGTGGCCACTGCCTTTCTCCATTCTATCAATTTGCAAAGACGCCGGGGCATGTTCAAGCAGTGGACTATGGCGCTGATAATCATTACCTTCACATTAACCATATTTGGGACATTTCTGACTCGCAGTGACCTCCTGTCGTCAGTGCATACTTTCGGGGAAAACACTCTGGTACCCTTTTTACTCACTTTACTTTTTATCATTTTCTTCGCTTCCTTCGCCTTGCTTTATGCTCGGCGTCACGAGCTGGAGGGCGAGGCGAGCCTTAAGTCACTGGTTTCAAGAGAAACTGCTTATCTGGTAAATATCCTCCTCTTGCTTGCCTCGACACTGGTTATCTTTGCCGGCACCATATTTCCTGCTCTGGCTGAGGTAGTAAGCGGCATCAAGTTAGATGTTGGGCAATCCTTCTTCAATACATTCAATCCCCCTATTTTCATGGCTATTGTTTTCCTGTCCGGGTTTTGCATAATTATGGGCTGGCGCCAAATAACGGGCAATAGGTTCAGACACAGATTATTGTGGCCAACGATTGTAGCCTTAGGTGTAATAATCGGTCTATTAGTTGCTGGAGTAAAGGGGTGGCAGGCAATTATCGCCTTTGCTGTGTGTGGCTTCGTCATTGCGGTGACATTATACCAATGGCTGTGGGAGTTAATGGCTCGCCATCGAGCGCAGGCAGGAAATTCCCAAGCTAGGACTATTTTTGGCTTTCTAAGGGCTAACAAAAACCGGTACGGTGCTTATATAATCCATATCGCCATCGTTATGATAGCCATTGGTGTCATTGGTTCCTCGTTTTACTCCACAGGAAAGGAAGCCATCCTTAAACCTGGAGAATCGATGACGATAAATCAGTATACCCTGAACTACGGCAAGATGACCTTTTCCAGCACCGAGAGCAAGATGATAATTTCGACTTTCGTATCGGTCTATAATGGTCGGGAGTTGGTCGCTCAGCTAACGCCGGAGAAATACATCTACCGCAATTATGAACAGTCAGTTACCGAGGTCGCTATTCGCTCCACTCCAGTAGAAGACCTTTACGTTATTCTGGCCGATTGGGATACAAACCGCACCGCCGCTTTCGAAGTACTGGTAAATCCCCTAGTTATGTGGATATGGATTGGGGGAGGTGTTTTCTTTCTCGGCGGATTGATTTGTTTTTGGCCACAGAAAGTCACCAACGAACTACCAAAAAGCAACCAGGGTACCCAGGTGACGTTAGCCAGACTAGAAACACCAACGACTAATGGACAAAGGGAAACTAATGGATAAAGTCGAGCTGACACCCATGGCCAAAGCTATCGAGGTCAAGGGACTAACCAAGTCCTTCAGCAATTACATGGCATTGAGAGGTATCAACCTTGAGGTAAATCACGGGGAATCTCTGGTCATTCTTGGCCCCAACGGAGCTGGCAAGACCACTCTGATAAAGGTACTCGCCACTATTATGAAACCGACTTCAGGGGAGGTGACAATTAACGGTCTGCATCATGAGAAACACTCTGAAGAGATCCGGCGCGGGATTGGTGTGGTTACCCATGAGACCTTCTTCTACAATAACCTGACCGCTCACGAGAACTTAGAATTCTACAGCCGCATGTATGGCGTACCCAACCCGCAAGAGCGGATTCAGGAAGTAGTGAGCCTAGTTGGCATGACACCACGACTATATGACCGGATCAGCACGTTATCTCGTGGGATGCAACAGCGGTTATCCATTGCCCGAGCCCTGCTTCACCAACCGCCTATCATGCTTCTGGATGAGCCAGAGACTGGCCTAGACCAGCAGGCTCTTGCTATGCTCTGGAAGGTGGTGAAAGGGGAGGGTACGGACAACCGAACTGTAATTCTCACCACTCACAATCTGGAACGTGGGCTTAACCTCGGTGACCGGGTGGTGATTTTAAGCCGCGGAACCATAGCCTATCAGCAATCCGAAAAGTCTCTAGACTTAGACGGTCTCAAACAGGCATACGAAGAAAGCATTAGAATGAAGAAATGAAATTTTGGCGTCAGGTAACCGGCATAGTTTGGAAAGACGTTATATCAGAGATACGAGCCAAGGAAAGCGTATTTTCCGTCCTGGTTTTCACTCTACTGGTGATAGTAATTTTTAACTTCGCCTTCAGTAGTAATCAGGGAACTATGAAGCTAGTCACCCCAGGCATCCTGTGGGTGACCTTTGCCTTTGCCGGCGTGCTGAGCCTGAACCGCGCCTTTGTCATGGAAAAGGAGGGGGGCTGTATTGAGGGCTTGCTGGCTTGCCCGATAAGCCGAGAGACCATTTACGTTGGCAAGATGCTGGGTAGCCTGATATTTATGCTCGTTGTCGAAGCTATAGCCTTGCCTATCTTCGCTCTGTTGTTCAATCTACCTGTCCTGTCTCCCGAGGTAGTAATCACCACTTTTCTCGCTACTATTGGATTTGTTGCTATTGGCACTATGTTTTCCGCCATGGCGGTTAATACCAAAGCGCGGGAAATGGTATTGCCAATCCTTTTCCTGCCCATGGTTTCACCCATAATCGTTAGCGCGGTGGAGGCTTCTACATTGGCTATCTCCGGCGAGACCTGGGGTAGTATGACTACCTGGCTACAGATAATAATTGCTTTTGATGTTATTTTCGTAGTAGCATCATACTTAGTTTTTCCTTTTGTGGTTGAGGAATAAGAGGTGAAATCAAAAACAAGAACTTAAATACTGAACTTTTATGGGATGGCTATGAAGAGTAGGATTCTGCTAATTACTAGTGCCGTGCTGATGATAGCTTCTTTGTACATGGTCTTCAGCTACGTGCCGACCGATAGGGAGATGGGCATCGTCCAGAAGATTTTTTATTTTCACGTTTCCCTGGCCTGGATTGCTTTCTTTGCCTTCTTTCTGGTTTTCTTGGCCAGCATACAGTATTTACACAAACGCAGCAGGAAGTGGGACATATTTGCCAGTTCTTCAGCGGAAATAGGCGTCATCTTCACCACACTGGTCCTTATTACCGGGTCTATTTGGGCCAAGCCGACCTGGGGTGTGTGGTGGACATGGGATGCTCGCCTCACCAGCTCGCTTGTCCTGTGGCTCATCTATATAGCCTACTTCATCGTTCGTGCCTATATATCGGAGGGAGAAAGGCAAGCTCGCTTTGCCGCAATTGTGGGTATTATCGGCTTTATTGACGTGCCTATTGTGGCACTGACCATCACCTTAGCACGCACTCAGCACCCCGGGCCGATCATTTTCCAGGGTGGACTGACGCCGCCGATGGTATTTACTCTAATAATTTGTATTGTCGACTTCACCGTATTCTACTTCCTGCTTCTCACTGAGCGTGTGTCAATGAAAGGCAGCGAGGACGAAGTCAAGATATTAAGAGAATTCAGTCAGGGGGAAAGGTAATATGGGAAATGTCAATTACTTGCTGGCGGCCTTCATCATAATCTGGGCAGTATTGTTTATCTATATCGCAGCCCTTTCTCAGCGGCAAAAGCGTTTGCGGCGGGAGATTGACTTGCTGAAAAAAAACCTGAACCAACAGCCACCAGGGCGAGGTAACAATTAATGATATCCATTTCGCGCTTGCTCTGTGATACTGCCGGGCCAGGCGACCATCTCCGTTACCAGAAGCGGGACGATGAACGCCCGGTAGTGGTTTGGCACTGCACCAGGCAGTGTAATTTAAACTGCATTCACTGCTATGCCAGTGCCGGCAACCAAAGGTCGCCAGATGAAATGGACACAGCAGCGGCCAGAGCTTTCATCCGTGACCTAGCTGAATTTGGTGTCCCGGCCATTCTTCTCTCCGGAGGCGAGCCACTGCTCCGTAAAGACCTATTCCAACTGGCCAGCCTAGCCCGTGAGCACGGGATAAGAATGGCTCTTTCCACCAACGGTACGCTGATTTCCAGTGAGGTAGCTAAAGAAATTGACCGGCTTGGCTTTGCTGAAGTGGGCATAAGCCTCGATGGTATCGGGGATACTAACGACTTCTTACGTGGCAAGCGGGGGGCCTTCATAGATGCCTTGAACGGTATCAGGAACTGCATAGCGCTTGGTTTGAGAGTCTCGTTGCGGCTCACCATTACCCGCTTCAACTATCAGGAAATTCCAGAAATTTTCCGGCTTGTGGAAGAGGAGGGTATTCAGCGGGTCTGTTTCTATCACCTAGCTTATTCAGGGCGAGGTGAGAAGCTAAGAAGTGAAGACATTGGCTATGCCCAGACCAGAAAAGTAATTGACGTCATTTGCGAACACACTCTGGATCTTTACCGGCATGATCAGCACAAGGAAATTCTGACTGTAGGTAATCATGCTGATGGTGTTTATCTCTTACTTAGGTTGAGGAAGGAGAATCCCCAGCGTGCAGAAAAAGTCCTCGAGCTATTGCGGATAAATGGCGGCAATAACTCGGGTATCAAAATCGGCGCGGTTGATGACCGGGGGAATGTTCACCCAGACCAGTTCTGGTGGCATTATTCTCTAGGTAATGTCCTCCAGCGAAAGTTTGGTGATATATGGACCGATACCTCAGAGCCACTACTAAGGGGATTAAAGAATCGTAAGGGGTTACTCAAGGGACGATGCTCCCAATGCCATTACCTTGACCTTTGCAACGGTAACCTGCGTGCACGTGCTGAGGCAGTATTTGGCGATGTCTGGGCGGAAGACCCCGCCTGCTATCTAACTGACGAAGAGATAGGAATCTACTCATGACTGCAGAATCAACGAATGGCGCCAGACAACCAGAATTACTGACTCCTAGACTCCATCTAGTTGCTTGGGAACTGACCCGAAGCTGTAACTTGTTCTGTGCCCATTGTCGGGGCTCGGCGACTTCTGACTCATACCCTGAAGAATTGACCACCGAGGAGTGTTTTCGTATCGTTGACCAGATAGTGGAAGTGGGCCGTCCAATTATCATTTTGAGCGGCGGTGAACCACTAGTTCGTCCTGATGTTTTGCAAATCGCTCGATATGCTGTTAGCAAAGGTTTGCGGGTGGTCATGGGAACCAATGGCACCCTCATCACTAAGGCACTAGCGGCGGATTTGAAAAGCATTCCCATATCACGGCTGGGTATCAGCCTAGACTTCCCGGTAGCTGAGCTCCAGGACAAGTTTCGTGGTCAGGTTGGTGCCTTTGCCAGTATAACGGAGGGAATCAAAAACGCCCGCCAAGCTGGCATCGAGGTGCAGATTAACAGCACTATCACCAAACTGAATGTAGACTACCTGGATGAACTCCTTGCCCTAACACTTAGAGTTGGCGCGGTTGCCTTTCATCCCTTCATGCTGGTGCCAACTGGCCGAGGCAAAGGGCTGAAATCCGTGGAGCTCTCCTCCGAGCGTTACGAGCAGACACTAAACTGGATATACGATAAACAGGTTGAACTCGGAGACAGGTTGTTTTTTAAACCCACGGATGTACCGCATTATATGCGTGTGGTAAAACAGAGGCAAAAGCAGGACCAAACGCCTAGGCCAAAGCCTCGGATCGGTCATCACCCGACCGATGTCATCACACGGGGTTGTCTGGCGGGAACTGGTTTTTGTTTCATCTCCTACCAGGGGAAAGTGAAGGGATGTGGCTATCTTGATGTAGTGGCCGGTGACCTGAAAAAAGAAAACTTCGCCCAGGTCTGGTCAAGCTCACCCCTTTTCCGAGAGTTAAGAGACCTCTCCCATCTGAAGGGAAAGTGCGGAGTTTGTGAGTACAAACAGATATGTGGTGGTTGCCGGGCTCGTGCCTATGAAGCTACCGGCGATTACTTGGCGGCTGAGCCATACTGTACATATGAGCCGGTCGCCTGGCGAAAAGATTCAGTTAGAGTGGAGTAAGGATGTATCTCGACGATATTGATAAGAAGATACTCAATCTTGTTCAAACTGAATTTCCGCTAACCAGAGAGCCCTATGCTTATCTTGGGCTAAAGTTAGGTATTGATGGTAACGAGGTGATTCACCGCATTGAGCAATTGAAGGCTAAGGGGATTATTCGCCAGATAAGCCCGGTTTTCGATAGCCGGCGACTTGGTTACCAGACTACTCTGGTAGCAATGAGGGTAGAACCGGATCAAGTGGATGGGGCGGAGCAAGTGATTAGGGAACATCCCGGAGTTAGCCATGGCTATGAACGAGAACACTTCTTTAATATTTGGTTTACTTTAGCTGTGCCTCCGGAGGTCGATTTTGAGACTGAGCTTCAACAACTGACTTCTGCCACCAGAGCTGAAGCTGTATTTGACTTGCCGACATTAAAGATATTCAAGATAGGTGCCTATTTTGACATGGACGGGAATAGTCAGGAAACAGTGGGCATCCTGCCACACTCCAGTGGCATTCTGCCAGAGAAGGTAGAGCTTTCTCAAGAAGACAAATTGATAATAAAAGAGTTGCAGCAAGACTTGCCTTTGCTTGCTATGCCATTTAATGGTATGGCGACACGGCTGGGTGTGAGTGTAGACGACTTTTTGACAGGATGCCAATCTCTTTTGCAGTGTGGTATCATGCGCCGCTTTGGTGCTGCCATTAATCACCGCCGGGCTGGCTTCAAGGCCAACGCAATGGTCTGCTGGACAGTGCCACCGGATACGGTAGATGCCGTTGGACAGAAATTGGCCTCATTCCGCCAGGTAACTCACTGCTATGAAAGAAAGACTAATCCACTGTGGCAATACAATTTCTTTGCTATGATACATGGCCATACGAGGGAAGTTTGCCAAAAGCTGGTCAGTGATATATCATGCCAAGTTGGGCTTAAGGATTATGTGTTACTGTTTAGTCTAAAAGAATTCAAGAAGACAAGGGTCAAATACCTAATATGAAAAGAAAAGAACAACACCCTTATTATCCGATGTTTCTGAAGATTAGCGGCAAAAGGTGCGTGGTGATTGGTGGTGGGGAGGTCGCCCTGCGTAAGGTGAAGATGTTAATCGAACATGAGGCTAATGTTGAGGTCATCACTCCTGAAGCTTGTTCTCAACTCAACCAGCTGGCGGAACGGGGCGAAATACGTATGTTTCCAAGGCGCTTCCAGGCAGGTGACTTAAAAGATGCCTTTATTATCATCGCCGCTACCGATGACAGTGATGCCAACCGAAAGGTAGCTCGGGAAGCCCGCAAAAAGGCAGTTCTGGTCAACGTGGTGGATGAACCAGAAAATTGTGATTTCATTGTCCCTTCGTACCTGCGCCGTGGAGATATTACCATCGCCATCTCCACCGGGGGAAGAAGCCCAGCTCTAGCGAGGAAAATCCGAGCCAGGCTGGAAAAGGACTTTGAGAATGAATTTGCTGCCCTGGCTGTTCTCGTCGACGAAGCACGTGACGAAGTGAAGCGAAAGGGTATTAAGGTTAATGGTGACGCCTGGCAGGAAGCCCTAGACCTGGATTTACTGATTGATATGCTGAGGAAGGGGAATGGCGAACAGGCTAGGACTATCCTGCTCAACAATCTTAAGACGCAGCAAAGGTAAACTCTTATGCATATCAGTTTAGTCGGGATAAATCACCAGACAGCACCAGTAACTATCCGGGAGAAGGTAGCAATCAGTGCCGAGAAGCTGAACGACTCCCTGTTACTGCTTCATTCCTACATGCCATACGGTATAATCCTGTCCACCTGTAATCGCACTGAAATTTATACTGCCGGGGATGGCCGCCGTATCCAAGAGGCAGGCCTCAACTTCTTAAAAGCTCACACAAATAACTCCGGCGCTGACCTTCTCCAGTATATTTACCTCTCCAGTGACAAAACAGCGGTGGAACACCTCTTTCGTGTTACTTGCGGGCTTGAGTCTATGATTATTGGCGAATACGAGGTTCTAGGACAGGTACGGCAGGCACTGGAAGCCGCCGAGAAGGCAGGAATGGTAAATCTGCCACTACGTCGTATTTTCCAGGATGCAATCAGGACGGGAAGGTGTGTTCGTCAGTACACCGGCATCAGCAAAAACCCCGTTTCCGTCAGCTCAGTAGCCGTTGATTTGGCAGTGAGCATTCTCGGTAGCCTGCAAAACGCGAAGGTTCTGGCTATCGGCGCTGGTGAGGCAGGTCGGCTTGTGGTCAAGGCAGCTAAAGAGAGAGGAGCCTCTAAAATAGCCGTTGCCAGTCGGACCCGGGAGAGGGCTGCTGCCTTAGCGGCAACACTGGGTGGTATGCCAATTGACCTGGGAAACCTAACGGAGGAGCTAAGTACGACTAACATAGTTGTTGCCTGCGCTGGTGCACCTCATCCGATACTGGGTGTTCGGCAGGTGGATGAGGCAATGAAGAAACGTCCAAAACTTCCCTTAGTAATAATTGATATCGCCGTTCCCCGAAATATTGAGCCGGCGGTAGGACAAGCAAACAACGTTTTCCTCTACAATATTGATGGCCTGACCAAGATTGCTGATTCACACCGAAAACAGCGAGGGGGAGAGATTCAGAAAGCTGAGGCAATAATAACTGCCGAAGTTGACAAGTTTATGTCGTGGTGGCGAATCCTTGAGATTCAGCCTGTAGTCAGTGCTCTTATGAGAAAGGCTGAAGACATACGCTCCACACAACTAAAGAAAACCCTGAAGCGACTTCGCCCCCTCTCAAGTGAGGAGCAGGAAAGCCTCGAGGCGATGACCAAGTCAATAGTAACCAAAATACTAAAAGACCCTATCCAGTGTCTTAAGACAAATTCTGATGGGGACAGAGATTATGCTGGGATAATAAGCAAAATCTTCCGGCTAGGATGGAGGAAATGGGAATGATGCGGAGACTCATTGTCGGTTCAAGGGGTAGCCGACTGGCCCTAAGTCAAACTGAGGCTGTAGTGTCCGAGCTGAAGAAGGTAAATCCCGATCTCGAGATTAGCATAAGCAGAGTGTTGACTCAGGGTGACCGTGACCGCCGTACCTCGCTTGACCGAATGGGAGAAGTCGGGGTATTCGTCAAGGGGCTTGAGGAGGCCTTACTTGATGGCAGAATTGACTTGGCAGTGCACAGTCTCAAGGACGTGCCCTCCGAGATTCCTCAGGGATTACGTTTGCTGGCGGTAACCAAAAGACTTGACCCCAGGGATGTTCTGGTAGCGAAATCGAAGCTTGACGAGCTTTCTTCCGGCGCCCGAATAGGTAGCGGAGGCTTACGCCGTGCAATTCAGCTCACTCAATACCGCCTTGACCTTAAGGTATGCAGCATAAGGGGGAATGTTGATACTCGCCTGCGCAAGGTTACCAATGGTGAATTTGATGGTGTGATCGTGGCAGCCGCGGCGCTCTTGCGGCTTGGCTGGGAAGACAAAATAACTGAATACCTGCCATTGAGGCATTTTCTGCCAGCAGTGGGACAAGGAGCACTGGTGATAGAAGCACGGGCTGGCGACGAAGACATTGTTCAGGCTGTTTCGCCGATAAACCATCTTCCTACCTGGCGGAGCGTAACTGCAGAGCGAGCTTTTCTTCGTGCCTTGGGTGGTGGTTGCCGTGCCCCGATCGCCTCCCTAGGGACGGTGATTGACACCACTTTGAGGCTTGAAGGAATGGTAGCTGACGTTAACAGTAGGGAAGTACTGCGTACCTCAGATGAAGGTAGTACAATGTCTCCAGAAGAAGTGGGCGAACGGCTAGCACAAAGGATGCTTGCTATGGGAGCATCTGAATTCATTAGTAAAGCGAGGCTCAGTTGAAGGTAGGCAAAGTCTATCTAGTTGGTGCTGGCCCGGGAGACCCGGGGCTGATTACCCAGAAAGGGCTAGAGTGTCTAGCACTGGCTGATGTTGTTATCTACGACCACCTGCTTGATGAACGACTTCTGGACTCAGCGCCAGCCGGCGTAGAAAGGATATACGTGGGCAAGCAGGCGGAAGAGCATGCCAAGGAGCAGGATGAGATAACCCAGTTGCTGGTGCAGAAAGCAAATGAGGGGAAATCTGTAGTACGGCTTAAGGGGGGCGACCCGTTCGTTTTGGGACGGGGAGGTGAGGAGGCAGAGGTGCTAAAGAATAACCGCGTCCCCTTTGAGGTGGTGCCAGGAGTATCCTCGGCAGTAGCCGTTCCGGCTTATGCCGGCATTCCGGTCACTCACCGTGGACTGGCATCCTCTTTTGCGGTCATTACTGGTCATGAGGACCCGAGCAAACTTGGCTCCAGCATCGCCTGGGAGAAGCTGACTGCAGGCGTAGATACCTTAGTGTTCCTCATGGGAATGCGGAACTTGCCCCAGATAGTAGCCAAGTTACTGGAACACGGCAGACCTGCTGACACTCCTGTAGCCGTGATTAAGGATGGAACCAGACCGGGGCAGAAAACAGTTACCGGCAATCTTAAGGACATTGTTGCCAGGGCAAGAGAGCAATCTCTCAACCCACCGGTAGTAATCGTGGTGGGTGAGGTGGTCAGGCTCAGGGAAAAACTCTGTTGGTTTGACAATCGTCCCCTCTTTGGCAAACGTGTGCTGGTCACCAGGGCACGCCATCAGGCAAGCTCATTGAGCCAGCTTCTCTCTGAGCGCGGCGCTCAGCCTATTGAGTTACCCGCGATTGATATCCAGGCTTTAGCCCGTAGCGAAGAACCCGACCGGGCTATCTCTAATTTGAGACAATACCAGTGGATAATCTTTACCAGCGTCAACGGTGTTGAAGCATTCTTTCAACGACTATATAACCTAAATTTAGATGTTCGTGCCCTTGGGAATCTCAGGATTGGAGTGATTGGACCGGCCACCGCCAAGGCACTCAGGGGGCAGGGAGTAATCCCTGACTTCGTCCCCAAGGTCTACTCTAGTGAAGGCATTATCGCCGGACTCAGAAGCTGGGATATTGCCGGTAAGCGCTTTTTGCTTCCCAGAGCTGATATGGCCGATAGGGAATTGACGAAAGGACTTACCCAACTGGGAGCTGAAGTGCATGAAATAGTCACTTACAGAACTGTCAGACCAACTGAAGAAATCTCTCAAGCTAGAGGTTTACTCCTATCAGGTGAAATTGATGTTATCACCTTCACCAGTTCATCAATGGTGTCCAACCTATTAGCAGCTTTTAGTAAAGAATTGTCAGCAATGAGTAGGGCTAAAGTTGCTTGTATTGGTCCCAAGACAGCGGATACTGCTGCCAAAGCCGGGATTAAGGTTGACATCGTTGCCAGGGAGCATACGATACCTGGTTTGGTAGCCGCTATCGAAGAATATTTTAAAGAGGAGACTTAAATGGCAATCTTTCCACAGTTACGTTTACGCCGCTTGCGCCGGACAGAGTCGCTAAGGGCACTGGTTCGGGAGAATCGGGTTGATATTAGCGATTTGGTTTACCCGCTGTTCGTTGTTGAGGGAAAGGGCATAAAGCAAGAGATATCTTCAATGCCGGGTGTTTTTCGCTTTTCTCCTGACCAATTATCACAAGAAACTGAGGAGGTAGCCAGACTTGGTATCCCTGCTGTTCTTTTGTTCGGTATACCTGAACACAAGGACGAATATGGGACAGCGGCTTACCATCCAGAGGGTGTTGTTCAGCAGGCGATACGAACCATAAAAAACTCGGTACCCAAGCTCTTGGTGGTAACCGATGTCTGCCTCTGCGAATATACCGCTCACGGGCACTGTGGCATAGTAGCTGATGGCGATGTAGACAATGACCAGACCTTACCTCTTCTGGCAAAAACGGCTATGTCCCATGTTAAAGCTGGCGCTGACATTGTTGCTCCCTCAGACATGATGGATGGCAGAGTGCAAGCAATTCGAGAGACACTGGATGAAGCCGGATTTGAGCATATACCCATACTTGCTTATGCGGCCAAGTATGCTTCTGCATTCTATGGACCTTTCCGTGAGGCGGCGGAGTCAGCGCCGCAGTTCGGCGACCGCCGTTCTTACCAGATGGACCCGTCCAATCTGCAAGAGGCGCTGAGAGAAATAGAACAGGATATCAACGAGGGGGCAGATATCATCATGGTCAAACCTGCTTTGGCTTATCTTGATGTATTACGGCGGGCACGTGATACCTTCAACTATCCCCTCGCGGCATATAATGTCAGCGGTGAATATGCTATGGTGAAAGCAGCTACCCAACAGGGTTGGCTGGAGGAGAAACGAACTGTGATGGAGATTCTCACTTCAATAAAGAGAGCCGGGGCAGATATCATTATTACCTACCATGCCAAAGATGTCGCTCGGTGGCTACAGCCACGAGAAAGAAGTCTATGAATTTAGAGCGCTCTCAAAAACTGTTTGATGAAGCCCAAAACTATTTACCCGGTGGCGTTGATAGCCCGGTGCGCGCCTTCAAGGCAGTTGGGGGAACTCCACCTTTTATAGCAAGGGGGCAGGGTGCAAAGATTTATGACGCGGACGGCAACGAGTACACTGACTACGTCTGTTCCTGGGGGTCTCTCATCTTGGGGCATTCTCACCCCGAGGTAGTCGCAGCCCTGAAAAAAGCCGTGGAGCGGGGGGCAAGTTACGGTGCTCCCACTCAACTGGAGGTAGACCTGGCCAAGATGATTTCCACCGCGATGCCTTCCATTGAAATGATTCGTTTTGTAAACTCGGGCACAGAAGCCACCATGACAGCACTGCGTTTGGCAAGGGCGTACACCAAAAGAGACATAATTGTAAAGTTTGGCGGGGGCTATCATGGTCATGCCGATGGTTTGCTTGCTAAAGGTGGCTCAGGTTTAACGACTTTCGGAATACCTGATTCCCCCGGTGTTCCTTCAGGTTATGTGCAAAACACTCTAACGGCACCGTACAATAATGCTAAAGCCGTGGAGCAACTTTTCCAGCGCTATCCTAAAGAAATTGCGGCGATAATAGTCGAACCAGTGGCAGCCAACATGGGCGTAATAATGCCTCAGCCTGGTTTTTTGGACAACCTGCGCAGGCTGACTAAGGAGTTTGGTGCCCTCCTTATTTTTGACGAGGTCATTACCGGCTTTCGTGTCGCTTATGGAGGAGCTCAAGCTCTCTATAGTGTTATTCCTGACCTGACCTGTCTTGGGAAAATCATCGGCGGTGGACTCCCAGTCGGCGCTTATGGGGGAAGAAGAGAGATTATGGAAATGATGGCTCCGGTAGGGCCAGTCTATCAGGCAGGGACACTCTCAGGAAATCCTTTAGCAATGACCGCCGGAATAGAGACAGTTAGAGCCTTGAACCACCCCGGGGTCTATAGTCAACTGGAAAACAAAGCAGCAAGTCTCCAAGAGGGAATAGCTGCTGTCGCAGCTAAAGCTGGTATGCATTTGCATATTTCGCGTGTCGCCTCACTTCTTACAGTGTTTTTCACCGATAGTCCGGTAGTTGACTATGAATCAGCAAAGAAGAGTAATGCCACACTGTTCAGCCGATTCTTCCACAGTCTGCTGGAGGGGGGCATCTACTGGCCACCCTCTCAATTTGAGGCGATTTTTGTCTCGCTGGCGCATACTGATAATGATATTCAGACCACAGCCAATACAATTGGTAAGGTTTTTAGCCGTCTACGCAGGCAATAGGCCCACTATGAGACAATTTTCTGCCAAGCTAACGTTGATATGTACCCGTAAGCTGACCTTGAGCAAGAATGTGCCCTTTCATAGCGTCAACAATTTGTTTCTTAGACGCGCCGGGCTTTGAATCTAAGGACTTGTCCAGCGCATAGAGCATGAAAAGGTATCGGTGTGCAGAACCACGCGGTGGGCAAGGACCACTGTAGCCAATCCTGCCAAAGTCATTCTTCCCCTGCAAAGCCCCGTTCTGAAGTCGCTCCTGAGCAGCGATATCCTCTCCAAGCAGGCGGGCACTAGCTGGGAGGTTGAACAAAACCCAGTGTGTAAACACGCCCCCAGGAGCATCCAGATCATCAATTATCAGAGCAATGGCCTGAGTATTCTGTGGTGGCTCACCCCATGCGAGCGGAGGAGATATATCCTGTCCATCACAGGTGTACTTGATGGGTATCTTGTCCCCTTCTTTGAAGGCAGTGCTGGATAGTGACAATGTCATCTCATCCTCCTTTTGCGGCGCTGGTGCTTCTCTGGCGCAGGCTATCATAGTTGGGGAAATTACGATCAATATTGCAAGCAATAAGACCACCTGCCTAACAAGAACTGCCCCAACACAGCTTTCAAGATCACGAACTATTCTTGATACGAAGTTGAATAGCAATCCTTTTCTCTAAAGGCCATTTCTGTCGGGTGTTTGTATTCGCATTCTAAATCTGTTTTGGCTCTTGGTCAATGCACGGGGTATTCATTGATGCGTATGGATTCTGGGGCGAGAGTCAGGATCGAATAGTTAGAGTATCATGTCAAAATTTTCACCTGAAAAAGGTGTAGTATAATAACTACAAATCAGAAAAAGGGAGGTCAAGAATGGAGAACTTGTGCCATAGCACGCAGGAGGTCACAAGTTCAAGTCTTGTACCGCCCGCTTACTGTACAATACGTAGAACTGTTCTGAATACCTACAACCTCGAAATGAACGCATTCCTCTTTCGAGCTTTTCAATAACCTTTCCCATGACGCAAAAGCCTGAGGAGCTACTTGTTTGAGTCTTTGTCTTTCTTTCTACGTCTCCATCTGTAAATTATGATAACAATTATGAGGACTACGACAATTAAACTTGCTCGCAGAATTATGCCACCAACATTCATATCAAATCACGTCCATTTGGTGAGTATCTCTTCTCTCTGAAATGTCTTTGTGCTCAGGAAGAAAAGAATAATGTCCGCAGCCATAATGACGGCAGAAATAATGAGGATATTCCCGGTGTTCAGCGATATTGCCCCGACCTCGCTGGCAACATAAACGGCGGCTAAAGGAAGCACAATAAAGAGACCCTGCATCTGGGCGGAGCGTGGGTCGCTGGCTCTCGAAGAGACAATGACACTCCATTCGATAGAAAGAATGGCTGAAATCGGCACCATCAGGAGAAGTATTATCCCGATAGTCCAGTTCGGGAAATATAAATAGCCCAGGGTGTTATGGGTCACCAGGTCAGATAACGCCATGAAAATGATAGCACTGATGTAGATTGCGGCAGCGGATGGGATAAAGGCGGCAATGCTCTTGCCGAGGAGAAGCTCACTATCTGTAATTGGGGCCGCCAGGAGCGGTTCGAGGCTTTTCTCGATCTTTTCGCCGACCAGGCTATAGGAGGCCAGGACGGTAGGTAGTGACGATGCCCCGATGATGAAGAAGAAAGAAAATGCGTTCATAATGGTCAATAGCTGCGCACCATGAAGGCCTCCCTGTCTTGCGCCCGCAAAACGGAGTACAAATGGAAGCCCGATACCGATTATAACAGGAAATATAATTAATGAGTTGACGGCGTACCTTTTTCTCAGGAGCACCCTCATATCCTTGGTAGCGACAATCCAGGCCTTCGAGATTCTCATTTCGTTCCCTTCGTGATTTGCAAGTATACGTCTTCTAGTGTCGGGACAAGCTGGGTGACCTCCAGAATCTGACCTCCGTTTGAGGTGATGGCCGCAATGATAGCCGGATTCTCTTTGTTAGGGTCGGTCACATCAATAATTAGCTTGTTGTCGGAGACTTCAATCTTGTTTGGAATGAGCTTTCTTAATTCACTAACCAGAGTCTCGCTTACTTGAGCCAGTCTAATCTCTGTTTTGGGTCTGGAGAGAGATTCCCTCAGTTGTTCGGGGGTGCCGATGGTCAGTAATTTCGTTTTTAATATACCGATTCGGTCGCATATTCTCTGGGCCTCATCAAGATTATGGGTGTTGAGGAAAATGGTCCTGCCTTGCTTCTTGACCTCCAGTATAAAATCCCTGACGGTCTTGGCTGATTCCGGGTCCAAGTTGGCGGTCGGCTCATCCATGAACAGTATTTTCGGCTCATGAACCAGGGCACGGGCTAACGCCAGCTTCTGCCTCATCCCTTTGGAAAACGAACCCGCCCGGTCGTCTTTCCTCTCCCAGAGTCCCAGCATTTTGAGAAAATGCTCGATGTTTTCCTTCCTGCGCCCTTCAGGACACTCATAAAGTTTTCCATAGAAGTCGAGGTTCTCGAAGGCAGTCAAATCGTCGTAAAGGCCGACATTGTCCGGGACCAGGCCAACCATTTTCCTGATTAGCAGGGAATCGGCTGCTTTGCCTATCTGATAGTCAGCTATCCTGGCCTCGCCGCTGGTCATCGAGATTAGGCAGCAGAGCATTCTTATGGTTGTGGTCTTGCCGGCGCCGTTCGGCCCGAGAAATCCAAAGACCTCGCCTTCCTTAACCCTAAAGGTAAGCCCCTCAACCGCGGTGACTTCGCCAAACTTCTTAGTAAGTTTTTCAACAGTTATCATAGCATGGCGCCCAGACCACCGAATATGAATAATGGACTCTTATCTATGCTTCGCATGTAAACACCTTAACTTGAAATTAAGACTAATTCTGTGCGTAATATTAAACCTCTATAAATGGAATAGTCATAAAATCGGCGAGGAAAAGATGACAGATTTATTACATTTTCGCAGATGAAGGTTAACAGCTCTTCAAAATCAAATTGTGCTCAAGGTCACAGGCTGAACGCCAGCTCAAAAATCACAGTTCTACCTACCGTACAGTACCGCCCACCACAGCAGAGTTTGGCCTTCGGCCACTATAAGGGATAATGGCACGGGCTTCCAACTTCCGGAAAACCTTGGGGCTCTGCTATACAAAGGCAAACTGGGCTTGACTGGGATACAGGAGCGAGTGCAGTTACTCGGCGGCAGCTTAAAGCTGAGTTCCGAGTTAGGTAAGGGCACTACAGTATTTGTCGAGGCTCCAATCTAGCCGCTGAAAGATGCTATTTCATTACTTATGGCAAAATAAATTCCCACTTTGTCCTATAGGCTCGCATTATATGAGTTCATTTATGAATGGTCAATACTAAGAATCAATATTCGATAGCATTTGACGTGGCCCCTAGAATTGACCTATGATATTCTCTTGTTGTCCCTAAAAAGTCACCTAAGGGGTGTCAGAGTAATATGAGTAGTTTAATAGAGGTAGACCTTAAAGATGTCGTGCCAAGCACATTTATGCTATTCGTGCAGACGGCGCAGGCAGTGCTGAAGTACACAGATGCCTATTTGTACCGAAGAACACGCTTGTCAGTAAGCAAGCTAATAGTTCTTAAAGCCCTGTCTATCAATGGTCAGGGCATGATGCCTTCTAAGATAGCCGAGTGGACTGGTACCGAGAGGAATAATATCACTTCGCTAATCAGCCGCATGCAGCAGGAAGGTCTGGTAACCACCAAGCGCAACAGTAGCGACAAAAGATTGGTGAATGTCAAGCTGACTGACAAGGGACGGGAAGTTCTCGGTCAGGCTATTCCGGTGGCTCAAGAAGTTGTTAACCAGGTGATGTCATCAATCACTGAAAGTGACGCCGCCCTGCTCAAAGAAAAGCTAAGAGTCCTTAGGCAAAATGCCCACCATGGCTTGGATGCCCTGGCTAAACGTGTTTAACCTCGAATCCATTAGAAAAAAGCTCCCACCATTCACGGCTTAAAAAGCTATTCTATTTACTCAAAGCTGGCCCTACCGCAATTTCTGTAATAATCTGCAGAGAGTGAGGTAATTGGATAGCTAGCTATTTCTCAGTGAAGACCCCCCTGATGACTTTCCTATAGCGCTGGTATAGGTAGGCGCTGACCAGGAGAAGTATACCCAGGCCAACGAAGGCACCGATGCGATATCCCAGTTCCAGCTTGAAAACATCAAAGACGAAGACTTTACCAATAGCTACCACCAGCAGAGACAATGCGCCCAGACGCACGTAGCGCCAGCGTTTTACAATACCGATAACTAGTCCGATAACAGCGTAAAATGCCCAGACAGCTGTCAGCGACAGGTGCTGAGCGCTCTTGAGGCCTTCTCTTGCCGGCAGCTCTGCAGCTCTCAGGGCGCTGGAGAAATAATCCCAGACCTCAAAGCTCAGTAGCCAGATAGTGAAGAAGTTAGCGGCTATCAGAAGAACTGCGGCGCCTGCTTTACTTATCCCGGATATCCTGCTTCCTCGCAGCAGAAAATAACTGGCCACACAAAGGGCAGCAATACTTACAGCAAAGGCCAGGAAGCGCTCGTTCAGTACCGGCTGAAAGGTGCGCAAACTGACCGGGGTATCGAAAAAGAACAGGCGTATCACCACCGCGGAAAAAACAAGATAACTGTAGTAGCGGAAGACGGGTATTTTCGCTCTGAAGGCCAGCCACATCAGCACCGCCCCTTCCGCGGCCCAGGCTACGGTGGTCCAGGCCTTATCGCCCAGCTGAATTGGCAGAGCCACGGTGAGAAAGACCAGAGCGATGCCCAGAGTAAACAAGCCAAGTCTGGCGCTCTCGGCCAGCCGCTTGAAAGCCAGGTAAGACACGGCACTGTAGAGTACAGCTATCAGGAAGACAAAGCCCCCCATCCACACCCGATAAACGTCCCACATCAAGCCGAGGCTTATACCAAAGTAAGCGGCGGCATTAATCATCATCAGGGTAAAGTCAAAAGCCTGAGGAGCACGACGCCAGATGATGTGGAAGACAGTTGTGGCACCGACGAAGATGAGAAAGATTATGGTCATGCCTGTCTCGGCAATGGCAACGTTAATATATCTCTCAAACTCACCGTGCCAGACGCCGAAGGCTATCAGTGAGCCGAACAGCGCCAGCAGGGTAAACCAGCGCCAGTTGCGAAAGCTGGATAAGATAAGGACACCGATGTCAACTAGAATGACATAGGCCAGCAGCTGAATGGCCTGACCTGTTCCGCTTGGCCCCCTTTCCCCAAAAGCACCCAGAATAAAGGGGGCAATGAAGGCACCGAGGATGCCTATTATAGCCAGGGACATGGAATTATAGCCAAGTGCCAGGACTGCCGAGCCAATACTAACCAGAAACAGGAAGACAAAGGCTACGTAGAAGTGAACTAGGTCATAGATGGCGAAGGAGGCGAAGATAGAGAGGTAAAGGACCGCTATACCACCACCGCTGAGGACCTGGGTTAAGACCGGATAGCGTTTTCTCCAGTAATAACCAGTCCCGAGCATAGCCAGGCCGATGATAACGCCCAGAATAACCCGCCCGGTGGGACCGAGCCAATTATTATCAAAGGCGAATTTGAGGAAAAAGCCTATACCAATGATAAGGGCAAGGACGCCTATCCGCGCCAGCCAGCTGCCGCCCAAAATCTGCTCCCACTCACCCTTCTTGGCTTTAGGTGGCTTAACCTTAGGCGGCTTGGCTTCAGGTACCGGAGCTTTCTCTACAACTGGTGGGACTATCTCCTGAATTGGCTCTACCCGAACTGGCTCCGGTGGAGGTGTGGGCACAGCTGCCGCCTCGGGCGGAGGTGTGCTTATCCCCTGCCTGCCCTCCAGGTCCATCAAACGGCCGTTCATTATGATAATCAGGTCCCGCAGGCGGCGCACCTCTTCCCGAAGTGCCTTTAGTTCCTGAGAGTCTTCAGCTTTAGGCTCCTCAGTTTTCAGCAGGGGAGCACCACAGAATATGCAGAAGCGGGCGTTTGGCTGGTTATCCCGGTTACACTTGGGACACAGCATGGTTAGCCTCCTTGCTCTCTTTTGCTCTTGCATTTACCACATAGGTGCTGGCAATCTTGTCATGCCAGCCCTGTTTCTGTTTATCCCAGATGACCCATAGAAATCCCAGGTATATCGCAATGGTGGATAGAATCTTGCCCGGTATCTCCCGCAGGGCGGCGCGGCCCAACCCGGGCACGGAACCAGTAGCGTTGAACACTTTAATGCCAACCGCCATCTTGCCCAGGGTCTGCCCTTTGAGTCCGGTGAAAAGCCAATAATAAAGCCAGGGTAGTGCTAAAACAGTAAACAAAATTGATGGAACATGCTCAAAGCTAGCAACTATGAAGGTGATAACCGAAAGCGCCAGATAATCTATAATCAGCGCCGCCAAACGTATCCAGAAGCCCATGTATTCAACGGCTGCCCCTGGTGCGGCTGGTTCAACACCCCGTGCTACCGCCGGGGCAGGTGGCTCAATAGTAGTCGCCAAACTTGAGCCGCAGTTGGCGCAGAAGCGCGCTTCAGGAGGATTATCATACCCACAACTTTTGCACCGCAACGATGCCATACCCCCTGACACTCAGTGCTCTAAGAATATGCCTGTTTGCCTAGTTGTCAAATTGGGCGGCCTACCAGGATTATGGTGGCGTTGTGCCATTCAGCCCAAGTATTTTGCAAACCAGCCAAAGATCCGGCTGTTTCTGTCCGGTCTGTTATTATTAAGGCCATGGTCTCCTCCGGGATAGACCTTCAACTCAAAAGTCTTCCCCAGCTCTTCCAGTTTTTCGGCCAGTTTTTTCGCCTGTGTAACATCCACTCTCCAGTCAGCTCCGCCGTGGAGTATCAGCACCGGGATATCTATCTTTTCCGGCCAGAAGTAGGCGGACCGTTTCTGATACTCTGCTTCTTTTTCTTCTGGAGTTCCCCCAATCAATTCTATACAGACCTGTTTCATCTCCTCTTCACGTTCATTGTACATCTGTATCAAGTCAGTGACTCCACCGACTACTGCAGCAGCTTTAATCTTGTCGGTTATTGATATGGCAATATAGGTCATCATGCCACCTCGGGAATAGCCCAGCATCACTATCTTCTCAGGGGTAACAAACGGCAGGCTTTCGGCCAAAGGTATCAAATTTAGCACATCATCTATGTCGCTACCGCCAAATTCTTCTCTTCCCTGGCCTCCATCATTCCCTCGATATTGAGAAGCGACAACCACATACCCGTTCGACGAGAGGTAAGGCAAATATATTGATAAGTCGGTGCCTTCGATTTTACCAAACTCGCGATTCCCGCCGCGATTGTAGATTAGTACTGGATACTCAACATCATTCCCTTTCGGCTTTACCACAAAGCCCACTACCTCCAATCCGTCACTCAGGTACCCTATTCTATAAGCCTCCACCTTTTCCATATAAGTGGACTCAATTTCTACTGGTTCGAAAGTGACTATTAACCCATCGGAGTCCTATAGTGAAGCCAAGCTTTGACCCAGGCAGACCTCTCTAATTACTCGAAAGTTTGCCGTTTGGCCGCCAACATCCAAATCGTAAATGCCGGCAGTGCCCCCTACCAAATCAAAGGTCACCATCTCGCTGGCTCCAGCGCTTATGCGGACATCTTCCTTAGCTTCTTCAATGCCGTTAATCTTTAGCACCGCGGTGTACACCCCATCGGCCTCGCCGATATTGGTGACCCCTGCGCTCACCATGAAAGGTTCTCCCTCGACGACTGCAACCGATGCAATTTCTACAGAGTCAACCTGAAACTCTGCTTCTGCCGTCTCTTCGGGTGGGGGTGGCACTACTTCTTCCTCTGGAGGGGACACCTCTTCCTCTGGCGGTGGTAGTGCTGCTTGCTGCTGGCAGCTGAGTACCAGAGCCACCTGTAGGCAACCAAGCAGGATTATGATAGATAGTAGGACTACTTTCTTCATTGGCCAGACCTCCTGGTTTATTTAACAAAAAAAGGCGGCGGCCACTACTATTTAGCAGTCCGCTGCCTTTTACTAACCTACTCAGCGTACAAAATACCGCCTTTTGCTTAGTTTGATATAAAATTACATCATTTCACATATGAACATAACATCCTGTGGGTCGCATTCTAAGGGTTCGTTTATGAATTGTCAATACCTCGAATAAAAATGCGTCACCCAGGCGTACAAACGTAACAATCAGCCCTAGGGAAATAGAATACAAGCCATTTTGTGTCACCCTCACAGAAAGACGACCTAGCCCAAAATCGAGGCTAAAGTGGGCGGTAGAGGACATGATTCGGTATCTGGATCCAAGCTAGTATACAGATAGTAACCCCAATCACAAGCAGTATTACACCCAATATATGTAAAACTAGGGCAAATGAGTTTATTTTCAGTAGTAATTAGCTGGATATATGGTCATTCCGGTCTCGATTGCCAACACAAAACACTATCAACTATAACCTGGTAATATTGACATCTCATACAAGGTATGATATATCAAGGTACGATATAACTCGTAGTCCCCGAAGAAGCCACACTTAAATCGTGAATACGTTTTAAAAGGGAGGTGAATTTGATATTCTGATCTAGTTGATTCGTGTAACCCCGATATATTTATTTATTTGCTGTAGCTAATTTCAGAGGAGCAAAGGTTAAAAATATTTTACGGAGTTTATTATGAAAAAATTGACGCAGGACCTTTCCATCTTCAACAAATTCAAGTTTAAGTATCCACCTGTAGGTGTCAGTTTCCTAGTTTCTAAACCAAAAGGAATAGAGCCGCTAGATAAAAGCATGCCTTTCTGTCAAATGATTAGAGAAGCACAGGAAAGAGGAAAGCCTTTTTATTTCACTAAAGAGAATGAGGACTGCTTCGGAGCAATGGTACTGGGAATGATGGATATGCCGCCATTCGCCGAGGCCGGACTGCTGGGAGCGGGATTTGAAATATTTCAGGATGCGCGGGCTAACAGGAGACTTTATCAAGACCTCCCTAAATTACCGAAAGGTACGGTTAACTACGTCGTTCTGGCCCCGTTAGACAAACTGACATTCGAGCCGGACCTCTTAATCATTATGGCTACTACCAAGCAGGCAGAGATTGTGCTGCGGGCGATGTCCTATTCGACCGGCGAGCTGTGGGAATCCAAGAAAACAGGTGTACTGGGATGTGCCTGGCTTTACGTCTATCCCTATCTAAGCGGCAAGGTCAACTACTTTCCTACCGGCATGTCCTTCGGTATGATAGCGCACGAGGTATTCCCGGAGGGATGGATATTGATATCCATCCCCTATGACTGGATACCGACTATAGTACAGAACCTGAAGGAAATGAAATGGGAACTACCGTCATACACAGATGGTAGGGAAAAATTTCTGAAAAGAAAAGGAAGAGTGATGGCAGAAGCTGTCAAAGAAACCCAGAATCCCTAAATTTGGCAGAAAGGAGACGAACAGTGTCCGAGAGAAAGTACCCCTCACTCGAGGAAAGTTATAACGACGTCGTCCGTCGGGCGATAGAGGAATGTATTCTCTGCGGTGACTGTGTGAGTGATTGCCTGAGTTTTCCGTTTACTGAGCTAAAGGATAAAGACCCGACGGATATTATAGAAAAGATGATTGATTTCTTAAAAGAAGGGACTTTATCGGAAGAAGTCTACCTCAAGGCTTTCGGCTGTGCCGGATGTGGCTACTGTTCCGATATTTGCCCTCAGGGAATTGACCCCCTGCTGCTCCATGAAGCCATCAAGATTGAGTTGCTTAAACATGGGGAAAAGCCGCCCGAAGCGATGAACTTCGTTGTTCCCGGCCAGAGGATGAGCCTATATGAAATTCTGGCGGCTCTTCAGACCAAGCCTGCCGAGGTTAGGTGGTTAAAAAGAATACCCCCCAAGCCGAAAAAGACGGAAAATGTGGTGTTTCTGGGGTGTTCTCCTCAGACGCTCCCGCATAACATATTCGCCTTCTTAGATATCCTTGAAAGAATGGGGGTTGATTCGGTTACCCTGGGGGGAGGGGAACTCTGCTGCGGCACCATTTTTTGCCCTGCGGGCGGTAAGGTCAAAGAGTCAGAGGAGAAGGCACGGGAGTTAGTCGCGGCACTTAAAGCCTTTTCTCCGAAGAAGATTATCCTTGTCTGTACCGGTTGTTATCGTCAGTTTACCGAGTTCTTTCCCAGCTTTCTCGAGCTGGATTTTGAGGTCCAATTCTATACCCAGTTCCTGAACGAAAACCTGGGGAAGATAAAGTTTGTCAAACCCCTGGGTAAAACGGTAACCCTCCATGAGTCCTGCATGACTCGGCGCACCAAAGCCACTGAACCGGCAATAAAGCTACTCAAGGCTATTCCGGGGTTGAAGCTGCTGGAAAGGGAAAATAAGGAGGAAGACCTCTGCTGCGGGGGACTGGCCAACATGACCAATCCTCCGCTGGGTCAGAAGTTGGGGCAAATTATGGTGGAAGAGACCATAAAAATCGGCGCTGACTATATTGCCAATACCTGTCCATTCTGCGCCCTGGCTTTCTATCCGTACCTGAGGCGATATTCATTCAAGGTGAAGGACATTAGCTCCATAATTAACGAGTCCATGGGAGGCAAGGAGTACGAGGATAAATTAGAGAAATACTGGCGGTGTAAAAGCGTTGACGAGCTAATAGAAAAATCGAGGGATAACTTTGAGGCCAATGGCTACAAGGAAGAGGAAATGAGGCACGTACTGCCTCTTCTTTTCGGCTTTGCTGGCCCGTAAAGAAGACACGATAGGCTTTAATTAATTTACGGCTGACTTGGCATGACTTGGCCAACGCTCATATCCTGTTCGGGGAGGAAGTCTATTAATATCAACCAAACAATATTTATTTCATGAATACACTGTTTAAGGAGGGACTATGTAAGGAAAGCAAACTGGATAACTGGGAATCTTACCAAAGGAGGAAAAATAGTGAAAAGGCCTCTTATCTTGTTGATAGCTGCGCTGGCCGGCGTTCTAATCGCCAGCGGTTGCCCTAAACCGACATCTGAAATCCCCACGGAAATTCGGATAGGCGATACTGTATCCTATACGGGGGCTTACGCATCTTTCGGCCTTGGTTCATTTGGGGTGCAAGCGGCTGTTGATGATATCAACGCACAGGGTGGAATATACGTAAAGGAGTATGATAAGAAAATACCTGTCAGATGGATAACCGTCGATTGCGAAAGCGACCCGCTCAAGGTAGCGCCTCTTACCGAAGACCTGATTCTCCGCGATAAGGTGCAATTTCTTGGGATGCATCTGGAGGTGCCAACTATACGCCAGGGTACGGCTATGATGGCTGAAAAGTACAAGATACCAGCCGTTTTTGGAGTGGGCCCTCTTGAATCCTGGATGGAAATTAAGAAATCAGCTAATGCGGAGTGGAAATATAGCTGGGTGTTTGGTTTTGATATGGGCACCCCGTTTCCAGCGGGAGATTTTCGGGAAGGCAACCCGGGATACCAGTTCGTACCGACAATTTTCGGCGCGCTGCAATCTGCTACTGCCCAGACCAACAAGAAAATGGCTTGTTTTGCCCTGGATGATGCCGACGGCAGAGCTTGGTACACGGTATTTACCGGGCTTTCAATACAGCAAGGTTATGACTGTTACCGTGCCGCAGACCAATTTGGCATATATCCTGGGGGGACTACCGATTTCTCGCCCCTAATAGAGGAGTGGAAGAACGCAGGCTGCGATATACTCTGGGGTAACTGCCCCGGGCCTGATTTTGGGATAATTTTGAGACAATGTAAAGCGCAAGGCTTTGAGCCTAAGGTAGTTTTCGCTACCAGGGCGGCAGACTACTATGCTGATATAACAGCTTGGGGCGGAGATTTGCCGAACGGCGTCTATATGGAAAGCTGGTTTGTCCGAAATCCAAAAACTATAAATGACCCCGGCATTGGTGATACAACCACTGAATCGCTGGCGGAAAGATGGTATCAAAAGACAGGACAGCTGTATGAGGGAAGCGGCATAGGCTGGGAATATATGGGAGCACAAATACTATTTAACGCCATTGAAAAAGCCGGCACGCTTGACGCAGACGCAGTCAATAAGGCTTTAAGTGAAACCGACTTCATGTCAATGGATGGGGGACGTGTCGTTTTTAGTAATTTTGATGGTACCCATTTTCACGCGTGGCCGGTTGCCGTGGGACAGTGGCAAAAGACTGATAATCCATGGGTATGGGAACCGAAGACAGTCTTTTCCTTAAACGACGTCTATGTGCCAACGGCTGAACAGATATTCCCCAAGCCTTGGGACTAAGCCAGATATGAGTAGATCAAGCAGGGTTTGGGTGACATACCCAAACCCTGCTTGATGCAATCGAAAGCGCCACCGGCAAGAACTACAATCAGAGCCACTGCCAGACCTACATAGGGTATCAGAACCGAGGTCTTATTTATTGGGTAGACCGTACCGCCCACCACAGTTGCCAGACTATGCGCTCCTTAGGTTCCGTATAATCTCCCCAAGGTTCGGCCTTTTGCCGTACATCAGCACATAAGCCCTCAGCAGCCTGGCGGCCAGCAACAGTCCCCCGACGATGGATAACGCCAGCACGGCTGTACTGACGGCCAGCTGCCATACCGGCACGCCGGCCAAACCAAGCCTCAGCATGGTTACGACCGGCGCGGTGAAGGGGAAAATATTGAAAGCAATCCAGACCGGACTGTTGGGGAAGAGGAGGAGCAGGGAGATAAACCAGAATGGGGCAAAGTTGAAAACGGTATATATCGCGGCTATTCCCTGCGCTTCCTGGACAGTGGAGGTTACCGCGGCGACACTGGCCGACAGGACGGCGAATAATGAGTAGCCCAGGACAAAGTAGATTACCCCCAGAACCCAGAAGCTGGCCGGTATCTGTATAGCGCTGACCACACCCCCGATAGCGGTAGAGGCCAGGTTAAGCAGGAGCGGGAACGAGATGACCCAGACGACCACCTGTACCAGCCCGGCGGCGCCGAGTCCCAAAACCTTGCCGGCGAGTAACTGCCGGGTCGAGACCGAGGACAATAATATCTCCATCAGTCGGTTCTCTTTCTCCTCGCTGAGGCTCTGCAACACGTAGGTGGAAGTGAAAATAAGGGAGAGGGCGAGCAGAAAACTGAAAACACCGGGAACGATGAAACTGGCGTACCCCCCCTGCTGGGGCGCCACCGCTCCGGTTGAGGTAAGCGTGGTGGTGGCCAGATGCAGGGGCGTCTCCACCCTGGTAATAACGTCGGCGGCTACCTTCCCCCCGAGCAGGTTACTCGAGATGAAATTCTTGATGGCGGCGGTAGTGGCGTCGGGCGGGGCCAGCTCTCTCTGCGTGACGTACCGGTTGATTACTCCCGTCGAGATAAAGTCCGGCGGGACGACGAAATATTCCTTAATATCCTTGTTAATCAAGGCCTGCTTGGCCGCTTCCGGGCTGTCGAAGCTGACCAGGGTTATGTTCCCCTGGGTGGTGAACTGGTCGAGGCCGCCGACCTCATCGACGTAGCCGATTCTGGTCACTTCCGGTGGAGGTTTAGTAACTCCTGAGACGATATGCTGAACTCCTATTGCCAGCAGGGCGATAACCGGCAGGGAGAGGGCCAGGACGATAAATCCGGTCCTTCTTATGGTGCGCAGGAACTCCTGCCTGACTATCAAAAAAGTCTTATTCATGGTTCTTACCCGCCACCTTCAGGAATATTTCGTTCAGTGAGGGAGTGGCCACCTCGAAGCGATTGATGGTTAGGCCGGCACCGGCCAACCGTTCCAAGACCTGCTGGGGGGTCGTAGTTCTATCCAGGACCAGCTCAAGGTAGCCCTTGTGGGCCCTCTTTTTGGCAACTCCCGGTATCTGCCCCAGCTCGCCTTCCAAATCGACAATGACCGAGTTGCTTCTATATTTCGACTTGATTTCGGTGAGGTTCCCGTAGAGAACAGCGCGTCCGTTGTCTATCATCAGTATGCGGTCGCAGAGTTCCTCAACCTGGTTCATCTGGTGTGTGCTCAGGATTACCGCTTTGCCTTTATTCCGCAAGTCCATGACCATGCTTTTCAGCAACTCGGTGTTGACCGGGTCGAGGGCAGAAAATGGCTCGTCCAGAATCACCAGTTCCGGGTCATGGATGATGGTGACAATGAACTGAATAATCTGCCCCATACCTTTGCTCAATTCATCAATCTTCTTTCCCCTCTGGGGGAGCATGCCTGTCTCCTTGAGCAGCTCGTCAGCCTTTGCCTCGATGGAATGCCTTTTCATGCCCTTGAGAGAGGCAAGGTAGATGATGGAATCGATGACCCTCAGCTTTTTATACAGCCCTCTTTCCTCGGGCAGATAGCCGAGCCTGCTCTTGCTGGCTTCACTCAACTTTTGGTCGAGGATGGTCACCTCGCCCGAGTCCGGCTTGATAATGTCCATCATCATCCTGATGGTGGTGGTCTTGCCGGCGCCGTTAGGCCCAATCAGACCGAATATCTCACCCTGGGCCACCGAGAAAGACAGGTCGTTAACGGCGACCTTATCCGCGAAGGACTTGACTATATGGCTGACTTCAACTGCGGGCATAGCCGAAGCACTCTCTACAATTCTTGGTATTATAGCACAGGCTCCAGAGGGGGAACAATGTTCAAGGCTCCTCGCCGCTATCCTCCAGAGGGACCTGCACCGGCGGTTCCCTGAAGGGTAGCTTCAGAGCCCTTATCATATCGACGGCATTGCGCGGGGCATAGCCCTGCCAGTGGTTGTTAAAAAAGGCAAACAGCAGACTGGCCTTAGTTCCGGCAGTCTTCACCCCCTCGGCCAGCTCGTCAATTTCTTCCGGTGAATACAGATATTTATAACGTGTCTCGCTATCTCCCTGCCACCACATCTCTCTGTTCCTGCCGTGAAAGCGGAAATAGGCTATATCCGAGGTCAGCGGTATATCGGCGGAGATTGAAGACCGGAACTTGGGCTCGTCAATCTTTACCCAGGCAACGTTATTATCTTTTAGAAAGTGGGCGGTGTTCTCGTCGTCGCTCCAGCTCCGGTGCCTCAGCTCAACCGCCAGCCTGTAGTCACTGAAGGTCCTGATCACGGCGCCGAGTATCTGCTGCCCGAAACCGTCGTTCTTGAAGCCCGGCGGAAACTGGGCGAGGAGAGCCCCCAGCCTGCCGTATCTGGCCAGCGGCTCGAGGCTGCGCTTGAAAAGGTCAACGTCGTCCTGAGAGATAGCCGCCACCTCGCCGGTAGCCTCCTGGTACATCCTGGGGTGGGTGAACTTCTGCCAGAGCTTGACGGTGAATAGAAAACCCCCGGGGACGCGCCTTACCCAGTTATAGACATAGCCGGGGTTGGGCGGCCGGTAGAACGAGCTGTTGATTTCCACCGTGTTGAAGAACCGGCTGTAGTACTCCAGCTCATTTACCATGCCCGGCGGGTAGAAGCGGCCTTTCCAGCTACCCTCCCCTTTGGGGTAGGACCAGCCGGAGGTGCCGACGTAAATCCTGGCATCAGGAGGCATGTCTCTCACCACTACCCACAATTATACCCCCAGTAAACGGCGGCTAAAACCCCCAATCAGTTGAACGATTGTTCTAGTATAATGATATCCCCCACCCTCCTGTGGCCGGTTTACCCCCTTACAAAACCAGCCCAAAAGAGTTGACAGGAAATTTATTTGGTGCTAATGTTCAATAGCTTGAAACAGCAGCCCAAATAAACGAAAAGCCGGCTAGAAAGCCCTGCGATATTCCACAGTGTAAGGACAGACCCAGAGTTACAGACCCCCAGGTGGAACTAGTACGTCCGAAGCAAAGAAAAACAGAAGCCTGAATAACCAGCCGTCCCCATGCCCCTCAAGAGCTCATACCTTGCGCTAAAAGTGAGGATAGACAAAAAAATGACAGCCAAGCTTTTGTTGAGAGAGCTAAGCCGGTATAAAGTGGGCACCTACGCCGATGTTATCTACCGAAACGCCCTCCTGCATCCAGACCGGGAGGCCTTGATATTCGGCTCAGAGAGGGTAACCTTTGCCGCATTCAATGCCAGGGTAAACAGCCTGATACACGCCCTCCAGTCGATGGGGGTTAAGAAGGGGGATGTACTCGGCGTCCTGTCCTGGAACTGCCTGGACTACATCTATGTCTTCGGGGCGGCCATGAAGGGGGGCTTTATCATCTCGCCCTTCAACTGCCGGCTTCAGGCGGATGAGCTGGACTACCTCATTAACAACTCGGAGGCGAACACCCTTTTTGTCGGGCCTGAATTCGTGGAGATGGCCGAACGGCTGCGCCCCCGTCTGCCCGGGGTCAGGCACTTTGTCTCATTTGAGGGTTCCACCCCCAATATGCTATCCTACCGTGACCTGCTGGCCAATTTTAGTCAAGAGGAGCCTGATGCCCAGGTGGAGGAGGACGACCCCCTCTATATCTTCTACACCAGCGGCACCACCGGCGTTCCCAAGGGGGCATTATATACCCACCGCTGTGCCATCGACGACGCCCGGACCCGCGCTATCGAGATGAGCCTGGAAGCGGGAGACAGGAATATCCTGATGATGCCCCTCTTCCACGTCGGCGGGGCCGACCCCCTCAGGGTCCTGTTTTATGTCGGCGGCACCAGCATTATCCTCAGGGATTTCGACCCGGTAAAAGTCTTAAAGGCCATTCAGGATGAGAGGGCTACCGATATCCAGATTGTGGCCACCCACCTGGCCGCCTTCCTCGCCCTGCCCGATCTCAAAAACTATGATGTCAGTAGCCTGAAGCGAATCTACTATACCAGTTCCCCTATGCCATTGGAGCTGCTGAAGAGGGGAATAGAAATGTGGGGGTTTATCTTCTGCCAGGGGTACGGCCTGACCGAGACCGGCCCGAACGTCAGCACGCTGCACGAGGAAGAGCACCGTGTCCTCTACGGGCCGCCTGAAGGGCAGGAGATACTTGCCTCCGCCGGCCAGCCGAATGTTGGGGTTCAGGTCAGGGTGGTGGACAAGGATGATCATGACGTTGAAGTCGGGGAAGCGGGAGAGATAATGGTCAAGAGCAAGCAGATGATGGTGGAGTGGTGGCATAAACCGGAGGAGACCCGCCAAACGGTGGTCAACGGCTGGCTGCACACCGGGGATATTGGCCGCTATGACCAGAGGGGCTATATCTACATTGTGGACAGAAAGAAGGACATGATCTGCTCCGGCGGGGAGAACATCTATCCCCGTGAGGTGGAGGAGGTTATCTACCAGCACCCGGCAGTGCTGGAGGCGGCGGTCATCGGTCTCCCCGACCCCTACTGGGTGGAGAAGGTCCACGCCGTAGTCAGTCTGAAGAAGGGAGCAAGCCTTACCGCCGAGGAAATTATCAACTTCTGCAAGGGCAAAATAGCCCGCTACAAGGCACCCAAGTCGGTGGAATTCGTTGAATCCCTGCCCAAGAACCCCTCAGGCAAAATCCTGAAGAAAGAACTGAGGCAGAGCTATCTAGGCAGGCAACCGGAAAAGGGTTAATATTTACTTCTTGAGACTCAGTGGAGGCGTATCATGGCTATCATTGAATACACCAAGGAAGACAAAATCGCCCTGTTTACCATCAAACGGCCCGAAGCTTTGGGGGCCTTAAATGTCGAGGGCATGAGACAGCTACAAGACGCCCTCCTTGATTTCCGTGACGATGACAAGCTTCTGGTGGGCATAATCACCGGCACCGGCAACAAGGCCTTCAGCGCCGGGGTGGATATAAAAGACTATCTGCCCTTTGTCAGAAGTACGGTGGATAAACCGTGGCAAAGGCCGACCGGGATAATACGTGGGCTGAATATATGGAAGCCGCTTATCGCCGCCTGCAACGGCCTGACCGTAGGCGGCGGCCTGGAGCTGGCCCTGGCCTGTGATATTATGATCGCCTCGAAAAACGCTACATTCGGCCTGCCCGAGGTAAGGAACGGCGTCTGCCCGGGGGGCGGCGGCACGCAGAGACTGCCCAGGACTATCCCGAGACGCATCGCCGCCGAGATGCTGTTCACCGGCAAAACAATTGACGCCCAGGAGGCCTACCGCATCGGCCTGGCCAACAGGGTGGTGCCTCCAGCCGGGCTTATGAGCGAGGCCAGGAAGCTGGCTTTAGCTATCTGCCAGAATGCCCCGCTGGCGGTGAGGGCGGTTAAAGAGGCTATGGTCAGGGGCCTGAGCCTGAGCCTTGAGGACGGCCTGCAACTTGAGGATGACATCGTAAATTATGTTATGTCAACCAGAGACTTTGAGGAGGGGATCACCGCCTTTAAGGAGAAGAGGAAGCCTAAATTCGAGGGTAGGTAGCCCGCGGCTTTGTCACAGTTTTGTAACTCTTTTCCGTCGAAATTTATGACTTTTAAACGCCCTGTGATTTAGGATAGTCTGGATAAACCATTAAGACCGGAGGTAAATCGTGAAAAGGGTGCTGATAGCCTACTTCAGTCCGGGCGGTAACACTGAGGAAATGGCCAGCTACATCGCCGAGGGTGTCCGTTTCGGGGGAGACCAGGCGGTGAACAAGAAGATATCGGAAATAAAGAAGGCGGAGGACCTGGCCGGCTACGACGGCTACATATTCGGCTCGCCCACCTATTCCCTGGACGTGCCCGAGCCGATGAAGAAGTTCCTCCTCATGGTAGAGAAGGCGGGGCTAGAGGGGAAGCTGGGGGGCGCCTTCGGTTCCTATACCCACGAAGTTGCCTACAAACACGACGACTATGCCCCCGCCATCATCTTCAGTTCCCTGCGGGACGTTGGCAAGATGGAAGCCTTTGAGCTGGGCCCCTTCCACCTGAAGGAAGAGCTGGTGACCACCCCCGAGGGAATCAAGGCCTGCCAGGACTACGGGAAGACCTTCAGCCAGAAGCTGGCCGGCTGAAGGTGGGCCTCACTTGCCCCCGCCCCTGAGCTGTTGCCACCTCTCCTCACCGAGGCACTGGCGGGCTGAGGCACACCATTCGATGCAGGAAGGCACCTTCTCCCGGTAGACCTTGGCCCCGCACTTGGGACACTTCACCTTCATCTCGTCGGAGAACATCTCGACCTCGGCCCCACAGCCCGGGCACTTATGCAGCGAGACCCGCAGATTACGCATATCCTGACCGGGACACCGGTTGTACATAAACAACCTCCCTACTAAAAATGATACCACCTATCGGCTCACGGAAACAAGCAAACCATCCCCTTTATTCCTCGCCCCGGTTCTGTTCCGGCGAGATACCGCAGACAAGGCCGGTGGGGCAGCTCTGGCACTCGAGCTGAAGGGTGGTGTGCCTGATATCGAAATCCTGGGCCAGGTGCTGATTGACCGCCTCCACAATCTCGGCGCTGCGGCTCACCGTCTGGTCCTCGATGCGCAGGTGAGCGCTCAGGGCGTTCAGGCCCGAGGTAATCGTCCAGATATGGATATCGTGCACATCCTGCACCCCGGGGACAGCTTTGATGGCCGCTACCACCTCAACAACCTTGATATTCTGGGGAACGGACTCCAGGAGAATATTTGACGATTCCCCGACTATCCGCACCGCCCCCCACAGTATGATGACGCCGATGAGGACGGCGATGATCGGGTCGGCGATATACCACCCCGTGAACAGAATGATTACTCCGCCAATAATCACCCCCACCGAGGATATGGTATCCCCGACGATATGCCAGAAGGCGGCTTTTATATTCAAGCTCCGGCGGCTCCTCCTCCTGAGCAGCAGCACCATGGCCAGGTTGGCTACCAAGCCGATGGTAGCCACCGCTATCATCAGCGGGGTACGCACCTGGGGCGGGTTGAAGAACCGCCAGTATGCCTCGTAGAAGATAAAGAGTGAGACCAGGACCAGGACGATGCCGTTGGTCAGGGCGGCCATGATTTCGGCGCGATGATAGCCGTAGGTCCTGCTGGCCGTCGCCGGCCGTCTGGCCAGGGCCATGGCAAAGAGGCTCAGCCCCAGCGCCAGGCCGTCAACCAGCATATGCCCGGCATCGCCGAGAAGGGCCAGGCTGTTGCTCAGGATGCCGCCGACGACCTCGACCGCCGTAATTACCCCTACGATGACCAGGGTTATCTTCAACGGCTGGCCGCTTTTGTCAGCTAAATGGCTGGCTTCGGTGTACTGGCTCATCTAATACGCTAACATTCTAGTCGGCGGGGGATGAAAAAGTTATAAAATGAGGGAGGAAGAACTTACAAAATTATGACATTTGCCAAAAAAGAAAGGGAAGCCCTAGGGCTTCCCTTTTAAATTAGATACCAACCGGCGGTTTAAGAAGGGGCCGCCGCCTCCTTTGTCATCATCGCCTCGATTTCAGCATAGGGTATCTTCACCCTGGGCAGCACCGGTTTGCCGTCGGGCCCCATCTTGATGGCACCGGTGGGGCAGATGAAGACGCAGTCGCCGCAGCCGATGCACTCCTCATTAAGCTCATAGGCGTAGAAGGGAGCGGCCACCTCGCGGTAAATACCGCGATTGACCAGGCTTATCGCCGACTTGCCGATTATCTCCTGGCAGGCCCGGACGCAGAGGCCGCAGAGAATGCAGTCCTGGTCCCCCAGCACGAACCTCGGCTTCTCCACCCCGTACTCCTCGGCCAGCTCCTGTATCCTCCTCACGTTGGGGCACCGGGCCAGCATCAGCTCGATTATCCCCTCGCGCAGCTTATTAATCTTCTCGGTGCTGGTCCTGACTATCAGTCCATTTTTCACCGGGTAGAGGCAGGCGGCGACGAACTTGAACTTACTACCGCCGTCCTCGCTCACCTCGACAGTGCAAAGCCGACAGGCCCCGTAGGGCTTGACCGCCGGATGATTGCAGAGCGCCGGGATGTTACCGATGCCCTTCATGCGCTGCACCGCCTGAAGGATTGTCTGACCAGCCGAAACGATAACCCCCTTGTCGTCAACAGTCATGTATACCGAATGCACCCCATCAGCCTCCCTCACCTCAATAGTGGTCTCGCCATCAATCCATACCTTAGCCATAACACACCTCCTTCACTGCCTTATTACGGCATTGAATTTACAGACGTCGTAGCAGGCGCCGCATCTTATACACAGACCCTGGTTCAGGGTGTGGGGCTCCCTTTTCTCCCCAGTGATAGCGCCAGTAGGACAGCCCCTCAAGCAGCGGAGACAGCCCACGCACTTCTCCGGGTCAATGGAATACTTTATCAGCTCCCGGCAGACGCCGGCCGGGCACCTCTTCTGCTCGATGTGGGCGATGTACTCGTCCCGGAAATACCTGAGGGTGCTCATCACCGGATTGGCCGCCGTCTGGCCCAGAGCACAGAGGGCGCCGGTGCTCAAGACCCCGGCCAGGTCTTCCAGCGTATCCAGGTCTTCCGACTTGCCCTTTCCCTGGGTGATCCGGGTCAAGACCTCGCTCATCCGGTTTATCCCCTCCCGGCAGGGGGTGCACTTGCCGCAGGACTCACCTTTCAGGAACTCAACGAAGTAGCGGGCGACATCAACCATACAGGTGTCCTCGTCCATGACAATCATGCCGCCGGAGCCCATCATCGAGCCCAGCTTGGTCAACTCGTCAAAGTCAACCGGGGTGTCCAGGAACTGCTCCGGGATGCAGCCGCCCGATGGCCCGCCGGTCTGCACCGCCTTGAACTTCTTGCCGTTGGGGATGCCGCCGCCGATGTCAAAAATCATCTCCCTCAGGGTTATCCCCATTGGCACCTCCACCAGGCCGGTGTTGTTGATATTGCCCACCAGTGAGAATATCATCGTCCCCTTGCTGCCGGCGGTGCCTATCTTGGAGTACCAGTCCGCCCCCCTGTTTATTATCAGGGGCACGTTGGCCCAGGTCTTGACATTGTTCAGCAGGCTGGGGCTGTCCCAGAGGCCCTTCTCCGACATGTGGACGTATTTCGCCCTCGGCTCGCCTATCTTGCCCTCAAGTGAGGCCATCAGGGCGCTGGACTCGCCGCAGACGAAGGCGCCGCCGCCCTTGTTTATCGTCACCGTGAAATTAAAGCCGGAGCCGAGAATGTTCTCACCCAGCAGTCCGTAGTCCATAGCCTGCTCGATGGCAATGCGGGCGTGCCTCACCGCCAGCGGATACTCGTTACGGACGTAGATATAGCCGTGGTGGGAGCCGATGGCATAGGCGCCGATAATCATCCCCTCGATGACGCTGTGGGGATTACCCTCTAGGATGCTCCGGTCCTGATAGGCGCCGGGGTCACCCTCATCAGCGTTGCAGATAACATATTTAATATCAGCCTTGGCGTCGAGGCATGACTGCCACTTCCTGCCGGTGGGGAAGCCACCGCCGCCCCGCCCCCTCAGGCCCGACTTCTTAATCTCATCAATAATCTGCTGGGGCTTCATCCCGGTAAACACCTTGCTTAAGGCGGAATAGCCGCCGACAGCGATGTAGTCTTCAATATTGGTGGGGTCAATTTCACCGTTGGCGCCGAAGACGGTCCGCGTCTGCCTCTTGTAGAACGGCACATCGGGCTCATAGATAATCTTTTCTTTGGTGGCCGGGGCCACATAGAGCAAGCGCTCGATGATGTTGCCCTCGAGCACGGTCTCGGTGATAATCTCCGGGATGTCCTCGGGCTTCACCCGCTGGTAGAAAATCCGCTTGGGCCTGATGACCACCACCGGTCCCCGCTCACAGAAACCGTGGCAGCCGGTCTCCTTCATCTCCACGGTTAGCTGGAGCTCCCGCTTCTCGATTTCATCCAGGAAAGCCTCGACCACCGCCTCGGCTCCGGAGGCACGGCAGCCGGTGCCGCCACAGACCGAGATGCAGATCCGGCTGGTGTCTCTCTTATCAAGTATTGACTGCCGCAGCTTCTCCAGCTCGGCGGCACTCTCCACCCTCTTCTCTAACAACCTTCTTACCTGCTCTACCATCTCACGCCCCTCCCGTTTATTTGTAGCCCCTCAAGACGCGGTCGAGCTTATCCGGGGTCATCTGGCTTTCGTATTTGCCATCGACCACCGCCACCGGACCCAGCGCGCAGCAGCCCAGGCAGTTGACCGCCTCCAGGGTGAACCTCATGTCCTCGGTGGTCTCACCCGGTTTTATCCCGTAGTCCCTCTCAATCTTGTCCACCAGCCTATGGCCGCCCTTGACGTGACAGGCGGTACCCAGACAGACAGTGACCAGGTGACGCCCCCTGGGCTTCAGGCTGAAAGCCCGGAAAAAGGTGGCCACGCTGAAGACCTGGCTCAAGGATATATCCAGCCTCTGACTGATTTTTATCAGCACATCCTGGGGCAGATAGTTAAACTCAGCCTGGACATCCTGAAGCAGTGATATCAGCTGTTCCTTACTGCCAGCATAGCTATCAATGAGAGAGTCAACCTTTTCCGGGTAGCTCTCAACGATAGCCTTCACTTTCGGAAAATCAAGGGTTAAGTTCATCAGCTATAACCTCCTTCATCAACCGCTAATTTTATGTTAATACTTCCAGGGCCTGTCTCCATCCGTTATCACGCCCGTTTTCACCACTAGTTTTGACGGTATCTGCCAGGTATTTTCCAGCGCTAACTACACCTAGCCTATAACTCAATATCAAGTATTTTTACGCAGGTATTTCCACCTAATACCAGAGAGAACAGCTTCGGCAATGGCTGTGCTTGAACAGGTGCACCCGGCTTTGATATGATTACATACGGGGTTAGACTATGAGCAATATTAATGTGCTTCTGGCTGAGGACCACGTGATAACGCGGCAGGGCATCCGCCGGCTTATCGAGGACGAGAAGGGGATTACCGTTGTCGGCGAGGCCAGCAACGGCGAGGAAGCGGTGCAGATGACCACCGAGCTTAAACCGGATATCGTCATCATGGACGTCGCCATGCCCAAGCTCAACGGCATCGAGGCCACCCGGCAGATAAAGCTAATCAGCCCTCGCACCGCAGTGCTTATCTTAAGCGCCTATGACGACGACGAGTACGTCTTCGCCCTGCTCAAGGTGGGCGCCGCCGGCTACCTGCTCAAGAATGTCAGCGGCGATGAGCTCACCCGCGCCATCCGGGCGGTGTACAAGGGTGAGCCCGTCCTCGACCCTATGGTCGCCCGCAAGGTCATGAACTACTTTAAACTGCCAGATAAGACGCGGGGGCTGGACAGGCCCTCCGAGCACCTGAGCAGCCGCGATACCGACATCCTCAAGCTGGCGGCCAAGGGCATGACCAATAAGGACATCGCCGATAAGCTTCACCTGAGCAGCCGCACCGTCGAGGGCCACCTGAGAACCGTCTTCAACAAGCTCGGCGTTGGCTCCCGCACCGAGGCGGTGCTCTACGGCCTGAGAAAGGGCTGGTTCACCCTGGAAGAGCTGCCTTGACTCTCTTCATTTAAGATAGCGGAGTAATAGCTATGCCACTGAGTCTATTAGGTTCCGAGATGCTGGCCAAGATTATTGATGGTTCCCCTATCCCATCATTTGTAATCAATAAGCAACATAAAGTAGTGTACTGGAACACAGCGATTGAGGCCCTCTCTGGCATAGGAAGTAAGGAGATAATCGGGACAGATAAGCAATGGAGGGCGTTTTACGCGGGAAAGAGGCCAGCTATGGCCGACTTAATAGTGGACGGAGCACCGGCAAACGAAATTGAAGCCCATTATCCAGGTAAATGTAAAATATCCCACTTAATAGATGGTACTTATGAAGCTGAAGATTTTTTCCCAGATCTTGAGAGGAATGGAAAGTGGCTCCATTTCACAGCAATTCCCATAAGAGATAACACTGGAAAGATAATAGGTGCCATAGAGACCCTGGAAGATATCACCGAGCGAAAGCGTGCTGAGGAGGCACTACATGAGTCAGAGAAAAGCTTCAGGGCTTTATTCGAGGGTGCCTATGATGCCATCTGGGTTCACGATTTAGAGGGTAACATTCAAACTGCGAATAAGGCGGCGGCGGAACTTGGTGGTTACCCTGTAGTAGAACTGGTGGGGATGAATGTAAAGTCATTTCTCAGTGATGAAAGCCTGAAGCTGGCAAGAGAGGTGAGCCATAAGCTAACCGAACACCAGCCCATAGACCTCCCCTACGAATTAAGGTTAATTAGGAAGGATGGCTCGGAGGCAATATGCATGGTTTCTACCAACTTGATTACCAGCGATGGTGAGCCAAAGGGTTTTCAGAACATCGCTAGAGACGTTACTCAAGAGAAGCGAATGCAGGAAAATGTGCGCTACTACCTGCAGCAGATAACCAGGGCCCAAGAAGAGGAGCGAAAACGTATCGCCCGGGAGCTTCATGATGATACGGCCCAGGTGCTGGGTTCTCTCTCGCGGCAATTGGACAATTTCATTCGCAAGAAGCATGGTCTGGCACCTAGTGAGGTCTTGTTCCTTAAAGACCTGCAGGCTCAGCTTAATCGTGGAGTGCAGGGTGTGCACCGTTTCATTCAGGACCTGCGCCCATCATTACTGGACGATTTAGGTTTAATCCCGGCGTTAAGGTCGTTAATGAAGGATCTACAAGAGTACGATGGGATAAGTACAAGCCTAAATGTGTTTGGCGGAGAAAGACGTTTCTCGTCTGAAGTTGAGTCATTGCTCTTCCGCATTGTCCAGGAGGCGCTCAACAATATTAGGCGGCATGCCCAGGCCTCGGAGGCCCGGGTGGTAATGGAGTTCATGGCAGATGAGGTGAGGGTGACCGTAACCGATAACGGGCGAGGGTTTGAGCTGCGTGGGGACGTGGACGACCTTCCCCGCATTGGTAAGCTGGGGCTGGCCGGGATGCAGGAGAGGGCGCGGCTGCTGGGCGGCACCCTTGAGGTCAACTCGGTACCGGGCCAGGGGACGACGCTGGTGGTAGATGTGCCCGGCTAGGGTGAGTAGTAGCCTGCCCAGAGCCCGCTGAAGAAGCGGCGGGCATTTATGCCCAGCACCCTGGTATCATAGCCGCCTTCCTGAACGACCAGCGTCGGCAGGTGCAGTTCACCGATCAGCCTGCCCACCGCCTCAAAATCGTCAGCCTCAAGGCTCCAGCTTCCGGTGGGGTCTTCCTTGGCGGTATCCAGTCCCAGCGCCACGATGAGAAACTGGGGACGGAAGCGGGCGACCCGTCTCAGCGCCTCGCTCAAGACCTGCTGGTATCTCTTACCCTCAAACTCTTCAGCTAAGAGGGGGATATTTATATTGTAGCCCTTGCCCGCCCCTTCTCCCTTCTCGTCAGCAAAGCCGCTGAAGTAGGGATAGGCATAACGGGGATGCCGGTGGATGGACAGGGTCAGGACGTCAGGCCGTTCGTAGAATATGTCCTGCTGACCGTTGCCGTGGTGATAGTCGATATCCAGGATGGCCACCCTGCCGTAGGCGCTCAAATACTGGGCGGCCACCGCCGCCGAGTTGAAGTAGCAGAAGCCGCCGAAGGAACGGCGCCCGGCGTGGTGACCAGGCGGGCGCACCAGGGCGTAGGCCAGCCGGTAGCCCTCCAGGATTTGCTCGGCGGCGGTCAGGGTGCAGTCCACCGCCCGCTTGGCGGCCAGGTAGGCGTTGCCGTTTATCGGGGTAAAGGTGTCGATGCAGTAGTAGCCGGCGCGGACGGCGAGCTCCCTGGGGGGGCGGGCGATGTTGCGGATGGGGAAGACATAGGGGTAGACGGACTGCCCCGCCGCAAGGCCAGCACAGACCTTCCTGAAATAGTCAACGAACTGGCTGTCGTGCACCGTCTTGATATAGCGCTCGGAGAAGTGGCGGGGGGCAACCCTGTTAAACAGCCCCGTCTTGTCCAGCTCCTTTATGATGGCGTCTATCCTCACCGGCGATTCAACATAGCCCAGTTCTTCGACGTGGTGGATGAGGTGGCGGTCGTTGATGACCAGGACAACCTGCTTGTCCACCGCTACCGTCCGGCGGGGCAAGAGCGGCGCCTTCTTGATATACCTCGGCTCACGCAGGCGCACCGGGTCGTCCTGAAAGGAATCAACCACCATCTCAACGTAGCTGGGGGAAACCACCCCCCGGTATTTCCGCTCCAGCACCGCCCGGACCACCTCTCGGGCGACATCACGGGAAAGCCCGTCACCCTGCCCCAGGTCGTCATAGACCAGATAGGGGGGGTTGTCGCCGCCGGGCTTTAAGGGGGTCTCATACTTGGTGTTGACGATGGGGCGGGCGCCGTACCTCTCGTAGAAGCGCAGGCGGGCGGCATTTTGCTTCCGGACGAGCGGGTCTCGGCTTAAATGGGGGTCGTCGGGGAGGCACTCGAAGAAAAGGCCGATTAGGTTCAGGTCCAGCGCTTCCTCACGCACCCTTTCGTAGAGGGCGCCGCCGATGCCGCCGCCGGTTCTCCGCTCGGCGGCGGATATATAGTCCAGGTAGCCGAAGTGCAGGATAGGCTCGTGGTAGAGCAGGGCAAAGCCGATGATGCGCCCCTTCACCCCCTCGGCAACGAAAAGGATGGAGCGGAAGCGGTACTTCAGCGGGTTGCGCAGCTGCTCCGGCAGCTTGGCAATGTCCCTCTTTGAGAGGCCAGGAAACTGGGCGCGGAGAATCTCCTGAACCTGGGTGATGGCCTCCTTGTTGGCCGGGGTTATATCATCGTGGACGCGGCGGATACGAAACATAGCTCAAAATCCCTCCGGCTTTTAGCCGGTCACCGCCTTAATTATACCGGTCAGCTCCAGCCCGTGTATAACCATGCTGATGGCGATGGCCGCCAGCAGCAGGCTGAACACCCGGGAAATCGCCCTCAGGCCTCCCTGCCCCAGAACACGGGCCACCTGCTCCCCCCCCAGAAAGATGCCCCAGGTGATGGCCATGTTCAGGGTGAAGGAGATGAGCACCATATAGAGGGGGAACTGGGTGGCCAGGAGCAGCAGGGTGGTTATGGTGGCCGGGCCGACCGTCAGCGGGGTGCCGATGGGCACCACCGCCACCAGCTCCTCCTTGACAGCTTCCACCATGTGGCCGGTGGTCATGTACTTGATGGCGAAGGCCAGCAGGATTATGCCGCCGGCGATGGCGAAGGAGCCCACCGAAATCCCCATTAACTTCAGAATCAGCTGGCCGAAGAATAAAAAGAAAAGGCCGACGATGATAGCGGTCAGGATAGCCAGGTGAATCATACGGTGGCGCTGGGGCCTGATCATATCCTCGCTCATGGCAAGCACGAAGGGCAGGTTGCCCAGGGCGTCGATAACGATAAACAGCGGGACGAAGGTTACGATGAAGTTTTGCAGAAGGCTGCCCATTAAGATTGCCCTTCCGGCTCAAGACGTTTCTGCAGAATAACCTTATCGTCGCCGGGGGCGTAGAAATCGGGGAGGCGGGCTATAACCTGGTAGCCATGCTTTGTGTAAAAGCGTCGGGTCTTTTCGTAGCTTTCCTGAGAGGATGTTTCGATGATTACCAGCCGACCTTTAGCCTCTCTGATTCTGTCCTCGGCATAGGCCATAAGAGCCCCGCCCACGCCCCTCCCCTGCTCCCCAGCCGCCACCGCTATCCAGTAAACGTCCCAGGTACCATCGGTGAGGGGGGTAGGGCCATAGCAGATATAGCCTTTAATGGCCGCGCCGTCCTCAGCGGCCAGTACGTGGTAGCCTGAGCCAGCCGGACCGGCCAGGTAGCTGTCGATGACCTCCTCAGCCACCACCACCTCAGCCGGCTTGAACTCAGGCAGGCCGCGCAGCAGCGCCATCACGGCCGAATTGTCCCTTTTCAGCATCGGGCGTATCCTGACCGCCATCCTCTTTGTTCTCCAGGGCCAGTTCTACAATCCTACCGATAAACTGCGGGTAGGTCATGCCGGCGGCCTCGGCCTGCCGCACCGCCCCCGAGCCGGGGGAGATATCGGGGTTGGGGTTGGCCTCGATAACATTAAGCTGCCCCGCCTCATCCCGCCGCATATCAACTCTAGCATAGCCGCGGCAGCCGAGCAAGCCGAGGGCGGCAAGGGCGGTTTTAGCGATTTCCTCCCTCTCGCTGTCTTCGATTTGGGCCGGGCAAATTACCTTAGTACCCTGAAAATATTCGCTTTCGGGCTGCCACTTGGCAGCGAAGGTGAGCAGGCGGGGCACCCCCTCCGGCAACGAGTAATCTATCTCGGAAACGGGCAGGACGGTATCACCGAGCACGGTAGCGTTGAACTCGTGGCCTTCGATGAAATGCTCAACCAGGGCCTGCCCGCCGTAGTAGCGGCTGACCGCGGTCACCTGCTTTTCCAACGAGGCAAAGTCACTGACCACGTTCTGCGCCGAGAGCCCGTGGCTGGCGTCCTCACGGCGGGGCTTGACGATGCAGGGGTAGCTCAGGTGGAAGCTGGAGAGATTCTCCGGCCGGAGCAGCTGGAAATCGGGGGTGGCAATACCGGCGTTCTTTAAGAGCGCCTTGGTCCTGGCCTTGTCCAGGGCTAATTTGAGGGCCGCGGCAGAACAGCCGGTGAAGGGCAGTTTGAGCGCCGCTAGCATTTCGACTATCTCGGCCTCTGTCTCCGGGTGGCCGGCAAAGCCCTCGAAGAGATTGAAGACCAGGTCGGCCTTCAGGGCAGCCAGCCTTTCCCGGGCGCGGGGCAGGGGCGGCACCAGGGGGAGCTTGACCACGCCGTAGCCTGATTTGAGCAGGGCATCCTCCACCGCCTCCACCGCCTCAAGGACACCGCTGACGGCGGCCCGCTCACCGCGCTCGTCATAGCGGCTCTTCAGGGGTTCGTTATAGACGATGGCTACACGGCGACGCACGGAGAGTACCTTTTCAAGGCGGCCTCAAAGACTGCCTGTATCAGCCCCTGTTGCGTCCAGCCCAGCTTCTGGGCCATGATAATCAGGTCGCTGTAACTGCCCAGCCCGGGCAGGGGGTTTATCTCCAGGAAATAGGGAATTCCACCTGGGCCGATTCTGAAGTCGATACGGGCGAAGTCTCGGCAACCCAAGACTTTAAAAACCTTGAGGCTGGCCAGAGCAATCCTCTCATTAACCTCGTCGGCCAGCCTGGGGGGAGACTCGTAGTCAACCAGGTTGAGGTAATCTCGCTTTACCTCCAGTGAGTAGACGAAGTGCCCCTCACTTTTCCGGGGCAGGATGCGCATCAGGCCCACCAGGCGGGGCGGAGCATTGCCGATAATACCGGCGGTGACCTCGTCACCGCTGATGAACTCCTCAGCCATCACCGGCTGCCGGTAATCGTTAAGCAGGCGGCTCACCTCTCTGGTCATCTCCTCCCGGCTTTCCACCACCGAGCTGGAGCGGATGCCCTTGCTCGAGCCTTCGTAGGCCGGCTTGACGATGGCCGGGAATTTCTCCCAGGCTAGTTTACCCAGCTCCTCCTCGTCGTTTACCATCTGCCACTGCGGAGTAGCGATACCTTCGGCGGCCACCAGCCTCTTGGCTAGCGGTTTGTCCAGGCAGACGGTCAGGCAGTGGGAGTCCGAGCCGGAATAGAGGATGCCCAGCATCTCCAGAACAGCCGGCACCTGGGACTCGCGGCTGCGTGAGCTGCCCCTCCCCTCGGCGATGTTAAAAACGATGTCAACCTTCTCCCGCCGTATGTTGTCCAGGAACTCCTCGCCCCCGCCCAGCAGCACCACCGAGTGTCCGGCGGCAGCCAGCGCGGCAGCGATAGTCTCCACCGTCTCCCGGGAGTCATACTCCTCTAAAGCGTCTTCGGGGGCGGCGGCGTCCAAGGGTATGGCTGACTTAAGATCGTAGGCTAAGCCTATCCGCATCCCTGGTTCCTGCCTTCTTGACCGCTACCGGCACCTTAACCGACAAGGGCAGTTGCGCCGGCACTGGCTTGGCCCTGGCCTTCAGCCTGGGGTTGTGGCAGTGGTAGATATGGCCGCGGTAGTTCCTCACCAGAATCCTGTCCCCGTTCTGAGAGAGGATATAGTTGGGCTGCACCGGCACCTTGCCCCCTCCCTGGGGCAGGTCAATAACGAAAGTGGGCACCGCCAGCCCCGAGGTGTGGCCGCGCATACCCTCGATTATATCCAGGCCAGTTGCCAGCGGCGTGCGCAGGTGCTCCGTCCCCTCCACCTCGTCACACTGGAAGAGGTAGTAGGGTCGCACCTTAATCCTTAGCAGCCCCTGGCACAGTTTGGTCTGTGCCTCCACACTGTCGTTGATGCCGCGCAGCAGCACGCTCTGGTTGTTCACCGGGACGCCGCTCCGCACCAGCCTGTCGCAGGCGGCAGCTGCCTCCGGAGTTATCTCGCGGTAGTGGTTGAAATGGGTGTTGAGCCATATCGGGCCATATCTGGAAAGCATGGCGCAAAGCTCGTCATCGATGCGCTGGGGCAGCACCACCGGGAAGCGGCTGCCGATGCGGATAATCTCGACGTGCTCTATCTGCCGCAAGCTGCCGATAACGCCCTCAAGGTGGTGGGTGGATAGAGTCAAGGGGTCACCGCCGGAGATGACCACATCCCTGACCGCCTTATGATTGCGGATGTAGTCCAGCATGGCCTCAATTTCGCCGAGGGTGCGCACCCAACCGCCATGCCTCCACTCCCGCTTGCGGGTGCAGTGGCGGCAGAGCATGGGGCAGATATCGGTCAGCACCATTAAAACACGGTCGGGGTAGCGGTGTACCAGTCCGGGGACAACCGAGTCCCTCTTCTCCTCAAGGGGGTCTTCGCTGCCGATTCCGGCCAGGGCTATCTCCTCAAAGGCGGGCACGGACTGAAGCCGAATGGGGTCTTGGGGGTCATCGGGGTCAATCAGGGAAAGATAATAAGGGGTTATTGCCAGCGGGTACTTGATGGTGACCAGCCTGAGCCTGGCCTGTTCTTCAGCAGTCAGGGGTATATAGCTGGCCAGTTGTTCGACGGTGGTGATGCGGTGGCGGAAGTGCCACCTCCAGTCTTTCCAGAGGCTATCGGGTATGTGCCCAAAGAATCTTCGTCTCTGGGCGCTGGTACTGGGAGGTTCCCCCTCCGGGGTGGTAACTATAGCTGCGCCGGGAGGTTCCTCCTCGGCCTCAGCCGCGGTCTCTATAGAATATTTTTCCGCCCTCAGGGCGGGTTGTTTTTTAATTATTCCAGGTGCTTTCACCTTTTTTATGTTCTCCTCTAGTGTTAGATTTCAGTATTTCAGGCTCGTTTATGAGGTCACATCTTCGGTTTTTACCCCCTATAAACAAAAAGAGTTAGGAAATACTTGTCCTAACCTTCTTTTCCTGTTATAATATACACTAAATATATTTCCTAAATAAATTATACACATTTTGTACCGGTTGTCAATAGGATTTTAGTTATTTTTGACAGCCGATTAGCTGGAAGCAGGAGGTGTCAGAATGGGGGAATGGAAATTCATCACCAACCACGCCCTGGTGTTCTGCCTGATTGCCCAGCAGCCGCGAAGCACCGCCCGGGAGATCGCCGCCACCATAGGCATTACCGAGAAGACAACACGCAATATTATTAATGACCTTGAGGCCGATGAATACATAACCAAGACCAAGGAGGGACGGCGCCTGCGTTACAGCATAGACCCGGAGATGCCCCTCCGCCACGAGCTGCACGAAGACAAGTCGGTGGGCGACCTGCTGGAAATTCTGGGCTGGGAGAAGCGGCGCCGGAGGGTAAAGAGCGCCGCCGGCTAAAATTGGGCCTTAGTTTACAGCTCCCAGAAGCTGCGCAGCTCCCGGAAGTCAATCAAGCCGTTCTCGGCGACATTTTCAATCTCGATACCGGCCTCAACGGCGGCCGCCACCGGATTAAGACCGCCGAGCTGGACGATACCAACCCGGTTCAGGGCCACCGGAATCTGGCAGAGCGGCTCGCTGGTACCGCCAACGGCAAAGATGCCGCCGATGCCGACCTCCTTGAGCCGGGCTATCCTCTCCTCGACAACCTCCCGGGCCGGTGCCGGCACCGTCCGGAAAACGCCCAGTATCTTGCCGCTCCCCGTACTAGCGGCCTTGCCGACGCTGGTCATCCTGGCCTGGATGAACTGCTCGGAAGGGTCAACCGAGGTACCGGCATAGTCAATTATGGCGACAAAGCGCCTGGGCTTTAGATTTCTAACCTCAAGCAGGCCGCCAAAGCGGAACTCCACCGGCACCCCTGCCTTGAGCAGCACGCCGTTTGTGGCCACGCTGCAGACGGTGGCCAGGCCAATCTTACCCTCGGGCACCACCGCCGTCCCCAGCTTCTCCCCCTCATTGGCGGTGGCCACCAACTCGCTGACGCAGAGCCCGGATTTAAAGGCGCCCTTCATCACCGCCAGCGCCTTCTTGAACTGCTCCCTATCGATGAGCGAGGTGTTTATCGGTAATTGGCCGCTGCCCTTTTCCGGGTCGAAACTGGTCTGGTAGGCCAGCAGCTCCAGCTTATCGCGCACAAAGCCGAGGTGCTGAGGGGCCAGGGCCTCCTTGACCTCCCGCCGCCCTTCCTCAGTAATCATCCGCCCATCCCGTCCGGCGGGCTGGGTATAGCCGCGTTCGTCGGCTATCTTCAGGTGATACCTCACCCCCCGCTCGCTCAAGAAAACCCCTTCGTCCTCAAGCCGGCGGGCAATAGTGATTGAACCCAGTGGTTCCGAGGACTCGCTCAAGACCTTGAGAATAGATATTAGCTTACCTTCGGCGTCGGAACCAACGACCTGTTCCGCCATCAGCCTCGCCACCCCCTGCCGTTTTCCCGCATTATACCACGCCCGCTCACAAAGCTGTAGCTTAAGGCTGCTTACCAGCCGGGCGCAGCTTGTGGTACATAGTCTCTAAATCTTCGAGCCACAGCTGGTCTTGAGCCTCCGAGGGCATTCTCCAGTCCCCCCGGGGGGAGAGGCTCACCGAGCCTACCTTCGGCCCCTCGGGCAGGCAGGTCCTCTTGAACTGGTTGGCGAAGAAGCGGCTGATGAAACTCTTCAGCCACTTATACAGGTCGTCCAGAGAGTACTTGCCTTCAAAAAGCCCCTGCCGGCTCACCTCGTTGGCCAGGTAGAGAATCCGGCCTGGCCTCATGCCGAAGCGGATGAAGGGATAGAGGTAGAAATCGGCCAGCTCAAACGGCCCGATAAGCTCCTCGCTCTTCTGCCTTATCAGGCCGTTTTCGGGCCGGATTAACTCCGGGGAGATCGGGGTCTTAAGAATATCATACAATACCTTCTGGGCCGGTGTGCCGGCCATCTCTTCATCGGCCACCCAGCGCACCAGAAAGCTCACCAGGGTCTTGGGCACCGAGGCGCTGACGTGGTAGTGTGAGATGTGGTCTCCGGCGAAGGTGCACCAGCCCAGGGCAATCTCGGTGAGGTCGCCCGTCCCCAGCACGATGCCGTCGAGCTGGTTAGCCTTGTTAAAGAGGAACTCGGTGCGGTAGCGGGCCTGGACGTTCTCGAAAACCACATCCTCCCCGCCGTCGTGCTCCAGGTCTTTCAGGTGCGAGTTGCAGCTCCGGCTGATGTTCACCCGGTCCAGGCTCACCCCCAGTGCCTGGCACAGCCTGGTGGCGTTAGCCCTGGTCCTCCGGGTAGTCCCAAAACCGGGCATGGTGAAGGCATGGACACTGGTCCGCGGCAGCTTGAGAAAGTCTATCGTCTTGGCGGCAACCAGCAGTGATAGTGTGGAATCAAGGCCACCGGAGACCCCCAGCACCAGCCGGCTCTTCTTAGCGCCGGCCAGCTTCTGAGCGAGCGCCCCCACCTGCATGGCAAAGATTTCGCGGCAGCGGTCTGCCCTTCTCGCCGGCTCCTCGGGGACAAAGGGATGGGGGTCGAGCGTCCGCTCCAGACGGCGAGGGGAGAGGTCGCTGACCTCGGCCTCGACCACCCGGCAGGCTTCCACGCCGGCCGCCTGCTCCCGAAAGCTGGTCATCACGCTGCGGTCGTGCCCAAGCCGCTCCAGGTCAATATCGACCACGATAAGCCGGGAATCCGGCGACAAGCGCGCCGATTCCCTTAATATCGTCCCGTTCTCAGCGATGATGATATGACCGCCGTAGACCAGGTCGTTGGATGACTCCCCGATGCCAGATGAGACATAGCAGTAGGCGGCGATGCACCGGCCTGACTCCGAAGAGACCATTGTCCGGCGCCAGTCCGCCTTGCCCAGCACCTCGTTGCTCGCCGAGAGGTTGACCAGCACCGTCGCCCCGGCCAGCGCCTGGTACTCGTGAGGGGCCAGCGGCACCCACAGGTCCTCACAGATCTCAACACCGATGATAGCGGATTTAATTCCGCGCAGTCTGAAGAGAATGTCGCTGCCAAAAGGAACTTCCTGGCCGGCCAGCTCGACGAGAGTGGAACCGACCTCGGTAGCCGGGGCAAACCAGCGGTCTTCGTAGAACTCCCGGTAGCCGGGCAAAAGGGTCTTGGGGATAACCCCCAGAATACGGCCAGAGTTCAGGACCACAGCACAGTTAAAAATCTTCTGCTCGACCACGAGGGGCAGCCCCACCATCACCACCATCGCCCTCCTGGCGCTCTCCGCCAGAACCGCCTCCAGCCCCTTCTCCGCCTTGGCCAGCAGCGCCCGGTGCTGGACCAGGTCACCGAGGGTATAGCCGGTGATAGCCATCTCGGGAAAAGTGAGCACCTGCACCCCCTGCTCCCCGGCCTTCCTCATGGTGCTGATAATTGCTTTAACGTTAAAATCAACGTCGGCCAGGCGGAGCGCGGGCACCGCCCCGCCGATGCGCAGAAAACCGAGATCGCTATTCAGTTGAACGCCTTCAGCCACTACGGCCCCCTTCCACCTGATATAGCTACCTCTATTTTACAACATTTTTATTTTTATAGCATAAATTTACAGTACTGGCAGGTATTTTTTAAGCTCGTACTCGGTTACCTGAGCCTTGTACTGGTTCCATTCTATCTTCTTGTTCTCGATAAAGGCCTTGAAAGTGTGCTCACCGAGGGCCTTGCGCACCACCTCGCTCTTCTCGGCCAGCAGTATAGCCTCCAGCAGGCTGGCGGGCAAGGTGCCGATACCTCGCTCCTGCCTTTCTGCCTCGGTCATCTCATATACGTTTTCTTCTATCGGCTTCGGGACTTCGTAACCCTTTTCGATGCCTTCCAGCCCGGCGGCCAGCATAACGCTGAAGGTGAGGTAAGGATTACAGGCCGGGTCAGGAGACCTGAATTCTATCCTGGTGGCTTTTTCCTTGCCCGGCTTATATTCGGGAACCCTCACTAAGTCAGCCCGGTTTCGCCTTGCCCAGGATTGGTATACCGGCGCCTCGTAGCCGGGCACCAGCCGCTTATAGGAGTTGACCCACTGGTTACAGACAGCCGTAATCTCAGGGGCGTGTTTGAGCAAGCCGGCGATATAACACTTGGCTATCTTGGACAGGTGGTAGGCATCATCTTTATCAAAGAAGGCGTTACGTTCGCCCTTGAAAAGCGACTGGTGGACGTGCATACCGCTGCCGTTGATGCCGAAGATGGGCTTGGGCATAAAGGTAGCGTAGAAACCGTTTTGGATAGCAACCTGCTTCACCACCAGCCGATAGGTCATCACGTTATCGGCCATGGTCAGGGCGTCGGTATAGCGCATATCTATTTCATGCTGGCTACCGGCCACTTCATGGTGAGAATACTCTACGCCGATGCCAAGCTCCTCCAGGGCGAGCACGGTCTCACGGCGCAGGTCGGTGGCCATATCCAGCGGGATAAGGTCGAAATAGCCGCCAAAGTCGAGCTGTTCGGTGTCCTGGGAATTCCTGAAGTAGAAGTATTCCAGCTCCGGCCCCACGTAAAAGGTATAGCCTAGGTCGGCCGCCCGCTTGAGGTTCCTCTTGAGGACAAACCTGGGGTCGCCCTCAAAAAGCTCGCCCCCCGGCCTCAAGACGTCACAGAACATACGGGCCACGGCGCGGTGCTCGCGCGGACGCCAGGGTAGCAACCGGAAGGTCTCCGGGTCGGGCAGGGCAACCATATCGCTTTCGTCGATGCGGGCAAACCCCTCAATCGAAGAACCGTCAAACCCCATGCCTTCCTCCAGGGCCCCTTCCAATTCCTCCACAGTGATGGCAAAGCTCTTGAGCATCCCTAAGATATCGGTAAACCACATACGGATAAACTTAACATCGTGCTCTTTGGCCATCTTCAGGACATAGGCTTTACCTTCTTCCCGGCTTCTGTTTGTCATATTTACCTCCTATTACAGCTTTTGTACCTTTCTTTTTTGATTAACTATTATAATATATCCGCCTAAATATATACACACCTCAAACGGCGTTCTCGCCCTTATCTCCGGTGCGCACCCGTACCACTTCCTCAACCGGCAGGACAAAAATCTTGCCGTCACCGAGCTCGCCCGTCCTGGCCTTGCTGACGATGGCATCAATAACTTCGGTGACATCCTCGTCCAGCACCACCAGCTCTATCTTCAGCTTGGGCAGCAGGTCCACCCGGTATTCCCCCGCCCGCCACTGGAGCGGGATTCCCTTCTGCTTGCCCCGACCGCTGACCTCGCTAACGGTCATACCGAAATAGCTCTTTTCTTCGAGGGCCTTCTTCACCGCCTCCAGCCTCTCCTCCCGGATAATCGCCTCTACCTTTTTCATTTGAGCAGCCCTCCGTAAGCCCTCTCGCCGTGCTGGGAGAGGTCAAGCCCCACCGTCTCGTCCATCTGCCCCACCCTCAGGCCGACGGTAACGTCAACCAGTTTGCCCAGGACCCAGCTGGCGGCGAAGGCGAAGGCGGCCACCGCCACCACGCCGATAAACTGCACCAGTAACTGGCCGGCGTTACCCTCAATCAGACCGGCCTTCCCGGACACCGCCGAGCTGGCGAAGATGCCGGTAGCCAGCGCCCCCCAGATACCACCTACCCCGTGGACGGCGAAGACGTCCAGGGAATCGTCAAACTTGAATTTATTCTTCATCAGCACGATGCTGTAGTAGCAGACCACGGACACGATAACGCCTATCGGTATGGCGGCGATGGGCGGGACAAAGCCAGCCGCCGGGGTTATCGCCACCAGCCCGGCCACTGCCCCGGTAACCATCCCCAGCAGGCTGGGACGGCGGTGTATCCAGCTGATAACCATCCAGGTGAAGCCGGCGGTGGCCGCGGAGAGGTTGGTGGCGACGAAGGCATTGGCCGCCAGCCCACTGGCAGCCAGGGCGCTGCCGGCGTTGAAGCCGAACCAGCCGAACCAGAGCAGTCCGGCACCGAGGGCCACCATTGGGATATTATTCGGCTCCATCACGTCACCGGGGAAGCCCTTGCGCTTACCCAGCAGCAGGACCAGGGCCAGGGCGGAGACGCCGGCGTTGATGTGGACCACGGTGCCGCCAGCGAAGTCGAGGGCACCCAGCCTCCCTAGCCAGCCGCCGCTGCCCCAGACCCAGTGGCATATAGGAGCGTAGACCACCGTCACCCAGAGCGCCGAGAAGAGCATCAGGGCGCTGAACTTGATTCTTTCCACCACCGCCCCGGTAATCAGGGCGACGGTGATGATGGCGAACATCCCCTGAAAGGCCATAAAGGCCAGGTGAGGCACGGTGCTGGCATAGACACCGGAGGGCTGCATACCAACGTTGGTCAGACCTATAAAATTAAGCCCGCCGATAAAACCGCCGTTATCGGAGCCGAAGCTCAGGCTGTAGCCCCAGAGCGCCCAGATAACGCCGATAAGCCCCATGATGGCAAAGCTCATCATGATGGTGGAGAGCAGGTTCTTGCGCCGGGCCATGCCGCCGTAGAACAGGGCCAGCCCCGGTGTCATCAGCAGCACCAGCGCTGATGAGGCCAGCATCCAGGCGGTATCTCCGGTGTTTATTGTCATTTAAAAACCCCCGTGGTCTAGTTATCCCAAATAGTCTAACCGGCGATTGTTTCCAACAGATTACAGGGGAGTTAAATTTAGGTTACAGATTGATAAACAGGGGCTTTTAAGCCTTAAAGCGGTAGCCGATGTTCCTCACCGTCTCGATGAAAGAATGGCTGGCGTCCTCAATCTTGCTCCTGAGCCTACGCACGTGCACGTCCACCGTCCGGTCGCCGCCGTAGTAGTCGTAGCCCCAGACCTGGTTGAGCAGGGCTTCACGGCTGTAGACGCGGCCCCGGTGGCTGGCCAGGAACTTGAGCAGCTCGTACTCCTTAAAGGTAAGCTCGACTGTTCTGCCCTCCAGGGTCACCTCGCAACTGGCCAGGTCGAGCAGCAGGCCGTCGCACTGGACCAGCTCGCCGCCCTCTATGTTCCGGGCTTTGCTCAAAAGCCTCTTGGCCCTTAAGGCAAGCTCCCGTCCCTCGCCGGGGCTGGTGATGAAGTCATCGATATCGAGGCTGCCGTTAAGGTTGTCCAGCATCTCCCGGGGGAGCAGGGCTATAACCGGCAGGTGTTTTTCCTCTTTCAGCCCCCGGACGATTGCCTGCATTTCAGCGGCCGGCAGGCTGCCGTCTATTTCAAGCAGGACTAAATCGGGGCGATAGGTGCTTATCTCCTTGTCCAGCTTCTGGCCGTGAGGAACGATGGAGCAGGCAAAGCCGCTGCCGGTCATCTGGGAACGAAACTCGGCCAGCTCCCCGGTCTCCCTAGCTATCATCAGCAGCCGCAGCATGGTCATCCCCATCAGTAGGCGTAGAGGCGGCCATAAGGCCGCAGCCAGCGGGGGAAAAGTTTTATAAAATTGCGCTTCATTATTTCTTCGGCATTATAGCCGAAGTGAGCGGCGAATTCGCCGACCAGCTGCTTAAGGACCTTTAGGTCGGCCTCCTCAAGCTGAGTAACGCCCACCTCTTTGCCCAGCTGGTGCTCCTCGACATTGCCCCTCAGGTAGATAACGCCGCCGTGCATGCCGGTACCGATGAAATTGGCCTTGTGGTTCTCGCCCTCTTTTAGATTAAGACCCAGCAGAATAAGCACGCCGCCGGCCATGTACTCGCCGAGGAAGTCCTGGGCGGTTCCACCGATGACCAGCGCCGGCCCCCGTCCCTGGTACTCTTTCATATGGATGCCCGCCCGGTAGCCAACGTCCTCTTTGACGAAGATTTTACCGCCTCGCGCCGATAGCCCGATGATATCGCCGGCGTGGCCGTGGATGACTATCTCGCCCTCGTTCATGGTGTTGCCGCAGCCGTCCTGGGCGTTGCCGTGGACGATAATCCGGGGCCCGTTCATAAACGCCCCCAGGTCGTTGCCGGGGGTGCCAAATATCTCAATCTCCACCGGCCTGTCCAGGTCGGTGCCGATGTACCTCTGCCCGTGGACGTTGCGCAGCTCGATGCGGCGGGGGCTATTGGTGATGGCCTCCCTCAAACTGGCGTTGAGCTCGCGGTAGTACACGCCGCTGGCGTCTATCTTGACTATCGAGTTCTTCCGACTAGCCATCTCTAGCTCCCGGCCATCCTCACTCCCAGTATCTCCAGCTCGGTATCGGTCAGGCCAACCCCCCTCAGGTGCAGGCGGTTGCCCCTCAGGCTCTCGATGGCGTTGACCCCCAGCCCGCCCAGTATATCTTTTAGCTCGATGCTCCAGCCTCTTAATAAATTGGCCAGCCTTCGGGCGCCGATGTCGGGGTTGACCCGCTTGGTCAGGCGGAGGTCGGTGGTGCATATTCCCCAGGCGCACTTGCCGGTGTGGCACTGCTGGCAGACATGGCAGCCCAGGGCGATTAAGGCCGCCGTGCCGATATAGACGGCGTCCGCCCCCAGGGCGATGGCCTTGGCCACGTCGCCGCTGTTCCTGATGCCGCCGGAGACAACGATAGAGGCCTGGTTGCGTATCCCCTCTTCGCGCAGACGTGTGTCCACCGAGGCCAGCGCCAGCTCTATAGGGATACCCACGTTATCCCGGATAACCTTGGGCGCCGCCCCGGTAGCGCCCCGGAGCCCGTCCAGGACGATAATATCGGCACCGCCCCGCACCATGCCGCTGGCGATGGCCGCCGAGTTGTGGACGGCGGCAATCTTGACCGAGATAGGCTTGGTATAGTTGGTCGCCTCCTTTAAAGCGTAGATAAGCTGGGCCAGGTCTTCTATAGAGTAGATATCGTGCTGGGGCGCCGGCGACAGGGCGTCCGTACCCCGGGGAATCATTCGCGTTAATGATACTTCAGCGCTCACCTTTTCTCCGGGCAGGTGCCCGCCGATGCCCGGCTTGGCCCCCTGACCAATCTTGATCTCGACCACCCTGGCCGCGTCCAGGTAGTCGGCATAAACGCCGAAGCGCCCGGAGGCCACCTGGACGATGGTGTTGTCGCCATACTTATATAAGCTGGGGTGGAGACCGCCCTCACCGGTGTTCCATAAAGTCCCCATCTCGGTGGCCGCCCTGGCCAGAGAGGTATGCACGTTGAGGCTGACCGCCCCGTAGGACATGGCGGCGAACATCACCGGCACCTCCAGCCTCACCTGCGGGGCCAGCTTTGTCTTTAGATGATTGGACTTATCCAGCTCCAGCCGGTCGGGCTTACTCCCCAAGTATGTGGTAAGCTCCATCGGCTCACGGAGGGGGTCGATGGAGGGGTTGGTAACCTGGCTGGCGTTGAGCACCAGGTGGTCCCAGTAGATTCGCTGCCCCTTGTCGTCGCCCATGCCGGTTAGCAGCACCCCGCCGGTCTCGGCCTGCTTCAGGATGTCATCGACCACTTCGGGGCGCCAGTTATAGTTCTCGCGGTACTCCTGAGGGTTGCGGATGATGGTCAGCGCCTGGGTAGGGCAAAAGACCTCGCAGCGGTGGCAGCCGACGCAGTTCTCCTCCCGGCTCCTGACCTCGTTGTCCTCGGCGTCATAGTAGTTGGCGTCAAACGAGCACTGGTTGACGCAGACCTTGCACTGGATGCAGCGCTCCGGGTCCCGCCTTACTATAAATTTAGGTGCTATATAGGTCTTCATCCTCTTACCCCTAAAGCCTCACCGGTATTCCCCGCTCGGCCAGATATTTCTTTATATCACCGATGGAGTAGGTCCCGTAGTGAAAGATGCTGGCCGCCAGCACGGCATCGGCCTTGCCCAGGACCAGCGCCTGATAGAGGTCCTCGGGAGAACCGGCACCGCCGCTGGCAATCACCGGCACGCTCACCGCCTCGGAGATGGCCCGGGTAAGCTCGTTGTCGTAGCCGGTCTGGTGTCCGTCGGCGTCCATGCTGGTAAGAAGTATCTCGCCGGAGCCGAGCTCAACCACCTTATTAGCCCACTCGATGGCGTCAAGCCCGGTGGGTTTCTGGCCGCTCTGGATATAGACCTCCCATTTAGGCTTCTCACCCCCGTTTACCCTCTTGGCGTCAATGGCCACCACGATGCACTGGCTGCCGAACTTATCGGCGCCCTCCTTAATCAGATCGGGCTTGAGCACCGCCTCGGTATTGATAGATACCTTATCGGCGCCGGCCAGCAGCATCCGCCGCATGTTGGCTATTGTTCGCAGTCCCCCGCCGACGGTAAGCGGCATGAATACCTTCTCTGATATACGCTCGACGACGTCAACCATGGTGTCGCGCCCCTCCGGGGTGGCGGTGATGTCTAGAAAGACCAGCTCGTCGGCGCCCTCTTTATAGTAGAAGTCAGCCCTCTCCACCGGGTCTCCAGCGTCACGCAGCTGGACAAAACTCTTGCCCTTGACCACCCGCCCGCCTTTGACGTCCAGGCAGGGTATGATTCTTTTGGTCAGCATTTTATTTAACTCCCCCGGCCACTCTATTCCTAGCCCCTACCTTTAATCTGCCCACCACCGGCTGGCCGCCCATCGGTATCCAGGCCTTGTCCAGATCGGGGGCTATCAGCCGTATCGCCGACTCCTCCGAGGATAGATAGAGCATCTCCCCCTTCTCCCCCACCGTGAGCGGCCTCAGGCGAATACGGTCGGTCAGACCTATCATCTCGCCGTGGTGGGCGATAATCACGGCGAAGGGTCCGTTCAATAGCAGGCTGCCGTAGACCTGGCGCAGTGCCAGCATCAGCTTCTGCTCCTCCAGCGGCATACGCCCGATGACCTCCCAGAAGGGCGGCGCCAGTATCTTGGCCACTATCTCCAGGGGCAGGTGGTGCTGGCGCATCAATAAATCAACGGCGTAGGCCACCACCTCGGTATCGGTCTGCATGGTACACTGGTAGCCAAACTGCTCCAGGTAGCGCCTGTTTATTCCGTAGGAAGAAATCTCGCCGTTGTGGATGACCGTCCAGTCCAGTATGCAGAAGGGGTGCGCCCCACCCCACCAGCCGGGGGTGTTGGTCGGGAAGCGTCCGTGGGCGGTCCAGAGGCAGCCCTGGTACTGTTCCAGGCAGAAGTAGTCGGCAATCTCCTCGGGGTAGCCAACACCTTTAAAGACCCCCATGTTCTTGCCGCTGGAGAAGACGAAGCTGTCGCACAGCTCGGTATTTATGGTCATTACCTTTTCCAGCACGTAGTCATCAGCGGACTTCCGGCCTGGTTTATTTATGTCAAGGAAATAGCGCCGGACCAGCGGCGGGTCCTTGATTACCGGCACCGGCCTGGTCGGCACCTCCTCCTGCTCGATGACCTTGAAATTGTCCTTTAGAAACGCCTCCGTCTCCTGCCTCCCCTGCTGGCTCAGGAACATGATGTGCAGGGCGTACTGGTCGGCGTATTCGGGGTAGAGGCCGTAGATGGCGAAGCCGCCGCCCAGCCCGTTGCCGCGGTCGTGCATGTTGGCGATAGCCTTAATTACCCCCTCACCGGAGAAGCGCCGGCCGGTAATGTTCATTGCCCCGAATACGGAACAGGCGTCGATTACCTTGTTATCGTTATTGGGGTTATTTATCCGCCAGATGTTTTTCACCGCTATTCTCCAATAACCGCCTCTTCCGGTTGCTCGGGCGGCGGTACTATAGAACCCGCCTCAGCGGGCGGTGCCGCCAGCCTATCCCGCCAGATTGCCTCGGGCAGGGAGGCCAGGCCGAAGTCATCGGCAACCAGCATCTCTTTGAAGGCCGCCACATCTATTCTGTCCTTCATCAGATTGTAGATAATGCCCGCCTTTTCGATATCGCCGACCAAAATCATGCCCAGTATCTTACCGTCCTTTAATATTATCTTTTTATAGATGCCGTCGCCCCTCTTTAGCAAGACTTCATAGCTGTCATCAGGCGGGCTGACCATCCCCGCCGAGAGGATATTCACCCCGAAATACTTGAGGGCGTTCATGGCGGTGCCGCCCTGATATTCGGCCTTCTTACCGGCCATATTCAGGCCGGCCACCCTGCCACCGATATAGGCATTGGGCCAGACCGGAGTCAGCCGGTTCTCGCCGTAAACGAAATCATAGGCCTGACTGGCATCGCCGCAGGCATAGACGCCGGAAACTGAGGTCGCCATGCGGCGGTCAACGATGATGCCCCGGTTAGTCTTGACCCCGCTGCCGGTCACCAGGTCGAGACGCGGCCTGACGCCGATGGCGATGACGACCATGTCGCAGGCCAGAGAGCGCCCGTCGTCAAGGCTGACCCCGCTGACCTCGCCGAGCCGACTGCCATTGATTCTGGCCACGGTGTGTCCCGTTATCAGGTCAACGCCAGCCTTAACCAGGGCTTCCGCCTCGAAGCCCGCCGCCTCCTCATCGAGGATGGTGTTCAGGACCCAGTCCTTCATCTCAACGATGCTGACCCCAACCCCACGCTTGACTAAAGCCTCGGTGGCGCTCACCCCGATAAGCCCCCCGCCGATGACCACCGCCTTGAGCACTCCCTGGCGCTGCTTCAGGAATTTATCAATGGCCTCGGCGTCGCCGAGGGTGGTGAAGGTGAAAACGCCCTTTAGCTCTCTACCCTCTATACTATCGGGCACGATGGGCACGCCACCGGTGGCCAATAATAGCTTCTGCCAGGCAATTATTCGCCCGCTGGCCAGCTCAATATCACGTTCGGTGAAATTAATCCGCACCACTTTATCGCCCAGGATGGTCTTGATTTTGTTCTTCTCATAGAAATCGGCGGGGCGGTAGAGCATCCTCTCCAGGGGACGCCCCTCAGCCAGGTGCTCCGAGATAAGCGGGCGTGAGTAGGCCGGGTAGGGCTCTTCGGAGACGATAGCCAGCGTCCCCACCCGGTCCACCCCACGGATGGCCTCGGCGGCGGCGATGCCCCCAGCCGAGTTGCCGATGATCAGATAGTTTATTTTCTCTTCTCTGGCCATTTTATTGCCGCCTGTCTGCTTTTTCGCCCAGGGCAATCCTGATAAAATTATCGTATATCTTGAGCCCCACCTCGCCGCTCTTCTCCGGGTGGAACTGGGTGGCCACCAGGTTTTCCCGGGCAATCACGCTGCAGAAGGTGACGCCGTAGTCAGTCGTGCCGGCCACCAGCGATCTGTCCTCCGGCTCGACATAGTAGCTGTGGACAAAGTAGAAGTTGGCCTCATCAGCTATGCCGGCGAAGATGGGGTGGGCGAACTTCTGTTTCACCTGGTTCCAGCCCATGTGGGGGACCTTCAGGCCCGGGGAGAATTTGCGCACCGCACCGGGGATAATGCCCAAGCACTCGTTCCAGCCACCCTCCTCGGTGCCGCTGAAGAGCACCTGCAGCCCGATGCAGACCCCCAAGAAGGGCCTCCCCTCAGCGATGTAGCCCTTAATCGGGCCTTCCAGCCCCAGTTTGCGCAGGCCGGCCATAGTATCGGCGGCGGCGCCCACCCCGGGCAGGATAACCGCCCGCGCGCTCATAACCTCGTCAGGGCGGTCGGTCACCCTGGCCTCATAGCCCAGCCGGCTGACAGCGTTGACCACGCTGCACAGGTTGCCAGCGCCGTAATCGATTATGGCAATCACCTGAACTCCCACTCTTCCTATTTTATTACCGGCTCTTTAGCTCAGCGCTGCCCTCCGGGACCTCGATATAGACCAGCGCCTCGTTGGGGCAGTTGGCCACACAGACCGGGATCTCCTCCCCCTGGCAGAGGTCGCACTTGAGCGCCTTCTTTTTCTCTATGTCCGGCCTTATCGCCGCCAGCGGGCAGACCAGCAGGCAGGTCCAGCAGCCGATGCACCTCTCCTCGTCCACCCTGACCATGCCGCTCTCCAAGTCTCGGGCCAGCGCGCCGGTAAGGCAGGCCTGGACACAGGGGGCGTCCTCGCAGTGCTGGCAGCGCACCGAAAGCGATACTACCCCCCCCTCATCCACCCGGAGCCTGGCCGGCGGCGGTGACTCCCTCTTGAACGCCTTGACCAGGTCTTTGGTACCGGCGTGCTTGAGCTGGCAGTACACCTCGCAGAGGTGGCAGCCGATGCAGACCTCTTCCTTAACGTAGACCTTCCTCACCTTGCTATCACCGCCCTTTTATACGGTAAACGGTTACCGTATGCCATATAATAGCAGATATAATAATATTTGTCAACTCTCCCGAATCAGACCTGAATACGGAGACTACAACAGCCACTATTTTAACATTAAATCAGGGGGTAAGCCAAGATGAAGGGCTGACCATAATGAGCTTACCGCGGAGCATCTTGTTTCCCCTTTTTTGACCCCGGCTGCCCTTTTGTGCTAAAATTATTTGTTGACCAAAATAGTCAACAAAAGGCCTTCGCCTAAGAGAGGAGATAGAGAAGATGAAAACGGTGAAGCTGTGTCGGGAAGGGACGTGCTGTCCCGCAGTCAGGGTAACAGAATCAAAGGTGGAAATCGGTGAGGGAGAAAACACCTGCACCCTCACCAGGGAACAGTGGGAAATCCTCAAAGAAAAGGTAATCAAGAAAGAGCTTTAACCGGCCAAACCGGAATCAAACACCGTAAATAAACTGTCAGCCCCCTGTTTACCCAATTTAAAGCGCCGCTAGGCAAGGATGCCGGACTTAGAGTTTACCGATATCGTCCTGTTTATTACCACGGCCGATGCTGAAGAAGCCAGCCGCATCGCCGAAGTGCTGGTGAAGAAAAGGAAGGCGGCCTGCGTAAATATCCTGCCCGGGGTCAGCTCCCTTTTCTGGTGGCAGGGCAAAATGGAGAGAGTTGACGAAAGCCTGCTGATGGTCAAGTCCCGGGCCTCGTTACTGGACCAGATTATAAAACTGGTTAAAGAGCACCACAGCTACGACGTGCCGGAGATAATCGCCCTGCCCATTATCGGCGGTAATCCGGATTATCTGAAGTGGATAGCTAAAGAGCTGAAATAGACCGCCGCTTGCTTTAGACGCCGGAGTCAGCTACTATTATGTAGCGTAAAATGCTTAACCAGGACGAACAGGAAAGGTATGCCCGCCAGATAATGCTCAGGGGATTCGGGCAGGAGGGGCAGGAGAAGCTCAAAGGGGCCAGGGTCTTTATCGCCGGCGCCGGCGGGCTGGGCTCATCTTCGGCCACCTATCTCGCCGCCGCCGGAGTGGGCACAATACGCATCGTTGACCACGATAGGGTCGAGCTGAGCAACCTGAACCGACAGGTGATGCACTGGCCGGGGGACATCGGCCAGACCAAGGTCAGCTCGGCAGCAGGCAAGCTCAAGCAGCTGAACCCCGAACTAGAGATAGAGGCTGTCGAGGAAAAGATAACCGAAGCCAATGTTTCGCAGTTGGTGGCTGGCTTTGACCTCATCGTTGACGCCATGGACAACCTGCCCACCCGCTATCTGCTCAATAAGACAGCCATAGAGAACAACATACCCTTCTTCCACGGGGCGGTCTACGGCTTTGAGGGACGGGCGATGACGGTGATACCGGGGAAGAGCGCCTGCCTGAGGTGCGTCTACCGGGGAGCTATACCTGAGGAGAAATTCCCGGTAATCGGGGTTACCCCGAGCGTCATCGGCTGCATCCAGGCAACCGAGGTGATAAAATATATTATAGGAATGGGGCAGCTTCTGGCCGACAGGCTTTTGGTCTATGACGGTCTTAATATGAAATTCAGCGAGTTCAAGGTTAAGAAAGACCCTAAATGCCCGCACTGCGGGCAGCTAGCAGGAGGTTAGCCGAAATTTGGAAGGCAGGATAGTCTATTTTGACCAGCCGGGAAAGAAAAACACCGACGAGGTTCTGCGTCTGGCCAAAACCCGGGCGAAAGAGCTGGGCATCAAGAGCATTCTAGTAGCCTCCACCACTGGCGAGACCGCGGTCAAGGCGGTTAATGTCTTCAAGGGAGCCAAAGTAGTGGCGGTCAGCCACTTTACCGGCATGAAGGGGCCCAACACCCAGGAGTTCACCGAGGAGAACCGCCAGAAGGTCTTGAGTGCCGGCGGCACTGTTCTCACCGCCACCCACCTCTTTTCCGGGCTGGGCCGGGCGATGCGCAAGAGGTTCGGTATGTACCTCTTCGAGGAAACAGTGGCCAACACCCTGCGTCTCTTCGGGGAGGGGATGAAGGTGGTCTGCGAAATCACCATGATGGCCGCCGACGCCGGGCTGGTGCGCACCGATGAGGATGCCATCGTTATCGCTGGCTCCAGCCGGGGAGCGGATACGGCGGTGGTGCTGCGGCCGGTCAACTCCGAGGACTTCTTCGACCTCAAGGTCAGGGAAATCCTCTGCAAACCCCTCTACGGGCTAAAGGTTACTCGTCAGCCTTCACCGGGCAGCAGGCAGCTTTAATATCTATAGTCGCTGTGGCCTGACCGCCCCGGCCATCGGTCACGGTAACGGCGATGGTATAGGTGCCCGACTTCTCAGGGGCCTCCCAGCTAACCATCTCCCCCTCGCCGGTTATAGTCCCGCCGGTGGCTGACCAGACGTAGTTCAGCACGTCTCCGTCCGGGTCCGAGGCAGAGCATTTGACCGGGGTGGCCGTAGACCTTTTAACCTGCCGGTACTCCGAAGAAAGCCTGTCAATAACCGGGGGCTGGTTAGGCGGCGGGTAACTCGGTGACGGCTCAAGCCCTGGCTGGCTGGGCGGCGGCAGGTAGGTCGAGGGCTGGATAGTTGAAGAGCAGCCGCCGATAAAAAGGGCGGCGGCAATAACTAAAACCAAAAGAGCCAGCCACCTGGGCTGATCTGGTAGCATCTTTACCACCTCTAGCCGCCGAAAGGGCTAACCCGACCGCCTGACCTTGATTACCTCGGCCAGGATGCTGACGGCTATCTCCTCCGGCGTCTGCGCCCCTATCTCCAGGCCGATGGGGGAATGGACTTCATCCAGCTGCTCCTTGGTTATCCCCCTGGACAGCAGGTGGGAGAATACCGTCTTGACCTTGGTCTTACTGCCAATCATGCCGATATACCTGGCCGGAGTGCCCACCGCCCACTCCAGCACCACCTCGTCGTGCTTGTGACCGTGGGTAACAATCACGATATAGCTCAACCTATTTATCTTCAGCTTTGAAAACGACTCGGTGAATTTTTCGGCCAGGATGACCTCGGCTTCGGGGAACCGCTCGGTGTTGGCGAATTCAGGCCGGTCGTCAATAACGGCGATATTAAAGCCGCACAGCTTGCCCATCTTGGCCAGCGCCAGTGCGATATGGCCACCACCGAATATATATAATGTAGATGGGGTCAGGATAGGCTCGATAAAGACCTCGGTATCACCACCGCATATCATCCCCAGCTCCCCGGCCCCCTTGGCGGTAAGGGTAAAATGGTGGTGCTTCGGCTTGCCCTCCTTTATCACCCCGATTGCCTCCTTGATTACCCGGGCCTCCAGGCTGCCACCGCCTATCGTCCCGAAGATGCTGCCGTCGGGCCTGACCAGCATCTTGGCCCCCTCCTCGCGCGGGGTGGAGCCGCTGGCTGAAACTATGGTGACCAGCGCCGCCTCCCCACCCTCCGCCTTGACCCTGACTATCTCCTGGTAGATATCTTCCATCTCGATAACCCCTAAACATTGTAGCGCATCATTATCGCCTCTAAAACCCCGCCGGCGATGGCCCTCATCCTGGGGCGTATGGTGTAGCAGTCCTCTACATTACCGGAGGGGTCTATCTCGCCCAGCTTGGTCCCCTTGGTTACCTCTATCCCGTTCCGCAGCAGCGCCCTTATTATACCGCCTATCTCCGCCTTTACCGGCTCTCCGGCAACTGAGGCCACCACCTCACCGGCGCTGGTCATCTCCCCAATATCTCTATCGGTCTGGAAAAGGCCGCCTCCAGCGGCGTGGAGCGCCCGCTCTCTGGTAAAGCCGCCTATCTCCACCGGAATTCCGGTGTCCGCCTCGGCCTCCCCTTTTAGGATTACCCTCCCCTGCCGCTCGCTGTTGCTGGTCTCCACCACCATGTGGACATCTTTGCCCGCCCTGAATCCGGGCCCCAGCCCGATAACCAGGGGGGCATGGCCAATTTTTGTCCCCAGGTTCTTTTTGGCCATAATGGCGTCAACCAGTACCTCCGGTTTAAGCATCTTCCTAATTGATGTCTCCGGATCAACGATGACGGCTATCCGGCCCTCCCGCCACAACCTCAGCACCTCAACCCCCGACTCCGCCCGCCGGGCGGTTATCCCCTCCACCTCCTTCTCCCCGTCATAGACCGCCTCGCAGAAGGCAACCCCCCGGCTGACCGCCAGGGGCTGAGCGGTCTCAGTGAGGCAGACGCGGAAGCCGGCGCGGGCCAGCTTGTGGGCCACCCCGCTGGCCACCTCCCCACCTCCCTTTATCAGAACCACCATTCGGCTCAGTTCAGAACCCATTCTCTAACCATCAGACTTTATAGCTTGCCCAGAGATTATACCACAATGTTATAATGTAGCTAAAATGGACAGGGAAAGTTTTGAACAGCTGGTGGCACAAGCGGTGGATGACCTGCCCGAGGAGTTCCGGGAGAGGCTGGAGAACATTGATATCGTCGTCGAGGACTATCCCGCCCCCAGCCAGATGCGCCGTATGGGGCTGGGGGAGGATAAAATCCTGCTCGGCCTCTATGAGGGGGTGCCCCAGACTGAGCGGGGTGGCCACTACGGGCTGGTGCCGCCGGACAAGATAACCATATTCCAGCGGCCAATCGAGGCCATCTGCCGCTACAGCGGCGTCAGCATCCGCACCGAGATACAGCGGGTGGTCAAGCACGAGATAGCCCACCACTTCGGCATCAGCGATGCCCGCTTGAGGCAGCTGGAGAAGGAGACAGACTGATTATCCAAGACTGGTATAATGCGTTAGAGGAGAGGCTATGAAAGCACAGGTCTTAAGACAAATCGCTCCAATTGATAGCAAGCCGCTGGAGCTGGTGGAGATGCCAACTCCAGAGCCCAAAGCCGGGGAAATACTGGTAAAGGTGGCCGCCTGCGGGGTCTGCCACACCGAGCTGGACGAAATCGAGGGCAGGCTCAAGCCCAAGCTGCCGGTAATTTTAGGCCACGAAATCATCGGCCGGGTGGAAAAGAGGGGGGCGGTGGCAAAGAGGTTCAATACCGGCGACCGGGTGGGTATCGCCTGGATTCACTCCGCCTGCGGCCACTGCCACTTCTGCCACAGCGACCGGGAAAACCTCTGCCCCGACTTCCAGGGCACCGGCTGCCAGGCCGACGGCGGCTATGCCCAGTACACCGTAGTTGCCGAGGACTTCGCCTACCCCATCCCCGCCCGCTTCAGCGGCGCCCAGGCCGCCCCCCTCCTCTGCGCCGGGGCCATCGGCTACCGGGCGCTAAGGCTGACCAATCTGGAGGATGGGCAGGTGCTGGGGCTTTTCGGTTTCGGGGCTTCCGCCCACATCGTTATCCAGATAGCCAGATATAAATTTCCCAAAGGCAAGATTTTCGTCTTTACCCGGCCCGGCCAGAAGGAGCACCAGGCGCTGGCCAGAAAGCTTGGCGCCGACTGGGCCGGGGCCACCGGAGAGACGCCGCCCCAAAAGCTCGACGGCGCTATCGACTTTACCCCGGTCTGGCAGCCGATAATCGAGGCACTAAAGGTCCTGGAAAAAGGGGGCCGGCTGGTCATCAACGCCATCCGCAAGGAAAATGTAGATAAAAAAGCCCTCCTGGAGCTGGACTACTCGACCCACCTCTGGTCGGAGAAGGAGATCAAGAGCGTGGCCAACATCACCCGGCGGGACGCTAGGGAGTTTCTGCCCCTGGCCGCCGAGATTCCCATCATCCCCGAGGTGCAGGAGTTCAAGCTGGAAGAAGCCAACGAGGCACTAATTTTGCTAAAAAGGGGCAAAATCCAGGGGGCGGCCGTCCTGAGAATAGATTAGGCGGAGAATGGGGAGGGGGCTTGACTTTTGTCACCAACCGAAGCACAATCTAGTCAATGAATCCTGGTGATACTAAGCTGAGCACCATAATCAAGCGGCAGAGGGTTATGGTGCCATTGACCCTGCGGGAGCTGGCCGCCAAGGCCGGCGTATCGGCGTCGCACCTGGGCCGAATCGAAAGAGGCGAGCGTTTCCCCTCGGCCAACATCCTGCGCAAGATAGCCCAGCCCCTCGGCTTCGACGAGGACGAGCTCTTTATGCTGGCCGGCTATCTCTCCCCCGGTACCCCCATCGGTGCCGAAAGCCACCAGGGGCTGGACCCCTACGTGGCCAAGATGCTGTCACGAGAGCCGGTGGAAACACAGCGCGCCATCATCGGCATCCTGAGCATGCTTAAGAGCCTGGCCCAGAGCGGCCGGGAAAAAGAACCACCCGAATAGAATGCAGCCAATGCTATCAGCCATCCTTCTGGCCGCCGGTGAGTCAAAGCGCATGGGCAAGCCCAAGCAGCTTATGCCCCTGGGCCAGAGCACTCTTCTGGAACAGGCCATCGATAACCTGCTGGGCTCCTCGGTTGATGAGACCATCGTGGTGCTGGGTCATAAAGCCGAGGAAATAGTCAAGGCGATAGCCAACAAACCAGTCAAAATAGTGATTAACCCTGACTACAGCCAGGGGATGAGCACCTCCATCATCGCCGGCCTGATCATGGTTGACCCCCGTTCCCAGGCGTTGATGCTGGCTATGGGCGACCAGCCTCTGGTGGCCAGCAGCACCATCAACCAGCTGATAGACGCCTTTAATAAAAACAGGAAGGGCATCGCCGTCCCCACCTACCGGGGGCGGAGGGGCCACCCCATTATCTTTGACATCAAGTACAAAACGGAACTGCTTATGCTCAAGGGCGATATCGGCGGGAGGGAGATAATCCACAACCACCCCAATGATGTCCTCATGGTGGCTATTGATTCGGAGAGCGTTATCTCCGACATTGATACCCAGGAAGACTACCAGTCACTGGGCTAGCATTTGACAAAATGGCTATATCGCCTGTAATATAACACTGACCGCTTTTAGCAGGACCTAGAAAGGTAACCGAGATACCCAAATTCACCGTCAAAAAACCGCCCCAGCATTCCCGCCACCCCAGCCCGGGCTACACGGTGAGGGGGCGGATATGGCTGGAAAAGGACGGCGAACTCTACATGGGCGGGGGCCGGGAGATGCTGCTGGAGCGCATCGATAAGTTCGGCTCAATCGCCGCCGCCGCCCGCTCGATGAAGCTAGGCTACCGCAACGCCTGGCTCTGGGTGGAGGCGGCCAACCGGCTGGCGCCTTCGCCGCTAGTAGAGAAGGTCACCGGCGGGGCGGGGGGAGGCCATGCCCGACTGACTGACGAAGGCCGAAAAGCGGTAGAAAAATACAAGCAACTGCGGGCCAAGTTCGATGATTTCGTCAAAGAGGTAGAAGAGTAACGCTATAATTTTTTAGTTGACGTTATATCAAAAGCAATATAGCCACCAATCTAGAAAGGGAAAAAATGAAAAAACGGCTGTTTCTAGTTCTGATAGTCCTGCTGGCCCTAGTCCCCGTTCTCGGCTGTTCCGCCCCGAAGGAGGCACCGATGGGCATGGCGGTGGAGTTTATGGACCACGCCGCCTGCGCCTATGTCAGCCTGGACAAGGGCTGGTTTGAAGAGGCAGGACTTAAACTCAACGCCTATGATTGCTATGTCACCGGCATGGCGCTGGCGGCGGCTTTAGCCCGGGGTGATATTCAGGTCGCCTACATCTGCGTGGTGCCGGCGATAAATGCCTACGCCAACGCCGGCGTTCCCATAAAGATAATAGCCGGAACTCACAGATACGGCTACGGCCTGGTGGTTGACCCGACCAAGATAAAAACGGTCAAGGACTTGGAAAAGCCCGGTATCCGCCTTGGCTGTGTCAGGGAAGGCGGCGCCGTTGACGTGCTGATGCATAAGACCATAGATAAATACGGCCTTAATGAAGAAAAGGTGCTGGCCAATGTCCAGCGAATGAACCCGCCCCAACTGGTGCTGGCTATCCAGATGGGGCAGCTAGACGCCGCCTTTCTCCCCGAGCAGTGGGCTACCATGGCCGAGGAGTCCGGCTTTAACATGCTTTTGATGAGTCAGAATGTCTGGCCCAACATGCAGGGCAGCGTGCTGGTGGTCAAGCAGAGCCTGATAGACGACCACCCGGAGACCGTACAGAAGCTGGTGAACGTAACGCAGAAGGCGACGGACTGGATAAACGAACACCCGCAAGAGGCCGCCGGTATTGTGGCCAGCCAGCTTCAGGCCGCTAGCGGAAAGGTCTTCCCGACCAGCGCAGTAGATGTCACTTCCCAGCTGGAAATCACCCCCGAGGTATTGCTGCGGTCAATGGGCAGGTTGGAATACACCACCGCTATTGACCCGAAGATGGTTCAGAATACCATAGACTATATCGCCAGCCTCGGCTATATCAAGAGCAGCTTTAAGGCCGAGGATATCCTGGACCTGAGCTTCTTGGAGGCTCAATAGTGCTCAAAAAGCTCAGGCCGGGGTGGGGACTTCTGCCGGTAGCCGTCTTCCTGGCCGTCTGGGAGCTGGTGGCCAGATTGAACCTGGTCCCCGGCGAGCTATCCTTTCCCCCCTTCTCGGCGGTGGTCGTGGAGTTCTACCACCTCGCCGCCAGCGGGGTGCTGGGGGATAATTTTCTGGCCAGCCTGGTTAGAGTCTTAATCGGCTTCTGCGCTGGCTCCATCGCCGGTATCGCCGTGGGCATGATTATGGGCTGGGTGGAGAATCTCAACAAGGCGCTGCACCCCATAGTCAGCCTGTTCTACCCCATCCCCGCCCTGGGCTGGCTGCCCCTGCTCATGCTCTGGATTGGCATCAACGAGATGCTGCCCATCACCATAATCTTTATCTGCTCCTTTTTCCCCGTCCTCTATAACACCGTCACCGGCATCAGAACCGTGGACAAGGAATACATACAGGTAGCCAGGACGCTGGGGGCCTCCGACGCCAGAGTCCTAATCACAGTGGTCATGCCCCTGGCCCTGCCCAATATCTTCACCGGCCTGAGGCTGGAAGCGGGCATGGCCTGGCGGGTGATTATCGCCGCCGAGATGGTGGCCATACCCACCGGCATTGGCGCCCTGATGATGAGAGCACAGAGCCTCATTCGCATTGACATCATCATCGTCTGCCTGATAGTCTTAGCGGTGATGTGCCTCGCCTTCGAGGGGTTCTTCCAGTACCTGGAAGCCAAAATAACCACCAGATGGAGATGATATGCCTTCTATCGAACTGAAGAATATCTGCCAGTATATCTGCCGCGATGTTAGCCTGAAGATAGAGGATAAAGAATTAATGGTCCTGCTGGGTCCTAACGGCGCCGGTAAGACTACCATCGTCAGAATTATCGCCGGGCTGACCGACTACCAGGGCTCGGTTCTCTTTGACGGGGTAGCGGTGGACAGGTTGCCGGCCAACAAGCGGGAGGTGGGCTACCTCTTTCAAGACCTAGTCCTGTTTCCTCACCTCGATGTCGCCGCCAATATCGCCTACGGCCTGAGCGCTCGAAAACAGCCACCCCAGCAGATAGAGGCCAGGGTGAAAAAGCTGCTACAGATGATGAAGATAGAGCACCTGGCCCAGCGCTACCCCAAGCACCTTAGCGGCGGGGAAAAACAGCGGGTGGCCCTGGCCCGGGCACTGGCGCCGTCGCCCAGGGTGCTGCTGCTGGACGAACCGCTTTCCAGCCTGGACGTACCCACCGCCAAATACCTCAGAACCGAGCTCAGGCAGCTCCAGCAGCGGCTGGGCATCACCAGCGTCTACGTCACCCACGATTTACAGGAGGCCGAGGAGATGGCCGACCGGGTAGCCTTCCTCCAGAACGGCTGCCTGGAGCAGGTGGACAGGCCGCAGAGAGTCTTTTTCTACCCCAAGAACGAGAGGGTCTCCGATTTTATCGGGGCTCCCAATATTTTAGACTGCGACTACTGCCACAGCCTGGGTAGGGGGATGATGGAGGTCGGCTGCGGGGGCCTGTCCATAATCGTCCCCCACGACGGGGAGGCGGTCCACCGCATCGCCCTACTCCCCAGCGACATCCATATCTCGGAGAGCCACCCGCCGGGGCCGGAGGTAAACCGTTTCAAGGCGCTGGTCACCAGCATCACCCCCACCGACGAAACAGTCAGGATAGGGCTCAAGGCAGGAGGGAATAACCTGCTGGCCGGCGTGCCCCACCACATTTTTGAGGACATGAATCTAGCGGTGGGTAAAGAGGTCTTCTTGATACTCAAGCTGCGCCGGATAAGGGTCTACGAAAACAAGGAAAGCCAGCGGTCAACTTGACGGCATACCACATGTACTGATAAATTAAGATTCGGAAGGCAAGAAACTCTGTCGATTGCCGCTAGTTGAAGCACGCACTGGAATACCTCGCTAAAATCCGTCGGAGAAATAGGTCACGGCAAGGCCACTAAGACAAAGGAGACAGAGGACATGGCGGGTGCTAAAAAAGTCGGAGGCTACAACAATCGCATCCTGAGGGTCAACCTGACCGACGGCAAGTTCTCCGAAGAAACGCTGAGCGATGAGCTGGTCCACGACTATATCGGCGGGCGCGGCTTCGGGGCCAAGCTCCTCTATGACGAATTGAAACCGGGCACCGACCCCCTTGGTGAGCAGAACGAGCTTATCTGCCTGGTCGGTCCCATGACCGGGACCAGTTCTCAGAGCTTCCACCGCTGGAAGGTCACCTTTAAGTCTCCCCTGACCGGCGGCTACTTTACTTCCTCCGCCGGGGGGTTTTTCGGCCCCGAGCAGAAAGCCGCCGGATTTGACATCATCATTATCAGCGGAGCAGCCGATAAGCCCGTCTATCTCTGGGTCCACGATGGGAAATACCAGCTACGAGACGCCAGTTATCTCTGGGGGCTGGACTGCGACGATACCCACACCCTGATTCGCGAGGAGTTGAACGACCCCCGTATCCGGATTGCCTGCATCGGGGCCGCCGGAGAAAATGGGGTCAAGTATGCCGGCATATTCACCGACCGGCGCGCCGCCGGCCGGGGCGGCGGGGGCGCCGTTATGGGGGCTAAGAAAATCAAGGCAATAGCCATCAGGGGGAGCGGCAAGGTGGCTATAGCTGAACCGGAGGCTTTCCGGCGGGCTGCCCGGGAGCAGATAAAGGTGATGAAAGACAATGAGGGCCTGAAAGAATTTTCTGAGACCGGAACCCAGATCGCCGAGTTCACCAATCTGCTGGGTATGTTTCCCACCCGTAATTTCCAGAAAGGCGTCCTGCCTCACTGGGAGAAGATTGAGGGTTCGGTCTACACCAAGTTTCGGGAGCGCAAGACTGGCTGCTACCGGTGCATGGTCCACTGCGGTAGCCTTGTCAAGATGAATACCGGCCGGCATTCCGGGGCCTGGACCGAGGGACCCGAGTACGAAACAATCTGGGCTTTCACCGGCTCTACCGGCAAGGCGGACATCGGCCTGACCATTGCCGCCGACAAGTTCTGTGATGACCTTGGCCTGGACACTATCTCCACCGGCAGCTCCATCGGCTTCGCCTACGAGCTATATAACCGGGGAATCATTACCAGAGAGGACACCGGCGGCCTGGAGCTGATATACGGCAACGGGGAGCCAGTCCTGGAGATGATCAGACAGATTGCCTACCGAAAGGGCATCGGTGATTTGCTGGCCGAAGGCACCCGCGAGGCGGCCAGGCGCATCGGGAAAGGGGCTGAGCAGTATGCCATGCAGGTAAAGGGTTTAGAGATGCCCGCCTACGACCCACGCGGGGCCAAAGCCCACGGCCTTAACCTGCTCACCAGCAACCTTGGCGCTGACCACAACCTAGGCTACGCCGGCCAGGAGCTCTTCGATATCGCTATCCCCAGAGAGGTTGATCGCTTCGAGATAGAGAGCAAAGGCGAGCTGACCAAGTATAACCAAGACCTCACCTCCATGCTGAATACAGGTATCCACTGCGACTTCCTGGTCAGCATGTTCGTGACCACGCCTGAGCTTTATGCCAAGCTGCTATCGGCAGTCACGGGCATCAGTGACTTCGCTGACCCGGACTATCTCTGGCGGGTGGGGGAGCGGATTACCAACCTGGAGCGAATGTTCAATGTACGGGAGGGTTTTGGCCGTAAGGACGATGTCTTCCCCAGGCGTCTCACCAACGAGCCAATGCCTGCCGGGCCTTCGAAGGGACAGGTGTTCGAGATAGAACCCCTCCTGAAAAGCTACTACCAAGCCAGAGGATGGGATGAGAAGACCGGAATACCCACCAGAGCCAAGCTAGACGAGCTGGGGTTGAGCTTTACCCTAAAATAGAGACCATGAAAATTGAGCTGCTCCTCTTTGGCAAACTGCGCGAGCTGGCCGTGCGCCAGCGGGAGGTCTCGATAGCTGACGGCGCCCGGTTCACTGATTTACTTGACTGGCTGGTCAAAGAGTACGGGGCCGGCTTTGGCGAGGAGATAAGCCACAAAGAACGGTGGCACTTCCTGATAAACGGACGGTACCACAACCCTCTGGACAGCCTGGATTTACCCCTGAAGGACGGGGATGTGGTGGCCATTCTACCGCTTTTGGCCGGCGGCTAGTTTTTAGGGAATCCCAAACAGAAACAGCCAGCGGTCAGATTCGAACTGACGACCGGCGGTTTACGAAACCGCTGCTCTACCCCTGAGCTACGCTGGCAGCATTCCAGATTATACTTCAAATCCCGATAAGGGACAATCAGCCCTGCTCGAACTCGTCCCTGGCCATAGACACGAATATCGTAGCCAGCAGTCCCAGGATGAACGTCCTGAATATGGCTATTATCGAGCCGGCCAGCGCCCAGCCCCACCTCCTCCTCTGCAGGGCGAATACCCCGCCGATTATGGGGAATACCGTGGCGGCTATTGAGAGCACCAGGACACCTATCAGTATAGGGACGACCAGGGGCATTATAAAGGGAGCATCTTCAGGAGGAATATAGTCCATTATAATCGGGCTCAAGCTGCCAACGAAAATAATAGCGACAATAATCCCTATCGCCATCAGTCCGTTTAAAGCCCCGGAAATGATAGTGAGGATGCCGGCGGTGGTCGACTTCCAGGTCTTTGGTGCCGTGGTTGTCATATCAACCTCCTCAAGCGGGATATTACCAGCTTTAGAGCCAAGTATAGCATAAAAAGGGGCGATATTCAGGCCTCTTTTCCCCTTCCCCGTTTTATATCCTTTCCCACCCACCACCCTTTAAGGAGCTTTAAAGAGGTCTAACCTCTTTGGGCGGGTGGGTATGGGAAGAAAAACATCCTATAAAAATTGACGCTAATATAGGGTTATGCTAGTATAAAAAGCTATGTCGGTAGAGGAAGAACTGGGCAAATTTTCCCCGGAAAAGGACACCCTGCTGACCATCGGCGTCTTCGACGGGGTGCACCTCGGCCACAAACACCTTATCTCCAGGCTCAAGGAGCTTGCCCGAAGGCAGGGTTTCGCCAGCGGGGTGATAACCTTCCCCCAGCACCCCCAGGAGGTGCTCTCGCCCCAGACCGGGCTGCCGTGGCTTACTGGCCTCGAGCTGAGAATCGCCCTGCTCAAAGACGAGGGCGTCGATATTGTTGTCCCACTCTCCTTTACCCCCCAACTGGCCAGCCTTAGCCCGGAAAAATTTATCAATCTACTGAAAGAACACCTCAGAATGAGAGGTCTGGTGGTCGGGCCCGACTTCGCTTTGGGCAAAAACCGGGAGGGTGATATTGACACCCTGCACCGGCTGGGCAGGGAGATGGGCTTCAGCGTCACCGTGGTGCCCCCGATGACCATAGACGGCGCGGTGGTCAGCAGCACCGCCATCAGGCAGGCGCTGGCCGACGGCGATATGAAAGAAGCGCAGAAGCTGCTGGGACGCCCCTTCAGGCTGGAGGGAAGGGTGGTCGGTGGGGATAAGCGAGGCCGGAAGCTGGGCTTCCCCACCGCCAACCTGGAGATAGCCCCGGGGCAGGCCCTCCCCGCCGGGGGCGTCTACGCCTGCCGGGCTTACATTAACGGCCAGATATACTCCGCCATGACCAATATCGGCAGCCACCCCACCTTCGGCGGCAGCCAGAAACTGATCGAGACCTACCTTATTGACTACAAGGGTGACCTCTACGGGCGGAAGCTGGCCCTAGATTTCATCGAGCGCCTCCGCGACGAGAAGAAGTTCGACACAGCGGAGCAGCTGGAGGAGCAGATGGCCAAGGACGTCAGGCAGGGCCGAGCCATATTAGAAGCCAGAGGTGCAAATTAAGCCATGACCAAGCCAGACATAGACAACCTGCTGAAGCGGGGGGTGGCCGAAATCATCGTCGAGGAGGAGATGAGAGCGCTCTTGCGCTCAGGGAAAAAGCTGCGTCTCAAGGAGGGCTTCGACCCCAGCTTCCCCGACATCCACCTGGGCCATATGGTCGCCCTGCGCAAGCTGCGCCAGTTCCAGGAACTCGGACATCAAATCGTGCTCATCGTCGCCGACTGGACCGCCCAGATTGGCGACCCCAGCGGAATGTCGGTCACCCGCCCCATGCTGACTTTAGAGCAGGTCAAGGCCAACGCTGAGACCTACATGCAGCAGTTCTTCAAGGTAGTCGATAAGGAGAAGACCGAAATCAGGTGGCAGAGCGAGTGGTTCGGCAAGTTCGACCTGAGCGATAT
>CAYNGD010000008.1:0-73203 GCA_964396965.1 uncultured Dehalococcoidales bacterium
AGCTCCTCCATCTCGGCCACCACCAGCAGGTTCTCCAGCAGGTCGTTGATGCCCTTCTTCTCCTTGGCCGAGATAGCCACGCAGACCACGTCACCACCCCACTCCTCGATAACCAGGCCGGCGTCAGCCAGCTGCTGTTTGACCCTCTCCGGGTTAGCGTCCGACTTATCAATCTTATTGATGGCCACCACGATGGGCACGCCGGCGGCCCGGGCATGGTCAATAGCCTCCAGCGTCTGGGGCATCACCCCATCGTCAGCCGCCACCACCAGAATGGTAATATCGGTTACCTGGGCGCCGCGGGCCCGCATGGCGGTAAAGGCCTCGTGGCCGGGGGTATCCAGAAAGGTTATCTTCTGCCCCTCGACCTCCACCTGATAGGCGCCGATGTGCTGGGTAATGCCGCCGGCTTCGGTATCAACCACGTTAGTCTGACGGATGGCGTCCAGCAGCTTGGTCTTGCCGTGGTCAACATGGCCCATAATGGTAACCACCGGCGGGCGCAGCTTCAGCCCACTCAGCTCCTCCTCCAGGGGGCGGTAGCGGCGGCTGCCGGCCTCGGTGACCAGAGGCTTGAGCTGGACCTCGTAGCCGAGGGCAGCAGCCACCTTGGCGGCGGCTTCATAGTCAACCACCTGATTTATGTTGGCAAAGATGCCCTCCCTCATCAGCTGCTTGATGATATCAACGGCGCCGACCTGAATCAGCTCGGCCAGCTGCCTCACCGATACCGAATGAGGGAGCTCGACCGTCTTCGCTTTAGCTTCCGAAGACTTGCCTGCTTTAGCCAATAGCTCGCTCCTTATCCCATCTCCCGGCCATATCTCATAAGCTCTTCACGGTTTTCCTCACTGAGGCTGGTGCGTAGGGTATAGTCCAGCCGCCTCTTCTCAAGCCCGGCCTGCCAGCAGTCCGCCGCCGGACAGAGGTAGGCACCGCGCCCCGCCTTCCGCCCCGACGGGTCAACCTCAACACCACCGCCGGGAACCTTAACCAGACGGACCAGCTCCCGCTTGGGCCTAACCTGGCCGCAGGCGACGCAGCTCCGCTGGGGTATATGTCTAACCAGACTAGTACTCCTCTTCTTCGTCAAATAACTCTTCCTTCTGGCGCCGCTTCTTTAACTTGACACCGTCCTCACCGCGCTCACGCGTTTCCTTTTTCTTCTTCCGCTTCGATTTATCCGCCGGCTTGGTCGGCCCGGTCTGCATGACGTCCTCGGCGAAGCGGAGCCTAGGGGCTTCCGCCCCCACCTTCACCCCAACCGGCGGCTTCAAGACGGTCTCCGGAGGCGCCAGCTCAGTCTCAAAGGCAACCGGCTCGGCCTCAGCCTTAGCCTCAACCTCGGCTTCAGCCTTCTCCGGCTCCGGCGTCTCGACAACCGGTAGTTCCGCAGGAATCTCCTCGCTGACCACCGTCTCCTCGGCGACCCCGGCCACCTCGGTCAGAGGCTTGGTCGCGGCCAGCTTTTCCGCCTCAGCGATTGAGGCGCTCTTGATGTCAATCCGCCAGCCAGTAAGCTTGGCGGCCAGCCTGGCGTTCTGCCCTTCCTTACCGATAGCCAGAGAGAGCTGCCGGTCCGGGACAACCACGGTGGCTATCCCGGCGTCCTCGTCCAGCGTAACGCTTAAGACCTGGGCCGGGCTGAGGGCGCTGGCGATAAACACCGAGGCATCCTGATTCCAGGCAATCACGTCCAGCTTCTCGCCGCTGAGCTCTCTCATGATGTTCTGTATCCGAATACCACGCAGGCCGACGCAGCAGCCGACCGGGTCAATGCCTTCCTGACTGGCGGCCACGGCCACCTTGCTGCGGAAGCCGGCCTCGCGGGCGACCGCCTTAATCTCCACCGTCCCGTTAAGCACCTCGGGAACCTCCAGCTCAAAGAGGCGGCGCAGAAAATCGGGGTGGGAGCGGGAGACTACCACCTGGGGGCCCTTGGCGGTGCGGACCACCTCAAGCAGATAGACCCTGAGCCGCTGACCGATGCGGTACCTCTCGTTGCGTACCTGCTCGGAAACAGGGAGAATGGCCTCGGTCCGGCCCAGGTCAAGGAAGACCTGCCGGGACTCAATACGCTGCACCAGCCCGCTGACGATGTCGCCCTCCCGGCCCGAATACTCCTCAAATATGGCGCTGTGCTCGGCCTCATGGAGGCGCTGGAGGATGACCTGCTTGGCCGTCTGGGCAGCGATGCGCCCAGCGTTGCGCGGGGTGGCCTCTACCTCAACCGTGCCATCCATCACCGCCTCCGGGTTAATCTTCTGCGCCTCAGCCAGAGATATCTCCCTGTGAGGGTCTTCCGGCTTCTCCACGACCAGCTTCTCCGCCCACACCCTGACCCTGCCCGTGGTCGGGTCTATCTTGACCGAGATATTCTGGTTGGGAGCAAAGCTGTCCTTACGGTAGGCCGAGACCAGTGCCGTCTCTACCGCCGAAATCACCACCTCTTTCGGCAGGTTCTTCTCCGCCGCCAGCTGGGTCAGCGCCAGCATAAATTCGCTCTTCATCCGAGCCTAAACCTCCGACCTTTTATTCCCCCCTACAACAAAAAAGTGGGAATCAACCCACTTCACAAGTCACTTATAGCTGGCAGATGTTAACCATAATGAGTATACCACAACACGGCGGCGGATGCAATAGCTGGCTAGCAATTATACTACCGCTAGGCTATAATTAAGGATAACCTATAAAAGGCAGACCCCCCGAACAGTGAACAGTCCGGATATAGCCGAATTAAAAGCCTCGGTAACCGCCAGCGTTGAAGCGCAGAGCCGCCAGCTCCGCGATTTAAGCCTCAAAATCCACGCCCACCCCGAGCTTGGCTTCAACGAGGTCAAGGCAGCCGGCTGGCTCAGTCAATATCTGGAGAAAAACGGCTTCAGCGTGGAGCGGGGCATCTGCAAACTTAAGACCGCCTTCCGGGGAAGCTACGGGAAGGGAAGGCCGGCTATCGCCCTGCTGGCCGAGTACGACGCCCTGCCCAAACTGGGGCACGCCTGCGGGCATAACCTTATCGCCGGCGGCTCCGTCGGCGCCGCCGTGGCCGCCAAGATAGCTGTTGACCGCTTCGGTGGGACGATTAAGGTTATCGGCACCCCGGCCGAGGAACTCTACGGGGGCAAGGTTCTCATGGTGGAGCGAGGGGCCTTCGCCGGCCTCGACGCCGCCATGATGGTGCACCCCGGCTCGCATAACGCCGCCGTCACTCCGGCCCTGGCCTGCCTGTCCCTGGATGTGGAGTTCTTCGGGCGGGCGGCCCACGCCGCCGGCCACCCCGAAGCCGGCATCAACGCCCTGGAGGCTATGCTCCTATCATTCGCCGCCATTAACTCGCTGAGGCAGCACATCAAAGACAGGGCGCGCATCCATGGCATCATCACCGACGGCGGGGAGGCAGCCAACGTCGTGCCCGCCCACAGCGCCGGCAATTTTTTAGTGCGCGCCGAGGACTACGCCTACCTTGAGGAACTGAAAGAAAAGGTGCTGGACTGCTTCGTCAGCGGGGCCACTGCCACCGGCGCCCGCCTGGAATACCGCTGGGGGGAGACAATCTACACACCGATGCGCAATAACCTGACCCTGGCCAAACTGTTCCGGGGGAATATGCAGTCACTGGGACGCCGGATGTCACTCAACGACCCGGAGAGGTCGTTCGGTAGCACCGATATGGGCAACGTTAGCCAGGTCGTGCCCGGTATCCACCCCGGCGTAGCCATAGCCTCTCCAAAGATAACCAACCACTCCCCGGAGTTCGCCCTGGCGGCGGCCTCGGAGGCCGGCATCAAGGGGATGCTCGATGCCGCCAAAGCGCTGGCCATGACCATCGTTGACCTGGCCGCCAGCCCGGAAACAGTGGCCAAGGTTAAACAGGAGTTCAGCAAACAAAATGGTTAAGGTCGGCATCCCCAGGACCCTGCTCTACTACCAGTACTACCCGATGTGGCAAAGCTTCTTCCAGGGGCTGGGGGCGGAGGTGATAGTCTCGCCGCCGACCACCCAGGCCGTGCTTTCCGCCGGCTCATCGCGGGTGGTGACCGATACCTGCCTGCCGGTAAAGACCTTCTGCGGACACGTGCTGGCGCTGGTGGACAAGTGCGACTTCATCTTTATTCCCGCCCTGCGCAGCATCAAGCGCAAGATTTTTAACTGCTCCAAGTTTCTCGGCCTACCCGATATGACCCGGGCCGTTATCCCGGAGTGCCCACCCATACTGGATATTGATATAGATATCAATAAGGGCAAGCGCCGGCTTTATCAGGCTATCTACAGACTGGGGCGGCACTTCAGCTGGGACCCGCTCAAAATAAGAAGGGCGGCGCTGGCTGCCTGGGGAGCCCACCAGGAATATAAAGAGCTGATGGTAAACCAGGCCCTGACTCCACCCCAGGCGATAGCCGGGGCGAATGCAGAAAAGCATCCCACCCCAAATCAAGCGGCCATCGCCCTGGTCGGCCACCCCTACCTACTCTATGATGAGCACATCAACCACCGCCTCATACACCGCTTGGAGCAGGCCGGCTACCGGGTGCTGACACCGGAGATGCTAACGCCAGAGCAGTTGGGAACAGCCGTAGCCAGACTGACGGGGAGGCCCTACTGGACCTATGAGGAGGAGGTGGTGGGCAGCGGGGGGCACTATCTGGGAAGCAGGGTGGCCGGGGTAATCGGGGTGGTCGCCTTCGGCTGCGGGCCCGACTCGCTGATGATGGACATGGTGCAGCGGCAGGCGATAAAGCTGGGGACGACGCCCTTCATGAGCCTGACCCTAGAGGAGCATACCGCCGAGGCCGGCATAGTCACCCGCCTTGAGGCATTTCTAGATATGATAGAGAGAAGAAAGCGCAAAGGGGCTGAAGTATGCGCGTAAGCATGCCCCACATGGGCAACCTTTATATACCGCTCAAAGCGCTGGCCCAGAGGCTGGAACTGGACTTCGTTGTGCCGCCACTCACCAGCCACCGCACCCTTTCCCTAGGGGTGCGGTACTCGCCAGAGGGGATGTGCATCCCCTTCAAGCTGACTCTGGGCAACCTGATTGAGGCCGCCGAGCTCGGCGCCGATACCTTATTAATGCCCGCCGGCTCGGGCATCTGCCGGCTGGGCTACTACGCCAAGACCCAGGAGCAGGTGCTCCACGACCTGGGGTATGATGCTGAAATACTCTGTTTGGGGATTTCCCAACACAAGTTTTTCGGCCTGATGGAATTGCTTAAGCGTCTGTCCAACAACGCCCCCTGGCTTAAAATTATCTCGGCCTTCCGCTTCGGCCTGGCCAAGCTCAACGTCCTGGACGATATAGAACGGGCGGTGCAAAAGGTCAGGCCGGTGGAGTTGGCAAAGGGGACGGCCAATAGAATATTCGCCCAGGCGGTCAAGGCTACCGACCAGGCCGATGACTACAAGAGCCTGAAAAGGGTGCAGAGGGACTATCTGGAACAGCTAGAACGGGTGGAGAGGGACGAGAGCGCCCGGCCACTGGTGGTGGGCATAATCGGCGAATTTTATGTACTACTGGAGCCTTTCTCCAACCTTGACGTGGAGAAGGAGCTGGGGAGGCTGGGGGTGGAGGTGAGGAGAAGCATCTTTACCTCGGGGTGGACCAAGTTCAGCTTCTTCCTCAACCCGCTGGGGATGAACGAGAAAGACCGCCTCCATAAGGCGGCTATGCCCTACCTCAAGCGGGATATCGGCGGGGAGGGCTGGGAATCGGTGGGGGAGAAGGTGCTCCACGCCAGAGACTACGACGGGCTGATACACCTGGCGCCATTCACCTGCATGCCAGAGATAGTCGCCCAGAACATCATGCCCTCGACCAAAGAGAGCCTGCCAGTGCTGACCATACTCTGCGACGAGCAGCTGGGCAAGCCGGGGATGCTGACCCGGCTGGAGGCCTTCGTTGACCTGCTTAAATACCGGCGGGCCAAAGTGAAGGTTTAGGAGGAGTTCTCGCCGGATTTTTAGAATAAGTTTTATTTCCCACCCTCCCACCCTCAAAGGCTATGCCTTTAAAACTCCCTGGAATAAAGGGGGGATGGAAAAGGGATAATTTCTCCCCTTGGGGGTGGGCAAGAAAGTCTAAGAGGCGAAGCCTTTTCAAGCGTGTGGGTATGGGAAGAAAAACACTGGTGAAAAACAGGGGGCGAGGTTGATAAAACCTCTAAAAAGAATCAATGGAAGTCTACCTGGGTATTGACGTCGGCTCGGTGACCACCAAGCTGGCCGCATTAGACAAAAGCGACCAACTGGTCGGCCATCTCTACCTGCCGACTCAGGGTAAACCCATCGAGATGGTGCAGCAGTGCCTGAAAGAGGCTAAAAAACAGCTGCCCAAAGATGTTGAAATAAACGGTGTGGCCACCACCGGCAGCGCCCGCTACCTGGCCGGGGTCATCGTCGGCGCCGACCTGGTCAAGAACGAAATCACCAGCCACGCCGTGGGCGCCCTGCACTACTTCCCCGACGGGCAGACCGTCATCGAAATCGGCGGGCAGGACAGCAAGATTATCATCATCCGTGACGGCATCGTCACCGACTTCGGCATGAACACCGTCTGCGCCGCCGGCACCGGCAGCTTCCTCGACCACCAGGCGCTGCGCCTCAACATGAGCATTGAGCAGTTCAGCCAGCGCTCGCTGGAGAGCACCACTCCCGTGCGCATCGCCGGACGCTGCACCGTCTTCGCCGAGTCGGACATGATACACAAGCAACAGATGGGCCACCGCACCGAGGATATCCTCTACGGCCTCTGCCAGGCGCTGGTGCGCAACTACCTCAACAATGTGGGGCTGGGCAAGGACATCCAGCCTCCGGTGATATTCCAGGGCGGGGTCGCCTTCAACCAGGGCATCGTCAAGGCGCTACGGGAGGAGCTTAAAACAGAGGTCATCGTCCCCCCCCACCACGAGGTGATGGGGGCCATCGGCGCCGCCCTGCTGGTGCACGAAGAGATGAGCGCCAGCCGAAAGGAGAGCCGGTTCAAGGGGTTCGGCGTAAGCGAGATAAAATACCGCACCTCCTCCTTTGAATGCAAGGCCTGCCCCAACCTGTGCGAGATAGCCCAGCTTTCCCTGGACGGGGAGGTGCTGGCCCGGTGGGGGGGCCGCTGCGATATGTGGGAGAGAGCCGAATAAATAACTATGAGCGACAACAACGTGATGATTGCCATTGACGCCGCTGGTGGCGAGCACGCCCCCCGGGAGATCGTCGAAGGGGCCATCAAGGCCGCCCAGGACTTCGGCGTCGACATCGCCCTGGTGGGCAATAAGTCAATACTGCACGTGCTGGCCGGCCACTATATGAACAAGCTCAACCTGAAGATTATCGACGCCCCACAGGTTATCGGCTACAATGAGCACCCGCTGAAGGCAATTAAAAGCAAGCCGAACTCCTCGATAGTCATCGGGGTCAATCTGGTGAGGGACGGCGCCGCCAGTGCCTTCGTCTCCGCCGGCAACACCGGCGCCGTGCTCGCCGCCAGCCTGCTCAGCCTAAGCAAGGTAAAGGGCATCGACCGCCCCGCCCTGGGCAGCTTCCTCGATATCACCCCCCCCGTCCCCGCCCTGCTCATTGACGCCGGCGCCAACGCCGACTGCCACCCCAACAACCTGGTCCAGTTCGCTCAGATGGGCAGCATCTATACCAAGCACATCCTCGGCATAGACGCCCCCAGCATCGGTCTGCTCAACAACGGCGAGGAGGAAATCAAGGGTAACCGCCTGGCCCAGCAGACCCACCAGCTGCTCAAAAGGCGCAACGGCCTGAACTTCGTCGGTAACATCGAGGGGCAGGATATAATGAAAAGAAAGGTGGACATCATTGTAACCGACGGTTTCACCGGCAACATCGTGCTCAAGACCATCGAGGGAATGGGGGACAGCTTTTTGCATGTGGCACGGCAGGCCAGCCGCATCTTCTCCACCGCCTACCACCTGCGGGGAAGGGAGCTGCTCCGCGATATCGGCCTGGGCTCCTGGGTGAAGAGGGTGGACTATACCGAATACGGGGGGGCCTGCCTGATGGGGGTAAACGGGAATGTTATCGTCGCCCACGGGCGTAGCCAGGCCAAGGCGATAAAAAACGCCATCGGCCTGGCCAAACAGACGGTAGAAAGGGACATCTGCCGAATAATGAAGGAGGAAAACTATGACCAAACCAATCCAAGTGGATGACGCCAGTTTCGAAGCAAAGGTGCTAAAATCAAATACGCCGGTACTGGTGGACTTCTGGGCGCCCTGGTGCCGCCCCTGCCTCATGGCAGCGCCGGTGCTGGAGGAGCTGGCCAAGGAGTACGCCAACAAGATAACCTTCGCCAAGCTGGACGTTGACCAGAACGCCCAAACCGCCGCCAAATACTCCATAATGGCTATACCCAACCTCATCATCTTCAAAGAGGGCAAGCCGGTGTCGCAGATAGTTGGCTTCAAGCCCAAGGAAGAGCTGAAAAAAGACCTGGACGCCGTGTTGAAATAAAACGATGACCGCCAAATCCAAAAAAGAATACGATGTAATCATCATCGGCGGCGGGCCAGCCGGCCTCTCCGCTGGCCTCTACACCTCACGCTCCCGCCTCGACACCCTGCTCATCGAGAGGGGGGTGGTGGGCGGACGGATAACCGATGCCGAGCTGGTGGAAAACTACCCCGGCTTCGCCGAGGGCATCTCCGGCGCTGAGCTGGGGCAGCTGATGCAGAAGCAGGCAGTCAAATACGGGCTGAACATCACCATCGCCGATGCCACCGGCCTCGAGCTTAAAAAGGATAAAAAGGTGGTCAAGACCACCCAGGGTGACTTTAACGCCAAAGCGGTTATCATCGCCACCGGCTCGGAAAGGGGCAAGCTGGGCGTGCCGGGGGAGAAGGAGATTACCGGGAGGGGGGTGTCCTACTGCGCCACCTGCGACGGCCCCCTGTTCCGGGGGAAGACGATAGCCGTGGTGGGGGGAGGTAACGCCGCCATCAGCGAGGCCCTCTACCTGGCCAAGTTTGCCTCCCGCGTGATAGTTATACACCGCCGCAACCAGCTCCGCGCCACCCGCGTCCTGGAAGAGAAGGCACGGGCGGAACCGAAGATAGAGTTCCTCTGGGACACGGTGGTTGAGAAGATCGAGGGTGAAAAGGCGCTCGGGCAGCTAAAGCTACGCCAGGTGAAGACCGGTAAAAAGTCCAGCCTCGATGTCGCCGGTGTCTTTATCGCCGTAGGGCTCAAGCCCAGCACCGATTTTCTCAAGGGCGTCCTGCCCATGGATGAAGGCGGCTATATCATCACCAACGAGCGGATGGAGACTGAGATACCCGGCATTTTCGCCGCCGGCGATATCCGCCAGAACTCCCCCCGCCAGGTGATAACCGCCGCCGGAGACGGCGCCACCGCTGCCACATTCGCCGAAAAATTTCTCAGTTAGTAGCCTAGCGCTCGGCCAATAACTAAAGTATAATAGATAAGGTGGAATAATGAAGGTTATCTTTCTGCAGAATGTCCCCCAGCTAGCCCACGCCGGTCAGATAAAAGAGGTAGCCGATGGCTACGCCCGTAACTACCTCATCCCCCGAAAACTGGCCGCCCTGGCCCAGCCCAAGGCGGTCAGCCAGATAGAAATCAAGGCCAAAAAGACGGAAGCCCACCTCACCGCCGAACTGCAGGAGCTGGCCGGCCAGCTCGAAGGCAAGGAGGTCAGCCTCAAGGCCAAAGCCGGCGCCAAAGAAAAGCTCTACGGCTCCATCACCAGCGCCGATATCGCCGCCGAGCTCAAGAAGGTCACCGGGCAGGAAATAGACAAGAGAAAGATAGGGCTGGAGGAGCCCATCCGCCAGCTGGGCAGCTACGAGGTAGTTATTAAACTGGGCAAGGATATCACCCCCACCATAAGGGTCACCGTGACCGAAGAGGAAGCCAAGGCGGAAGAAAAGCCAGCCAAGAAAGAGAGGAAGAAAAAGACAGAGGAGACCCCCACCGCCGAGGCAGAGAAGCCGGCTGAGAAAGAAAAGAAAGCCCCGGCCAAAGCCAGGAAGACGGCGGAGAAAAAGACGCCAGAGAAGGAAGAGAAAGCACCCAAGGCAGAGAAGAAGACTACCAAGAAAGCGGCTAAGACCACCGAGGCAGCCGAGAAAAAGACCACCAGGAAAACCAGAGTCAAAAAGGAAGAGAAGACGGAATGACCAGCGACAGGCTGCCGCCCCATGACACCGATGCTGAGGAGGCCGTAATCGGCTCGCTGTTGATTGACGGTAGCTCCATACACCGGGTGGCCGTGGTACTGCAGCCAGCCGACTTCTACAATGAGCGGAACTCACTGATATATGGGGCCTGTCTCTCCCTCTACGAGCGCGATGAAGCCATCGACCAGATTACCGTTGCCCAGGAGCTGGACCGGCAGGGCAAGCTTGAGAGCGGCGGCGGTGCCGCCAACCTGAGCCACCTGATTGCCATCTGCCCCACCTCACTCGATATTGAGCACTACGCACGTATCGTCTACCGCCTTTCGATAATGCGCCGCCTGATTGCCGCCGGCGGGCAGATAGCCAACATTGGCTATCGGGCCGACCCTGATGTGGACCAGAGCCTTAACGATGCCGAGGATGTCCTTTTTCGACTGCGCCACGGGCAGAGCCGCCGCGACCTGACCCATATCCGCCAGGTGCTCGACCAGTACTTCGAGACCACCGCCGAGGCCGAGGGCCAGCCTAGGGAGATCATCTCTTACGTGCTTTCCGGTTTCGCCGGCCTGGACGAATTTTTGGGCGGCTTTCAGCGCTCCGACCTGGTTATCGTCGGCGGGAGGCCCAGTATGGGCAAGACCAGCCTAGCCTTAAGCCTGGCTCGGAACGCCGCCGTGGAGCAGGGGGCCTGCGTGGCCCTCTTCAGCCTGGAGATGGCCCGCGAGCCGCTGGTGCTGCGCCTGCTGGCCAGCGAGGCCGAGGTTGACTCCCGGCAGGTCCGTTTAGGCCACCACACCGAGGAGCAGGAGCAGCGGATTATGGACGCCATCGGCCGGCTCTCCGAGGCCCCGATTTATATTGATGATACCCCGCAGCTGCGGGTGGTGGAGATGAGAAGCAAGACCCGCCGCCTTTTCTACGAGCGCGGCGTTGACCTGATTATCGTTGACTACCTGCAGCTGATGCAGGGTGACCGGAGGTCGGATAACCGGGTGCAGGAGGTCAGCGAAATCTCCCGCTCCCTTAAAGGGCTGGCCCGGGAGATTAACGCCCCGGTGCTGGCGGTATCGCAGCTGAGCCGCGCCCCAGAGGGAAGGGCCTCGCATGAACCCCAGCTCTCCGACCTGCGCGAGAGCGGCAGCATCGAGCAGGACGCCGATGTCGTCATCTTCGTCTACCGTGACGAATACTACTACCCCAGCAAAGAGGAATGGGAAAGGGAGCACCCCGGCGAAGGCTACCCCCCGCCGGCGGATATCATCATCGCCAAGCACCGCAACGGCCCCACCGGCACCGTCAAGCTGCTCTTCAAGCCGAGGATGGCCAAGTTCGAGAACATTCCCAACCAAGAGCCGAGCCTGCTCTAAATTAATCTGGTTAGATTCATATGGAACAGTTTAAGGGTTTCCCGTCCAAAATGAGGTTCACCGCCGTGCCCGATTTCTTCCTGAACAGGCTGTTGCCCCAGATAAGCGATATCAACGAGCTCAAGACCACCCTCCACATCTTCCAGACGCTCTATCACAAGCGGGGCTATCCCCGCTTCACCAGCTATAAAGAGCTTTCAGCCAACAAGAGCCTGATGAGCAGTCTAAAAGGAGAAGAGCCGCCGGATAAGGCGCTGCGCCGCGCTTTAAAAATGGCCGCCGAGCGCGGCACTATAATTCAACTGGAACTAGATAAAGACGGCACCTCAGAAAATATCTATTTCCTCAACACAGAATCAGACCGGCAGGCCGCGGCCAGGATTGAAAAGGGTGAACTACAGCTGAGCGAGCTCAAAGCCAGAGTGCCGACCTACGTTAATACCGAGGAGCCGCCCGATATATTTACCCTCTACGAGCAAAACATCGGCATGCTGACCCCACTCATCGCCGACGAATTACGCGACGCCGAGCAACTCTATCCGCCGAGCTGGATAAGGGACGCCATCAACGAGGCGGTTGCCCTCAACAAGCGGAGCTGGCGCTACATCGCCAAGATTTTAGAAAATTGGGCAGCCGAAGGCAGGAGTGATGGAACACATCGGGGAGATACTAAAAAGACAGACCCAGACAAGTACATCAAAGGCAAATATGGACACATGGTCCAGCGCTAAAACTACCGAGGAGGCACCGCCGGAATCAAGCTGCCCCATCTGCAAGGGGGCCGGCTTTGTCCACCCCCGCTTGCCGTCGGGCAAACCGGACTACAGCCGCACCGTGCCCTGCCGCTGCACCCTGCAGAAAAGGGAGAAGGAGCAGCAGAGCCACCTGCGGCAATACAGCGGCCTGGAAGCCAAGCTGCTGCAGAAGATGACCTTCGAAAGCTTCGACTGGAAGCGGCTGAACCTACCGCCGGAGCAGCGCGAGAGTCTGAAGCATGCCTTCGATACTGCGCTTGATTTCGCCAAATCACCCGAAAACTGGCTGGTATTTATGGGCGTTACCGGCTGTGGCAAGACCCACCTAGCGGCGGCCATCGCCAACTACCGTCTCAAGGAGGGCCAGCCGGTCAAGTTCGTGGTGGTGCCCGACCTGCTCGACCACCTGCGCTCAACCTTCAGCCCGGAGAGCCCGGTGACCTACGACCAGCTCTTTGAAGAGGTCAAGAACGCCCCACTGCTCATCCTGGACGACTTCGGCGAGCAGTCAACCACCCCCTGGGCCGAGGAGAAGCTCTACCAGATTATCAACTACCGTTACAACGCCCGGCTGGCCACCGTCATCACCACCCGCCTATCACTGGATGAGATTGACCCTCCTATCAGCTCCCGGTTAGCTGACCCTAAAATCAGTTTTAGATGGAATATCAACGTCCCCGATTACCGTACCGATGCCACTGCCCACCGTAATAAGACGGTCCGGGGGCGGAAAGAGCGCCGGGGCTAGACCGATTTGCACAAGCCAAGTCCTTTTTTGTAAAATAGGCTGGCTTTCGTGTTATGAGCGTTAACGCAATAAACCTACCAGTTCTGGTATTAAACCAGAGTTATGAGCCGCTCAATGTCTGCCGGGTGCGGCGGGCGGTAGTGCTGATACAGCGCGGCAAGGCCGAGATGCTGGAGAACGGCGCCGGCTTTATCCACACCTCAAGTCAGGACTTCCCCCTGCCCTCGGTAATCCGCCTGGCCTACCTGATTAAGCGTCCCCGGCCCCAGCCGAAACTGACCCGCCTGGAGATTTTCCACCGCGACCACTACACCTGCCAGTACTGCGGCCGGCAGACCAACCAGCTCACCCTGGACCACGTTATCCCCCGCTACCGGGGCGGCGAGCACGCCTGGGAGAACGTGGTCAGCGCCTGCGTTCAGTGCAACCGGCGCAAGGCGGGTAAGACCCCCAAAGAGGCCGGGATGCAACTAATCCACCAGCCGCAGCCGCCGCGCGGCGACAGCTACTTATACATCCCCCACCACTACCAGAAGACACAGAGCCAGTGGCAGAAATACCTGCCCCGGCATAACTAGCCCTCCTTGGCCGGCTTTTCGATAACAGTGATTTCAGCCAGGGGTACTTCTACGTTTGACTGGCCCTCCGTCTCCACCAGCACCGTTTCCTTGAGCGGATTTCCCCCCACCACCCTGGCCGGCCCCATCGCCGTGGAGACCTGCGTACCCACCTTGGGCATCTGCTTCTTCAAGCTCTGGTACTGACCGCTCTCGTAGGCCAGACAGCATAACAGGCGCCCGCAGACGCCGGATATCTTCATCGGGTTGAGGGGCAGGTCCTGATCCTTGGCCATCCTGATAGAAACGGGGGAGAACTCGGAGAGGAAGTTAACACAGCAGAGGGGGCGCCCGCAGCGCCCGAAGCCGCCCACCACCTTGGCCTCATCCCTGGGCCCCAGCTGGCGCAGCTCCACCCGCAGCTTGAAACGGCTGTTCAGCTCCCGCACCAGCTCGCGGAAGTCAACCCGCTCGGTAGCGCTGAAGAAAAAGGTGAGGCGGGTGCCGTCCAGATTGTACTCCGCCGAGAGCAGTTTCATCGGCAGCCTGAATTTGTCTATCAGCTTGGCACACTCGGCCATAGCCTTGGCCTCCTTGGCCTCCAGCTCCTTGGCCTGCTCCAGGTCCTCCGTCTCCGCCTTGCGCAACACCGGCTTCAACTCCTGGGGCGCCTCGCCCTCGGCCACCGGCTGAGGAGCGATAACCACCCTCCCCAGCTCCTGGCCGCGGGCAGTCTTGACCACCACGTAGTCACCTAGCTCAAGCTCGATACTGGACGGGTCAAAGTAGTATATTTTACCAGCTCTCTTAAAACGCACGCCAACAATATCAGCCATAGTTTACCGCCGCCCTCCTTTCCGGCAGGCTTAACATCAGCACCTCCAGCACCAGCCGCGGGTTAGCATTCTGCTTTAGCTGTTCACCGGCCACCTGAATAGCGCTGACAAAAGCCCTCACCTCGGCCAGGCTGTAGCCCTGAGCCAGGCCAGCCAGCGTCTCCTTCCGGTCAATGTTGGTTATATCGTCAATGCCGCCGAGTTTGACCAGCAGCAGGTCGCGCCACCAGTCAAGCCATAGGTCCAGCACCTCCTGGACCAGGCCCCGGCTCTGGCTGAACCAGGCCACCAGCTGATTCACATAGTCAAAGCGCTCTTCGTAGTCAGCACTCATTATGTCAAGCAATTTGTCCAGCCTCTGGCGCCGCTGCTCAGGGAGGCTTTCGTCCCCGGCCGCTGATACCGCCCAGCCCAGACAGCCGTGGCTCAGCCTGGCCAGTAGCTTCGCCTTCTTCGGCTCAACCCCCCAGCCCTCACTGAGGGCCACCCCCACCTGCGAGACCGGCAGAGGGCGCAGCTCCAGCCGCTGGCAGCGGGAGACGACGGTGGCCAGCAGGGCCTGTTCGCTGGCGGTGAGCAGGATGAAAAGAACCGCGCTTGGCGGCTCCTCCAGTGTCTTGAGCAGGCAGTTGGCCGCCTCGGTTGACATCAGCTCCGCCCCGTCAATAATATAAACTTTATATCTGCCCTCAAACGGGGGCAGATTGGATGAGTGCTGCAATTCCCTGACCTGGTCAATGCCTATTTCAGTCCGCGGCTTATCATTGGAGTTGCCGACGGAGTCTATGCCAATAACCTGGACATCGGCGTGCCTGCCCGCAGCTATCTTCAGGCAGGGGTCACACTGGCCGCAGGGGGGCTCATTCCCCAGGCAGTTCACCGCCCGGGCCAAGTCCAGCGCCAGGGTCATCTTGCCCACGTGGGTCGGGCCGACCAGAAGATAGGCGTGGGCCATCGCCCCCTGCTCCAGGCTGTGCCGGAGCAGGGCTACCGCCCTGGACTGGCCTACTGTCTGCCACATACCAAGCCTCCTAGACCACATCGTGCCGGGTGAGGTCGTCAAAGCTCTCCCGGCTCCGGATAAGGCGTGCTTTGCCCTCCCTGACCAGGACAATGGTCGGCTTCAGCGAGCCGTTATAGTTGCTCGCCTCGGGTATGGAATAGGCACCGCAGCCGGCCACGGCGATGATATCGCCCGCCGCCGGCTCGGGCAGCTCAATGTCCTTTATTAATATGTCGCTCGATTCGCAGAACTTACCGGCGATGGTGAAACTGCCGGCGGCCCTGGCCTTCATCCGGCTGGCAATGACCGCCTCCAGTTCGGCCTGGTAGAGGGCGGGGCGGATGTTATCGCCCATGCCGCCGTCTACCGAGACATAGCACCTGACGCCGGGGATATCCTTGACCACCCCCACCGTGTAGAGGGCCACCCCCGCCTGCGCCACCATGGAGCGCCCCGGCTCAATGATAAGCCGCAGCCTAGGCAGACCATACTTCTGGCAGCTATTAATAACAGCGGCGGTTATCGCCTGGGCATAGGCGGCGATGGGCGGGGCGGGAGAGTCCAGAGTATATTGAACGGCGAAGCCGCCACCGACGCTGAGCTCTTTGAGCTCAAAGCCGTGCCTCTGCTTCATCCCGGCGGCAAAGCCGAGGATGATGTCTATCGCCTGCTGGTAGGGCTCGAACTCGGCAATCTGGGAGCCGATATGGAAATGCAGACCCTTCAGATTAAGCTGTGGCATTGCCATAGCCTGGTTAAGCGCCTCCTCGGCGTAGGCCATGGGCACGCCGAACTTGCTGTCGAGGTTGCCGGTGATAATATAGCGGTGGGTATGGGGGTCGACGCCAGGGGAAATCCGCAGGAGTATATTAGGCCTATCACCCCGCTCTTTGGCAATTTCGCCCAGCAGTTCAAGCTCGTGGCGATTATCGACCACGATGCACCCCACCCCCCACTCCAGCGCCAGCTTTAGTTCCTCGGCTGACTTGTTGTTACCCGGGAAATAGACCTTCTCCAGAGGGAAACCGGCGGAGCGGACGATGCTGATTTCGCCAGCGGAGACCACATCCAGCCCCAGCCCTTCCTCATTAAAGAGCCGGGCCAGAGCCTTATTGATAAAGGCCTTGGCCGAATAGAGGACGGTGGTATCGGCATAGCGCTGGCCGAACTCTCGCTTGAACTCGGCGCACCTATTTCTCAGGGCAAGCTCGTCAAAGAGATAGAGGGGCGTGCCGAACTCGGCGGCCAGCGCCACGGTATCGCAGCCGCCGATGACCAGATGACCGCTATCATTAACCGCCGAACCCGGCGGGAAAAGTTTAATCCTAGACTCCATATATTTAAATGTTAACAGTGCCAGCTAGTTAAGTCAATTGAAAAGGGCGAAGCCTATGAGGGCGGGTGGGTATGGGAAGAAAAACTAGGTTAAAGATGGGGGAGGGGTATAACTGGCTAATCTTCCCTTAGCTTGTAGCGCTGTATCTTGCCGGTGCTGGTCCTGGGCAGATCCTTGACGAACTCTATCCACCTCGGGTATTTATAGGGGGCTATGCTCTTCTTGACGAAGAGTTGAATATCCCTGGCCAGCTTCTCCGAGGGGCGGTGACCTTTTTTGAGCCTGACGTAGGCCTTGGGCTTGACCAGCCCGTGCTCGTCCTTTTTAGCCACCACCGCCGCCTCCAGCACCGCCGGTTGGGAGATCAGGGCGTCCTCGACCTCGATGGGCGATACCCAGATACCGCCGACTTTAAGCATATCATCAGCGCGGCCGCGGTAATAGTAGTAGCCCTCGGCGTCACGGTAGTAATGGTCGCCGGTGTTAAACCACTCGCCCAGCATCGAAGTCTTGGTCTTCTCAGAATGGCGGTAGTAATAGAGCGCGGTTGACGCTCCCTTCACCTGCAGGGTGCCTATCTCGCCGTCGGGCACCTCCTCGCCCTCCTCGTCTATAATCCGGGCCTGATAACCCGGTACCAGCTTGCCCGAGCTGCCCGGTTTGACGTCGCCGGGGCGGTTGGAGATAAAGATGTGCAAAAGCTCGGTGGATCCGATGCCGTCCAGAATCTCCAGCCCGAACCTCTTCTTCCACTCGTAAAAGATTTCCTTGGGCAGGGCTTCGCCGGCCGAGGTGCAGATGCGCAGCGAGGAAAGGTCGTACTTCTTCTCGGCGTCCTCCAGCTCAAGCATATTGGCGTAGAGCGTGGGCACGCCGAAGAACACCGTCGGCTGGTAGCGGTCGATGGTGGCGAATATGGTCTCGGGGCGGGGCCTATCGGGGAGGAGGACCACCGAGGCGCCTGTAGCCAGGGGATAGAAGAAGCTGTTGCCCAGCCCGTAGGCAAAGAAGAACTTGGAGGCCGAAAAGAGCCTGTCCGCCTGGGTGATGCCCAGTACCGCTATGGCGTAGTTGTCAATACAGCTGAAGACATCATGCTGAAGGTGGACCGCTGCCTTGGGAACGCCGGTGCTGCCCGAGGTGTAGTTCCAGAAGGCGGCGTCCTCGAAGGTGGTATAGGCCACCTCCAGCTTATCGGAACAGCGGTCAACCAGGTCATGAAAAGCGATATGATAGGCCCTGGTCTTCTTGCCCACGATTATGGTGTTTTCCAGGTAGAGCAGCTTCTCCTTGAAGCCCTCGATTTCTTCAATGAAATCGGCATCGGCGATAAGGGTGCGGGCGCGGCTGTTGTTGAGCAGATAGCGGTAGTCGTGCTTGGTGTACATATAGTTGACCGGAATCGGTATGGCGCCAATCTTTATGGCGGCGAAGAAGCTGGCCATGGCCTCCGGCGAGTCGTACATCACCAGCATCACCCGCTCTTCCATGTGCACGCCCAGTATTTTAAGGGCATTGCCCACCCTGTTCACCAGTTTCTGCATTTCGCGGTAGGTATAGGTCTCGTCCTTATAGTAAACGGCCACCTTATCCCCCAGCCCCTTTTCCACCTTTTCATCGATGAGCTTGGTGGTTATGTTGTAGTACTGGGAGATAAATTCCTTATATTTATACTGTACTTCCATCCTGACCTTTCGGCTCAAGTCGCTACCCTTAGTTTATAATAAATACTCCTTTTTTACAAAGCTATGGTTATTCTTCCCACCCTCAAATTGACACCTAACTAACCAGACCATTAGAATATAACTTAACCTTAACTTAAAGAGGCGCAATTTGTACCGAAAGACCACCCTGGATAACGGCCTGCGGGTCCTCACCGAGACCATGCCCCACACCCGCTCGGTATCAATCTGCATCTTTATCGGCGTCGGCTCCAGGTACGAGGCCGACAGCCAGGCCGGCGTCTCCCACTTCATCGAGCACCTGCTCTTTAAGGGCACACAAAAACGCGCCAATGCCAGGGAAATATCGGTGGCCATAGAGGGGGTAGGGGGGGTCGTCAACGCCGGTACCGACAAGGAGCTGACCGTTTACTGGTGCAAGACGGCCCGGCCCCACTTCCCCCTGGCGCTGGACGTACTCGCTGACATACTGCTCCACTCCAGGTTTGACCCCGACGACATCGAGAACGAGCGCCGGGTTATCATTGAGGAAATCCGCCTGGAGAGGGACTCCCCCTCCCAGCTGGTCAACATGCTCATTGATGAGCTGCTCTGGCCCGGCCACCCCCTGGGCCGTGACGTGGCCGGCGACGAGGGCTCGGTGAGCGGCATCAGCCGGGAGATGATGCTCGGCTACCTGTCACAGCACTACCTGCCAGCCAACACCGTGGTCAGCATCGCCGGCGGGCTGAAGCAAGCTGAGATGGTAAACGCGGTAAACCAGGCGCTGGGCAGCTGGGCGGGTGGGAAGACCCACCCCGGCTACCAGGCCTACAAGGAAAGGCCCTTCCCCCGGCTTAAAATCGAGCGGAAGGAGACCGAGCAGGCCCACCTCTGCCTGGGACTGGGCGGGCTGTCCCTGCTCCACCCCAAGCGCTTCATACTAGACCTGCTTAACGTCATCCTGGGGGAGGGGATGAGCAGCCGCCTCTTTACCGAGATCCGCGACCGGCTGGGGCTGGCCTACAGCATCCACAGCTACGCCGACCACCTGCTGGACAGCGGCGATGTCACCATCTACGCCGGTGTGGAGCCAGCCAACCTACGGGTGGCTATCGAGGCGGTGTTGGAGCAGCTCGCCCGGCTCAAAGAGAGCGTCCCCGAAGATGAACTGGTCAAGGCCAAGGAGCTGGCCAAGGGGCGGCTGCTGCTGCGCATGGAGGACAGCCGCAGCGTGGCCGGCTGGATGGGGGGGCAGGAGATTCTGACCGGCAGGATTTTAACTGTTGACCGGGTTACCCGGATTATCGACGCCATCACCGCCGACGAGATAAAAGAGCTGGCCAGGGAGCTGCTGGTGGAGAGCCAGCTGCGGCTGGCGGTGGTGGGGCCGGTGGCCGAGGATGAGCCTCTAGAGAAGCTGCTCAAGCTATAAAAATAGCCGTGGCCCTAAGACCACGGCTATCTCTAACCACTGGCTGTTGGGCTAGTACATGCCTTCCATACCACCCGGTGGCATGGGCGGCGTCTTTTCCTTCTCCGGTATATCAGCCACCAGCGATTCGGTAATCAGAACCATAGCGGCAATGCTGGCGGCATTCTCCAGGGCCGACCTGACCACCTTGGTCGGGTCGATAATGCCCTTCTCCACCATATCGCCGAACTCGTCGGCCTCGGCATCGTAGCCGACGCCGGCCTTGGCCTTCTTGACGGCATCAACGATGACCGAGCCGTCCTTACCAGCGTTCTCGGCAATCCAGCGAATCGGCTCTTCCACCGCCTTGCGGATGATATTAACCCCGGTAGCCTCATCACCATCAGCAGCCACCTTTTTCAGAACCGAGGTAGCCCGCAGCAGGGCCACCCCACCGCCGGGCAGAATGCCCTCCTCCACCGCCGCCCGGGTGGCGGAAAGGGCGTCCTCGACCCGGTGCTTCCTCTCCTTAAGCTCGACCTCGGTAGCCGCGCCGACCTTGATAACGCCGACACCACCCACCAGCTTGGCCTGCCTCTCCTGTAATTTCTCGCGGTCAAAATCGGAGGTGGTCTCCTCTATCTGGGCCTTAATCTGCTTGATTCTGGCCTTGATGGCCTCCTCCGATCCCTTGCCCTCGACGATGGTGGTGCTGTCCTTATCGGCGGTCACCCGGCGGGCCCGGCCCAAATCTTCCACAGTAACCGAGTCCAGCTTGCGCCCCACCTCCTCCGAGATGACCTTACCGCCGGTGAGGATGGCTATATCCTCCAGCATCGCCTTGCGCCGGTCGCCAAAGCCGGGGGCCTTTACCGCCAATACATTTATGGTGCCCCGCAGCTTGTTGACCACCAGGGTGGCCAGGGCTTCGCCCTCTACATCCTCGGCGATAATCAGCAGGTTCTTGGATACCTGCAGTATCTTCTCCAGGGCCGGCAGCAGGTCGGACATCGCCGAGATTTTCTTGTCGGTAATGAGTATATAGGGGTCTTCTATCTCGGTCGACATCTTCTCAGCGTTGGTGATGAAATAGGGGCTGATGTAACCCCGGTCAAACTGCATACCTTCCACGTAGTCCGTCTCGTACTTTATCCCCTTGGACTCCTCGACGGTGATAACGCCGTCCTTGCCCACCTTCTCCATCACCTCGGCAATCAGGTTGCCGATCTCCTTGTCCTTGGCGGTGATGGTGCCCACCTGGGCAATCTGCTCCTTGCCCTTGACCTCAACCGATACCTTCTTCAGCTCGTCAACGACGGCTTTAGTCGCCTTCTCGATGCCCCTCTTAAGGGCGATAGGCTCGGCCCCAGCGGCCGCGTTTTTGAAGCCCTCGGTGATAATGGCGTGGGCCAGAACGGTAGAGGTGGTGGTGCCGTCGCCGCAGGCGTCGTTAGTCTTGGTAGCCGCCTCCTTGACCAGCTGGACGCCCATGTTCTCAAAGGGGTCGGGAAGCTCGATATCCTTGGCGATGGTAACCCCGTCATCGATAACCGACGGCGCCCCCCATTTCTTGTCCAGGGCCACGCAGTGCCCCTTGGGGCCCAGGGTCACCTTGACCGCATCAGCCAGGGTATCTATCCCCTTCTTTATGGCATGCCTGACTTCTTCGTCAAATACAATCTGTTTAGCCATTTATTCCTCCTTATTTCTTACTAACCCTCTTGGCTAAAATGTCGCTCTCGCGCAGGATGATGAGCTCCTCATTGTCAACCTTGACCTCGGTGCCGCCATACTTGACGTAGAGCACCTCATCACCCACCTTAACATCCATGGCTATCCGTTTGCCGTCATCGGCCAGGCGGCCGGGGCCAACCGCCAGGACCTTACCCTCCTGGGGCTTCTCCTTGGCAGTATCGGGGAGGAAAATGCCACTCTTGGTCACCTCCTCCTTCTCAATAGGCTTGACGACCACCCGGTCGCCCAACGGTTGCAACTTAACCGCCATTCTAGTCCTCCTTCCCTTAATTCATTCCTACTCTCATTTTAGCACTCTCGGCGGGAGAGTGCTAACACTTATAATAAACCACCTTGGTCTTAACTATCAACCCAGTTAATAACCTCTCATAGCTATTTAAAGTAATTTACATGAGTTTACAGGCATATAAATGTCATATTCTTGGCTAAACACCGCTAAATTAGGCCAGTTTAAGGCCGGGAACCACATCTAAGTCCAAACTGCCGGTCCTGCCCGCCCGCAGGCGGTAGTAGCCGCAGGCAGCTACCATGGCGGCATTATCGGTACAGAGAACCGGCGGCGGAACCAGCACCGGCAGCGGGGAATTCCTGGCCATCTGCTCCCGGAGCAGCCCGTTCGAGGCCACCCCACCGGACAATAACACCCTCTTGGCCCGCCGCCCCCGGGCGGCCGCCGCCGTCTTGGTCACCAGAACGTCAACCACCGCCGCCTGAAAGCTGGCGGCGGCATCGGCCAGCGAGGAGACTTCACCCGCCTCAACCAGGCGCAGCAGCGCCGTCTTGACCCCGCTGAAGCTGAAATCATCACTCCCTCTAAGCCAAGCGCGGGGCAGCGGGATAGAGGCCGTGCCATCTCTGGCTGCCCGCTCGATGGCCGGGCCGCCAGGGTAGCCCAAACCCAGTATCCGGGCGGCCTTATCGAAGGCCTCGCCGGCGGCGTCGTCACGGGTGCGCCCCAGGACAGCGTATTCGCCGTGTCCCCTCATCAAGACCAGGTCGCTGTGCCCGCCGGAGACAATCAGGCAGACCACCGGGAAATCAATGCTGTGACTATTCAGCCAGTTGGCGTAGATATGGGCCTCCAGGTGGTTGACCCCGATAAGGGGCAGGCCCTGGGATAGAGCTATGGCCTTGGCCACGTTCACCCCCACCAGCAGCGAGCCGGCCAGGCCAGGCCCGATGGTAACGGCGATGCCGGAAAGCTCCCGCCAGCCAACCCCGGCCATGGCTATCTCGATAACCGGAACTATTGAGAGCAGGTGCTGGCGTGAGGCCACCTCGGGGACGACCCCGCCGTAGCGGGCGTGTATTTCCACCTGAGAAGCAATCTGGTTGGAGAGTATTTTAGTGCCATCCTCGACCACCGCCGCCGCTGTCTCGTCGCAGGAGGTCTCTATCCCCAGGATTTTCATACCCTTGAATTATAGCATAGACTCCTTTGACACACCTACTAACCAATGATATTATGACAAAAAGGGACTACTCAGGTCTATAGAAGTTGATAGCGGGGTGATGGTATATGTCCGGCCTTGACACACTCTATGTGGTGCTGCTTATCGTCTGCCTGATATTATCCGCCTTCTTCTCCAGCTCGGAGACTGCCTTTATCTCGCTGCAGAAGGTAAGAGTCCAGCACCTGATTGATAATAAGGTCAGGGGCGCCAAACTGGTAGCCAGGATGATAGCCCAGCCGGAGAAGCTCCTCTCCACCATCCTGCTGGGCAACAGTTTCTTTAACACCGCCGCCGCCGCCATAGCCACCGCCCTGGCCATCAAACTATGGCCGTCGCAGGGCATCCTCATCGCCACCATAGTGGTGACCATTCTGCTGCTGGTACTCTCCGAAACCACCCCCAAGACCATCGCTACCCGCCACGCCGAGGGCATGGCCCTCTTCTATGCCCGGCCCATAGAGGCGCTCTCCTGGCTGCTCACCCCCTTTGTGGTGGCGCTGAGCTGGATTGCCTCGGGATTCAGCAAGATGTTCGGCGGGGCGCCGGTACCCAGGTCTCTGGCCAGCGAGGAGGAAATCCGCACCATGATATCAATGGGGCACAGGGAGGGGACGGTGGAGGAGGAAGAGGCGGAGATGCTGCGCAACGTGTTTGACTTCGGCAACCGCCCGGTTAGGGAGGTTATGGTGCCCCGCACCGAGGTGATATGGATAACCAGAGGCACCAAGCTGGCCGATTTCCTCAAGCTCTACGCCGAAAACCCGCTGTCCCGCTTTCCGGTGTACGAGGACAACATAGACAACGTGGTCGGCATCCTGGCGGTAAAGGACATCGTCATGGCCCAGGCCAAGGGTAACTTCAACATCGAGGATACCATTGACGACCTCATCCGCCCGGCCTACTTCACCCCCGAGACCAAGCAGGTCAGCGAGCTATTTACCGAGATGAGAGACAGGAACTACCGGATGACGGTGGTCGTCGATGAGTTTGGCGGCACCGCCGGCATCGTTTCCTTAAGCGGCCTGATGGAGGAAATCGTTGGTCCGGTGGGCGACGAGCTGGCGGCCATAGAGAAGGACTACGAGACCATCAACGAGTACACCTTCCAGGTTGACGGCGGTATGCGGGTTGAGGAAGCCAACGAAGAGATGAAGCTGAACATACCCGAAGGCGACAACTACGAGACGGTGGCTGGCTTTATCCTCGACCTCCTGGGGCACATACCCAAGCAGGGTGAGCAGCTAAAATACAAGGACTACAAGATAGTTATCACCGAGATGCGGGGGATGAAGATAGAGAAGATACGCCTGATCAAGGAAAAGCATGCCGAGAATCCGGATTAGGTTCAGCCGGGGCGAAGAGCTGAAGTTCATCTCCCACCTGGATATTATGCGCCTCTGGCAGAGGGCGCTGCACCGGGCCGGCCTGCCGCTGGCCTATACCGAAGGCTTCAGTCCACACCCCCGGATATCGCTGGCCGCCCCACTGGCGGTGGGGGTGACCAGCCAGAGTGAGCTGATGGACGTCTTCTGCAGCCAGTGGGTCTCCCCCCACTCCTTCACCGCCGCCCTGAGCCGGCAGTTGCCGCCGGGAATAGCCATAGTGCAGCTACATATGGTCGCCCCCACCCTGCCCTCGCTGCAGTCTCAGGTGAGCCAGGCTGAGTATGAGGTCGAAATAGAGACGGACAAGGACCAGCCGGGGGTGAAGGCGGCGCTGGAGCACCTGCTGTCGCTGGAACAACTGCCCTGGCACCATGAAAGGGATACCGGCACCCGCAGCTACGACCTGAGGGCCTTAATCAGCGACCTCTGGCTCATCGGCTGGCGCCAGGGCCAGAGCACCATCGGCATGAGGCTGCGCTGCGACAGCAGCGGCTCGGGAAGGCCGGAGCAGCTGGCGGCGGCTTTGGGATTCAGCCACCCCACCTCAATACGCCGCACCAGGCTCATCCTCAAGACAAGCTAAGGACTGAGGCATGAAGGCAGCCGAACAGCCACCATTGGAAGAGAGGGTCTTTGATTTTATCCGGCAGCACCGCCTGCTACCGGCCGGCCGGAAGCTGGTGGTGGCGGTGTCGGGCGGGGCGGACTCGGTCTGCCTTTTGCATATACTGGCCAGCCTTAAAAAAAGGCTGAGGCTAAACCTGCATATCGCCCACCTCGATCACCAGCTGCGGGGGGCTGAGGCAAAAGCCGACGCCGAATATGTCGCCGATTTGGCCCGAAAGCTGGGCATCCCGGCCACCATAGAGCGGCGTGAGGTAAGGGGCTACCAGAAAGAGAAGCGCCTCTCGCTGGAAGAGGCTGCCCGCGAGGTGAGGTACCGCTTCCTGGCCGAGGTGGCCGGGGCTGCTGGAGCCAGAAGGGTGGCGGTGGGGCACACCCGCGACGATCATATCGAGACGATACTGATGCACCTCATCCGGGGGGCGGGCACCAGGGGGTTGCGGGGACTGCAGCCGGCCACCGAGTGGCCGGCAAAAGACGGAAAGTTAATCGTCATAAGGCCACTGCTGGAGGTAAGCCACCAGGAAACGGAGGACTACTGCCGCCAGCACCGTCTCGCCCCCCGCCTGGACGCCTCCAACCTCTCCCTGTCGCCGCTGCGTAACCGCATCCGCCGGCAGCTTCTACCCCTCCTCCAGGGCTATAACCCCGGAATTGCCGAGGCCCTGCTGCGTACCGGGCGCATCGCCGACGACGACATCGATTTCCTGGATAGAGAGACCGCCCGGCGGTGGCATAAAATCGCCCGGAAAGAGGGGGAAGCCGTTATCCTGGACAGGCTAAAGTTTGACCAACTGCCCCAAACATTAAAGCGCTACCTGCTCCGAAGCGGGGCGGAGAAGCTGCTGGGCAGCGCCAAGGACATTGAGATGAGGCACATCGAGGAGATGATGGCGCTGCTGGGCAGTCCGGCGGGGAAAAGGCTCAGCCTGCCCGGTGGTTTAAGCTTTATCACCGGCTACGATAGCTACATATTGACCACAGATTTGGCCGCATTATCCCCCCTCCCCGAGTTAGAAGGCGAGACTAAGCTCAATATCCCCGGCCAGACTAGGCTTTCCGGCTGGCGCGTAGAGGCGGCCATCACAGAGCCGCAAAAGGTGGCCGAGAAAGGCGACTTCACCGCCCACCTTGATTTTTCCAAGACCGGCGACAGGCTGACGGTGCGGGCACGCCGGCGGGGGGACAAATTTCAGCCGCTGGGCTTGCCTCAATCCAAGAAGCTGGGGGAGTTTATGATAGACGCCAGGATTCCCCAAACCTGGCGCAAAAATATACCCATCGTCGGCTCAACAGGGCAAATCGTCTGGGTAGTCGGCTGGCGCATCGACGAGCGGGTGAAGGTAACCAAAAACACCGAGAGGGTTCTGCGTCTGGAATTCAAGCGGGACTAAAACAGCCGGGGAAATAGCAAAATGACCGAGGAAAAGGAACATACCGAACTAAATATAAAAAAGTGGGACTTGAGGGCGGAAACCTATGACGAAAGACGCTTCAACTATTTCCGCTTCATGCAAAAGAGACTGGTCTCTCTATTAGAGCCGAAGGAGAACCAGCATCTTCTTGACCTCGGTTGCGGCACCGGTTGGGCGGTACGCTACGCCGCCCGCCTGGTTAATGAACAGGGAGAATTCTACGGCATTGACATTTCCCCCAAAATGATTGAGAAGGCAAGAACAAGCTCTGCCGATTATCAGAACGTCCATTTTTATCAGGCCAGTGCCGATCAGCTCCCTTTTGAGGATAACTTCTTTGATTTCATTATCTGCTCTAATTCATTTCACCATTACTTCAGTCCCGACAGAGTATTGAGCGAGGCGTTCCGGGTTTTGAAGCCTGAGGGCAGAATCTACATTATGGACCCCACTGCCGACGGACCCATTATGAAAATGATTGATAAATGGACTAAAAAGAAAGACCCCGCACATGTGAAATTGTATAGCACCAAAGAGTATCGCGAGCTCTTTGTCGGAGCCGGCCTAAACTATATTAGCAGCAAATTGATTACGCCGCCGCTGAAGATCCACATCGCCGAAAAACGGCAGCCTAAACTGGTTCCACCCCAGCAGACTCCCCCCAGCGAAGCCATAAAGCCCCGGCGGTGACCACCACCGCTATCGCCGCCACCTCAATTTCCACGGTGACTACGGTTAAATAGCCGGTATAAAGCAGAACCGCGCTGTAGTTCAGGAAGGCGTGCAGGACGGCGGCTATCAGGTAGAACTGCCATCCCCAGCCCTTGGCCAGACCCCAGCCGGCTATTGCCGAAAAAGCGATATGGGCGGCTATGGTAAAGAACCTTTCCCAGAACGGGGCCAGCGCTATCAGCCCGCTGCTCTGCACTGTTGCCCAGCCCCAGCCCGAGATAAAGACATTATTATGCACCCACACCACCTCAAGGAGGCCCAGGCCGAGCCCGGCCACCGCCCCGAGGGCCAGCCCTAACCTGGGGGTAATCTTCCTGCCCTTGCGCCACCAGACGACGACCACCGGCACCAGCTTTGAGCCCTCCTGGACCAGGCCAGTGAGGAGTATCCCCGGTATGCCCATGAACAGGATCAGGCTCTGGTAGGTCTGCATGCCAAAGCGACCAACCAGAAAGTTGCCGGTCAGCTGCTGGAGGGGAATCTGAATAAACGAAACCGCTATCCAGCTCAGGATGGCGCTGCCAGCCAGGACCGCCCAGGCCCAGGGTTTCCAGAGGATAGGCGTCCAGTAGGCAGTAAACCAGACGGCGCCGAAGGCAAAAGCCAGACCGATGCTCAAAAGTGCCTGTTGCCACAGGAGGCCATGATAGACAAACCCGGAGAGGAAAAAGTTGACCATCAGTGTCAGCATGAGTCCCTCCTTTTCACTTTATCCGCTTGAGCCTAGGGTTGGGGGTAATGCCGGGAATCCGGCCCCGCTTGGCTATCGGCTTGCCGGCTACCTCATGCAGGTCAGCGGTGATATCGATAGGCTTGGCCCCGGTGATATAGCTGCCGACGCCAAAACCGTCCACCGGCGCTCCCGCCTCGACGAACTGCCTGATTCTCTCCACGCTCACGCCGCCGCTGACGAAAATCTTGACCTTCTTGAAACCGGCCAGGTCGAGCCGCGCCCTGACCTCCTTGACCAGGGCCGGGGTAACCCGCCCCCGCTCGGAAGGGGTGTCCAGACGGACGCTGTCCAGCCTGTCGCCCAGCGCCTTAGCCACCAGCACCGACTCCTCGGCCTCGTCCTTGAAGGTATCCACCAGGGAAACGCGGGGGATACCCTTGGGCATATGCTTATCAAAGGCCAGGGTGGCCTTGACCGTGTCCCCGATGACCAGAATCAGGGCGTGGGGTATCGTCCCCGCCGGCTCGATGCCGGCCAGCTTGGCCCCGGCCACGCTGGAGCAACCGGCGCAGCCGCCAACGATAGCCGAATAGTCCATTATACCGGCTATGGCCGGATAGACATGGCGGGCGCCGAAGCTGACCACGGGTATCCCCTGGGCGGCCTCGACGCACTCGCGGGCGGCGGTAGCCCAGGCGCTGCAGTGGGCCAGGATGCCGTCTATGGCCGTCTCGTAGAGGCTGTAGCTCTGGTAGGGGGCGGTGACGCGCAGCACCACATCCTTCTCACTGATGCTGTCACCGTCGGCCAGCGCCCAGACCTCACTTTTATCTTTAGGCAAAACCCGGGCTAGTAGCGCCTTGACCTCCTCCATGCCGCAGAGCACCCCGGCCCGGCTGGCGAAGAACTCCATTGTCGCCACCGGGTTAAGCCCCTCAGCGCGCAGCACCTCAAGGGTGCGGGAGAAATAGACATCGGCCGTCTCACCGGAGAGGACAGCTTCTGATGGCTCGAATTTAGCCTTCTTAGGCGGCTTAGCCGCCGGGCTGGTCAGCCTGGCCCCCAGCACCCTCTCCATATGCCCCAGGGCGAAGTGGTGGGCCGCCTCGTCGGAGGAGGCAACACTGTCAACCGGCACCTCCACCCTGTAGTCGCGGTTGCGGGCGTCGGAGACGGTGTGGCAGACGCAGATTTCGGTGCAGACACCGCAGACAATCAGCTTATCCGGCCCTAACTTTTTAAGCTTCTCCTCAAGGCTGGTACCAAAAAAGGCGCTGTAACGCCTCTTTGGGATTACTTCACCCTGGTATTTGGCCAGTTCGGGGATGACCTCGGCCTCGGCGGTGCCCTCGATGCAGTGGGGAGGGAACTGCTGGAACTCCTCGTCATCAGGGGCGTGGTGGTCGCAGACGAAGAATACCTTAGAGCCCTTAGCCAGTTCCCTCTCCAGCAGGCGCTGGACATTAGGGATGATGTGCCGGGCCCTCTCCCCGCAGTAGAGGGGATATTCCTCCTCCATAAAGCCCCTGACCATATCTATCACCAGAACGGCGTTAGCCATCGTTTTCCTCCTGGCCTCTACGGCTCCAGCATCTCCAGATATTTTATATAGTCTTTGAGAAGGGACGTTGTCTTATCAATATCCCTTTTATTGAGGGCATCCAGCGCCTCCTGCAAGACCTGGACCTCCGAGTCCAGGCAGGTCCTTATCTCGCAGAAAGTCCCGCAGCAGGGCTGGATGCCATCGGCGGCCCGCCAGAGCAGCGCCGACTTTATCTCCAGCATCTTCTCCAGCTCCGCCTTTGACTCGTCAAACCTAGCCTGGTCGGCCAGCTTGTCTATCAGCTTCTCCACCTGCTCTTTAGAGATTATTAACATCTTATCCATCAGTCTAATGCCTGAAGTGCCTTTCGCCGGTAAAGACCATAGCGATGTTAGACTTATCAGCCGCCTTGATTGAGTCTTCGTCCCGAATCGAGCCGCCGGGCTGGACGATAGCGGTTACCCCGGCCTCAGCCGCCGCCTCGACGACATCGGAGAAGGGGAACATGGCGTCCGAGGCCAGGACGCTGCCCTTGACCTTATCCCCGGCCTTGTTGATGGCTATCTGGGCGCTGATGATTCGGCTGGGCTGTCCCGCCCCCATCCCCAAAAGCGTCTTATCCTTGGCCAGCACGATGGCGTTGGACTTGATGTGCTTGACCGCCCTCCAGGCGAAGAGCAGGTCTCTGGTCTCCTCCGGCGTGGGCGGGCGTTTAGTCACCGTTTTCAGGTTGACCTTCGTCTCCGGCACCGAGTCAGATTTCTGGACGAGGAAGCCGCCCTTCACCCGGCGGAAATCTAGGTAGCCCGCCGGCGCTTTACCATAGTCCGGCGGCAGGGGGGTTAGCAGAATTCTTAAGTCCTTCTTGCGCTGGAGCAGCTTTAACGCCTCTTGCTCGTATCCCGGGGCGATGACTATCTCGTAGAAGACCGGCTTCATCGCTTCAGCCATGGCCAGCGTAATTGTCCGGTTTGAGGCGACAATGCCGCCGAAGGCGGCCACTGAGTCGCCACTGAAGGCGCGCCGGTAGGCCTCGGCGATATCGTCGTAGCTGGCCAGCCCGCAGGGGTTGGTATGCTTGACAACGGCCACCGTGGGCGCGGCGAAGTCAGTCACCGCCCCCCAGGCGGCGTCGGCATCCAGAATATTGTTAAAGGAAAGCTCCTTGCCCCCCAGCTGCTCCGCCCAGGTGATGCCGGTGTCCACCGCCCCACCCACCGCCGGCTCGGCGTAGAAGGCGGCGGGCTGGTGGGGGTTCTCACCGTAGCGGAGGCCGTAGCGTTTCTTGAGGGCGATGGTCATATCCTCAGGGAAGCCCTCCATATCTTTCCTGAGATACCGGGCGATGGCGGTGTCATAGACCGCGGTGTGCTGGAAGGCCTTCTGCGCCAGCCTCTTGCGCTCAGGCATGTCAAGGCCTCCACCTTTTAGCTTTTCCAGTACCAGCGGATAATCGGCGGGGTCAACCACCACGATGACGCTGAGGAAGTTCTTGGCGGCCGCTCGGATCATGGTCGGCCCGCCGATGTCGATATTCTCCAGCGCCTCGTCGAGAGTAGCCCCCTCCTTGGCTACCGTCCGGACGAAGGGATAGAGGTTGACCGCCACCAGGTCGATCTCTTCGATTTTATGCTTTTTCAGCTCCTCCATGTGGGCGGCTATCTTGCGGTTGGCCAAGATGCCGCCGTGGACCACCGGGTGCAGCGTCTTCACCCGCCCGTCCAGAATCTCGGGAAAGCCGGTAATCTCGGAGATGCTCTTTACCGGAACTTTAGCTTCGGCCAGCGCCTTCTTGGTGCCGCCGGTGGAGAACACCTCAAAGCCGAGCTGGCTCAAGCCCCTGGCGAAATCGGCCACCCCTGTTTTATCCGAGACACTGACAATAGCTCGCATGACCATCTCCTTCTAGTTTATAACCACCCTCGCCTTTCCTTTCTGCTTTACCACCTCACCGATAACTTTGGCCTCGGGCAGTGCCCTAGTAATACTGGCAACATCGCCCTTAGCACAGATTACAGCCATGCCGATGCCCATATTAAAGACTTTATACATTTCGTCACGGTCAACGTTGCCCCGCTTTTGAATAAGCTCAAAAATTGGAGGTATCGACCAGCTTTGGCTGTCAAAGTTAGCCGCCAGGCCTTCGGGTAGGACGCGGGGAACATTACCAATGAGGCCGCCGCCGGTGATATGGGCCAATCCCTTAACAACCGAAAGCAGCGGCTTAAGCTGGCGGTAGTAGCTGCGGTGGGGCTCCAGAAGCGCCTCGCCCAGGGTGCGGCCCAGCTCTGGATAGTGTTTGTTCAACACCGCTCTGGTCTCGCCGAAAATCCTCCTGACCAGGGAGTAGCCGTTGGTGTGCAGCCCGCTTGAGGGCAGGCCGATGATGGCATCGCCGGCGGCTATCTTCTTCCCCAAGATAATCCCGGACTTTTCCACCACCCCGATAATAAAGCCGACCAGGTCATAGTCCCCGCCGGAATACAGGCCGGGCATCTCCGCCGTCTCGCCGCCGATGAGGGCGCAGCCGGCCTCAAGACAGGCAGAAGCCAGCCCTTTAGCAATCTCCTCTACCTGCTCCGGGTTCAGTTTGCCGGCGGCGATATAGTCCAGAAAGAAGAGAGGCTCGGCGCCGCAGCTGAGGATGTCGTTGACGCAGTGATTGACGATATCAATGCCGACGGTGTCATGCTTACCCAGCGCCGAGGCCAGCTTGAGCTTGGTGCCCACCCCGTCAACGCTGGAGACCAGAACCGGCTCTCTATAGCCCTTGAACTCAAAGAGCCCGCCGAAAAAGCCCACGCCGGAGAGGACCTCAGGGCGCTGGGTGGAGCGGGCCTGCCGGGCAATCAGCTCCTTGGCCCTGGCGGCAACCTCAATATCTACCCCGCTGGCGGCATAGGTCTCTTTAATCGGCTTGCCCTCCTGATGGTGAAAATAATAACACTTAAGCTGACCCGGACGCAATCACATAAGAAGAGCGGTGTGCTTAAGGCTACTTTATGCCAAAGCGGCTGTAATCGGCCGAGGGCTTGGACTCCAGCGCCAGCTTGTCCATCTCCAGCTGGACCGGAACCGGGTAATCGCCGGTGAAGCAGGCCAGACAGAAGACATCCCGGGGCAGGCCCACCGCCTTAATCAGCCCGTCGATGCTCAAGTAGCCCAGGGAGTCGGCACCGATAAAGTCCTTAACCTCGGGCACTGTCTTCCGGGCGGCAATAAGCTCCCAGCGGGTGGCCATGTCTACACCGAAGAAGCAGGGGAAGCGGATGGGCGGGGCACAGATGCGTACGTGTACCTCTTTAGCCCCCGCTCTCCTCAAGAGCTCAACTATTTTGGGGGTGGTGGTGCCTCGGACAATGCTGTCGTCAATAACCACCAGGCGCTGGCCGCTCAGCAGCTGGGGGAGGGGGTTAAACTTCAGCTTAACGCCGAGGTCCCTGATGCGCTGGTCGGGCTCGATGAAGGTGCGGCCTACATAGCGGTTCTTGAGCAGGCCCTCGCAGAGCGGTATCCCCGAATAACGGGAGTAGCCAATAGCGGCGGCGGTCGCCGAATCAGGCACGCCCATAACCAGGTCGGCCTCAACCGGGTGCTCCTGGGCCAGAACCTCGCCCATCGCCTGCCGCGCCGGGTAGAGCAGGCGGCTGTTAATCACCGAATCGGGGCGGGCGAAGTAGATATACTCAAAGATACAGATGGCTTTTCTCTCTATCTCCTCCCGCTCACTCTTGACCCCGTCCTTGGAGATAGAGACAATCTCGCCGGGCTCAATCTCCCTGATGAAACTGGCGCCGATATGGTCGAGGGCGCAGCTCTCCGAGGCGATAACCCAGCCGCCGTTGAGCTTACCCAGGCAGAGGGGGCGGACGCCGAAGGGGTCACGAACGCCGTAAAGGGTGTCCTCGGTGAGCAGGGCCAGGGAGTAGGCCCCCTGGAGGCGGTGCATGGCGTAGCGTATCCGGTCCTCCCAGCGCTTCTCCGGCGAGGAGAGGATGAGGTTGGCGATAACCTCGGTATCGGTGGAGGTATTGAAGACATAGCCCTGGTCGGAGAGCTCCTGGTGAAGGTGCTCGGCGTTGACGATGTTGCCGTTGTGGGCGATAGCGATAGAACTGGAGTCTCTGCCCACCAGAAGGGGCTGGGCGTTGGCCTTGCGGCTGGAGCCCCTGGTGGAGTAGCGGTTGTGACCGATGGCAAAATCACCGGTAAGCCGGCTTAATGAGGCCTCGTCAAACGCCTGGGAGACCAGTCCCATCCTGGCATCAACCTGGAGCCGATTACCGTCGCTGGTGGCGATGCCAGCGCTCTCCTGGCCGCGGTGCTGGAGGGCGAACAAAGCAAAAAAGGTAAGCCGAGCTACATCTTCGCCAGGGGCGTAAACACCAAAAACGCCGCAACTTTCGTGCAACTCTGCCTGCCTCGCAATTTAATTATAACCTAGTCCCTGCCTGGAGGTCAATTTATTTTAGGAGTGTCTTCAACCAGTCTATAACCACCGCCATCGCCTGTTGGCTGTGCCTCAGGCGGTGTCCCACCCCCTCAATAATGACCAGCTGCTTGGGCTGGCCGGCCTTGGCATAGAGCCGGCGGGCATGGCTGATGTCAACGACCTCATCACGGCTGCCGTGCACCAGCAGCAGGGGGCGGGGAGAAATCCTATCTATATAGTCGATTGGTTTAACTATCTCGAAGCCCCTCAACCACTCTTGTGGGGAAGCGGGAAAATCATCATCCCGGATGGCACCGATTTCACGGTAGTGGTCAATCAAAGAACGGGGGTCATCATTTTTGCTAAAGAGGTCGAACTCGGCGGGGCAGGCGCAGGCCGCCACCGCAGATACCCGCTCGTCCTGTGCCGCCAGATAGACCGAGACCGCCGCCCCGGCGCTGAAACCCAGCAGACAAAGACAAGACTCATCCACCTCAGGTAAAGCTACCAGGTAGGCAACCACCGCTCTGAGGTCCCTGGCCCAGCCCGGCATATTCAGGTTGCCGCCGCTGGCCCCGGCCCCCCGGAAGTTAAAGATAAAAACGGCAAAACCGTGCCCGGAGACCTGCTCCGCCAGCGAGGCATAGCCCCGGTCGTTGGGGTCGGGTATGCCGGCGGGGATGCCGTGGCAGGCGCAGACCATAGGCCAGGGCGCTTTACCCTCGGGGAGATAGAGCCGCCCGGCGATAGTTATGCCGTCCACCTTAAGTATAACCGGCTCGATTTTCACCAGGCCAGCCTCAGGAGGAGGAAAAACTCGGTATTGCCCTCGGCGCCCACTATCGGCGAGGCCACCAGCCCCCCCAGCCTGAAGCCGTGGTCGGCCACCCAGGCGATAAACCGCCCCAGCACCCGGGCGTGCACCAGCGGCTTTTTGATTACACCACCCTTGCCCACCTCGCCGCGCCTGGCCTCAAACTGCGGCTTGAGCAAAACCAGCAGATAGCCATCGTCGTTGAGCAGCTGGACTACCGAGGGTATCACCTTCTCCACCGAGATAAAAGAAAGGTCAACGGTGGCCAGGTCAACCTTCTCCGGTAGCGAGATGGGGTAGCGGGCGTTCACCCGCTCCAGGACCACCACCCTTTTGTCCCGCCTCAGGCGGTAGTCAAGCTGGCCGTAGCCGACATCTATGGCATAGACACGACCCGTCCCGCGTTTAAGCAGGCAGTCGGTAAAGCCGCCGGTAGAGGCGCCGATATCGGCGGCTATTTTAGAGGAGACATCTAGCTGAAACCGGTCAAGGGCGTAGTCGAGCTTAATGCCACCCCGGCTGACGAAAGGGGGCGGCTGGAGGACGGTAATCTCCGCATCTTCGGCTACCAGCATCCCCGGCTTGATAACGGTCTTGCCCCCCATAACCACCTCGCCGGCCATGACCAGGGCCTGGGCTTTGGCCCGGCTCTCCGCCAGGCCCCTCTCCACCAGCAGGCTGTCGATTCTGCGTTTGGCCACGCTGGTTATCATAGCAACCCAAAAGACTTAAAGCAAGAAATAGACACAGCCACCCTATATCTAGTAACATTACAGTATGGAGAGCAAACTGTACCAGACCATCAGGGGAAAATTCATCAAGCTGATAAAAGAGAACGAGCTTGAGGGGGAGAAGGTCATCGTCCGGGCGGCCGCCCTCTCCCCGGAGCAGGCCATCGGCAATCCAGAGGACAGAGACTACCCGATAGTTAAAGGGGTGGAGCGGCTGATGCAGGCCGAGTTCAGGGAAGCTAAAGGGCAGGCCTTCACTGACCGCTACGGTAACTTCAGCGGGCGGCTGGCTGACATCGCCGCTATGGAGCTAAAAAACAACTTCCGCCGGGCGGTGTTTATCTCCAGCCTCAACGCCGTGATGAGGCAGCTGGGGATGATAGACCATACGGTGCACTGTAAAGATAATCAGCCGAGGGAATGCAGCCTTGAGCTGGTAAAATACATCGAGACAAACTACGGCCAGCCCAAGATAGCTATGGTCGGCTTTCAGCCCAGAATGGTGGAGGCGCTGGCCGGGAGGTTCGAGCTGCGGGTAACCGACATGGACGCGGAGAACATCGGCCGGGAGAGGTTCGGGATAACTGTAGACGACCCCGCCCAGACCGGGGAGAACCTGGACTGGTGCGATATCGCCCTGGTCACCGGCACCACCATCGTCAACGGCACCATTGGGCAGTTCGGGATAACCAAGCCGGTGGTGTTCTACGGTGTCACCATATCGGGAGCGGCTAGGCTAGCGGGCCTGAACCGCTTCTGCCCAATGAGTAGTTAATTAGTACCATGACCGTTGAGATGCCGCCTTCCGGGGGCTAAAATTTTTCCAAATGAACTTTTTTAAAGCCTTCGGGCTGGCTGTGCTGGGCATCCTTTTATTTCTCTCCCTATCCTTTTTCGGGCTGATGTTCACCATCAACCAGACCTTTCTCAACCCAGATTTCACCGCCTCTCAACTGGAAAAGCTCGATACCGCCTCACTGGCCAAGGATATTGTTAGCGGCCAGATACTGTCCCAGGCGACCGTCCCCACCATGCTGCCCATAGAAGCGTCCTTTACCGGGGCGGTAGACGAGACCATCACCGACCTGAAACCGTGGATCAACGAGCAGATTAAAAAGATTACCTACTCCTTCTATGACTACCTGGAGGGAAAGAGCCAAAGTTTAAGCGTGGTAATCCCGCTGGAGCCGGTAAAAGAACAGCTACAAAATAACATCAGCCAGTCGGTGATAACCTCGCCGCCGCCGGGGCTTACCGACCTGCCCCCTGCCACGATAGAGCGTTATCTAGAGCCGTTCTATGCCCAGATACCGTCGTCTTTCGTGCTTAACGAGGCGTGGCTCGGCCCGCAGAACATGGCCCAGATTGACCAGCTGAGGCAGATTGTCAGCCACTTCGACACCGTTTACTATGCCCTTATTGGCTTTATCCTCTTTCTGATTCTGGTCATTATACTGATAAACCACGAGGTTAGAGGCAGCACCCGCTCTCTGGGCGCCACTTTCCTCAGCTGCGGCATCGTCAGCTACGGTAGCGTCTGGCTGGCCAACTATGTCATCGGGACACAGTCAGTCCTGCCTCAGGTGCCGGTCTACCTTCAGAGTTGGTTGCCCCAGCTAATAGCTGACATCCTGTCCCCCCTGGGGCTGTACAGCCTGGTGCTGGCCGGGGTAGGGGTAGTCCTGCTCATCGTATCTTTTGCCTACCGGCGCAGGCTTAATACCGAAGCCCGGGCTTTCCCGGTTATGTCAACTAATCCTTAAGTCTTCCCGGAAGGCCTTTCCCGCCTTACGATCAGCTTAAGCCCCCCCTGCCCGACCACGACAACATCGGTGCCGGCGCTTATCCTCCTGCCTTCCGCTCTCGCCTCCCACAGTTCCCCCTTTATCCTGACGGTACCCTCCGGAGCCAGATCGCTGACCGCCCTGCCCTTAACACCGACCATATCGCTCAGGCCGACCACCGGCTTCCTGGCCAGGGCGCGGCTGCCCAGACGGTAGGTGGTGATAGCGTAGGCGGCCAGCGCCGCCATCAGAGCGACGAGGACGCCGATGTGCAGGTTTATCCCCAGCGCGGGCAGGACCCAGAGCACTACCGCCGCCAGCGCCGCCTCCTCGATGAGGGTGGTTACTATGGCTACTATCAGGCGGGTGGTCATCTTGGTTTTATTATAGCAGGGTGGGGGAGGATTTTTATCAAAGTGACCCCCTTTTGTTGCCTGCCCTCGAATGCCAGTGCTATAATTAGCCCATTATGAAGCTAAGCCGTGAAGAAGTACTGCATATTGCCAAACTGGCCCGGGTGGGCGTCACCGACGAAGACGTGGAAAGGCTGCGCGAGCAGCTGTCCGACATCTTGGAGAACTTCGAGATACTGCAGCAGGTGGACACCACCGATATCCCCCCCACCGCCCAGCCCAACCCCCTCCAGAACGTGACCAAAGACGACCAGGTGGCCAAATCGCTGCCGCCGGAGCAGGTCCTGGCCAACGCCCCCAAAAAAGAGGGGGAGTACTTCCGGGTGAAGGCGGTGCTGGAATGACATCGCACCGGCTGACCATACACGAAGGCCTTTGGCTTGAGTACTTTACCATTGCTTATAATATCCTTGAGGCCGCTGCCTCGATTATACTCGGAGCTATCGCCGGCAGCATCGCCTTAATCGGATTCGGACTTGATAGTATCGTCGAATCGCTGTCCGGCGGGGTTCTGATCTGGCGACTGAGACGCCATGGGAAAATATCGGAAGAGGCCGAGGAGAGACTGGAAAAGAGGGCAACCAGGTTCGTTGCCATCACCTTCTTTATACTCGGATTCTATATCCTATTTGAATCCATAAATAAGCTGGTGCTGGCCGAAATTCCCGAGCCTTCTCTAGGGGGGATCATAATAGCGGTGGTTTCGATAGTTGTCATGCCTTTATTAATGTGGCAGAAATACAAAACTGGACAAGCAATAAACAGCCGGGCACTGGTCGCCGACTCTAAGGAGACGCTGGCCTGCGCTTTCCTTTCCCTGGCCCTGCTGCTGGGCTTGGGAGTAAACTACCTTTTTGGTCTCTGGCAGGCAGACCCGACAGTGGGGTTAGTAATCGTGGCATTCCTGTTCTGGGAAGGCGGAGAAAGCTGGAAGGAGGCTAAGGATAATAGAGTTGCCAGTTAAAAATAACCAGTTGACCATCAATGAAGCACACCAGTTACTAAAAGATAAAAAGCTGTCCTCGGTGGAGCTGACCAGAGCCTGCCTGAAGCGGGTTAAAGAGGTGGAACCGAAGGTCAAGGCCTTTGTTACCGTTACCGAGGATCTGGCCCTAAAACAGGCCGAAAAGGCCGATAAGCGCATCGCCAGGGGCGATATAAAGCCCCTCACCGGCGTGCCGGTGGTAATCAAGGACGTCCTCTGCACCAAAGGGATAAAGACCACCTGCTCATCCAAGATGCTTCAGAATTTTGTCCCCCCCTATGATGCCACCGTGGTCGAAAAATTAAACTCGCTGGGGGCAGTGACCATCGGCAAGGCCAACATGGACGAGTTCGCCATGGGTTCTTCCACCGAGCACTCCGCCTTCTTCCCCACCCACAACCCCTGGGACTTAGAGCGCGTTCCAGGCGGCTCCAGCGGCGGCTCGGCGGTGGCGGTGGCCGCCGACGAGGGCATCTACGCCTTAGGCTCGGACACCGGCGGCAGTATAAGGCAGCCCGCCGGCTTCTGCAGCGTGGTCGGCCTAAAGCCCACCTACGGGAGGGTCAGCCGCTACGGGTTGGTCGCCTTCGCCAGCTCGCTTGACCAGATCGGCCCGCTGACCAAGGACGTCACCGACTGCGCCCTGGTGATGAACGCCATCGCCGGCTTCGACAACAGGGACTCAACCTCGGTGCCCCAGCCCGTCCCCGACTACACCCAGGCTTTGAGCACCGACCTCAAGGGGCTTAAATTGGGCGTGCCCAAAGAGTATTTCGTCAAGGGGATGCAGGCTGAGGTAGAGAAGGCCTTAAAAGAGTCCATCAAAAAGCTGGAGGAACTGGGGGCTGAAATAGATTGGGAGGCAACCCTCCCCCACACCCCCCACGCCCTGGCCGTCTACTATATCATCGCCCCCTCGGAGGCCTCGGCCAACCTGGCTCGCTACGACGGGGTCAAGTACGGCTTCTCCTACCAGGAGGCCGACAGCATGTGGGACGCCATGGAAAAGACCAGGCAGTACGGCTTCGGCGAGGAGGTCAAACGGCGAATTATGCTCGGCACCTACGCCCTCTCCGCCGGCTACTACGACGCCTACTACCTCAAGGCCCAGAAGGTACGTACCCTCATCCGGCGCGAGTTCGACCAGGCCTTCCAGAAATACGACGCCCTGGTAACCCCCACCTCCCCCACCGTTCCCTTTAAACTCGGCGAGAAACTGGACGACCCGGTGCAGATGTACCTTAGTGATGTCTGCACCCTGCCCATCAACATCGCCGGCGTGCCCGGCATCTCCATCCCCGCCAGCTTCGCTGGCGGCCTGCCCATCGGCATGCAGCTCATCGGCAAGCCCTTCGGTGAGGAAGCTATATTAAGAGTCGCCTACGCCTACGAGCAGGCTACGGAGTGGCATAAGCAGAAGCCTGACATCTAATATTAGCAAGGGGAATGCTATGAAGGCATTAAGCATAAGACAACCTTGGGTGTGGCTGATAGCTGAGGGTTACAAGAACATAGAAAACCGCTCTTGGGCGACTAACTTCAGGGGAAGGATTTACATTCACGCTGGCAAGCGCTTTGATGATAACGCTCTATTCTGGCTTAGAGAGAAAGGAACAGGACCAATTGAAGAGCTTACGTTTCACAGTCGTGAATTACCCCGCGAGGGTATCATCGGTGAGGTTGATATTGTAGACTGTGTGACTAGCTCTACCTCACCTTGGTTTACCGGCCCCTATGGCTTTGTATTGGCAAATCCCGTGAAGTACGAATCATTTATCCCATGCAAGGGGCAGTTAGGTTTCTTTGAGCCTTCCTTGTGTGACACGGGGCACTAAAAGGCGAGTCCAAGAGGGGCGGGACAAAGGAAAGTCTAAGAGGCGCAGCCTTTTGGGCGGGTGGGTATGGGAAGAAAGACGATGGGGGGCGGGGCTGCGGGGAAAATAAAAAAACCGAAATAACAGGAAATTCACCCCGGCGGACACCACGCGCAGGGTTCTTCCCATCGCATAACCTACACTTGTATTCTAGACCCACAATTCACCCTTATACGAAATAAGCCTTAAAAAGGCGGAGGTGATGCCTAAATAAAACAAATCTAACCAGCTATGCTATAATAAACCCCAAGAAATAAGGAGCGGAGCTATGTTAAACGAAATCCTAAAGATACTGGAAAACGACGCCAAGACTACCCCGGCCAAGATAGCCACCATGACCAACTCCACCCCCGCCGAGGTCAGCAAAGCCATCAAGAAGGCGGAAAAATACCGAACCATCATCAAGTATAAGACCGTAATAAACTGGGAAAAGGTGGGGAATGAGCAGGTAAGCGCCCTCATCGAGGTTAATGTGACCCCGCAGCGAGACGTCGGCTTTGACGCCCTGGCCGAGCGTATCTACCGCTTCCCCGAAGCCCGCTCGGTCTACCTGCTGTCGGGCACCTATGACCTGCTGGTGCTAGTGACGGCTAAGACCATGCAGGAGGTGGCCAACTTCGTCACCCAGAAGGTCGCCCTCATCGAGGGGGTGCAGGGCACCACCACCCACTTCATGCTCAAAAGATACAAAGAGGACGGCGAAATCCTGGCCGGCGGCGAGGAGACCAAGCGGCAGCCGGTAATCCTCTAGGAGACTTCATAATATGCCAAGAAAAAGGCGCTGTGTGACCTCAAAGCGGGTAAGCCAGATTAGCCCTTCCGGGATAAGAAAGTTTTTCGACCTGGTCGCCTCCATGGAGGAGGTCATCTCGCTGGGGGTGGGCGAGCCCGACTTCGCCACCCCCTGGCACATCCGCGAGGCGGCGATATACTCGCTGGAGAAGGGGCAGACCATGTACACCTCCAACCTGGGCATGCCCGAGCTGCGCCAGGAGCTTTCCCGCCACCTCAAAGATAAATACGGGCTTGACTACGACCCCGCCACCGAGCTGCTTATCACGGTGGGGGTGAGTGAAGGGGTGGATTTAGCCACCAGGGCCGTCATCGACCCCGGCGACGAGGTCATCATGGCCGACCCCAGCTACGTCTCCTACAGCTCCTGCGTGACGCTGGCCGGTGGCAGGCCAGTGATGGTGCCCACCAGCGAGAAGGACGGCTTCGAGCTGAGCGCCGAGGACATCGAGAAGCGGGTCACCGATAACACCAAGGCCATACTCATCGGCTACCCGGCCAACCCCACCGGCGCGGTGATGAGCCGGGAAAAGCTAGCCGAAATCGCCGAGGTCGCCAAACGCCATAAGTTGATAGTAATCTCCGACGAGATATACTCCAGCCTGGTCTACGGCGTGGAGCACACCTGCTTTGCCACCCTACCCCACATGAAGGAGGGCACCATACTCCTTGGCGGCTTCTCCAAGGCCTACGCCATGACCGGCTGGCGCATTGGCTATGCCGCCGCCAACAGGGAGATTATCGGCACCATGTTCAAGATTCACCAGTACACCATCATGTGCGCCCCCACCATGGGGCAGGTGGCCGCCATCGAGGCACTAAAGTCCGGCGACGGCAGCGTGGCCGAGATGGTCGCCGACTATAACCGGCGGCGGCTTTTCATGGTCAGGGGCCTGAACAAAATCGGCCTGCCCTGCTTCGAGCCCAGGGGCGCCTTCTACGCCTTTCCCTCCATCAAGGCAACGGGACTTAGCTCCGAGGAGTTCGCCGAAAGGCTCATCATGGAGGAAAAGGTGGCCGTCGTCCCCGGCACCGCCTTCGGGGAGTGCGGGGAGGGCTATGTCCGCTGCTGCTACGCCACCTCGATGGACGATATAGAAGAGGCGCTAAAGAGGATGGGGCGGTTTGTGAAGAGGTGTGGGAAAGCTTGACAGAAAGGAGCACTTAGTGTATAGTTAGGTTTAAGGCGTGGACTCGCCGATTTGCCTTGGTAGGTCGGATGACCTGAGAAGGAGGTGATGGACAGATGAATATGCTTTAATTGACCCACACTTTATTTTTGAGTGTGGGTTTTTGTTTTAGGCCCCGGACGGGGGGAATAAGTTTCAGGTTTGGAAAAACGAAAACTAAGAGGAGAAAACAATGAAAAACAATAACCTAGATAAAGTAACTATAAAAGCTGAATACTCACGCCGCTATCCAGACCCACTAAACAAAAGTTCAGATGGCAACACGTTAAATATTGAGCATCATGTCCTTCTAAGCCGAGCCATAGATATTCCTGAAAATATCTCCAAAGCACCAAACCCGAGAGAACAGCGTATAGATAAGGGCATCTATAAAAAAGTGAGAGAGAGCTTGGATAACACAGATGATCTGTCCTTTCACTTGAAAAACAAAGGTATAACAATCTTAGCCCATCATGTCGAATACAACGACACGGACAAAAAGATTGTCGACTTGTATCTCGGAGAGGACGATGGTATTGCAGATGGTGCACACACTTACGAAATAATATTAAAGGCCAAAGCTGAAGAAACATGCCCAGAAGGGCAGTATATTAAATTCGAAGTCCTTACTGGTGTGCCACAGGATATGGGGCCAGAAATAACTGGTGGGCTTAACACCGCAGTTCAGGTTGATGATACCAGCCTGATGAACTTGGAACATGAGTTCGATTGGATTAAAGAAACTCTCAAGAAAACAGAATTCGGTGATCACATATCTTACAAGCAGAACGAGGATAAGGAATACGACATTAGAGAGATACTTGGCCTCCTGACTCTATTCAACGTTAACAAGTTTCCCTATACGGATGGGAAGCATCCCAGGGAAGCGTATTTCTCAAAGGCAAGGTGTTTGGAACTGTACAAGGAAGACCCAGCCTCATTTAAGATGCTTAAGCCGATCTTAATAGACATTCTGCGTTTGTACGACTATGTAAATATCCGAAGTAGAGAACGGTACAATGAGGAAATGAAGGGTAGGGCAGCTGCCATGAAAGGGGTATATGCTACGAAAAAAAGAGGTACCTATCCATACATCTTCACGGGTGAGGTAAGGAATTACAAACTATATGACGGAGCTTTGTACCCCATGCTAGGGGCACTGAGATTCTTGGTTGAGCAAAAGCCTGGCGAAAATGTCTACTCGTGGAAATTGAAATCTCTCGATAAGGTGAAGGCATTTTTTGATGAAGTAGCACCCGATCTTGTAACGACAACGTACAAGACCAGCGTAATCTACGGCAGAAAACCTAATCCAATCGGCAAGGATGAAAATCACTGGGACAACATGTACAAAACAGTCGCTCTACATTTTTACTCCAACTACTCACCAAAATAAGCACCAATAGTAGAGGGGGGTGGCTAATTACCACCCCCTAATCCCCCTTTACAAAAGAAGACAACGTGGGGGGCTAGAGAGTTTTAGAGGTGAAACCTTTTGGGCGGGAGGGTATGGGAAGATAGACGATGGGGGGCGGGGCTTAAGGGAAAAAGCTAGCCCAGCCCCACCTTCTTCCTGACATCGTTCAAAACCCTCTCCGCTATCGGGCGGGCGCGGTTGGCGCCTTCGGTGAGGATGGAGTCGATGCGGGTGGGGTCGGCGGTAAGCTCCCTATAGCGGGTCTGGAGGGGGCGCAGGCCCTCGATGACCACCTCGGCCAGCTCCTGCTTGAAATCGCTGTAGCCCTTGCCCTCGAACTGCGCCTCTATCTCCTTCTGGCCCTGCCCGGTGAAAAGCTGGTAGATGGTCAGCAGGTTAAAGATGCCGGGGCGGCTCTCGTCGAAGCGTATTTCCTTTAAAGAGTCCGTGGTCGCCCGCATTATCTTGTTGCGGATGTCATCAGGGGGGTCGAGGAGGTTGATGGCGTGCCCCGAGGCGGTCTCGCTCTTGCTCATCTTCTTGGTGGGGTCATCCAGCCCCATGATGCGGGCGCCGATATCGGGGATAAACGGCTCCGGCAAGACAAGGGTCTCCCCGTAGATACTGTTGAAACGCTGCGCCGTATCCCGGGCCAGTTCAACGTGCTGCTTCTGGTCCTCACCCACCGGCACGACGTCGGTATCGTAGAGCAGGATATCGGCGGCCATCAGCGCCGGGTAGTCGAAAAGACCCACGCTCACCTGCTCCTTGTGCCGGGCTGATTTCTCCTTGAATTGAGTCATCCGCTGCATCCAGCCCATCGGGATAAAGCAGTTCAAAATCCAGGCCAGCTCGCTATGGGCGCTGACGTGGGACTGGACGAAAAGGATAGCGCGTTTCGGGTCGATGCCGGCGGCCAGGAGCAGGCCGGTCACCTCGCGAATCCTGGCTTTCAGAACCACCGGGTCCTGCGGAATGGTTATTGCGTGGAGGTCAACGATACAGTAGACGCAGTCGTAGTCCTCCTGGAGCCTGACATAGTTCTGTATCGCCCCCAGGTAGTTGCCTATCATGAGAGAGCCCGTCGGCTGGATGCCGGAAAAAACACGCTTTTTCAACTGGTCCTCCTTCAACAGGCAAGTTTAGCACAAAGAGGGAGAGCAGGACAAGGTAGGATAGGCGAACTTTTAAAAGCGGGGGGCGGGGCTTATAATGGGGAGGATTTAAGGGTGTAATAATGATAAGGAGCCTGAAAGACAGGAAAATCCAGATTTTGCTTCTCATCCTGGCGGTTGGGACCTATCTCAGGCTATGGCATATACAGCACCTGTTCAAGTGGATATACGACTACGATGAGGGCGCTTACTCGATAGGCGGGCGTTTTATCTCACAGGGGTTCCTGCCCTACCGGGACTTCCCTCTGGTTCATCCGCCGTTATATGACCTGCTGCTGGCAGGTATATACAAGATATTCGGCTACAACTTTTTCTACGGCAGGTACTTATCGGTCATAATATTCCTGGCCTGCGTGGTCTTAGCCTACCTGATTGTTAAAAGGCTCTATAACCCGATTGCTGGCCTGCTCACCGCGGCCCTCTTCGCTGTTTTCCCCGGGTTTTTCCTGCTCTGGTACCGGGCTGTCCAGGAACCGCTGGCAATACTGCTGATTCTTCTGGCCCTCTATCTGGCGGCTGACTACATAGTTGAGCGAAAACATAAAAACCGTCTGCTGTTCAGCGGGTTGTTTCTGGGGCTAGCACTATCGACCAAGTTTACCCTTGTTCCGGCGGTTATCGGATTTACGCTGGGTATAATTATTCTGGCCATGGCAGGGCACTGGCAGTCCTGGAGGTTGGTCCCCGGCGGGCTGTGCAGCCGTGAGCTGGGGTTATTGGTGGCCGGAATTGTGGCCGGTTTCTTTCTAGTTACCGGCTTCTTTATCGCGACCAGCCCCCAACAGTTCTTAAACCAGACGCTGCTAGCCCAGCTCGGCTACCGGGTCACCGATACCATGGGGACAATCATCGCCAGATTCAGATTTATGAGCTCAGGGTCACCGACGGACACCGTAAATACTTTGAGCCTGGTATTTCCGCTGGCCGTTTTTCTGGCGCTGCTAATCAGAAGGCAATTTACCAGGGCCAATATCTTCCTGCTGGCGGCATTATTTGTGTCGATACCGTTGTGTGCCACCTTCGACCCTTTCGGGGAGGTAAGGTACTTTACCTCTGCTTTTATCTTCGCACTGTTTGCGATGGCATCCTTTGCACCGCGTCTGGACATGAAATTATTGGCTAATAGAATAACGAGGCAAACCGCAATGAAGAGCGCTGGCTTAATAGTCGCCCTGCTGGTGATTCTGGCCTCGATTGCTGGTACGGTAACTCTTATGCACCAGTACAATTTCATGGGGCCGGGGAAAATGACCTACGAAGAGGAGACCTACCGCCAGACTCTAAGTTATTTAGAGGAGGTCGGAGCCAAGAAAGTCTACTCCCTGAACCCGATAGTACCAGCCCTATCCCCCAAGCTGGCATCGAGCCTTGAATTTGATACCTTCGGGCTTCTATTCGTGCTCAGGCAGCCGCCGGAAACTGTCATTAAATATCAGACGGAAGAAGGGGTTGATTATATAATAGTGGATGCCTTTCAGTTACTAGGCCTGAGGGAACAGCCAGTAGCCGAACTCGTGACAGAAGTGCGCCAGCAGGGCACTCCGGTCAAAAAGATAGTACCGGGTGAACTGCCGATATTGGGGACACAGATATATGCCGTGCCAGGTCGCTAGCCATAGATTTGAATTGACCCCCGCCTGAGCCTATAATACTAGCGAATCTGAGGGGGTAAGAATGATAAGAAGCCTGGGGGATAAAAAGCCCAAGATAGCCGATTCCGCCTTCATCAGCGAGGCTGCCTATATCATCGGGGAGGTGGAAATCGGGGAGAACTCCAGCGTCTGGCCGGGGGCGGTAATCAGGGCCGACTTCGGCAGCATCAGAATCGGCAACAACACCGCTATTGAGGACAACTGCGTCCTCCACTCCGGGACGCCGAATGAACCCGGCTACCGGGAGAAGATGACCATCGGCGACAACGTTCACATCGGCCACGGGGCGGTGCTCAACTGCCGCCGTATCGGCAACAGGGTGCTCATCGGGATGAACGCCACCATCCTGCACGATAGCGAAATCGGCGACTCTTGCATCATCGCCGCCGGCTGCCTGGTCAGGGAGGGGGCCAAGATACCGGAAGGCTCCTTCGTGGCCGGTGTCCCGGGAAAAGTTATGGGCAAGGCGACCAAAGAGCAGTTGTGGTGGGTGGAGAAAGCGCCCGAAATATATAAAGAGATGGTCAAGAAATATAAAGGGGAGGGGCGGTAAGGCCTTTACATCTTGTCCGGGGCGGTCATGCCCATAAGGTGCAGCGTCCTGGCCAGGGTTAGCCTGGCGGCGGCCACTAATTTAAGACGGGCTTTGGATAGCGCCTCATCATCGGAGACGACGCGGCACTGCTTGTAGAAGCTGTGAAAGACGGTGGCCAGCTCCTGGGCGTAGTAGGCCAGGTGGTGGGGCTCTAGGGTCTGGGTGACCACCTCGACCATCTCCGGCAGCAGCAGCATCCGGCGAATCAGGGTCAGTTCCGGCTCGGTGGTGAGCAGGGAGACATCGCCGTCGGCGTAGTCAATCTTCCTGTCTTTGGCCAAGCGCATTATGCTGGCGATGCGGGCGTGGGCGTACTGGACATAGTAGACCGGGTTATCCGCCGACTGCTTCTTGGCCAATTCAAGGTCAAAGTCCATCTGGCTGTCGGCGGAGCGGGCGGCAAAGAAGAAGCGGCAGGCATCGGCGCCGACTTCTTCTATCACCTCGCGCAGGGTTATTATATCGCCGCTGCGCTTGGAGACCTTGACCAGCTCGCCGCCGCGGGAGAGAGTGACCATCTGCGAGATTATCACCACCAGGCGCTCCGGGGTAATGCCCAGCGCCTGCACCACCGCCTTCATCCGGGAGATATGCCCCTGGTGGTCGGCTCCCCAGATATTGATTACCCTGTCGAACTTCCTCTCGATGAACTTGTTATAGTGATAGGCGATATCGGTGGCGAAATATGTCGGCGAGCCGTCGCTGCGCACCACCACGTTGTCCTTGTCCTCGCCCAGGGCGGTGGAGACGAACCAGGTGGCACCCTCCCTCTCGGCAATGTAGCCGCCATCGCGCAGGAGCTTCATCACCTGCTTATACTGGCTGTTGTCGAAAAGGCTCTGCTCGCTGAACCAGACGTCAAAGCTGACCCCCAGAAGCTCTAAATCGCCCTTTATCTGGTCTATCATCTTGGCCAGGCCTATTTTGCCGAGCTGGGGGACGGCTTTCTCCGGTGGCAGAGACAGGAACCGTTCGTCCTCCTCAGCGAGGATTTCTTTGGCCAGGTCAGTGATATAGTCGCCCAGGTAGCCGTCGGCGGGCATCTCGGCGTCAGCCCCTAAAGCCTGCTGGTAGCGGGCGTAGAGGGAGCGGTAAAAGGCGTCCATCTGGCTGCCGGCGTCGTTGACGTAGTACTCCTTCTCCACATCATAGCCGGCCGCCGAAAGCACGTTGGCCAGGGTGTTGCCCAGGATAGCGCCCCGCCCGTGGCCGACATGGAGGGGGCCGGTGGGGTTGACGCTGACGAACTCGAGCTGAACCCGGCTGCCCTTGCCCAGCTCAACATTTCCGTAAGCTTCTCCGGCGTTCAGGATTAGGTCCACCTGCTGGTTCAGCCAGGAATCTTTAAGGATGAAGTTGATAAAGCCCGGTGGCGCCACGGTGACCGCTTCGATTTCGGGGGCGTGGGAGATAAACCCGACCATAGCCTCGGCGATGGCCAGCGGGTTGGTGCCGGTGGCCCGGCCCAGCTTTAGGGGCAGGCTGGAAGCGTAGTCGCCGTGGGCGGGGTTCTGGGGGTGTTCTATGGTGATTTCGGTAACCGCCACCGGGGGCAGCTTGCCCGATTCCTGTGCTCTATTAGCCGCTGCTGCCAGCAGCTCGATAATTCTCTGTCTAATCATTAACCAGTTCGTCTGAGATTCCCGTATTTATCGAGAAACCTTATTATAGCACAAAGCTGGCTAAAAAAAACAACCTCTACGGACGTTTTACTAGGTTAATTCCGCCGCGCTGTGCTGCCACACCCTCGCCAGCTCTATAGACAGCAACTTGTGTTCGGCCTTTTTCAGGCCGGGGTCCTGCTCGAAGAGGCTGATGGCCTCGGTGCGGGCCAGTTCCAAGAGTTTAACATCAGAAAGTTTAGCCATGCGCAGGTCGGGCAGGCCGCTCTGGCGGGTGCCGAAGAACTCGCCGGGACCGCGTAATTTAAGGTCTTCCTCGGCTAACTCGAAGCCGTCCTGAATCTTCTCAATCAGGTCTAACCTCTGGCGGCCTATCTCGGAGGGGTTCTCGGCCAGGAGCATGCAGTAGCTCTGCTGGCTGCCCCGTCCCACCCGGCCCCGGAACTGATGCAACTGGGAAAGGCCGAAGCGGTCGGCGCTCTCCACCAGCATCACGGTGGCGTTGGGCACGTCAATGCCCACCTCCACCACCGGCGTCGAAACCAGAACCTGAAGCTCGCCGGAGCGGAACCTGTGCATCACCTCGTCCTTCTCCGCCGCCGACATCCGCCCGTGGATTAGGCCCAGCTTAAGGTCGGGGAAGACCTCCCGGGACAGGCGCTCGTACTCGGCCACCGCCGCCCTGGCCTGAATAGCCTCTGACTCCTCAACCAGCGGGCAGATGATAAAAGCCTGCCTGCCCTCGGCCACCTGCTTTCTCAGAAAAGCGTAGGCGCTGTCCCTCTGGGCCGGCTTGAGCCACCTCGTCTTTACCATCTGCCGGCCGGGGGGTAACTCATCAATAACCGAGAGGTCGAGGTCGCCATAGAGGGTTAAAGCTAATGTCCGGGGGATGGGGGTGGCCGTCATCACCAGCACGTGGGGGTTAAAGCCCTTCTGCCGCAGCGCCGAGCGCTGGGCGACGCCGAAGCGGTGCTGCTCGTCAACCACCGCCAGACCTAATTTATTAAATTCGACCTCCTTTTGGATGAGAGCGTGGGTGCCGATAACGATATCTACCTCACCCTCCCTGATTTGCCGCTGGATGGCCTGCTTATTCGCCTGAGACAAATCGCCGATGAGCAGCGCCAGGGTGAGCGGCCTATCTAAAAGACCGTGGAAGCGGCGCAGGTTCTCCTCTTCCTCCACTTTACTGGCAGTCCGGGATAATAATTCGCCGACGCTGGAGAAGTGCTGCTCGGCCAGAATCTCGGTCGGGGCCATGAAAGCCCCCTGGTAGCCGCTGGCCGCCGCCAGCAGTGCCGCCGTGGCCACCACCGTCTTGCCGCTGCCGACCTCCCCCTGGAGCAGCCTCGACATCGCCCTCGGCTTCTCTAAATCATTCAGCAGCTCTTTGAGAACTTTATGCTGGGCGGGGGTAAGCTCAAAGGGTAAAGATTTTATAAAGCCTTCCAATAACGGCTTTTCCAGGCTGACCGGATTGGCCGGCTGGTCCTCCTGCCACTCGTGCTTTCTGCCCAGAACCCCCAGCTGCAATAGAAAAAGCTCGTCGAAGGCGAGGCGATTCCTGGCATTATCTTTGGCGGCCTCGTCCTCGGGGTAGTGCGCCTGGGCTATTGCCTGCGGCAGCTCAACCAGATGACAGCGCTCTCTTAAACTCACGGGGAGAAAGTCGGCCACCTGCCCGGCGAACTGGTCAACCACCTGCTTCATCAGCTTTCTCACCTGGCGCGGCTTCAAGCCCTGGGTCAGGGAGTAGAGAGGAACTAGACGCCCGGTATGGACAAGTTCTTTATTCTCCAGAAGCTCCCACTCCGGCGACTCGAAAACATACCTCCCGCCGAATAGCCTCACCCGGCCGCTCAGGACGACACGGGCGTTGGTGGGCAGGCTCCTGGCGACGTAGGGGTTATTAAACCAGACCGCCCGCACGTTGCCAGTCTCGTCACCGACGATGGCCTCGGTGCCCCGCCTCCCCCCCAACCAGGTCACCTGCGCCTGCCAGACGTTGGCGGTGATGGTCTGCTCCTCGCCCTCGGTAAGCCCGGAGATATAGTTGGTCCGGCTGTAGTCGAGGTGGCGGTGGGGGAAGAAATAGAGCAAATCTCGTATCGTGTTTACCCCCAGTTTCTTGAACTTGGCCGCTTGAGCGGTGCTCACCCCTTTAAGCGAGGTTATCGGTAGCTCTAAAGAATGGGAGGCAGCAGTTGCTGTTAGCTGAGGGCGCTTTCTGGGTGTAACCCTTTTCTCCGGCGGCTTGGCTTCGGTCTTTTCTGACTGCGCCGAATCCAAAAAGGCGAAGACACCAGCCAGCCACTTCTGGCGCTGCTCTCTGGTCAGAGAGGCGTAGTTGGAGCGGTCAAGGTGAAGCTTTTTGAAATCAGCCAGGAGGCGGGGGGTGGTTATTGATGACGCGGCTTGTGCCGCCCAGCGGCGCAAAAATTTATCCAGGCCGCCGATTACCGCCCTATCGTCGTAGCCCTTCTCCCGCTCGAGCTCAAGGACCTTGCGCAGCGGCCCGTCGTTCAGCACCAAGGCTCACTCCCTGTCACCCAGCACGGCTACGGCGATAACGTGGGGGCCGACATGTGTCCCCACCGCCGGGGTGACCTTGGTGCGGTAGATACGCTCTCTGGGGAACTTGAAGCTCAGCTGCTCGGCCAGCCTATCGGCCTCATCCGGGGTGGTGGCATCAGCAATAGCCAGCTCTTCGATGTAGGCATAGCTGACGGCGAAGTTATATAGGTGCTCAATTGCCTTGGAGCGGGAGTGCTCCCGGGCCACCGGGTAGGTCTCGCCGTCCTTGATGCAGAGAATTGGGTTGACTTTTAGCACCGACCCCAGAAAAGCGGTAGCCCGGCCGATGCGCCCGCCCCGCCTCAGATATTCCAGGGTATCAAAAGCAATGCGTATATCCACCCTGCCCATATTATTACGCGTCAAGGCTATCACCTCATCAAGGCTGGCCCCGTTTTTGGCCACCCTGGCCGCGGTGATAACCAGCAGCCCCTGGGCCATCAGCGCCCAGTTGGAGTCGATAACCTCTATCCGGCGTTTTTGCTTCATCAACTTCAGGCTCTGCAAGGCTACCTCGGGTATGGCGCTTAACTTGTGGGAGATGGTGATGACAGCGATTTCATCGGCTTTTTTAGCGACCTCATCGTAGGTCTGGGCAAAATTCGCCGGCGCCGGCACCGAGGTGGTGGGGTGGGCCTTGTTCTCGACCAATCTCTGGTAGAACTGCTCGGTGGTCATCTCGATGCCATCGAGGTAGCTCTCCTCGCCGAAAGAGACCGGGACCGGGATTACGGTGATATCCAGATCCCTGACCGCTGACTCAGGCAGACCCGCCGAGCTATCGGTAATAATCTTGACCGGCATGTCTACCCCCTGTCTCCCAGTATCGCCACTAGCAGCAGACCGGGGCCGGTGTGGGTGCCGATTACCGGGGTCATCTTGGAACGATAGATACGCTCCCCGGGAAATATGGCGCCAAGCCGTTCCACCAGCGCCTCGGCGTCCTCAGGGCAGGCGGTATCCCCTACCGCCATCTCCTCGATAGTGACATATTGAGTGGCGAAGTCGTACAAGCGGTCTATCGCCTTGGTCCGCGAGCGGGTCCGTCCCGCCGGCTCGACCAGGCCATCCTTAAGGGTGATGAGGGGGTTGACCTTCAGCACCGAGCCCAGAAAGGCGGCTGCCTTGCCAATTCGCCCGCCCCGCCTCAAATACTCCAGGGTATCGAAGGCGGCCAGAAAACTGGCCCGGGGGATGTTCTCATGTGCTACCGCCATCACCTCCTCCAGTTTAGCCCCGGATTGGGCGGCTTGAGCCGCCTTCAGGGCGATGAACCCCTCGGCCATGGTCGCCGTTGTCGAGTCAACCACCTCCACCCGGCACTTCTTCTTCATCTGGTCAATAGCCTGTACCGCCACCTCATGGGTGGCGCTAAGCCGGGCGGAGACGGTCAGCACCAGTATTTCCCCGGTCTCCTCGGCCAGCCGGTCATAGGCCTCGACATAGGCCTCCGGCGGCGGCACCGAGGTGGCCGGAAAGGACTGGTTTGTCTGCAGCTTTTGATAGAACTGGTCGGGAGTGAGGTCAATGCTATCGCGGTAGCTCTCGGCACCGAAGCGGAGCACCAGTGGAATGATGGTGATTCCCAGCTCACGTGCTACCTTCGGTGGCAAGTCAGCCACGCTATCGGTAACAATCTTTACCGTCATCACTAATCTTTATCGCCCAGGACGGCTACCCCCAGCGCCCCGGGGCCGACGTGAACCCCCACCCCCGGGCTGACTTTGGAGTGATAGATGCGCTCACCGGGGAACCTGGCCTCAAGCCTCTGGGCCAGCTCGCCAGCCTCATCGGGGGTGGTGGCATCCTCAACCCCTATCCCGTCAACCCTGGTAAACCCGGAGGCAAAGTCGTAGAGCGAGTCGAGCGCCCTGGCCCGTGAGTGCTCCCGCCCGAAGGGATAGACCTCGCCGTCCCTGATGCCCAGAATAGGGTTGACCTTGAGCACCGTCCCCAGATAGGTCCTGGCCTTGCCGATGCGCCCGCCCTGCCTGAGGTACTCCAGGGTATCGAAGGCCATGCGGCTGTGCGCCCGGGGGATGTTGTTGCGGACTCCCTCCAGAATCTTATCCAGCTTAGCCCCTTCTTTAGCCGCCTTGGCCGCGGCGATAACCAGCAGCCCCTGCGCCAGAACCGCCGTCTGGGAATCGATGACCTCCACCCGGCACTTCTTCTGCATCCGCTCCTTGCCCAGCAGCGCCGTATCATAGCTGGCGCTGAGCTTCTGGGAGTTGGTGATGACCAAGATATCCCCAGTCTCCTCGGCCACCTTATCGTAGGTCTCGGCGAAGCGGCCCAGGGGGGGCACGATGGTGGTGGGCAAAATCTTGCTCGAGGCCAGCTTATCGTAGAACTGCTCGCTGCTGATGTCAACGCCGTCGCGGTAGTTTATCCTGCCGAAGATAACGTTTATCGGGATTACGGTGATAGCCAGCTCCCGGGCGACCTCGGCGGGTACATCGCCCAGGCTGTCGGTAATAACCCTGACCATCATAATAGACCCCCTACTCCACGGAAGCGATATAGTTATAGTGAGGCTGACCGCCCTGGACTACCTCGACCTGAAGCTGGGGATAGCGCTCGCGGATAGCCGCCGCCGCCTTCTCCGCTTCAGCCGCGCTGGTGTCCGCCCCGTAGTAGACGGTAACCACCTCGGCCTTAGCCGGCTCCACCCTCTCCAGCGTCTGGCTGAGGGCCTCCTCGGCTTTATCAGCCACCGACACCAGGTCTCCGTCCAGAAAGCCGATGGCCTGGTTCTTCTTTATGTCCAGCTTGTCCAGCTTGGTGTCCCGCACCGCCCGAGTAATCTCAATCGACCTTACCTCTGACTGCGCCTGTTTCATATTCTGAGCGTTGGTCTCCAGGTCGGCCTCATAGTCAAAGGCCAGAAGGGCAGCCACCCCCTGGGGTAGGGTACGGGTGGGCACCACCTCAATCTTCTTCCTGGTCAGGGACTGCACCTGACCGGCGGCGAGGACGATATTCTTGTTGTTGGGCAATATGATGACCTTCTCCGAGGGCACTGCCTCCACCGCCTGCAACAGCTCCTTGGTGCTGGGGTTCATCGTCTGCCCGCCGGGGACGATAATCGTCGCCCCCAGGCTGGTAAAGACCTGGGTCAGGCCCTCGCCGGCGACCACGGCCACGATAGCCGTGTCCACCTCCGGCATCCGCTCCTTCTGCATCTCCAGAAAGTCGCGGTACTGCTCGTCCATGTTGCGGATGTTAATCTGGTGTAAAGTCCCCAGCGGGATAACATAGTGCATAATCTCGCCCGGGTCTAAAGTGTGGATGTGGACGCGGACTGCCGATTCGTCGCCGATGACGATTAACGACTGCCCCTTCTTCTCCAGCCTCTTCCTGAGCTTGTCCGGGTTAAGCTCGGCCCCCCTGATGACAAAGTTGGTGCAGTAGCCGTAGGGGACCTCGTCCATCGCCCCCACCATTTGGGGCACCTTGGCGGTGAGGGGGATGCTACTGGCCACCATCCAGGGACGGCGTAGCTTTAGCTGCTCGGTCTCGCCCCTGAGGTAGTGGAGGGCACCCTCGAGCAGGGTATAGAGGCCCTGCCCCCCGGCATCAACCACCCCGGCGTCCTTGAGAACGGGGAGAAGGGTGGGGGTGTTGGCCACCGACTCCCTGGCCCCCTCGACGGTGGCCTCCATCACCGAGAGCAAATCGTCGCTGACCTCGACGGCGTGCTTCTCCGCCGCCGCCGCCGCCTCCCTGATTACGGTGAGTATGGTCCCCTCCACCGGGTTGCTCAGACCGTTATAGGCTGTCTTGGATGCCTTTAAGAGGGCGGCCACCAGGTCGGCGCCGGTAATCTTGTCCTTATCGTCCAGGCCCTGGGCGATGCCGTTCCATATCTGCGACAGGATGACCCCGCTGTTGCCCCTGGCCCCTACCAGCGCCCCCCTGGCCATCGCCCGGGCCACCCCGGCGGCGCTGTTATTGCCCGCCTGGTAGGACTCCTCGATAGAGGAACGCATGGTGAGCAGCATGTTGGTGCCGGTATCGCCATCGGGGACGGGGAAAACATTGAGGGCATCAATATCGGCCGAGCTCTTCTCCAGCCAGCCGGTAGCCGCCTCGAACATCGCCCGCAGTTCCTTACCGCTGAGAGTCTTAGCTTCTGCCATCCAATCTCATCCTTGCCAGAGGGGGGGCGGCTGTGTTAATATTTACGAACGGAATTCTACCCTAAATCCGGCCATTAGTCAAAGGAGAAAGAGCTTGAAGTGCGATATCTGTGGCAAAACGCCCCAATTCGGTCATAACGTGAGCCACTCTAAACGACGTACCAACCGCCACTGGCTACCCAATATACACTCGGTGACCATCACCATCGAGGGCAGGCCCAGGAAGATGAACCTCTGCACCCGCTGCCTGCGCAACCAGCACAAACTGGCTAGGGCAGGCTAGCCCTCAGTTCCTCAATGGCCTGAGCCACCGTCTTTCTGGAGTTAAAAACGGCCGCCCCGGCCACCAGCACCCTGGCCCCAGCTTTAACCACCCTGGGAGCCACCTCGGCATTGATGCCGCCGTCCACCTCAAGCTCAGTGGCCAGCTTTTTCTTATCCAGCTCGTCTCTTAACTCGGCTATCTTTCCCAGCGTTGACTCGATGAAGGGCTGGCCGCCGTAGCCGGGGTTGACCGTCATCACCAGAACCAGGTCAATCTCCGGCAGTATTTTAGTGACAGCACCAGCCGGAGTTTCCGGGTTGAGCGATACCCCCGCCTTGACCCCCAGAGCCTTAATGGCCTCAATCACATTTTTAACATCGGGGCAGGCCTCGATGTGCACCGTGATGATGTCAGCGCCAGCCTTGGCGAACTGCTCTAGCTGCCTCTCCGGTGTTTTAATCATGAGGTGGACATCGAGGGGGAGGCCGCTAAAGCGTCGTATTGCCGCCACCACCTGGGCGCCGATGGTGATGGGAGGGACGAACTGCCCGTCCATAACATCAATGTGGATATAGTCGGCACCGGCGTTGGCCGCTTCAGCCACCTGCTCGCCGAGGCGGGCGAAATCGGCGGAGAGAAGGGAGGGGGCGAGCTTTACCTCCGGTTTAGCCACCCCTGGCTCCGATAGCTTTCTTGGCGGCACTTAACGCCTTTTCCACCTGTCTAGGGGCGGTGCCGCCGGTAACGTCCCTGGCGTTTAGAGAGGACTCAATAGTTACATCAAAGACATCTTTAGCAAATAGCTTGGAGAACTTTTTATATTCGGCCAGCTTCAACTCACTGAAGGACTTACCCTGCTCGATGGCGTAACTCACCAGCCGGGCCACAATCTCGTGGGCGGCCCGAAAGGCCATGCCTTTCTTAACCAGGTAGTCGGCCAGGTCGGTGGCTAAAATATAGCCCTTCTCCAGCGCTTGCTTAGCCTTTTCCGGCTTTACTTCAAGCGTCCTGACCATACCGCTGAAGACATCGAGAGTGGAGAGAAGGGTATCAACGGTGTCGAAGAAGCCTTCTTTATCTTCCTGCAAATCTCGATTATAGGCCAGGGGCAAAGCCTTCAGGGTGGTGAGTAAGGCCATCAGATTACCGTAGACACGCCCCGTCTTGCCCCGCGCCAGCTCAGCGACATCCGGGTTCTGCTTCTGGGGCATGATACTGGAGCCAGTGGCGTAAGACTCATCAAGCTCGACAAAGCCGAACTCGGCGGAGGACCATAGAATAACCTCCTCGGCCAGTCTGGAGAGGTGCATAATACAGAAACTGGCGGCGGCCTCGTACTCTAAAATAAAGTCTCTATCCGAGACGGCGTCCAGGCTGTTCTGGCTTATTGCCCTAAAGCCGAGCTCTTTAGCCAGAAACTCGCGGTCAATATTATAGGCGACGCCGGCCAGGGCGCCGCTGCCCAGCGGCAGGACATCAACCCGCTTGAGGCAGTCGATAAAGCGGGCGGTATCGCGCTGGAGCATCTCGAAGTAGGCCAGCAGGTGGTGTGCCAGAAGCACCGGCTGGGCTATCTGCAGGTGGGTATAGCCGGGGATAATTACATCTTTGTCGGCCTCGGCCAGACCGACCAGCGCCTTCTGAAGCTTGCCGAGCCCGACCAGGGTGTTGGCGATAGCATCCTTGGCAAAGAGGCGCATATCCAGCGCTATTTGGTCGTTGCGGGAGCGGGCGGTGTGGAGCTTGCCCCCCACCCCGCCGATTTTCTCTATCAGGCGGGCCTCGATGTGCATGTGGATGTCCTCAAGCTCGGATTTAAAGAGGAACTGGCCCAAAGCTATCTCCTCCTTGATGCCGTTAAGGCCGATGACAATGGCATCAGCCTCCTTATCGCTGATGATGCCCTGCCTGGCCAGCATTCGGGCGTGGGCGATGGAGCCGGCGATGTCGTAGGGGTAGAGGCGCCAGTCGTAGGGAATGGAGGCGGTGTACTGGTCCACTTTTTTATCGGCCGCCTTTTTAAAGCGGCCCCTTATCTGGCTCATTTTCCTTTCCCCTTTGTTTTTTTGCCCTGCATCCGGGCCTGGGTGCGGGCGGGCAGCCCCCAGAGGTGGATGAAGCCGACGGCGGCGCTCCGGTCAAAGACGTCACCCTTGTCGTAAGTTGCCAGGTCGTGGCGGTAGAGGGAGTAGGGGGACTTGCGCCCGACCACAATAGAGCTGCCCTTATGCAGCTTGAGCCTTACCGCGCCGGTGACGAAGCGCTGGGAAGACTCGATATAGGCGGTCAGGTCCTCCCGGAAGGAGGTGAACCAGAGGCCGTTATAGACCAGGTCGGAATACTCTCCGGAGATAAGCTGCTTGAAGCGGAGCTGCTCTTTGGATAGCGTCAGCGACTCCAGAGCCTGGTGCGCCTGGATGAGCATTAGCGCCGCCGGGGCCTCGTAGACCTCGCGGGACTTGATGCCGACCACCCTATCCTCGATGTGGTCAATTCTACCGACGCCGTGCCTCCCGGCCAGGTCGTTGGCCCGCTCGATAAGGGTGATGCCGTCCAGCCTGTGGCTATTGAGGGACACCGGAATGCCCTCCTCAAAGCCGACCTCAACGTACTCCGGCTTGTCCGGGGTGTTCTCCACCGGCCTCACCCAGATAAAGGCATCCTCGGGCGGCTCCGCCCAGGGGTCCTCCATGACGCCGCACTCAATGCTGCGCCCCCAGAGGTTCTGGTCAATGGAGTAGGGGCTCTCGGCGGTAACCGGGAGGGGGATGGCGTGGCGCTTGGCGTACTTTATCGTCTCCTCGCGGTTCATCTCCCAGTCGCGGGCGGGAGCTAATATCTTCAGGTCTGGTGCTAAGCCGGCCACGCTGACATCGAAGCGAACCTGGTCGTTGCCCTTGCCGGTGCAGCCGTGGGCCACTGACTTGGCCCCCTCTTTGAGCGCCGTCTCCACTAGCAGCCTGGCCATGAGGGGGCGGGCCAGCGCCGTGGCCAGCGGGTAGTGCCCCTGATACATGGCGTTAGCCTTTAATGCCGGAAAGACAAACTCCTCGACGAAGGCCTTTCTGGCATCGGCGACTATCGCCTTGACCGCACCCAGTTTAAGCGCCTTTTCTTTAATTGCCAGGAAGTCGGGCTCGTTGCCAACGTCAACACTGAAGGCGATAACCTCCAGGTCGTACTTCTCCTGCAACCACTTGATGGCCACCGAGGTGTCCACCCCACCGCTGTAAGCCAGCACCACTTTTTCAGCCATAGCAATTCTCCGTTATTTTGTCACGCTAACCAGCGCCTCATCCACTATAGCCAGCGCCTCATCGACCTCTTTCCTGCCGATAATGAGCGGGGGGATAAAGCGGATGGCGTTGGGCTTGAGCTTGTTGACCAGCAGACCACGCTCCAGGCAGGCCATCAGCAGCGGCTGGGCGATATCGCGGTCAAACTCCATCGCCAACAGCAGCCCACGCCCCCGGACATCGGTGATGAACGGGAACCTGGCCTTCATCCCCTCCAGCTTTTCGATAAAATAGCCACCCACCTCTTTCACCCTGCCAGCGATATTGTTATCAATAACGAACTTGACCGTGGCGTAGCCGGCGGCGCAGGCCAGAGGGTTGCCGCCGAAGGTAGAGCCGTGCTCACCGGGGACGAAGACCGAGGCCTTTTCCTTGGCCAGAATAGCCCCGATGGGCACGCCACCGGCCAGACCCTTGGCCAGGGTCATTATATCAGGTTCGACGCCGTACTGCTCGTAGGCGAAGAGCGTCCCCGTCCGGCCAATGCCCGTCTGGACTTCATCCAAGATGAGCAGTATGCCCTTCTGGTCGCACCAGTTACGTATGGCGGGCAGATAGCCGTCATCGGGCAGGTTGACCCCGCCCTCCCCCTGTATCGGCTCCAGCATAATGGCGCAGGTGCGCTCGGTGGTGGCCGTCTTTATCGCCTCGACATCATTGAACTGGACATTGACGAAGCCGGTGGGGAGGGGCGGATAGGGCTCCTGTAAGGCTGCCTGAGCTGTAGCCGCTGTCATGGCTAAGGTACGACCATGAAAGGAGCCGGTCAGGGTGATAACCTCAAAAGCTCCATTCAGGTAGAGTTTCCCGTAGCGTCGGGCTAATTTTACTGCGCCTTCATTAGCCTCCACCCCACTATTGCCGAAGAATACTCTGTCCAGACAGCTGTTCTTTACGAGTAGTTCGGCCAGTTGAAGCTGCGGTATGGTGTAGTACAGATTTGAGGTCTGAATGAGCGTCTTTACCTGTTTGGTGACCGCTTCAATCACTACCGGATGGCAATGACCAAGGCTAGTGACAGCCAAGCCAGCAAAAAAGTCCAGGTACTGCCTGCCCTCATCGTCCCAGACATAGGGCCCCTTGCCCCTGACGATGGTCAGGGGGATGCGCTCGAAGGTCTTCATGTAGTATTTCTTCTCTAGCTCCTGCCAGTCTGTCATTTCTATTTCCCTATAGTTGTGCCGCCGCCCTTTCCGTTAATGTCGTCGAGGAGGGCGTGCGACTGCCGGCCGTCAACGATAACACAGCCCGACGAGGCCCCCGAAAAAGCCGTCAGGCAGGCCTTAATCTTGGGAATCATCCCGCCTGAGACCGTACCTGCTGCCATCAAAGCCTCGGCCTCATCAGGGGAGAGACGGGCCAGCAGATTGCCGGAGTGGTCATTGACACCGGCGACATCGGTCAGGAAGACCAGCTTCTCGGCCTTGATGGCGGCGGCAAGCTCGCCGGCGACGATATCGGCATTGATATTGAGGACGCGGGGGGACTTCTCCGCCTTGTCGGCAATGGCCACCGGCGCCACCACCGGTATGTAGCCCGCATTGAGCAGGGTCTCCAGGGGGGTGGGGTCAATCTTGGCCACCTCACCGACGTAGCCCAGCTCCTTGCTCTTGAGCCGTCCCCGGATGAAAGCCCCATCAACGCCGCTGATGCCGATGGCCAGGCCGCCGCGGGCGTTGATGTCGGCGACAAGCTCCTTGTTGACCACCCCCACCAGAACCGAGACCACCACCTCAAGGGTCTGTTCGTCAGTAACGCGCTCGCCGTTGATAAACCTGGTCTCGATGCCCCTCTTCTCCAGCCAGCTGGTTATCAGCTTGCCGCCGCCGTGGACGACCACCACCGACCTGCCCTGCTGCTGGAGAGAGACAATATCGGCGATGGTGGTATCGTGGCTGCCCAGAGTGGCACCGCCCAGCTTGACTACGATTGCTTTATCCAATTTACCCCCCATACTCTATGTCATATACTTACTGTTAATGGCCACATATTCCCCGGAGAGGTCGCAGCCCCAGGCGGTGGCCCTTCCCTCCCCCAGATTGAGGCTCACCCTCAGGTTTACCTCCTCGCCCTTTAAAAGCCTGTTTATCTCCCGCCTGCCGGACTTCAGGGCCCGGCCCGCTTTGACCACCTGAATATCGCCCAGGTAGAGGTCAATTTTAGTCTCCTCCATCTCGGCGCCGCTCCTCCCCACCGCTGCCACCACCCGCCCCCAGTTGGGGTCGGCGCCATGGACCGCCGTCTTGACCAGCGCCGAGCTTACCACCGCCCGGGCCGCCCACCTTGCCTGAGCCAAATCGGCGGCGCCGTCAACGGTCACCTCAATGAGCCGGGTCGCCCCCTCGCCGTCGGCGGCGATAAGCCGGGCCAGATGGAGGCAGACCCGCTCCAGCGCCTGCTCAAAAGCAGACGCCAGCGGACTACCCGCCGTTATCGGCTGGCCGCCGGCCAGCCCGTTGGCCAGAATCAGAACCATATCGCTGGGACTGGTATCGCCGTCAATAGAGACCATATTAAACGAGGCGTCAACCGCCCTCTTCAGCGCTCCTTGAAGAAAGCCCCTCTCCACGGCGGCATCGGTGGTGAGAAAGCAGAGCAGGGTGGCCATATTTGGGTGAATCATCCCCGAACCCTTGGCCGTCCCGCCGATGGTGAACCGGCTTTCCCCCAGCCGGACGCTGACCGCCGTCTCTTTGGGGATGGTGTCGGTGGTCATCATCGCTTTGGCCAGGTCGTGGCCGCCTTCGCGGGACATGATAATCATCTCCACCGCCGGCCTGATAAGCCTCATCGGCAGGGGCACCCCGATAACGCCGGTGCTGGCCACCAGAACCTCCTCCGGGGATATGCCGATGCCCCCGGCTACCAGACTGGCTACCTCGGCGGCATCAACCAGGCCGTGCTCTCCGGTAAATGAGTTGGAACAACCGCTGTTGACCACCACCGCCCTCCCCTTCTCCAGCCGCTGCCGGGTAAGCTGCACCGGTGCCCCCTTGAGCTGGCTGGTGGTAAATACGCCCGCCGCAGTACAGGGCGTCTCGGAAAAGAGGACGGCCAGGTCTAATTTACCAGCGGCTCTCTTGTTTATCCCGGCGCTAACCGCACCGGCGAAAAACCCCTCGGGCGAGGTGACCGTACCCCCCGGGACGGCCTTGATTTGGGCTTCCATTACCCAAAATATAGCACACTGGATTGTGTATGACAACGAGACTTGCAATCTCTCCCCAATAACGATAAACTCAATCTAAATTATGAAAATCGTGCGTTTTGCTGCTGAGAATAAGGTAGTTTATGGCATCCTGGAAGGTGACCACATTCAGGCTATTGAAGATGAGCCTTTCCATAGCCTCAAGCGCTCAGACCACGGTTATCTCTTAAGCGAGGTTAAACTGTTTTTCCCCTGCGTACCCAGCAAAGTGGTGGCTATAGGACTCAACTACCGCAAACATGCTGAAGAGGTCAAGGTACACCTGCCCGAAAACCCGCTAATTTTCCTCAAGCCATCGACGGCGGTAATAGGGCCGGAAGATAGTATTATCTATCCCCCCTCTTCGTCAAGGGTTGACTACGAGGGGGAGCTGGGGGTAGTAATAAAGAAAGCGGCACGGAGGGTAACGGCTGCCAAGGCACTGGACTACGTCCTTGGCTACACCTGCTTTAACGATGTCACCGCCCGCGACCTTCAGTACCACGATAAGCAGTGGACCCGCGCCAAGGGCTTCGACACATTTGCACCGATGGGGCCATGTATCGAGACCAAGCTTGAGCCTGGAAATGTCGTCCTGGGAACTTACCTTAACGGAGAGCTTAAACAGCACACCAGCACCAGCGACCTTATCTTCTCTGTCCCCGAACTGATCAGCTTTATCTCCCACGTGATGACCCTGCTGCCGGGGGATGTTATCGCTACCGGGACGCCCAGCGGTATCAGCCCGATGTACCCCGGCGATACTGTGGAGATTAAGATAGAGGGGATAGGCACACTGAGGAATTACGTGGTCAAGGGCTAGCTAATCCTATTACCCCCCTTTCTATTACCAGATGTTCTTCTTCCCGTCCTCCCACCCTACAGAAGTGATGCTTCTTAACGGGGAAATTTCCCTTAATCCCCTTTACCAAAGGAGGGAAACTGCCCACTTTTTAGAGGCCGTTTTTCTTCCCACCCTGACCCACCCTCAAAGGCTGTGCCTTTAAAACTCCCTCAATATAGGGAGGAGCAGGGGAAACAAGGAAAGTGATAGAAGCGCAGCTTATGAGGGCGGGCGGGTATGGGAAGATAGACGTGGGGGGTTATTTGGTATGCGTCCCGTAGGCGATGGACCGCTTCATAAACTCGGGCGGGTACTCGAACTTCTTGGCGGCCAGAACCACCATCTGCCGCCCCAGGTCAAAGGCTGCCTTCATGCACTTCTCCAGCTTCTTGACGTCACCAGGCGGGCTGGCATAGGCGGCCACGTAGTTGGCCGGCAGCATATGGCGGCTGATGATATAGAAATAGAGGTCCTTGACGGCGCTGGCCAGCCCGAAACTGCCGGCGACGGCGACGATACCGCCCACCTTATTGGCCAGGCTCATATCGGGGTGGCTGGTCACCATTGTCCGGTCAATGATGGTCTTGGCCTGGGCGGCCATGTTATAGAAGTAAACCGGCGTGCCGAAGATGATGCCGTCCGCCTCGAGCAGCTTCGGGTAAAGCTCCTGCATATCGTCCTGGATATGACACTTCCCAGTCTCGTCACAGGTGCTGCAGCCGTCGCACGGCTTGATGGTCTTGCCCGACACACTGTAGAGCTCCACCTCGGCCCCCTCCTGCTGCGCTCCTTTGAGCGCTTGGGTTAAAAGTGTCACTGTGTTTCCCTTCTTGCGGGGACTGCACGAAATAGCCAGAATCTTCATCTTTTCTCCCTTTCTTCTAAATCACTAACCCTCTTTTGCCTTCTTCTGAAGCTCGTAGAGCCGGGTAATGGCCTCCAGCGGCGTCATCGAGTCAATGTCCAGCTTCTCCAGCTCTTCGAAGAGAGGCGATTTCGGCGACATTAACGGCAGCTGGCGGGGTAGAGCCTCCCTGCGGCGGCGCTTGGTTAAAGCCTGCTTGCTGCCGTCCTCTAACTCCTCTAAGACCTCGCGGGCGCGGTGGACCACCGCCCGGGGCAGCCCGGCCAGCTTGGCCACGTGGATGCCGTAGCTCTTATCAACCCCGCCGGGGACGATTTTATATAAAAAGGTGACCTCTCCCCTGTCTTCGGCGACGGCGACATTAAAGTTCTTGACGCGGGGCAGGAAACTGGCCAGCTCGACCAGCTCGTGGTAGTGGGTGGCGAAGAGTGTCTTAGCACCCAGTTTGGGGTAGGAGTGGATGTACTCAGCGACGGCGCGGGCGATGGCCAGCCCGTCGTAGGTGCTGGTGCCCCGCCCGATCTCGTCTAAGATAATCAGGGAGCGTGGGGTGGCGTTGTTCAGGATATTGGCCGTCTCTACCATCTCCACCATGAAGGTGGACTGGCCGGCGGTCAGGTCTTCACGGGCGCCAATGCGGGTGAAGATGCGGTCAACCAGGCCGATGGTGGCCGAGGTGGCGGGGACGAAGCTGCCAACCTGCGCTAAAAGCACGATTAAGGCCACCTGCCTGAGATAGGTAGACTTGCCCGACATGTTGGGGCCGGTGAGGACGATTAGCTGGGCGTCGTCGTTGGAAAGAAAAGTATCGTTGGGGACGAAGCTGCCTTCAGGCAAAGTCCTCTCGACAACGGGGTGGCGTCCGCCGGAAATATTTATCTCGTTTCCGGTGGTGAGGGTGGGGCGGACATAGCTGTGGCGGACGGCTACCTCGGCCATCGAGGAGAAGGCGTCTATATCGGCCAGAGCGCCCGCCGATGCCGAGATGCGCTCGGAATCCGCCCCCACCTGCCCGCAGACCTGCCTAAAGAGCTGTACTTCCAATTCTGAAATCCTGTCCTGGGCGTTTAGAATCAATGACTCATACTCTTTTAGTTCCGGGGTGAAGAAGCGCTCACCGTTAACCAGTGTCTGCTTGCGGATATATTCCGGGGGCACCTGAGCCAGGTTGGGCTTGGAAACCTCGATGTAGTAGCCGAAGACCTTGTTAAAACCGACTTTGAGCGACCTGATGCCGGTCTTCTCCCGCTCGGTCTTCTCCAAATCGGCCAAATACTGTTTGGCGTTCTTGGAAGAGCCGCGCAAATTGTCCAGCTCCTCGGAGAAGCCCGGCTTGATGACGCCTCCCTGCTCCAGGCCGCCCGGCGACTCCACGATGGCCCTAGCAATCAAATCAACGACCTCGGGGCAGGGCTTTAAGTTACTTCTAAGCCAGGCGGCCGGCTCAAGCACCTCAATAAGCTTGGGTATAATTTCAAGGCTGCGGCGGAGGGCGGTAAGCTCACGGGGGATGGCGATGCCGCCCTTTATCCGGTTAATCAGGCGCTCTATATCGGCCACCTCGCCAAGTAGAGATATGGTCTGGCGGCAAGCCAGCGTACTTTCGGTGAACCATTCTATAGCGTCCTGCCGCTGGTTCAGTTCTGCTATGTCAAGCAGGGGCCGGCCCAGCCAGCGCCGGAGGAGCCGCCCCCCCATCGCCGTTTTAGTTAAATCAATGCTGAAAAGCAGCGAGCCGGCGGCAGTACCGGAGCGGCTGGACTGGAAAAGCTCCAGGTTTCTTTGGGTCTGCACGTCCAGCGCCATAAAAGAGTCGGTGGTATAGGTGGTGAGGTGGCTGAGCTGCCCCAGCACCCCCTTCTGCGTCTCCTCAAGGTAGTGAATGATAGCCCCGGCTGCCCTAACCGCCAATGGCAGATGGCCGCAGCCGTAGCCGTCCAGGGTGGAAACGCCGAAGTGTTTAAGAAGGGCCTGGGTGGCGACATCAAGCTCGAACCAGTAGTCCTCAAGGCGGGTCAGCGAGGCCTTCAAGCCTGAATCGGGAAGCTCGGCGCTCTCGGGGGCGATAATCTCCGAAGGCCTGAGCCTCTCCAGCTCGGGGACAAGGCGGTGGGGAGGCAACCGGGTGGTGGCGAACTCGCTGGTGGTGATGTCAACGTAGGCCAGCCCCACCCCGTCCTCACCCCAGACCAGGCTGACCAGATAGTTGTTGGCCCTGCTGTCGAGCAGGCCGGGCTCGACCACCGTCCCCGGCGTCACCAGCCGGACTACCTCACGCTGAACCAGCCCTTTAGTCTCGCCGGGCCTGGTCACCTGCTCGCAGATGGCCACCTTATAGCCCCGATTTATCAGTCTCGCCAGGTAGTTGTCTAAAGCGTGGTAGGGGATGCCCGCCATCGGCACCTTGTGCCCCTTGCCCATCCCCCGCGAGGTTAAAACAATCTCCAGCTCCCGCGAGGTCAGCCGGGCGTCCTCGTCGAAGGTCTCGTAGAAATCGCCCAGGCGGAAGAGCACAATCGCCTTGGGGTACTGCTGCCTGATTTTGAGGTACTGGCGGCGGATGGGGGTGACAGCCTCTTTCATCTCAAGCCTATTCTACTAGAATCCGGGCCCAAAAAGAAGGGGGAAATATCCCTACGTTTTACTTCCCACCCTGACCCACCCTCAAAGGCTGTGGCTTTAAAACACCCCCCAAAAAGGGGGGGGGGGGGGGAGGGGTAAAAGAAATTTGGGCGGGGGGGTAAGGACAGGTGGAAAAAACTATTGACACCCGTTACGCTTAAGTATATCCTGTTATCCAGCAAACCCCAAAGGAGATAGCCAATGGCCAAGACAGACGTCGGACTGGAGGAAAATGTTGCCGGGCTGCTGTGCTACGTGCTGGGCTGGGTGAGCGGGATAGTCTTCCTAATCTTAGAGCCGAAAAACAACTTCGTCCGCTACCACGCCATACAGTCGATTATCGTCTTCGGTGCCATTACCATCGCCAGTGCCGTCTTCGGCTGGATACCCTTCGCCGGGACTGTTATCAGCACGTTACTCGGCATACTGGCATTTATCCTCTGGATAGTGCTCATGCTTAAAGCCTATAAGGGTACCAAGTACAAGCTGCCCGCATCCGGTGATATGGCCGAAAAGTGGGCGGGTAAAGCCTAGACCAGGAAATACGGCACCATGGCCGCCACCTGCCGGAGGACATCCGGCAGGGCCACCTGGACGAAACCGAACAGGGAGACCAGCCCGGAGACAACGCTGGAGCCACTCACCGCCCTTTCCAGCCAGCTGAAAATGGGGTAGGCGCGGAGCACCAGGGCAAAGACCACTATGCCCAAGGTGGTATTGACCAGATTGAAGATAGCCCCGAGTATACAGAAGTATAGCCCGCCGGGCCAGGCCTTCTTGAGCGCCCTGGCCGGCAGCAGAAAGACAAAGTAGAGGACGATATTTATCACCGCCAGCATGATGAAGAAGGCGATGAAGTTTTCCCAGTTTGTGCCGGGGATAAAAGACAGGATGTCGGCCAGCACGTGATAGGAGGCACCGGCGAGGGGGATGGCAATCAGCGTCGCCAGCAGGCTGAAGAGCTGCCTGACCGCCCCCTGTCTCAACCCCCCAAGAATGCTGAAAATAAGCACCAGAACGGCGATAATGCTGACCCAAATCATGGCTGCCTACCCCTAATCACCGGCCTATACCAGCCCCCTCTTGCGGAAGTAGTGAATATATCCCTTGACATTGCTCATTAGCTCGTATTCGTCGAGGGTGGCCTTGAACTGATGGCGCAGGTATTCCGCGACACTGCCAATGATGTCTTCTTCGCTCTCCCCCTCCCTCAAACGGCCCAGGATAAAGTCGCCGACCAGCCGGGTGTTCTCTATGGCGGTATCAATCAGCTCTTCTGGCTCATAGGCGACGGTGCCGTGGGAGTAGAAGATGAGTTTTGGCTTTAGCGTCTTTAAATTCTCCATGTCCTTGAGGTAGAGCTCCAGGTCGAAGCTGGGCGGCGCCACCGCCGGTAGAGGGGGATAGCCGGGGCCGTAGATGAGGCCGAGCGACTCGCCGGCAAAGAGCCCCTTGATTCTGGTATCAAATATGGAGATATGGTGACCGGCGTGGCCGGGGGTATGGACGATGAGAAGCTCATGGCTACCAACTTTTAGGCGGTCGCCGTCACCGACTATCTTCAGGCGCGATTCGGGCACGGGCAGGATGGGGCCGTAGATGGACTCGAAGTCGTCGCCGAAGGCCATCCGGGTGCTGGCAATCAGCCGCGAAGGCTCAACAATATGCTTTGCCCCCTGGCGGTTGACCACTATCAGAGTATCGGGGAAGATCTCGGCCAGCCCGCCCACCCCGCCGGCGTGGTCGAGGTGGATGTGGGTGGGGATGATGTAGCTCGGGCTTAAGATGCCCAGCTCTCTGGTTGCCTTCTCTATTTCGGGGATGAGCGCCGCCGGCCCCGGCTCGATGATGGCGCCGTCGCCGTCCTTGATGAAATAGACGGCGAAGGGGGCGTTGGCTCCCTTAACCCACCCCCCCAGGCGGTAGATGCCATCGGTAAGCTGCTCAACCTGCGCCATAGTGCTGCACCTCAATGGACTGGATAACACCGCCGAGCCCAACGGGGACGGCTTTGCAATCAGGCTAATTCTACTAGAAATCGGGGGCAAAATAAAGGTATTTTTTAAAGTCGGCCAAGAGAGAATAGGTATAGGGGACTGGTCTGGCTTCCAGCGTACGTTTTTCTTCCCACCCTGACCCGCCCTACAGAGGTTAGACCTCTATCAATTTTTTGGGGGAGGGAGGGAAATCCCCCTTAATCCCCCTTTATAAAAGGGGGAAACTGGCAGCCCCCCAAACGGGGTGGGGGGTTAAAGAGAATCTAAAGAGGCAGAGCCTTTTTGGGCGGGCGGGTTGGGAAGAAAAACGATGGGGGGAGGTAAGGTTGGGGAAAAAAGTGCTAAAAACCCTTGGGGAATACAGCATAAACGAGGTATAATTATTATAGATAACTTTAAATGGAAAGGGGGCTGTATGTTTAAAAAGGGTGAAATTATATCGATAACATACATAGATGGGGAGAGTGAATATAGTCACAACCCACTTACTGAAACCATTAATGACTGCGTAGTAGAAGAATTCGATAACGGACTTCTAAAAGTCAAACGTATAATTAAATCGAGGTATTCAGAGGTTGTTGTTCCCAAAGTTAAAGGTAATAAAGAAATAGTTCAAGAGTATGTATTTAATATAAGATCACCAATTTTTGCATTTTCAAGAAAGTGAATCACCTCCCCCTCGACTTCTTCCGCAGTTCATAGAACTATAAACCCCTCAAAAACTCATCAATCGCCTTAGCCGCGCGCTTGCCCGCCCCCATCGCGCTAATCACCGTAGCCGCCCCGGTGACGATATCGCCCCCCGCCCAGACCCTGTCCTTGACCGTCCTGCCCGTCTCCTCGTCGGCGACGACGGTGCCGTGCCGGGTGGTCTCCAGTCCCGGGGTGGTCGAGGCGATAAGGGGGTTGGGGCGGGTGCCCAGAGCTACTATAACCTCGTCAACGTCAACGACGAACTCGCTGCCCTCCTTGACCACCGGGCGGCGGCGGCCGCTCTCGTCGGGCTCGCCCAGCTCCATCTCATAGCACTCGGCGCCGACAACCCAGTTCTGGTCGTTGCCCAGAAAATTCTTGGGGTTGGTCAGCAGCTTGAAATGGATGCCCTCCTCCTGGGCGTTCTCCACCTCCTCGCGGCGGGCGGGCATCTCCGCCTCAGAGCGGCGGTAGATGATATATACGTCGTCGGCGCCCAGCCTCAGCGCGCAGCGCGCCGAGTCCATGGCCACGTTGCCGGCGCCGATGACCGCCACCTTCTTGCCTATCTTCACCGGCGTGTCGTACTCGGGGAACCGGTAGGCCTTCATCAAATTGACCCGGGTCAGGAATTCATTGGCCGAGTAGATGCCGTTGAGGTTCTCGCCCTCGACATTTAGGAACATGGGCAGGCCAGCGCCGGTGCCCAGGAAGACGGCGTCGTAGCCGCTGCTAAGTATCTCGTCTAAGGTAACAAGCTTGCCCACCACCGAGTCCAGCCTTATCTCCACCCCCAGCGAGGCGACAAAGTCAACCTCGTCCTGGACGATTTCTTTGGGCAGCCTGAACTCGGGGATGCCGTACATCAGCACCCCGCCGGCGACATGCAGCGCCTCGAAGATGGTCACCCCGTGACCCATCCGGGCCAGGTCAGCCGCCGCCGTTAAACCAGCCGGGCCGGAGCCGACCACGGCCACCTTCCCGCCGGTGGGTTTGGGGCGGGGCGGGGCGGAGTCCTTGGCCGGCATATTCTTTCTCTCCCAGTCGGCGACGAACCTCTCCAGGCGGCCAATGGCGATGGGGGCCTCTTTTTTGGCCAGGGTGCAGGTGGCCTCGCACTGGCTCTCCTGGGGGCAGACCCGACCGCAGATGCCGGGCAGGGCGTTCTTGCTCTTGAGTATCCTCACCGCCTTAGGCATATCACCCTCGCGTATGGCCTGGATGAAATCGGGGATATCAACCCCCACCGGGCAGCCGCTAACGCAGTTGCGCTTCTTGCACTGGATGCAGCGGCTGGCCTCTTCCATAGCCTGTTCTAAACTATAGCCAAGCGCCACCTCGTTGAAATTCTTGCCCCTCTTCTTGGGGTCCTGGCGGGGCATGGCTACTCGATTAAGATTCAACTCTGCCATTTGCTCTCCTCTCTAAGCGGCGTGGCTCTTTCGCCACTCATCGTAAGCGCACTTCTCTTCGCCAAGGTAGATACGCTGGCGGGCGGCCAGCAGGTCCCAGTCAATCTGATGCCCGTCGAAATCGGGGCCGTCAACGCAGGCGAACTTGGTCTCGCCACCCACCGAGACACGGCAGCAGCCGCACATGCCGGTGCCGTCAACCATTATCGGGTTAAGGCTGACGATGGTCTTGACCCCGGCCGGGGCGGTGGTAAAAGAGCAGAACTTCATCATCACCACCGGCCCGATGGCAACGACGCGGTCAATCTTCTCGCCGGAGTCCAGAAGCTCTTTTAAGGGAAGGGTGACCACCCCCTTGCGCCCGTAGCTACCGTCGTCGGTAGTCACTATCATCCGGTCGCTGGTGGCTTTGAGCACTTCCTCCCAGAAAAGCAGGTCTTTACTCCTCGCCCCTAAGATAGTGATAATCTTATTACCGGCCCTCTTTAAAGCGCGGGCGATGGGGGCTACCGGCGCCGCCCCCACTCCCCCGGCGACACAAACGACAGCCCCGTAGTTCTCGATTTCGGCGGGCACACCCAGCGGGCCGACAAAGTCAGCGATGGCGTCGCCTTTTTTAAGCAGCGCCAGCCGGGCGGTGGTGGCCCCCACCTCCATAAAGACGATGGTCACCGTCCCCTCGTCTCTGTCCCAGTCGGCGATGGTCAGCGGGATGCGCTCGCCCTTCTCATCAATCCTGACCACGACGAACTGCCCCGCCCTTGCTTTTCCAGCCACCGCCAGCGCCGCCATCTTGAACAGGTGAATGCCGGGCACCAGGTCCTCTCTCTCTAAAATCTTATACAACCGCTGGCCTCCTTACTCTCTTATCGTCAGAGACATAAAAAAGCTATCTCCAAAAGAGCACTCTCAGAGATAGCCCCGTCTCTCTAGCTGATAAAAACTCATGAACACCTTAATCCATAAAAATAGAATATCACCAAATAGACATTAATTCAAGCCATTTCCCCCTTTTAACCCATTGCCTAATTAGCGGCAAGGGTATATTATATTAAGCACCGCCGTGATAAAGGGGGGTGTAAGAATGGTCTCGGAAATGGTTCATATCGGGTTCGGGAATATCGTCGCCATGAACCGGGTCGTGGCGATAGCCTCACCAAATTCAGCCCCCACCAAGCGCACTATCCAGGAAAGCAAGAACAAGGGCCTGCTCATTGACATGACCAACGGCCGGAGGACCAAGGCCGTTATCGTCATTGACAGCGGGCATATTATCCTGGCTGCCCTGGCCCCAGAAACCATTGCCGGTAGGTTGCAGGCCCTCCGGGGCAGCTCACTGCTGAAACCAGAGCCGGTTGATGAAAAGGTCGAAGTCTAAGGATGATGCTTCAGCCGGGGCGGGGCCGCTGCTGATTGTCCTCTCCGGGCCTTCGGGAGCGGGCAAGGACGCCATCTTAAGCCGGATGAAAAAAACGGGCTACCACGCTGAGTTTATCACCACGGTAACCACCCGCCCCAAACGGGCCCAAGAAACGGACGGCATTGACTACAGCTTCGTCTCCACCGGGCGTTTCCAAGAGATGCTTAAGGGTAAAGAGTTCCTGGAGCACGCCAATGTTTACGGCAACTGGTACGGCGTGCCCCGAGAGCCGGTTAAACAGGCCCTGAAGCAGGGAAGAGACACCATAGTCAAGGTTGACACCCAGGGGGCGGCGGCCATCAAAAAGCTGGTACCCCAGGCGGTCTTTATCTTTGTCGTGCCGCCGTCAATGGAAGAGCTGTCCGCCAGGCTGAAAGGGCGGCGGACGGAATCTGACTTTGATCTCGACCTGCGCCTGAAAACAGCTGGTGAAGAGATGAAGCAGCTACCCATTTTTGACTACATCGTGGTGAACCAGCAGGACAGGGTTGAGCTGGCGGTTTCGGCCATCGAGGCGATAATCACCGCCGAAAGGCACCGGGTAAAACCCAGAGAAGTCCGCCTGCCCGGCTAGAATACCACCCCCAGCAGCCAGGCAAATAGGTAGCCCAGAACCGCGCAGATAGGGAAGGTCAATATCCAGGCGGCCACGATATTACCGGCCACCCCCCAGCGTACCGCCGAAAAACGCTGGGTGGCCCCTATCCCCATGATAGACGCCGTAGCGCAGTGGGTGGTGCTCACCGGGATACCAAAATGTGAGGCCAGCTCAATAACCCCCGCCGCCGAAAAACTGGCGGCAAAGCCGTGAACCGGCTGCATGTTGGTGACCCTAAAACCCACCGTCCTGATAACCCGCCAGCCGCCGAAAGCGGTGCCGGCGCTTATGGCCAGGGCCGAAAGGCCGATTACCCAGAAGGGGATATTATCCCATATCCCGCTCCGGCCGGTGTAGATAACCAGCGCCATGGTGATAACGCCGATGGGCATCTGGCCGTCGTTCTTGCCGTGGC
>CAYNGD010000009.1:0-70437 GCA_964396965.1 uncultured Dehalococcoidales bacterium
AGGGCATCAACGACCTGCTGGAGAACCTGCTGGTGGTGGCCGAGATGGAGGAGCTTAAGGCCGACCCATCACGCCTGGCGGTGGGGGTGGTGGTCGAGGCCAAGCTGGACAAGAGCAAGGGGCCGCTGGCCACCGTCCTGGTACAGACCGGCACCCTAAAGGTCGGCGATACGGTGGTGGTCGGCGGCGCCTGGGGCCGGGTTAGGGCCATGTTCAATGACCTGGGCAAGCGAGTGCGCAAGGCTGAACCGTCCACGCCGGTGGAGATTCTGGGTCTGGACAGCTTGCCCCAGGCGGGTGATATCCTTAATGCCGTCGCCGGCGAGCAACAGGCGCGGGCTCTCATCCAGAAGCACCAGAAAGAGAAAATGCTCAAGACGGTCAGCCTGGACAACATCTACGACCAGATAAGCGCCGGTCAGGTGAAGGAGCTGGATGTCATCCTCAAGGTTGACGTTCAGGGCAGCCTTGAGCCGATAACCGCCTCCCTGGAGCGGCTTTCCACCGACGAGGTCAAGGTCAGGATTATCCACAGCGGCACCGGCAACATTACTGAGAGCGACGTTATGCTGGCGGCGGCTTCTAAAGGGCTGGTCATCGGCTTCGGCATCAGGGTTGAGGCCGGGGCAAGGCGGATGGCCGATGCCGAGGGCGTTGATATCCGCCTCTACGATATCATTTACAACCTGGTGGATGACGTGGAGAAGGCGCTCAAGGGGCTGCTGGAGCCGCACTATGTTGATGTTATCGAGGGAAGGGCCGAGGTAAGGGCGGTCTTCCCCAGCGGCAAGAAGAAGAAGGTGGCCGGGGTTATGGTCACCGAGGGCAAGATAAGCCGGGGTGCCTCGGTCAGGGTGCGGCGCGGCGATAATATATTGCACGAGTCGGTGATTGAGAGCCTCAGGCGTTTCAAGGACGATGTCAGTGAGGTCGCCGCTGGCTATGAGTGTGGTGTAGGCGTCAAGGATTTCGACGCCTTTGAGGCTGGCGATCGCCTGGAGTTCTACCGCCGAGAGAGAGCTTAAGGCTTAAGGGGCGGGGATATGTCGCATCGCATCGAGAGGGTAAGCAGCCTCATGCGCCACGAGATTAGCGACCTGCTTCAGCGCCAGGTAAAAGACCCCAGGCTGGGCCAGTTCGTGGCGGTGAACGAGGTAGCCCTCTCCCCCGACCTGAAGTACGCCCGGGTGTTCGTCAGCTGTATGGGCAGCCAGGAAGAGAAAGAGGCGATTCTGAGCGGGCTGGGGGCGGCGGCCAATTTCCTGCGCCGAGAGCTGGCCAAGCGTATCAGGCTGCGCCGCATCCCTGATCTCAGCTTTGAGTGGGACGAGTCTATCGAGCGGGGAGACCGCCTGCTGCGGCTGATGGACCAGCTCAGCGCCGATAACACCCACCGGGAGCCCGGTGACTAGCGTGGACGGCATCCTCAATATCAATAAGCCCAAAGGCCGGACTTCTTTCAGCGTTGTCTCTCTGGTCAAGCGCTTGAGCGGGGTAAAGCGGGTGGGACATGCCGGCACCCTGGACCCGGCCGCCACCGGCGTCCTCCTCGTCTGCCTGGGGCAGGCCCGGCGCGTCGTCCCCTTCCTGCAGGATACCGCCAAGCTCTATAAGGCCCGGATTGAGTTCGGGGTGACCACCGATAGCTACGATGCCACTGGTAATGTCACCGCCAAGGCAGACCCCTCCGGTATAAGTCGCCAGCAGCTAGTGACAGCCCTGGAGTCTTTTCGCGGACTGATAGAACAGACTCCCCCGATGTACAGCGCCTTAAAGCGCGGCGGGCGGCCGCTCTATGAGCTGGCGCGCGCCGGCATTGAGGTGGAGAGAAAGAGCCGCCTGGTGCAGGTTTATCGCCTTGAGCTTAGCTACTGGCGGCCGCCGCTGGCCACGGTAGAGGTGGAGTGCGGCCGGGGCACCTATATCCGCTCGCTGGCCCATGACCTGGGCCAGTCACTCGGCTGCGGTGCTCATCTAAAGAGCCTGGTCCGCCTCAGGTACGGCTGTTTTGATATCAAGGACGCTGTCTCACTGCCTCAGCTTGAGGATGGTTTCCGCAACGGCTACTGGCCAAAATTTATCTACCCGCTCGATATTGTCTTTCAGGGCTGGGCGGCGGTGGTGGTTGAAGACGCTGCTGCCGAAGATATCAGGAACGGGCGCCCGGTAAAGATAGAGCCTGGTCCACCGGCGGGGGCGGATAGATTGCGCGCCTATAACGCTGACGGCTGCTTTCTGGGGCTGCTTAAATTTAACCGGGAGAAGGGGCAGTGGCTGGCGGGGAGGGTCTTCAGCAGGGCTTGACAGCTTACCCGTAATAGAGGTATATTGCAACGGATACCCAAATGAGGTGACCCCGGTGGCACAGGCTTATTGTTTTAAGTGTCGCAGGAAGGTGGAGATAAAAAATCCCCGGCGGGTTGCCCTGAAGAACGGCCGGCCGGCTACGCACGGGGTCTGCCCGGCCTGCGGGACCAAAGTGTTCAGGATTGGCCAGGGCTAAAGCGGCTTGGTCCTGACGGGCTAAATCATCAGTTTTATCAGCATCAATCTGCTTAAGAAGGGTGCTGTCCGGGTACAGGTTCCGAAAGGAGGCGACTAGACTTTGGGCAAGGTAAATGTAGCCATAATCGGGGTGGGCAACTGTGCCTCCTCCCTGGTTCAGGGTGTTCACTACTATAAGAAGGCCAAAGAGAACGAGTTTGTTCCCGGGCTGATGCATGTTAATCTGGGCGGTTATCACATCAGCGACATTAACTTTGTCGCCGCCTTCGATATCGATAAGAACAAGGTGGGCAGGGACATCGCCCAGGCCATCTATGCCCCGCCCAACAACACCTTCAAGTTCTGCGAGGTGCCGACCATCGGCGTCAAGGTCCAGCGGGGGATGACCCACGATGGGCTGGGTCTCTATCTTTCCAAGATAATCGAGAAGGCGCCTGGCTCTACCGCCGATATCGTCAAGATTTTGAAAGAGACCAAGACCCATGTAGTTCTTAACTACCTGCCGGTGGGCAGCGAGGAGGCCACCAAGTGGTATGTCGAGCAGGTGCTGGCCGCCGGCTGCGGCCTTATCAACTGCATCCCGGTCTTCATCGCCCGGGAGAAGTACTGGCAGAAGCGCTTCGAGCAGAAGGGGCTGCCGGTCATCGGCGATGACATCAAGTCCCAGGTGGGGGCGACCATTGTCCACCGGGTGCTCACCCGCCTCTTCCGTGACCGCGGGGTAAAGCTGGAGCGGACCTATCAGCTTAACTTCGGCGGCAACACCGACTTCTACAACATGCTGGAGAGGTCGAGGCTGGAGTCCAAGAAGATATCCAAGACCAACTCGGTGACCTCCCAGCTTGACTACCAGCTTGACCCGGACGATATCCACGTCGGCCCCAGCGACTACGTCCCCTGGCTGCTCGACCGCAAGTTCTGCCATATCCGGATGGAGGGACGGACCTTCGGCGACGTCCCGCTAAACCTGGAGCTTAAGCTTGAGGTCTGGGACAGCCCCAACTCGGCCGGGGTGGTAATAGATGCCATAAGGTGCTGCAAACTGGCCCTGGACCGCGGGCTTAAAGGGGCGCTGGAGGCACCCTCGGCCTACTTTATGAAATCGCCACCGGTCCAGTATACCGACGACCAGGCCCATCAGATGGTGGAGGAGTTTATCGCTACCAGCTCCGCGACGAGTGAACTGGTTAAGTGATTTTCCAGGGAGGTCTTAGGCGGCTACGGTGAAGATAGCTTTAGTCTCTCCGTATGATTTCGCTCATCCCGGGGGTGTCATCCTCCATATTTCCTACCTGGAGCGTTATTTGACCAGGATGGGGTACGAGGTCAGGGTTATCGCCCCCGCCTCACGGGCCGTCCCTAACTTCGGCGACCGCTTTATCCCCATCGGCCGGCCCCGCCCCATACCCTCCAGCGGCTCCATCGCCCGGGTCACCATCTCGCTGACGCTAGCCCCCAAGGTAAGGGAAGTCCTGGAGCGGGAGAAGTTCGACCTCATCCACCTCCACGAGCCTCTGATGCCCATGTTATGCACCACCATTCTTCGCTTATCCAAGACAGCCAATATCGGCACCTTTCATGCCTCCTACGGCAAGCCCGGCTATAATTTCGCCCGGCCAGTGGGTAAGTGGATTCTCCGGCGCTGGTTCCGCAAGCTCGACGGTAAGATTGCCGTTTCCCGGCCGGCCCAGGAGTTCGCCTGCGCGAACTTCCCCGGTTACTATAATATTATCCCCAACGGGGTTGATATCGGGCACTTCTCCCCAGACGTTGCCCCCATTGAGAAGTTTAAAGACGGCAAGCTCAACATCCTCTTCGTCAGCCGCCTGGAGAAGAGGAAGGGCCTCAACTACCTGCTGGCGGCCTACGGGCAGGTCAAGGAGGAGTTCCCCGACTGCCGCCTTATTATTGTTGGCCCCGGCACCAGGCTTCGGGGCAAATACGAGAGATACGTGGCTAGGAACCGCCTCAGGGACGTTGTCTTCGTCGGCTTCGCCCCCTATGACGAGCTGCCCCGCTACTATCAGACCGCCGACGTCTTCTGTGCCCCGGCCACCGGCTCGGAGAGCTTCGGTATCATCCTGCTCGAGGCCATGGCTATGGGCAAGCCGGTGGCCGCCTCTAATATAGAGGGCTATGCCAGCGTGGTTAGTCACGGCGTTGACGGGCTGCTGGTGCCGCCGGCGGATAAGGACAGCCTGGCCCGGGCCCTGATTACTCTGCTCGGTGACCGCTCGCTGCGGCAGGAGATGGGCGCCAGGGGGAGGGCCAAGGCCCTGGAGCATAGCTGGGAGCGCATTGCCCGGCGGGTCTTGGACTACTATGTCCGGGTGCTGAGTGAGCCGCCCTGGAACAAGCGCTTTCCCGAGCTGGAAGCGACGGCTGTCCCGGTTAAGTGAGAGCAGGAGTAATCCCGTTAGTAAATCTAGACCAAAACCGCCATCTGGAGAGAATCTGCCCCAGTTTCGCAGTTCTCTGGCCTACCGGTTTACCCGGCCGGTGGTGCTGGTCTTAGCCAGGACGCCGCTGACTCCCAATGCTTTGAGCTGGGCTGGCTTTGTCCTGGCGCTGGGGGCGGTGGCGCTGGTCGTCACCGGCTACCCTCTGTACGCCGGTATCGTGGTGTTGGTGGCCGGTTTCTTTGATATACTGGACGGGGCGCTGGCCCGCCTCACTCAGCGGGTCACCCCCTTCGGCGCCGTTCTGGATGCCACCTTAGACCGTCTCTCGGAGGGGGTGATACTGCTGGCGATTATGGCGGTCTATGCCCTTCGGCCGTCAGTATTGGGGGTATTGCTGGCCGGAGTGGTCCTGGCTCTTTCCCAGCTGGTTAGCTATATCAGAGCCCGCTCGGAAGCGCAGGGGCTGGAGTGCAAGGTGGGGATATTCACCCGGGCGGAAAGGGTGGTGATACTGGCCCTAGGCCTCCTGTTCAGCTACTTTGCCCCGGCTCTGCTCATCGCCCTGGCGGTTATGGCGGTGTTCAGCCTGGTCACGGTAATCCAGCGGGTGGTCTATGTCTGGCGGCAAAAGCCAGCCGCCTAGCCCCTTTATTTAAGGGCGTTATTTATGTTATAAGTTAACGGGTAATCTCTAGGCTGGAGGGGAGAAAGTATGCCGGTTGTTGCTGTTATCGGAGCTCAGTGGGGTGACGAGGGGAAGGGTAAAGTCGTTGACATGCTGGCCCAGCAGGCCAGGATGGTGGTTCGCTTTTCCGGCGGGGATAACGCCGGCCATTCCGTGGTCAATCCCCACGGTGCGTTCAAACTGCACCTTATCCCTTCGGGCATCTTTAACCCCGGGGTGAGTTGTATCATCGCCAACGGGGTGGTCATCAACCCCGCGGTCTTAATTGGCGAGATAGACAACCTGAATGAGCGCGGCGTTGATACCGCTAACCTCTTTATCAGCGACCGGGCCCACCTGATTATGCCCTATCACCTTCTCCTCGACGGCCTGGAGGAGGAGGCGCGCGGCGGCAAAGCGTTAGGCACCACCCGCAAGGGGGTCGGCCCCGCCTTTACCGATAAGACCGCCCGGCTGGGCATCAGGGCGGGCGACCTGCTGGATAGGAAAGCACTGCGTGAGCGCCTCAGCGCCGTGCTGGAGTACAAGAACCTTATCCTGACCAGGGTCTATAATGCCAAACCGCTTTCGCTTGAGGAGGTCTTTAGCCAGTACCGCCAGTATGGTGAGCGCCTGGCACCCTATATCCGGGAGACGAGCATAATGGTGGACGAGGCGCTGGGGCGGGGGGAGCTGGTGATACTGGAGGGGGCCCAGGGGGCCCTGCTCGACCCCGACTTCGGCACCTATCCCTATACCACATCGTCATCGCCGCTGGCGGCGGGGGCCTGCCTGGGGGCGGGCCTGGGCCCGACCCGGCTCGACCGCGCTCTGGGCGTCTATAAGGCCTACTGCACCCGGGTGGGTGGCGGCCCGATGCCCACCGAGCTGAACGACGCCACCGGCGAGCTTATCCGGGAGAAGGCGGGCGAGTACGGCACCACCACCGGGCGTGCCCGCCGCTGTGGCTGGTTCGACGCCGTGGCCGCCCGCTTCAGCCGCCGGATTAACGGCCTTACCGGGGCGGTGGTCACCCGCCTCGACATACTGGATATACTGCCTAGCCTGAAGATATGCGTGGGCTACGAGTTAGATGGGAAGACCATTGACTTCCCGGCCAGCGTGGCCGCTCTGGCGCGCTGTAAGCCAATCTATGAGGAGATGCCCGGCTGGCTGACCTCCACCACCGATATCCGCGATTTTAATAAGCTGCCGCTTGAGGCCCGCCGCTATATTAACCGTCTTGAGGAGCTTATCGGCTGCCCGGTGAGCCTTATCTGCGTTGGGCCGGAGCGGGGAGCGGTCATCGAGAAGACGCCTATTTTCTAGGGTTAAACGTCCTGCTCTTTCTTCGGTCGTTTTGCTTCCCATACCCACCCGCCCAAAAGGTTTCACCTTTTAAATAATCTGTAGCCCCTCCCCCCGGAGGGGGGAATTAGCCCCTCTTGTTTTTTTCACTCCCCCTAAAAAGAAATTGATAGAAGTATCACTTCTGTAGTGTGGGAAATAAGACTTACGTTAAAAGTGGTGGGGGTAGATTCGCTAAAAAACCCTATATCTGCAAGTCAATCTTATATTTTCTTACGAAATACTATCCGGTGCTGACCCGGCCCACTGTAGTCCCTAACTACGGGGACGCCTTCTTCGTCAGGCTCACCGATTAGTTCTAAGCCGAGGCTCTTATGAAAAGCGATTGAAGCGGCATTGCCCTTCGTCGTTATCGCCTTCAGTTCTCGGCAGCCCTTCGACCGGGCAAAATCAATGAAGTGCTGGTAAAGTCGGTGTCCCAGGCCCTTTCCTCGGTAGGCTAGGCGCACGCCGATAAGGTGTACGTAGCCAACGGGGCCCGTTTGGGCGATAAAGCCGAAGAGATAGGCGACGACTTGTTGGCCTTCTTTGAAAACGAACGCCGAGTTGCCGAATTCGTTGATGAGCATGGGGTGGTGCAGGGGGATGGTGCGCTCGTCGCCCCAGAAATCGTCAATGTCCCGGAGAATCTGGTCGAAATCCGCCTTGGAACAAAGAGACAGTTCCATCCAGGTCGTTCTATTCCTTCAGGTCTATCCGGTACTTTTTCAGCGTCTCTCTGATTTGGGCCGCCGATTTTTCACTGGGCTCGACCAGGGGCAGGCGGGGCTTGCCCACGTTGAAGCCGATGTGATTCAGGGCGTATTTCACCGGCGCCGGGTTGGGCTCGATGAATAGCACGTCCACCAGCGGTAGCAATCGGCGGTGAATGGCCGCCGCTTCGGCGATTTTATTATTCAGAATATAGTCCATCATCTGCTTGATCTGCTTGCCCACCAGGTGGGTGGCCACCCCGATGGTGCCGTAGCCGCCCAAGGCCATGATGTGGAAGGTATCGTTGTCGTTGCCGCTCCAGACGAGGAAGTCATCGCTAGCGTTGTCCAGCGTCTGCGCCACCAGGCCCATATCGCCGGAGGCCTCCTTGACGCCTATGATGTTATCAATCCGGCTCAGCCTGACGATGGTCTCCAGGGACATCTTGATGACCACGCGGCCAGGTATGTTGTACATGATGATGGGCAGGCTGGTGATCTCGGCAATGGCCTTGAAGTGCTGGTAGATGCCTTCTTGAGTGGGCTTGTTGTAGTAGGGGACAACGGAGAGGCAGCCGTCAACGCCGACCTTCTCGGCGGCTTTAGTTGCCGCCACCGCTTCGGTAGTGCTGTTCGAGCCGGTGTAGGCGATGATGTTGCCCCGGCCTCCCAGTGCCGATTTCACCTCGGTAAAGAGGCGTACCTCCTCCTCGCGGACCAGCGTCGGCGACTCGCCGGTGGTAGCCGCCAGCACCACCCCGTCACTGCCCGAATTAATCAGGGCTAGCGCCAGCTTTTTAGCCTGCTCGTAGTCGACCTCCCCCCTCTCGTCGAAGGGGGTTACCATAGCCGTTAATAGTCTTCCCAGCGTCTTCATTTTCCTGTCTCGGGGTGCAGCCATTCCCTTTTAATCATCTCTTCGGCAATCTGGACGGCGTTCAGCGCCGCCCCCTTGCGGATGTTGTCGGCGACAATCCACATCACCAGGCCGTTGGGGTGGGAGGCGTCACGGTGAATACGCCCGACGAAGACCTCGTCGGTGCCGGCGGCGGACCAGGGCTGGGGGTAGAGGCTTATCGCCGGGTCGTCCAGCACCTTGACCCCCGGCGCCTGGGCCAGGATGCGCTTGGCGTCGTCGGGGGCCATCGGTTGGGAGAACTCGACATGGATGGCCTCGCTGTGGCCGATAAACACCGGCACCCGGACGCAGACCGCCGAGATGGCGATATCGGAGGCGTGAATTATCTTCCTGGTCTCCTCCACCATCTTCCACTCCTCTTTGGTGTAATCGTTGTCCAGGAAGACGTCTATCTCCGGCAATATGTTAAAGGCAATCTGGTGGGGGTAGACGTGGGGGACGGTGGTCTGCCCCTCCAGTACCTGCTTGGACTGCTCGGTGAGCTCCTCGACGGCAGCCGAGCCGGTGCCCGATACCGCCTGGTAGGTCACCGCCACGATGCGCTTGATGGGGTTGACCTTGTGCAGGGGATAGAGCGCCACCACCATCTGTATTGTTGAGCAGTTGGGGTTGGCGATAATCCCCTTGTGCAGTTTGATGTCTTCCGGGTTGACCTCGGGCACCACCAGGGGCACCTTGGGCTCCATGCGCCAGGCCGAGCTGTTATCAACCACCACCACCCCGGCCTGGGCGGCTATGGGTGAGAAATAGCGGCTTATCTCCGCCCCCGCCGAGAATAGAGCGATATCTATATCCTTGAACGAGTTGGGTGCTGTCTCCTTGACCACCAGCTCGTGGTGATTGACAAAGAGCTTCTTACCCGCTGAGCGGTCGGAGGCAAAGAGCTCAACGGACTGCATCGGGAACTCGCGCTGTTCGAGTACCTTGATGAACTCCTGCCCCACCATACCGGTGGCACCAACGATAGCTACTCTGTATTCCTTCATGGCTCTTTCTCCAGACCCAGAACTGTCTCCAGCCCGTAGACCAGCCCCTTACGCTTGAGCACCTCCCTGATGGCCATCATAACGCCCGGCATATAGCACTCACGCCCGATAGTGTCATGGCGTATGGCTAGTGTCTGTCCTGCCCCCCCCAGCAGCACCTCCTGGTGGGCCATTAGTCCCGGCAGGCGCACGCTGTGAATGGCGACGCCCTCGACCTGTTCCCCCCGCGCCGCCAGTGTCTTGCCCGGCGGTGTGGAGAACGGCTGGCACCTGGCTCTGGCCATAGCCTGGGCGGTAGCTATGGCTGTCCCCGAGGGGGCGTCCGCCTTCAGGTGGTGGTGCAACTCGATAATCTCGGCATAATCAAAATATTTGGCGGCAATCCTGGCCAGGTGCATCATCAGCACCGCCCCCAGGGCGAAGTTAGGCGCAATCACTATTCCCACCCCTCTGGTCTGGGCCAGGCTCTCAATCTCCTTGATATTATCACTGGTAAGGCCGCTGGTGCCGGTCACCAGGTTGACCCCCCGCTCGGCGCATAAGCGCACCGCCGGCATCACCGCGCTGGCGGTGGAGAAATCGGCCACCACCTCGGGACCGGCGTCACCGATAATCTCGGCCAGGTTACGGGAGAGGGGCACCGTCGCCGAGCCGTCGGGGAGGGACAGCTTATCCGTAGCCGCTTTTATATCCGCCGCCCCCACCAGTTGCATATCGGCCTCAGCGCCCAGGGCGTTGACCAATGTCTGCCCCATCCTGCCCAGGGCGCCGTAAACGGCCACCTTGATTCTCTTCATCGCCTCGGTTCCCGGCTTGGCCCCCGGCTGGGCCGGTTATGATAGCTCCCCTTGCTCCGGGGAGGGCGTGAATCGCGCTTCTTAAAGGGGTAGTCCCGGGAGGGCGATTGCGGTACCCTGGCTCCGGCTTCCCGTGGTTCCTTTTCGAACAGTGCCCGCCGCGACAGGTTTACCCGGCCCATATCGTCGATGCCGATTACCTTGACCGTCAGCTCGTCGCCAATCTTGACCTCGTCCTCGACCTTGGCTACCCGGTAGTCGGCCAGCTCGCTGATGTGGACCAGCCCCTCCTTGCCGGGGGCAATCTCCACCATAGCGCCGAAGTTTAGTATCCGGCTCACCTTGCCGGTGTAGACGGCGCCAACCTCTATCTCCTTGGTCAGGCTCTCGATGATGTCGATGGCCTTTTTGGCGGCTTCCTCATTGGTGGCGCCGATAATCACCGTGCCGTCGTTATCAACGTCTATGGTCGTCTTGGTCTCCTCGATAATTGACCTTATCGTCCTGCCGCCGGTGCCGATGACGGCACCGATCTTGGCCGGGTCGATGGTCATCTTGTACATCCTGGGGGCGTATTTGCTCAGCTCGGGGCGGCTGGCGCTGATGGTCTGTTCCATCTTCTCCAGGATGAACAGGCGCGCCTGCCGCGCCTGGGGCAGCGTCTTGTTGACCACCTCCAGGCTCAGGCCCTTGAGCTTGGTGTCCATCTGCAGGGCGGTTATGCCGTTAGCCGTCCCGGCCACCTTAAAGTCCATATCTCCGTAGTTGTCCTCTATCCCCTGAATATCGGTCAGGATAACATATCTGCCATTATCGCCGGTGACCAGCCCCATGGCGATGCCGGCCACATGGGCCCTGGTCGGTATGCCGGCGTCCATCAGGGAGAGGCTGCTGGCGCAGGTACTGGCCATAGAGGTGCTGCCGCTGGAGCTTAGGACCTCGGAAACTAATCGTATAGTATAGGGGAAGACCTCGGCCTTGGGCAGCACCGGCTCGATGGCCCGTTCCACCAGAGCGCCGTGCCCGATTTCGCGCCGCCCCGGCGAGCCGATGCGCCTGGTCTCGCCGCTGGAGAAGGGGGGAAAGTTGTAGTGGTGGATGAAGCGCTTGCTCTCCTCTATGCCCAGCCCGTCCAGCATCTGCTCCTTGCCGACCGAGCCCAGGGTGGTGATGGTCAGCACCTGGGTCTGCCCCCGGGTGAACAGCGCCGAGCCGTGGGTGCGGGGCAGCAGCCCCACCTCACAACTGATGGGGCGGACATCGGTTAGGCTGCGCCCGTCGATGCGCTTGCTTTTGTCGAGCAGGTCGCTCCTTATCGCCGCCCTGATTTTTGAGTCGAGGGCGGCGCTGATGTCTGCCTCCGGGAATGACTCGCCCAGCTTTTCTGTTAGCTCTTTCTTGAGCTCGGCTAGCTCGTGCTCCCGCTGTGACTTCTCCGGCTGGCCCAGCGCCTGGGCGAGCTTATCGTCAGCCAGGGGCGAGATTGCCGCCAGCACCTCAGGTTTAATCTCGCTTACCGGTGCCTCCAGTTTGGGCTGGCCCACCGCCTTCTGGAGCTGTTCCTGGAGCCGGATGATGGGCTGGTTGGCCTGGTGGCCGAACTCTATCCCTTTAAGGACAATATCCTCCGGGGCCTCTTTGGCTCCGGCCTCTATCATCACGATGGCCTCTCTGGTGCTGGCCACCACCAGGTCGAGCTGGCTTTCTTCAAGCTGGGCCAGGGTGGGGTTTAAGACCATCTCGCCGTTGATATAGCCAACGTGGACGGCGCTCACCGGGCCCTCAAACGGTACCGGCGATATTGAGAGCGCCGCCGAGCCGCCGATGACGGCCAGTATGTCCGGGTCGTTCTCCTGGTCGGCGGAAAGTACGGTGATGATGAGCTGAATCTCGTTGCGCCAGGCCTTGGGCAAGAGCGGGCGTATCGGCCGGTCGGTGAGGCGGCTGGCCAGGGTCGCCTCCTGGCTGGGCCGCCCCTCCCGGCGGATGAAGCCGCCCGGTATCTTGCCGGCGGCGTAGAGCCTCTCCTCGTAGTCAACGGTCAGGGGCAGAAAGTCCACCCCCTCCCGCGGCTTCTCGCTGGTGCAGGCGGTGACCAGGACGACGGTATCCCCGTAGCGGGCGGTTACCGCCCCGCTGGCCTGTCCGGCCAGCTTGCCGGTCTCGATGACCAGCCTTCTACCACCGACCTCAATTTCAAAAGAACTAGGTGTCTCCAATTTTCCTCCTCCGCTTCAGGTGTTACTTGCGCAGCCCGAGTCGGGCGATCAGGTTGCGGTAGCGGTCGACATCTTCCCGGCGGAGGTAGGCAAGCAGTCTTCGTCTCTGTCCCACCAGCTTCAGTAGCCCCCGCTGGGTGTGGTAGTCGTGCCGGTTGGCCGCCATGTGCCCGGTCAACTGGTTTATCCTCTCGGTGAGCAGGGCTACCTGAACCTCGGTCGAGCCGGTGTCCCCTTTGTGAAGCTCGAATTTGTTTATTATTTCTGTCTTTTTCTCTTTTCCCAAGTTATCTACCTCTAAGCTAATAATACTATAAAACAACAGATTATAACATAACTATAGGCGGCTGTAAATTATTCGTTTATCTTCCCGTACCCGCCCGCCCTCATAAGCTGCGCTTCTAGCACTTGCTGCCCCCCACTGGGAGATTCAGTTTCCCAAGAGTGCAGTATAACTTAATGGGGCGTTTAAGAGGGTTGTAAGGGAGGGGGATACAGGGGGTGGGTTGTTAAGTAAATTACTAGCGAACATAATCACTTGACTTTGCGAAAATTTGGGTGTATAGTTGCGCTGGATTAGCTACCTTGGTTAAGTGTGGTCTAAGCTTGACCCCCGGTAAGGCGGGGGACCCTCAGTATTACAGCCTGACGATACGGCAGGGGTTTGGGAGCCAGAGACTGCAACGATGACAAGGGACTAACAAAATACCATAGGAGGTGCAGTTAATGGCTCTGGAAGACAAGACCCTCGTATGCCGTGACTGCGGACAGGAATTCCTCTTTACCACCGGTGAGCAGGAGTTCTATCAATCCCATGGGTTACAGAATGAACCCAGCCGTTGCCCGGAGTGCCGGGCGTCCCGGCGCAAGGAGCGCTGGGGCAATTACAATCAGCCCAGGCAGATGTTCAAGGCGGTCTGTGCCGAGTGTGGCGTTGAGACCACGGTGCCCTTTGAGCCTAGAGAAGGGCGGCCGGTCTACTGCCGGGACTGCTACACCAAGCAGAAACAGTCTAGTTAGTCCCTAGCGAGTTACCAGTTATATATCATGCATGTCGCTATCTGTCAGGTTAAGCTACGCTTTCCTGAGAACCAGTCGCTTAAGGGTAAGCGGCAGGTATTGAAGTCTATCATTACCCGCCTCAGAAACAAGTGCAACATCTCCGTGGCCGAGGTTGACGATAATGACCTCTGGCAGCTGGCCACCCTGGGTCTCAGCTGTATCAGCAACGACCGGCGGCATGCCAATGAGATGCTTTCCCACGCCGTTGACTTTATCGTCAACGGCCGCTTTGAGGTGGAGATACTGGACTATGCGATTGAGATTCTCCCCGTTAATTGAACGGGGCTAAAGTGGACACCTCGGCCTTTCTGCATCACCTGGCAACCCAGCCCGGCTACGCTGGCCAGATGGTCCACGTGGAGCATATCCCGCCCCGCCCGGCCAAAACCGCCCCACTGCACCGGCCACTGGTTGAACCTCTCCAGGACTGCCTTACCGAACACGGTCTTTTCCCTCTCTACCGCCACCAGGCGGAGGCCATAAACTTCGCCCGCGATGGCAAGAACGTGATGGTGGCCACCTCATCGGCCAGCGGCAAGACACTGTGCTACAACGCCCCGGTGATGGAGGCGGTTCTTACCGAGCCGAGGAGCTGCGCCCTCTATCTATTCCCGACCAAGGCGCTGGCTCAGGACCAACTGCGCAGCCTGAACGAGCTTTTTTACCCCGCCCTCTTTAAAGTAGGAGAGGTGACCACCTTCGACGGCGATACCCCCCGGGTGGAGCGGGCGGAGATAAGAAGACGGGCCAGGGTGGTGTTGACCAACCCCGATATGCTCCATCTGGGCATACTGCCTAATCACCAGCAGTGGTCGAGGCTGCTGCGCCGCCTGAGGTATGTGGTGATTGACGAAGCCCACACCTACCGGGGCGTCTTTGGCTCTCATGTGGCCGGCGTCATGCGCCGCCTGCGCCGCCTCTGCCGGCTTTACGGCTCCAGCCCCCAGTTCATCCTGTGCTCAGCGACCATCGCCAACCCCGGCGAGCACGCCCAGAAGCTGGCGGGGCTGCCCTTCGAGGTGGTTGATGACGACGGCTCCCTCCACGGCGGCAAGGACTTCGTCTTCTGGAACCCGCCGCTTATCGACCTGGCCAAAAGCGTCCGGCGCAGCGCCAACGGCGAGGCGTCCGGTCTCCTGGCCGAGCTGGTGGGCCAGGACATCCGTACCCTCACCTTCGTCCGCACCCGCCAGCTTACCGAGGTCATCTATAATTACACCAAGCGCAAGCTGGCCGAGTTAGGCACCGGCTTATCTAAGAAGATAAAGCCCTACCGGGCGGGCTATCTCCCCGAGGAGAGGAGAAAAATAGAGAAAGAGCTTTTCAGCGGCCAGCTTACCGGCGTGGTGGCCACCACTGCCCTGGAGCTGGGGATAGACATCGGTGACCTGGAGGCGACGGTGCTCGCCGGCTACCCGGGCAGCATCGCCAGCACCTGGCAGCAGGCGGGGAGGAGCGGGCGGAGCAAGGACAGGTCTCTGAGCTTTCTCATCGGGCTGGACAACCCCCTAGACCAGTATTTCATGCGCCACCCCGAGGCCTTTTTCGGCCAGAACTTCGAGAACGCCCTGGTCAACCCGGACAACGCCTATATCCTGAGGGCACACCTGCTCTGCGCCGCCTGGGAGCTGCCTCTGACTAGTCTGGATGATGAGTTCTTCAGCCCGGCCTGGATTGAGCAGAGAAGCGAACTGGAGGAAGAGGGCCTGCTCCGGGAGCGCAGGGGCCGCTGGTACGTTACTCCGTCAATAATCTACCCTGCCCAGGGGATAAATATCCGCTCCACCTCCGGGCAGAACTACGCTATAATGGACGCTTCTACCTCCTCGTTGCTGGAGACAATCGAGGCCAGCGTGGCCCTGTTTTTCATCTTCCCCGGCGCCATTTATCTACATCAGGGGGAGTCCTATCTGGTGGAGAGCCTCGACCTGGCCGCCCGCACCGCCCAGGCACGTTTGGTCACGGTCAATTATTATACCCAGGACAAGGAAATTACCGACCTCCATATCATCAGGGTAATCCAGAGCAAGAGCTGCCGGGGGGTCAGGGTCTATCTGGGCGAGGTTGAGGTCACCACCCGGGTGGTCGGCTTTAAGAAGCTGGCCCAGTTCACCGAGGAGGTCATCGGCGAGGAGCCGCTCGATTTACCCCCCCAGCACTTCCCCACCATCGCCCTCTGGTTTGACCTGCCGCCGGGTATAGCCGTCAAATTAGCTAAAGACCAGCTTGACTTCGCCGGCGGGCTGCACGCCGTCGAGCACGCCGCCATCGGCATTTTACCTCTCTTCGCCCTCTGCGACCGCAACGATATCGGCGGCGTCTCCACCCCCCTCCACCCAGACACGGGAAAGCCACAGGTATTCATCTATGATGCCTATCCCGGCGGCATCGGCATCGCCGAGAAGGGCTTCAGCATTGTCGAGGAGCTGTGGCAGACCACGCTGGAGGCTATCAGGGAGTGCCCCTGCGAGGAGGGCTGTCCCAGCTGCGTCCAGTCGCCCAAGTGCGGCAATAACAACAAGCCGCTGGATAAGAAGGCGGCCCAGATATTATTAGAAGGGCTGCTCTCCGGCTGATTGGCTCTTTACCCCCCTCAATTGTTATAATATAACTAACGAGTTTATCATGACTGGATCTGTCCCGATGGCTAATATCACCGTGCTGGCCGGCAAGGGCGGCGTGGGCAAGACCACCTGCGCTGCGGCGATAGCGCTGCACCACGCCAGTCTGGGGGAGCCCACCCTGGCTATCTCCACCGACGCCACCCCGTCGCTGGCGCACATCTTCGAGGTGGCCGATGGAGCCAAACCGGCTGAGGTGAAGCCGGGGTTATACATCAACGAGATAGGGGTGGATGATGTCAGGGAGATGTGGAACGCCAAGTTCGGCCGGGAGGTCTACGAGGTCTTCTCCTCCTTTGTCTCCATTGACTACGAAGAGTTCACCGAGTTCATGACCTCGCTGCTACCGGGGCTGGGCGACGAGTTCATGACCGATTACATCAGGGAGCTGAGCCAGAAGGATAGCTATGAGGCTATCGTCTGGGATACCGCCCCGCTGGGGCAGACGCTGGCCCTGCTCCAGACCCCGTCCCTGCTGGCCAAGCATTTAAAGCTGGCCCCGCGCATCTATTCTAAACTCAAGCTGGGGAAAGCCAGCCGTGAGCCGATACTGGATATCATCAGCCGGTGGGAGAAGCTGTCGCTTGATAATATCCGTTTTCTTCAGGAAAGGGTGGAGTTCACCATCGTCACCATAGCCGAGGCACTGGCCGTCGAGCAACTTGAGCCTGTTTTCGAGGAGCTGGACAGCCACGGACTCAGGGTCAAACAACTGGTGGTTAATAACGTGGTTAAGGCTGAGGACTCGGGCTTTCTGGCGCTCAAGGCTTCAGAGCAGAGGCCTTACCTAGAGGCAATCCATGAGCGTTATTCAGCCCTGCCCATAGTTGAGATACCCATGTTTCCGCACGAGGTCAAGGGCCTGTCCCGCCTTGAGGAGGTGTCCAGGGTGCTCTTTGAAGATGGGGGAAGTAGAGTTGACGGATAACCTCAAGGTGGAGAGGGCGCTGAGGCCCAGCCGCGATGGCTGGTTCCGGCGGGCGATGCGCCTCTTTGACCGCCCCGCCGTTGACCAGGCGGTCTGGGGGGAACTGGAGGAGCTGCTTATCTCGGCTGACGTCGGTTTTGACACCACCGAGAAACTATTAGGGAAGGTCAGGCAGCGGGCCAAAGAGGAGAAGCTCAATCAGGGCGCGGCGGTGCGCGACGCCCTCCAGCAGGAGATGGTAGCCATGCTCGCCGTTGAGACGCCGCCGTCAGTCCCGCCGTCGCCGCCGGAGGTTGTCCTGGCGGTGGGCGTCAACGGCAGCGGCAAGACAACCTCAATCGCCAAGCTGGCCTATAAGGCCAAGAAAGAGGGCAGGCGGGTGCTGCTGGTGGCCGCCGATACCTTCCGGGCGGCGGCTATTGACCAGCTTAAACAGCTGGGCGGCGAGCTCGGCGTTGATGTTATCGCCCACCAGCCGGGGGCTGACGCCGGGGCGGTGGTCTTTGACGCCCTGGAGGCGGCGCGCAGCCGAAACGTGGATTTGGTGATAATCGACACCGCCGGCAGGCTGCACACCAAGTTCAACCTGATGGAGGAGCTTAAAAAGATTAAGCGGGTGGCGGCCAAGGCCGACCCCGCCGCCCCCCACCAGGTAATACTGGTGCTCGATGCCGGTACCGGCCAGAACGGCCTGGCCCAGGCCAGGCATTTTACCGAGGCGGTGGGGGTGACCGGCATCTTTCTGGCCAAGCTGGACGGCACCGCCAGGGGTGGTATAGTGCTGGCTATCTGTGACCAGCTAGGGGTGCCGATAAGTTACATCGGCATCGGCGATGAGCTTGAGGACATGGCCCCCTTTGATGCGTCTGCTTTTGTTCAAGCGCTATGTTCATAATATTGGGAGGTAAAGTTTGATTACCATAACTATAAACCCGATAGCCTTCACCATAGGCGATATAAGCGTCCGGTGGTATGGCATTATGGTGGCGCTGGCGGTGGTGGAGCTGGTAGTCTGGGTGATGTGGCAGATAAGGCGCGGGGCTGATATTTCCTACGATAGCGTCATCACCGTAGCCCTGATAGCTATCCCCTCTGGGATAATAATATCCAGGCTGCTCAATATCATTGACCTGTGGGGCTTCTATATGGCCAACCCCAGGCTTATGCTGGATTTCAGCGGCCTGGCCATCTGGGGCGCCATCCTGGGGGCGACGCTGGGCATCTGGATCTACAGTCGCCTCACTCACTTTAAGTTTGGCTACTTTATGGACGTGGTAACACCGGGCGTCCTGCTGGCCCAGGCTATCGGCCGGGTGGGTTGCACCATAAACGGCTGCTGTTACGGGAAGGAATGTTCGCTGCCCTTCGCCGTCATCTATACCAACCCGAACAGCTATGCCCCGGTAGGGGTGGCCGTCCACCCCACCCAGCTCTATGAGATGGCCTTTCTACTTGCCACCTTCGGGGTGCTTTTCTGGCTTAGGAAGAGGTTCCGGCCGTATGGCTCTCTCTTCCTGATTTACCTCAGCCTTTATTCAGCCTGGCGGATTGGTGTCGGCTTCCTGCGGGAGGGGACGAACTTCCTCTTCGGCCTGCAGCAGGCCCAGGTGATAAGTATAGTCGTCCTGCTGATTGTTATCCCCCTGCTGGTGCTGAGGACGCACTGGGTAAAAAAGGAAGACATAACTTAGTGATTTTTGAGCTGGCGCTCTAATACCTTCGCTGTCGGCCGCCGAAACCGCCGCCCCTCCGTCCGCCGTATGAAGAACGCCCGCCATGACTATCGGTGCGGGGGCGGGCCTCGTTGACATCCATGGTGCGTTCCTTCAGCGTCTTGCCCTTGAGGCCGGAGATGGCCGCTTCGGCTTCCGTCTTTGACGGCATTTCGACGAAGCCGAAGCCACGCGATTGCCCGCCGTGCTTGTCTTTGATGATATTTACCGAGGCCACTTCTCCAAAAGCGGCGAACTCCTGCCGCAGCTCCTCTTCAGTCACCTCGCGGGATAGGTTGCCCACATAGATATTCATCTCGTCCCCCTTTGGCTGATAACCAAACCCGCCTACTTGCCGAGTCGCCTCCGCCGGGCGCTCTTTTTGGCTTTCAGGCGTGCCGCTTCCCTCTTAGTCATGAAATAACGGTGAGTCTTGGCCTCGCGCAAGATTCCTTCCATCTGCACCATCTTTTGAAAGCGCCTCAGCAGGGAGTCCTGGCTTTCGCCTTCACGTATTGAAACCTTTAGTGACATTACATACTCACCTATTTTCTCACCTATTTTAGTGGCCGCCACGGGCCGGGGGAATACCCGGCCCGTGTCTGTTTCTTAGCTTTAAGACGGCCTTACCGGTTCAGTTTAATCTTGCTGTAGCAATCGCTGCAATAGACCGGTCTGCCCTCGCGGGGCTCGAACGGTACCTCGGTCTCCTTACCGCACTCGGCACAGGTTACCGGGAACATCTGGCGCCGCGGCCTGTAGCCGGAGCTATCGTTCCCGTAGCGTTGTGCTTTCCTGGCTTCACGGCAGGCGGGGCAGCGCTTGGGCTCGTTAGTGTAGCCCTTGGACTGGAAGAACTCCTGTTCTTCAGCGCTGAAGGTGAAATCGGCTCCGCAGTCGGAGCATTTGAGTTGCTTGTCCTCAAAACCCATTGGATGACCTCCTCTCCTCTAGATTTGTTGGTTAGAGTTGCGGTCATCCAACACTTGAGTAAACTAAAGTGTTTAACTAAGTATGCGATAACCTAAACCTTAAACCACCGTAGCTATTATACACTAATGGTAATCACCTGGCAATAGCATCATGACAGAATTATTGGTACTCATGTCAGACGCCGGGGGCGAAGTCGAGGATGTTGAGCCTGAGGTTCTCCCGGCCCTGCCACCGGTCTATCTCCAGGTTAAAGACAACGTCGAGGCGGGGGGATATCTCGGCCAGGTAGCTGCCCAGGCCGAAGCCAACCCCGTCCCAGACGGTGCCCCCCTGCTTTACTTTCAGCCTGAGGTGCTGGGCGCCGTTGCCCATGGTGCGGCAGTCGATTATCTCCGCCCGGCGGCTTAAAAAAGTGGGCGCCGGGTTGCCCCGACCGAAGGGGGATAGCTTCTGGATGGCATTAAAGGTGTCCCCGCTCAAGTTCGGCAGGCTGGTCTCGGTGTCGATATCGAGCCTGGGGCGGAGGTCAGCCCCTTTTAGCTGTTCCTCGGCCAGCCGGGAAAGATAGCGCTCGAATTGGGGCAGGTTTCTGGTGGGCAGGGTAAAGCCGGCTGCCTGCGAGTGGCCGCCGAAGCGGGAGAGCAGGCGGCTACAGCCGGTAATTGCTTCGATGATGTTGAACTCGGGTATGCTGCGGGCACTGCCGCCGCTGAGCTTATCGCCGGTCCTGATGGCTATGGATGGGCGGTAGAACTCCTCGGCCAGCCGGCCCGCCACCAGCCCGGCAATGCCCAGCGGGTAGTCGCCACCGGCGGCAATCAGCAGCGGCCTAATCCCTGTAGCTAGCACCTGCTCCCTGGCTTTGGCTAATACTTTACTGGTCAGCCGCTGCCTCTCGGCGTTTTTCTGCTCCAGCCAGGCCGCCAGCCCCTGCGCCTCTTTAGCTGAGTCGGTCATCAATAGCTTGTAGCTGGTCATGGCGTGGGCCAGCCTGCCGGCGGCGTTGAGGCGTGGGGCGATGACCCAGGAGATAGTATCGGCGTCAAGGCCGCCCGGGCTCAAGCCCGCCTGGTTTATAATCTCCCTCAGCCCCAGCCGTGGGCTGGTGTTAATCAGTTTAAGCCCCTCTTTGACCAGATAGCGGTTCTCCCCGGAAAGGGGGGCCATGTCAGCCACCGTCCCCAGGGCGACCAGGTCGAGCAGTCCGTTGAGCTGCTCCTCCTTGCCGATGCCCTGCAGCAGCGCCTGGAGGAGCTTACTGGCGACGCCGGCGCCGGTAAGCTCGGGGGAGGGGTAGGCGGAGCCGGCCCGCTTTGGGTTGACCACGGCCACGGCGGGGGGGAGCTCGGGGAGGGGGGTGTGGTGGTCGGTGATGACGATATCTAATTTAAGCCTCTTGGCCCTTTTGACCTCGGCCAGGGCGGTGATGCCGCAGTCAACGCTGATGACTAGGCTGATGCCAGCCTGTCTGAGCTTTTCCAGGGCGGTGGTATTGAGCCCGTAGCCCTCGGTAAGGCGGTGGGGTATGTAGGGGGTGACCCGCCCGCCCAGACGGGAAAGACCCTGGACGAGCAGGGCGGTGCCGGTGATGCCGTCGGCGTCGAAGTCGCCGTAAACGGCGATATTCTCACCGGAGAGGAGGGCGCGGTAGATGCGGGCTACCGCCGGCTGGATGTCGGGCAGGAGCGATGGGTCGCCGGCCAGCCTTCTGTCGGCGGTGATAAAGGGCTCCAGCTGGGAGGGTTCGGTGAGGCCGCGGTTATATAGTAGCTGGACGAACAGAGGAGAGAGGCCTGAATTTAAGGCCAGATTTCTATCTGGAACCGGTGGTAGCAGATTCCAGCGGTAGTGACTCAAATCTACCTCTCGGCGTATTCCCGGAAGACCAGCACCGAGTTGTGCCCGCCGAAGCCGAAAGAGCTGGAAAGGGCAGTCCTGACCTTGGCCTGGCGGGCGACGTTGGGTACGTAGTCTAAATCACACTCAGGGTCGGGGTGGGTGAGGTTTATCGTCGGCGGTATGATGCCGTTGCGTATGGTCATAATACAAATTGCCGCCTCGACGGCGCCGGCGCTGCCTACTAAGTGCCCCATCATCGACTTGGTCGAGCTTATCGGGATTTTATAGGCGCGCTGGCCGAAGGCCGTTTTTATCGCTTTGGTCTCCATCCTGTCGTTGAGGACGGTGGAGGTGCCGTGGGCGTTGATGTAGTCAACCTCATCGGGCCTGATTCGGGCCTTGTCCAGCGCCCGCTTTATCGCCAGGGCGGCACCGGCCCCGCTCTCGATGGGGGCGGTGATGTGGTAGGCATCGGCGCTGGCGCCGTAGGCCAGCATCTCGGCCAGTATCCTTGCCCCCCGCGCTTTGGCGAACTCCAGGTTCTCCAGGACTAAAATGCCCGAGCCCTCACCGATGACGAAGCCGTCGCGCTCGGCGTCGAAGGGGCGGGAGGCTAGTTGCGGCTCATCGTTGCGGGTGGAGATGGCCTTCATGGCGTTGAAGGCGCCCACGCCCACCGGGTTGATGATGGCCTCGCTGCCGCCGGTTACCATTACCTTGGCATCGCCCCGCTTGATAGTTTCATAGGCGAAGCCGATAGCGTCCGAGCCACTGGAGCAGGCCGAGGTGGTGCACACGTTGGGCCCCTTCACCCCCAGCAGTATTGATATCTGGGCGGCGGCGATGTTGGGCATCATCATCGGGATGAGGAAGGGGCTTATCCGCTCCGGCCCCCTCTCCAGCAGGACCTTTATCTGCCCGAAGAGGGTGGTCAATCCGCCGATGCCGCTACCGATGACGATGCCGATGTCGTCCTTGTTGACAGCATCAAGTTTAAGCCCGGACTGCTTGACCGCTTCAAGACTGGCGGCCACCGCCATCTGGGAGAAGCGGTCGTTGTGGCGGGCGTCCTTGGTGCTCATGTAGTCGGTAGGCTCAAAGCCCTTGACCTCGCCGGCAATCTTGGTCTCGAAGCCCTCGGTGTCAAACAGGGTGATCCGGCCCACCCCGGACTGGCCGTTGATAAGGGCCTGCCAGCTGTCGGCGATATTAAGGCCGAGGGGGCAGATTACCCCCAGGCCGGTGACGACTACTCGGCTGCTGTTATTTGACATAATATACTAGGGGAAGATAAATATTGGTTAGCTATTTTTACCATAATTTCGGTTTATTCGCAAGGAGAGTTGGCCCCCTCTTTGCTTGTAAGAAAATCGCCTATCTGATATAATACAGCTATCAAAGGAGGTCAGGGCCATGTGTCAGACCTGCAGGCGCCACCATCCTGAGCTGTACACCGATAAACCAGCGGCCAAGCCGGAGAAGGTGAAGAAAGCGCCGCCCAAGAAAAAGTAGCCGGCCTTTCAGCTCTCTTTCCTACCACTCGCCCGTCTCAGGCAATCTCACCCAAAAACTCCGTTTTTCGGGAACTTTTTAGTGTGCCTCTCTTTCTTTATCGCCCCCTTTTTAACGTAAGTCTTTTGTCCCATACCCACCTGCCCAAATAGGTTTCACCTTTTTACAATCTTTTATCCCCGCCCCCCATTGGGGTGGTGTTAATTTTTTTCTTTCATTGGGGGGTAAAGGGGTAAAAAGAAGAAATTGATAGAAGTATCACTTCTGTAGGGCGGGTCAGGGTGGGAAGAAGAACCGCGGTTGGGCAGGGGAAGCAAAACCTCCCTATTTGACCAGTTTAAATTCCCGCCATATAATTTTGTATATGGCCAGTTCGGAAACTACCAGAATCGCTCTGGACACGGTGGGCTGCAAGCTCAATCAGGCGGAGAGCCAGCTAATCGCCCGGCAGTTGGCCCAAGCCGGCTACCGGCTGGTGGCCCCGGATGACGGGGCCGATGTCTACGTGCTCAACACCTGCACCGTCACCCACGTCGCCGACGGCAAGTGCCGCCGCCTGCTGGCTCAGGCCCGCCGCCGCAACCCGCATGCCCTGGTGGTGGCCATCGGCTGCTACTCCGAGCGCGCCCGCAGTGAGCTATCCCGGATTAAGGGAGTTGACCTGGTTCTGGACAGTAGCCAGAAGATGGAGCTATTGCCCCGGCTTGAAGAGTCTGGTCACCCGATTCGCCTCGGGGCGAGTACAAACCAGGCCGATTTCAGGACGCGTGCCTTCATTAAAATTCAGGACGGCTGCGATAGCTTCTGCGCCTACTGCATCGTGCCGCTGGTGCGGGGCAGGGAGAAGAGCGTGCCACTTGACCGGGTCATCGAAGAGGTCAAAGACCGCGTCGCCGAAGGCTATAAAGAGGTGGTGCTCACCGGCACCGAGGTCGGCGCCTATAACGACAGGGGAGTCGGCCTTAGTGAGCTGCTCCAGCGTATTTTAGGCGAGACCGGGGTAGCCCGGCTGAGGCTCTCCTCGCTCCAGCCCCGGGAGATAACCCCGGAGCTTATCGGGCTCTGGCGTGACGGGCGTCTCTGCCGCCATTTCCACCTCTCCCTGCAGAGCGGCAGCGATAGCGTGCTTAGGAGGATGGGGCGGCACTACAGCACTGTTGAATATCAGCGGGCGGTTGACCTAATCAGGGGGGTGGTGTCTGGGGTGGCTGTCACCACCGATGTCATCGTCGGCTTCCCCGGCGAGACCGACGGCGAGTTTAAGGAGAGCTATGATTTTGCTAAGCGGATGCGGTTTGCCCGCATCCACGTCTTCAGCTACTCCCCCCGCCCTGGCACCCGGGCCGCCGATATGCCCGGACAGGTTGATGATAAGGCCAAGCGGGAGCGGAGCCGGAGGATGCTGGCCCTGGGGAGGGCCTGCCTGCGCAACTTCAGACAGGGATTCCTGGGCAAGACGCTGATGGTCTTGTGGGAGAAGGAGAGCTGCGGCGTCTGGTCCGGCCTGACCGATAACTACATCCGGGTCTATACCAGGAGCGATAAGGACCTGATCAATCAACTGCTGCCGGTGAAGCTGTCATAGCCCTTTTATATCCAGCCCCAGCACCACCGAGGTCTCAATCTGCCGCCGGGGGATGTCCCAGTAAGTCTCCAGGATTTCGTCCTTGTTCGATTCCAGCTTGAAGCCGTGCTTCCGGTAGAAGTCTATCGCCCAGCCGGCATCGGCCCAGGTTCCCACCAGCAGGCGGCGGGTATTGACCATCCCCTTGAGGTGTTTTAAGAGCTTGCCGCCTATCCCCCTCTGCTGCCACCGGGGTAGGACATAGGCGTGGCGGATGAGGGTCACGTCCTTAACCGGCTGGAACCCCATCACCCCCACCAGCTCCCCCGCCTCCTCCCAGCCGAAGAAGCTCATACCCGCCATTTCCTCTTCGAGCTCCTCGCGGGGCATATAGGGGTGGGGGTAGCGGTCGGCGGGTATGACGCCCTCATAGGCCCGGGCCGCCTCGTTGATAATGAGATATATCCTCTCGAAGTCCTCTGGTGAGCACTGACGGATCATTAGCTCCAAGTATAATCAGCCGGTGGGGAGGCGGTCAAATTTACCCCTTTGTTGACAAAAGGATAATATTATAACCATCGTCATCTTGCACAATAGTGCTAAGACTAACTAGTACCTGAGTCTAGCCACCTATTGACAAAAGACCTATAAATGGTTTAAAATGTGACCACTGGCATTTTTCCCTATATGGTTAGGGTAGGACACGGCGATACTTAAGAATTGAGGAAAATTATGCCGCGCGTGAGAGGCCTAACTCCGGTTGCCAATAGTTGCCAAATATCCGAGAAGCAGTCCCCAGCTGCCTCTATTGAGATTGAAGAAGCGGAACGCATCATCCTTGAGCTGCATGATGGGCCTGCCCAGACACTGACCTCCGCCCTCCAGTGCCTTCAAGCCTTTGACCAGATTGCCCGCCCTTATTTTGTCCAGCACCCGGAACTGGAACGGCTGTTCCGCCGGGCGTTAGGGCTGGTAGGGCAGACGGCCCGGGAGACCAGGGAGATAATCAACGGCAGCGTCCCAGCCACCCTTGAGGCTCATGGCCTGGTGGCGGTTGTGCGGCAGGAACTGGAGCGGTTTGAGGAGGAGACCGGCTGCCGTGTTGATTTCTATTCCGACACCTGGCCCGACCTTCACCGGCAGGCGGAGCTGGCTATCTACTGCATAATACGCGAAGCGTTGAGCAACGCCAGGAAGCACGCCCGGTCGCCCCGGCTTGAGGTGGAGATGAGACAGAAGGGCGAGCGTCTGCTGGTGAGGGTCAAGGACTGGGGCGTCGGTATCACCCCCGCCAGGCTGGAGCCTTCTCCCTCGGGTAGCTGCCTGGGGCTGCTGAGTATGCGCCGGCGTACCGGGCTCCTGGGGGGTAATTTCAGTATAGCCACCGCCCCGGGCCGGGGCACCGAGATTATAGTTGATATTCCCTGGCGCCGATGAACCGGAGTGACTATGGGGAAGATAAAGGTAGTTATTGTGGATGACCACCCGGTAGTCCTGGAGGGACTTCATACCATGCTGGCCACCGACCGTAATATCGAGATTGTCGGTGAGGCCGGCGACGGCGTCGAGGCGGTGAAAATGGTGGAGGAGAAGGAGCCCAACGTGGTGCTGATGGACATTAGAATGCCCGGTATGGACGGCGTCCAGGCCACCCGCCGCATCAAACAGCAGTCTCCGGCGACGGCGGTCATCGTGCTCACCATGTATGACACCGACGCCTATGTCGTTGATGCGGTGCGGGCCGGGGCCAGCGGCTATCTGCTTAAGGACGCTCCCCGCGAGCTGGTGCTGGACACGATAAGGGCGGTGAACAGCGGCGCCTCGCTGATTAAGACCAGCCTCCTCACCGAGGCGATATCCTCTCTGGTCCAGTCGCAGAAGGGCTATCAGCCGGCGGAGGCAGGCTCTCCCGAAGGGAATATCGAGCACCTGACCGCCCGGGAGAGGGAGGTGCTCAAGCTGGCGGCGCTGGGGCACAGCAACAAGGAGATAGCCAAAGAGCTCAGTATCACCCAGGACACGGTGAAAAAGCACATGCAGAGTATCCTGGGTAAATTGCATGCCTCCAGCCGGATTCACGCCGTAATCCAGGCCACCCGGGCTGGCATTATCAAGTACTAGCTATTTCCGGGTGGGGGTAATACCCGCCCGCAGGAGGGAAGGTGGAAACTAAGATTACACCAATGGGGGTTGTCCTACCAGGAGTCAACAATTATGCTATATATAGCCAATTGTCTCCTATCTGTCAACACGGTCTGCTGGAAATAGCCTTAGTCGCCTCCGGTATAGAAGGGCAGCTGATGAAAAGCTTTGAGTTGTTTGGAGCGGATTTCGGGAAAGATGACATCAGGCAACAGAGTAAGGGGACAGAGCGCACCTTTGTTGACGATATTAACGCTATAGCCTGCGGGGTGGCGGCCTGGTTTGAAGAGAACGCCGGTTACTCAGAAAACATAACCGGGATGACGGCCGAAATCGCCCGCAAGCTGGGGGTGCCGGAGAAGGATATAAGCAGGTGGGCGGCCCGCCGCACTACCCTGAATGCGGGCCGGGCCAGGCCGATCAGGAGCCTCCTGGAGAGGCTGGGCCAGGCGCCGGCAGCCGAAAGCCTGAAAAAGACAGCCAGAAAGAGGGAGGTGTAACCGCCGCTTAAGTTGTTAGTTTTACGGCGTGTCTTCAAACCGCCTTTAACCCGAAGGCACGCTCCCTTTGCTGCGCCCCGGGGTGATGGAGACCTGCTCAAAGAATAAAAGAAAAAATTTTATAGGGGCACTGGCTATCTTCATATCCCGGGGCGCAAATAAAAAACCGGCGGTATAGGTAAGCGACTGATGCAAGGCAGCTATGTTTACGGAATAATCATCGGCGGCGGCGATACCGTCCTCGGCGTCAGGGGGCTGGCGGGCAAAAGCCCGGTGTACTCGATAGCCTATGAGGGCTTAAGCGCTGTGGTCAGTGACTACGCCGGAGGCGATTTTAACTCGATGTGCAAGGAGGAGCTGGTCTGTTGCCTGATGACGCACCAGGTAGTGTTGGAGCAGCTGACTAAGAAGCACCCGGTGCTGCCGATGAAGTTCGGCACGGTGCTGACTAGCGCCGACGAGGTGGGAGAGCTGCTGGCCCAGGGCCAGTCCCAATTTTTCCTCACCCTGCTCTGGCTTCAGGACAAGGTTGAGCTGGAGGTGGTGGCTAACCCGGCCGGAGGGCGGGTGATAGAGGAAGAGAGCTCCGCTCTGGAACCGCTGCCCGATGAAGAGACCCTCCCCCGGGAAAATGTCAAGGCGTACAGGACGCCGCGCCGCCAGAGCTACCTGGATAAGTTGATAGGCTTTCTCCAGCCGGTATCGGTTGATGTACAGCCCCGCCCCCCGGCCCAAAGCGTGGGAGCGGCGGTTGTGGCTTTTCTGGTGGAGAGGGCTGGTCTGGATGCCTTTTCTGAGCGTATAAAGCAGCTTAACGCCCTCTTCTATAACCAGGTTGAGTTCCAGACCGTCGGCCCCCTCCCCCCTTACAGCTTCGCCACGGTTGAGGTCACCAGGCCCAGCCAGGAGGCGATAGACGAAGCCAAGCGGCTGCTTAATTTGGACGAGGTTGTGGGCGAGGTTGAGGTGAGGCAGGCCTACCGCCGCCTGACGGATGAGGACGGGGTGCCTCCGGCAGAGCTGCGCCGGGCATTAGATTTGCTGGTGGCCTGCTGCTGGCAGCAGCCGGAAAAAGAGGGCCGCTTTCTAATCAGCATCAGGCGCTCACGAACTGACGAGGTCCAGCCCCTGCGCCTGGTCGAAATCGGGGCTTAAAACGGCGGCCAAAAGCCCGCTCCGGGTGCTATAATAGCCTTAAATGGCAGAAGACAGCCTGTCCCCCGTCGCTATCAGCGATGGCCTGGACACCCGCTTTATCGGCCGGCAGGTTATCTCTTACCCCAGCCTGCCCTCGACCAATGATGCCGCCAAGCTTGAGGCCAAGAAAGGGGCTAAAGAGGGGACGGTCATCGTCGCCGGGGAGCAGACCGCGGGCCGGGGAAGGATAGGGCGGAGCTGGCTTTCACCCCGGGGCAGTGTCGCCCTTTCTATTATCCTCCACCCACCGCTGGCCCATCTCCCCTCGCTCATCATGGTCGCCTCTCTGGCCACGGCTAACGCCATCGAGCGGGTCACGAATTTAAAGGCGCAGCTCAAGTGGCCCAACGACGTGCTGGTCAACGGCAAAAAGGTGTGCGGCATTCTGGTGGAAAGCGATGTCAAAGGCAATAGGGTGGACTACGCCGTCATCGGCATCGGGCTGAATGTCAATATCAATCTGGCCAATTTCCCGATGATTGCCCCCTCGGCCACCAGCCTCTCCCAGGAGCTGGGTCGGGAGGTCTCCCGCCGCCGGATGGTACAAAGCCTGCTGGCCGAAGCCGAAAGGCTCTACCTGGCGCTGCCGGAAGGGGACTCGGTCTTCAGGCAGTGGCGGGAGCGGCTGGTGACGCTGGGCCAGAAGGTCAAGGTGAGCTCAGGAGAGGCCACCTATGAGGGCATCGCCGAATCGGTAGCCCCCGACGGCAGCCTGCTCCTGCGCCAGCCCGACGGCAACCTGCTCAAAATCGTCGCCGGAGACGTCACCCTGCGCTAAAGCCCCCTATTTAGTCTTCTCGTCTGTCGGCGGCAGTACCGCGCCTACCTTCTTCATGAACATGTTGATGAGGTCTATAGGTAAGGGAAAGATTATGGTGCTGTTTTTCTCTGAGGCTATCTCGACCAGGGTCTGTAGATAGCGGAGCTGCAGCGTGGTCGGCTCCCGGGCAATAACCGCCCCAGCTTCGGCCAGCCTCTCCGAGGCCTGGAACTCGCCGTCGGCGTGGATTATCTTGGCCCTTCTCTCCCTCTCCGCCTCGGCCTGGGCGGCCATAGAGCGCCTCATTGTTTCCGGCAGTTCGACCTGTTTGATCTCGACGATGCTGACCTTGACCCCCCAGGGGTCGGTCTGCACGTCGATTATCCTCTGCAGCGCCTGATTGAGCTTCTCCCGCTGTGTCAGCAGCTCGTCAAGCTCGTGCTGCCCCAGCACGTTTCGGAGCGTGGTCTGGGATATCTGCGAGGTGGCCCGGATGTGGTCCAGCACCTTGACCACCGAGGCCTCGGGGTCAACCACCCGGAAGTAGACCACGGCGTCCACCCGGACGGTAACATTGTCCCTGGTGATGACCTCCTGCTGGGGGACGTCCAGGGTAATTACCCGCAGGTCGACCTTAATCATCCGGTCGATAAAGGGGATGATGAAGAACAGCCCCGGCCCCTTGGCTCCCACCAGCCTTCCCAGGCGGAGAATGACCCCCCGTTCCCACTCCTTGACCACCTTGATTGTCATGGGCAGCAGTATGAGCACGACGACAACGATAACACCGATAAGAATTGGATCCATCTATTTACCTCCTTGTTTCCTTTTTTTTGACATAAAGTTTCAGGCCTTCGACCTTGGTGATAACCACTTCCTCTCCCTTTTCCACCCTTCCCTTATCCGACTCCGCCGCCCAGAGCTCACCTTCAATCCGGACCACCCCCTTCGGTTCCAGGGTAACCTCGACCTCGGCCGTACGGCCTACCAGCTCTTCCCGGCCGGCGGCGGCCTGCCGGCGGTGAGCCAGGACTACCCGCTGGATGACGAAGACGATAAAAGCGGCGGCAAGAACAGCGATGATAACGATTGACCAGGTGTCCATCCTAAAACACTAAATCTCCTCTATTTGCTCTTGGCCTTCCGGGTGACATGTAGCGTCAGACCATCGACCCGGTTGATGGTCACCTCCTCCCCGGCTTTCACCTTTCCCTTATCGGCTACTGCCGTCCAGAGCTCGCCCTTGAACAGTACCTCCCCCTCGGGTTCCAGAGGCACCTTGACCACGGCGGTTTTGCCTACCAGCTCTTCCCGTCCGGTAGTGGCCTGGCGGCGGTGGGTGTGGACTACCCGCTGGACGACGAAGGCAAAGAAGCCGGCAATTAGTATTACCACCACCGCAATCAGCCAGGGGCTGACACCGGACAGCGGCCCCCCCCGGGGGAAAAGAATCAGCGAGCCGATAACCAGGGCGGTGACACCCCCGGCGGTAAACAGCCCAAAGCTGTGGGTGAATAACTCACCGATGAAGAGGCCGAAGGCGAGCAGGATGAGCAGTATGCCTCCCAAGCGGGCGTCGAGGACGCCCAGCGAGTAGAAAGCCAGGATGAGGCTGATGGCCCCAATAATTCCGGGGAAGAACATCCCCGGGTTAAAGATCTCGGCGATAATGCCCAGGCTGCCGATGCTGAGCAGGACATAGGCGATGTTGGGGTCGCTGATGGCCTGCAGGAAGCTCTCGACGAAGTTCATCTCCTCCCTGTCCAGATGATAGTTAGCAGTATTGATGGTCACCGTGGCCCCGTTGGCCAGGCTGACCTGCCGGCCATTAATCTCGGCGATGAGGTTCTCCAGGTTGTCCGCCCGCAGGTCAATGAGGTTGGCGTTCAGGGCGTCAACATCGCTGAAGGACTTGCTCTGGGTTACCGCCAGTTCGGCCTCATCCATGTTGCGCCCCCTCGTCTCGGCGATGGTCCTCATCCACTGGGCGGAGAACTCGGTTATCTTCTGCATCTGGTCCGCCGGTATCTGCTCGCCTCCCCCCGAAACCGGGTGAGCGGCGCCGATGGTCGTCCCCGGCGTCATGGCGGCAATGTTGGCCGAGAGGGTGATAAACGTCCCCGCCGAGGCCGCCCAGGCGCCCTTGGGGGTGACATAGACGACGATGGGGACGTCGGCGTTCAGAATCTTCTCGACAATCCTCCCCGTCGCGTCCAGCAGCCCTCCCGGCGTGTCCAGCTCGATGATGCAGACGGTGGCGTGCTCCTCCTCGGCCTGGTCGATGCCCCTATCGAGATAGTCGGCCACTATGGGCACAATGGTACCGTTAACACGAAGGACCTTAACCGTGGTCGTTTCCTGGGCATGAGTGGTGACGGCCAGCAGGGCGCCGCCTATCAAGGCGATAAAGAAGGCGATGCGGAGGCTTTTAAATAGAACTCTAATCATGCGCCACAAACCAGACAAAGGGCTGTAACTGAAATTATAGCCTGCTTTTGCTATCGTTGTAAACTCTGCTCAGTTGAATAGCTATCGTAGTAGTGTTAAAATCTACCATCTATGAGGAATCAGCGCTGTAAAGGGATGCGTGACCTTTCCCCCGCCCAGATGGCGGTCTTTCGCCTTATCGAGGGGGTCTTCCGTGACGCCTGCCTCAGCTGGGGCTATCGAGAGGTCAGGACGCCGACGCTGGAGTACCTGCACCTGTTCACCTCGGTGGGCACGCTCACTCCGGGGATGCTGGGCCGGGTCTACTCATTTTTGGACTGGGATGGCTGGAGCGGGGAGAGGGTGGTCCTGAGGCCGGACGGCACCATCCCGGTGGCCCGCCTTTACATTGAAGATCTGGAAAAGGAGAGGCTGGCCAAGCTCTTCTACGTGGCCAATACCTTTATCTTCGAGGGGACGGGCAGGAAGAACCGGGAGCGGTGGCAGTGCGGGGCGGAGCTTATCGGGGTCTCTTCCCCCTCGGCTGACGTCGAGCTGGCGCTGCTGGTGTTGGAGGTCTTAAAAAAACTCAAGATTGACGGGGTTAAGCTTAAAATATCCCACGCCGGCCTCATCAGGGCATTATTGGCTAGGCTGGGGCTGAGCTCCGAGGAGCAGGCCCGGGTCTTCGACCGCATCCTGGACGGCGACGGCAAAGCGCTGGCCGAGCTCAAGCTCAGGCCATCTGAGCTTGAGACGCTCTCCGCCCTGCTCGGGCTTAAGGGGAATTCGTTGGCTTTGGTGAGGAAGCTCAAATCACTGCTGGCCGATCTGGCCGGGCTTGAGCGTGGTATTGATGACCTGGTCAGTATCGCCGGGCTTCTGGAGGTGCTAGGTGCCGACTGCCAGATTGAGCTGGCTTCGGGGAGGGGTTTTGAGTACTACACCGGCGTCATCTTCCAGATTTTCCAGGGCAGGGACAAGATTGGCGGCGGCGGCCGCTATGACGCCCTTATCCCGCTGATGGGGGGTAAAGATGTTCCCGCCTCCGGTATCGCCCTCTACCTTGACCGCCTGATGGAGATGGTAAAACCGGAGGCGCTGGTGGCATCCAAAGCGCCGAGAGTCCTGGTCAGGGCTAAATCGGGAGAGGCCAAAGAGGGCTTTGGCCTTGTTTCTCGCCTGCACCAGGCCGGCTACCGGGCGGAGTTCAATCTGGGTGTTCAAAGCAAAGCCGACTTCGACTGGACGCTTGACGTCCGGAGTAAAGCGCCCAAATTTATCCTGACCAGCCGGGCTAGAGAGAAGTTTGAAGCCAAAACTTTTAGCGAGGTTATAAAATTACTACCCAAAATATAAAAATAGCCCTGCCCAAAGGCCACCTGCTGGCCGAGACCGCCGCCCGCTTAAAGAAAGCGGGGTGGGGGCTTGACGGCTATAACGCCTCGGCGCGCCTCTACCGCATCAAGTCCGAGAGCTTCCCCAAGCTTTCGGCCAAGATGTTCCACGAGCGGGACATCCCGGTGCAGGTAGCCATAGGCAACTACGACCTGGGCATCTGCGGCTCGGACTGGCTCGAGGAGCTTCTGGTAAAATACCCCTCCAGCGCCCTGATGAAGGTAGAAAACCTGGACTACGGCAGAAGTTCCCTCTATGTGGCCGCCAGCCTGGCTGAAGGCACACCTTCAATAGAGGCAATAAGAGCCAGAGCCAGTGTTGTCCGCATCGCCAGCGAGTACCCCAACCTGGCCGAGCACTTCGCCCTCAGCCGGCGCCTGAGGCGCTTCAGCGTCTTCCCCCTCTGGGGGGCGGCCGAGGCCTATCCCCCGGAGAGCGCCGATTTAGCCCTGGTCTGTGCCACCGGAGAGGGACTGGCCGAATGCGGGCTGACGCTGGTAGCTAAGGTGCTCACCGTCAGCGCCTGCCTCATTGCCAACCGCGCCAGCTGGCAGGCCAAGGACATGAAGGAGATAGCATCCTCTATCTGTGATAAGGCAATAATTCAGGAAGAAGAGCCGGAAATGGCTCGAGTTCCGCAGTACCCGCGCAGGTTGAGGCTCTTCACCTCTGGCGACGGCGATACCGTCCGGCTGGCCCTGCCCGACGGGCACCAGCAGTCGCCCACCCTTGAGCTTTTGAACAAGGTGGGCATCGGCGTTGAAGACTACCCCTCGACGGCGGGCAACCGCCGCCCCGCCGCCAGTTTGCCTGGCGTGGTGGTCAAGGTCATCCGGCCCCAGGACATGCCCCTTCAGGTGGCCAGCGGCAACTTCGACCTGGCCATCACCGGCCGGGACTGGCTGCGCGAGCACCTCTACCAGTTTCCCGGCAGCCCGGTAAGGGAGCTGGTTGACCTCAGGTCGGGGCGGGTCAGGATAGTGGCCGTGGTCAGCCAGGATACGCCGGCAGCCGATATTTTTGACCTTAGAAGGCTCAGCGCCGGACGTGCCGCGCCGCTGAGGGTAGCCTCGGAGTACGTTAACATCGCCGATAAATACGCCCGGGACAACCACCTCGGCCTCTACCGGGTGGTGCCCACCTGGGGGGCCACCGAGGCCTTTCTCCCCGAGGACGCCGATTTATTAATCGAGAACACCGAGACCGGGCGCACCATAGCCCGCCACAACCTTAAGATTATTGACACGCTGTTTGAGTCAACCGCCTGCCTCATCGGCAGCGCCCGGAAGGTGGTCAATGAGGTAAAGCGGGAGAGGATAAGCTATATTGTCCAGGCACTGGAGATGGGGGTAAAGCTGAATTGAAGGTTGTAAAGGGTTTCAGGCTGGCCGAGGAGGTGCTGGCCCGGCGCACCTCTACCGAGTTTTACGATAACTCTCTTGAGCCGCAGGTCAGGGGGATAATCGACGAGGTTCGCTCCGGCGGGGACGCCGCCCTTTTTGGTCTTACTTTAAAGTTTGACCGGGCCAAGCTCAGCTCGCTGGAGGTGACCAGAGAGCAAATCAAAAGCGCCTATAAGCAGGTAGATAAGGAGCTGGTATCAGCCCTGAAGCTGGCGGCGGAGAGGATAGATTCTTTCCACCGGAAGCAGAAGGAAGATCTGCTTAAGGCGGTTTCGGGTCAGCTGGTACGTCCGCTGGAGCGCATCGGCGCCTATGCCCCCGGCGGCACCGCCGCCTATCCCTCGACGGTACTGATGACGGTGATACCGGCCAAAGTGGCTGGCGTCAATGAGGTCATACTGACCACCCCGCCCCGCCCCGATGGGACGGTTTCACCGGCGACGCTGGTCGCCGCCGACATCGCTGGCGCTAGCTGCATCTTCTCGGTAGGCGGCGCCCAGGCTATTGCCGCCCTGGCCTTCGGCACCGAGTCCGTACCTAATGTGGACAAGATCTGCGGCCCGGGTAATATCTACGTCGTCCTGGCCAAGAAGCTGGTCTGTGGCGTGGTCGGCATCGACGGCCTGCCCGGCCCCAGCGAGGTGGTCATCATCGCCGACGATACCGCCAGCCCCGCCTACTGCGCCGCCGACCTTCTGGCCCAGGCGGAGCACGACCCGTTGGCCTCGGCCATTCTGATTACCGCATCAGAGCGCCTGGCCGACGAGGTTAATCAAGAGGTAGAGAAGCAGCTGAAAGACTTAAAGCGCCGGTCTATCGCCGCCGAGTCCCTGCTCAAGCAGGGGGTTATCGCGGTGGTGGCCGATATTGATGAGGCGGTGGCGCTGGCCAACCTCTATGCACCGGAGCACCTCTGCCTGATGGTAAAAGAGGCTGACGCCCTCATCGAACGGCTGGTTAACGCCGGCTGCATCGTCACTGGCGAAAGTGCCACCGTCGTCCTGGGCGATTATATTTTCGGCCCCAGCCACGTTCTGCCCACCGGGGCCACCGCCCGCTTCGCCTCGCCGCTGAGTGTGCTTGATTTCGTCAAGCTTACCAGCCTGCTTGAGGTTGATAAGGCTACCTTAAGGAAGCTGGGCAGGGCCGCTGCCGCTATCGCCAGGGCGGAGGGGCTGGAGGCCCACGCCCGGGCGGTGGAAAAGAGGCTGGAGGCCGAATAAGGGAGACTATTGACAAATTATTTTCCTTATGTTAAAGTAAACCATATAGGTGTGAGGAGATGTTAGTCTATACTACTGCCCATTATTTTTATTACTATTTTTACGCGTTTACCGGGCGCACCGGGACGCTTGGGAGGTAGTGCCGCGCCGATTTAGAAACTAAGCAGAAAAACAGGAAAACAAAGAAAACCCTCCCAGGCGGAGGGAATTTTGTTTATATAGGACAGAAAGGGAGATAAAGAAGGTGTCTAAAGACGGAATAGTCAATCGAATAAGGCCGGAGCTGGCCAGCTTCACCGGCTATGTTTCCGGCAAGTCGCTGGAGGAGGTGGAGGCTTCGGCCAGGTTCCCCATAAACGGTGTCATCAAGCTGGACGCCAACGAGAACCCTTACGGTTGCTCGCCCAGGGTAATGGCGGCGCTGAGTAAATACGACTCCTTTAATCTTTACCCCGACTCCGGCCAAAGGGAACTCAAGAGGCTGCTGGCTGGCTATACCGGCGTCAGCGCTGAGCACATCGTTGCCAGCAGCGGCAGCGACCAGATGATAGGCCTTATCAGCCAGCTTTTTGTTGGCCCCGGCGACGAGGTGATAAACCTGCCGCCTACCTTTGATATCTTTCGTTTTGCGGTGGCGCTGTGCAACGGAAAACTGGTCGAGGTGCCCCGGGACGAGAACTACAATGTTGATGTAGCCGCGGTAAAGAAGGCGATAACCAGAAAGACCAAGCTGATACTGCTGGCTAATCCCAATAACCCCACCGGCACCCCCACCCACCGGAAGGATATTCTGGAACTGCTGGGTACCGGCGTGCCCCTGCTGGCCGACGAGGCCTACGTCGAGTTCAGCGGCGAGACGGTCACCAATCTGGTCCCTGAGTATAAGAACCTGATGGTGCTGAGGACTTTCAGCAAGTGGGCCGGCCTGGCCAGCTTCCGCATCGGCTACGGCATCTTACCCCCCGAGATTGCCAGCTACCTGATGAACATCAAGATGCCCTACAGCGTCAGCGCCGCTTCCACGATTGCGGTCAGGGAGTCGCTGAAGGACGTTGACTTTCTGATGGACAGGGTAAAGAGGATAGTCGCCGAGAGAGAGCACCTGTTTAAGGAGCTCAAGAAGATAGAGTGGCTCAAGCCCTACCCATCGAAGGCCAACTTTATCTTCTGCAAGGTGCTCAACGGCAGGGCCAGGCAGATATACGAAGGGCTGCTGGACAGGTGCATAATCATCCGCTACGCCAATAATTCCATGCTCAAGGATTTTATCCGCATCGGCGTGGGCAAGCCGGAGCATACCGACATCCTGGTTAAGTTAATCAGGGAGATAGGTGAGGATAAGGCCTAGGCTATTTCGTCTTCATTGTGGCCTTAGCGCCGTTTTGCAATGCTCGAGCCGGTCGCCTAAAATGCTAGCAATATGGTGCCAGAACACAATAAAAATTCGGTAGAACGCGAGCGAGATAATGAAAAGGTGCTCGGACGTATACTCGCCCTTAGCGATGGGGTTGTTGCCATCGCCATACTGCTTTTACTTATTGATATCAGGCTTCCCGCAGATATTTCAACCACCGGCCTGGGTACAGCCCTGTGGTCTCTGTGGCCTAGCTATCTTGCATTCTTCATAAGTTTCGTTGTTATCGGGTTATATTGGTCAGCCCACGTTCGCCTTTTCCGTGAAATCGTTCGTTATGACTGGACGCTGGTATGGCTAAACTTGCTATACCTGCTTTTCATTGTAATAATACCGTTTTCGACCTCTGTACTTAGTACACATTTCGCAGGATTATCAGTAATAGTCTATGCTGCCACAATAGCCTGTGTCGGATATTCAATTACAATCTTGCGGGTTTATTCAGCAAAGGGCCATCGGTTAATAAGTAGTAGGTTTGGGAATACTTATATAAAGAGAGCCATATTATTGAGCCTGATCGCGCCGACTGGATTTACTATCTCGATTGGCCTTGCCTTTTTGAATCCATCAGTAGCCGAATATTTTTGGATAGTAATGCTAATAATTCATATCATTTTCCTGCGTCGATTAAGATCTCAAGAACTGTGACCCCCCTCTTTTTCTAGTGTTTTTCGTCCCATACCCACCCTCCCAAAAGTTTTACCTTTTTCCATCTCTTTAACCCCACCCCATCTTTGGGGCAGATTTTAAAGGCAGAGCCTTTGAGGGTGGGAGGGTGGGAAATAGAACCTCGGTTAAATAGGTAAGGGGTCCCCCCCCACTTTTGTTGGGGTTATTTATGTGTTAAACTACAGGCGGAGAAAAAGCCATGAAGGCAAGGACGGCCAAGATCAAAAGGGAGACCACGGAGACCAAAATCAGCCTGGAGCTGGGGATTGACGGAACCGGCCAGGCTAAGATTAATACCGGGATGAAGATGTTCGACCACCTTCTCTCCCAGCTCGCCCAGCACGGGAGATTTAACATAAAGCTATCAGCCGGCGGCGATGACCAGCACCATGTCATCGAGGATGTGGCCATCTGCCTGGGTAAGGCTTTGGCTGAGGCGCTGGGGGAGAAGCGGGGCATTATAAGGATGGCCGATGCCGCCGTGCCCATGGACGATGCCCTGGCGGCGGTGGCGGTTGACATCAGCGGGCGGGGCTACACTGTTCTAGAGCTGCCCTTCGCCGATAACGACATGGCTGGCTTTCCCACCGACCTCGTTCGCCACTTCCTGGAATCACTGGCCATCGAGGCCAGGCTCAACCTGCACGCCAGCATCCGGTATGGCACCAACGACCACCACAAGGCGGAAGCCCTTTTCAAGGCGCTGGGCCGGGCGCTGGATATGGCCACCAGAATTGACCAGCGTATTTCCGGCGAGCTGCCTAGCACCAAGGGCCGTCTGGAGGAATAGCCCTGGATATAAGCAGTACCAGCATTGTTATCCTACTCGTTCTGCTGGCGCTGGTGGCGTTATTCTTCATTCCCCGCTGGCTAATCAGGCGTGCTACCCGCCAGGTGATACGGATTTTCCGCGAGCATAATGCTGTTGACGGCAAAAGCGCCCGGACGATTGACGAGCTGGGGCTGAGGCCCCCCGGGGTGCTGGAGAGGATGATGCGGCGGCGGGACTACAAGCCGCGTGCCCTGAATGCGCTGATGCAGCTGGGGGTAGTACAGACAACCGGGGAGGGCAAGCTCTATCTCTCCGAGGCGAAGCTGGCCGAGCTCGGCATTGAAAAGGGCGCTTCCCCCTATCGCCAGGGTGGTTAGCCTAGCTTCTTTCCCGTCAGCATCTCGTAGGCCTGCCGGTATCTCCGGCTGGTAGCCTCGATGACCTCCAGGGGAAGCATCGGGGCGGGTGGCTCCTTGTTCCACCCGGAATTGGCCAGCCAGTCCCTGACCGGCTGTTTATCGTAGCTGGGCTGGGACTGGCCCACCTTGTAGAGCCTGGTCTCCCATATCCTTGAGGAGTCCGGCGTCAGTAGCTCGTCGATGAGGATGAGCCTGTTACCGTCAAGCCCGAACTCGAACTTGGTGTCGGCGATGATGATACCCCTGGCCAGGGCGTAGCCCTGGGCGTAGCTGTAGACGGCCAGGCTCTTCTGCTCCATCTCCTCGGCCACCTTCTTGCCCACCAGTTTCCTCATATCATCCTTGGACAGCGGCAGGTCGTGCCCCGCCTCGGCCTTGGTGGTGGGGGTAAAGAGCGGCTGGGGCAGCTCCTGGCTCTGCTTCAGGCCCCGGGCGGCTTTCATGCCGGAGATAGTACCTGACTGTTTATATTCCTCCCAGGCCGAGCCGGAGAGGTAGCCCCGCACCACGCACTCCACCGGCAGGCGCTTGACCTTTTTCACCACCATAGACCGCCCCGCCAGGTAGGCCGGATAGTCGAAGCGGTTTCCGGGGGGGAGGTAGGCGTCGAGGCGGCTGACATCGTCCAGCGTTGCCACCAGGTGGTTGGGCATCAGGTCCTTGGTCTGGTCGAACCAGAAGGCGGAGAGCTTATTCAGCACCCGCCCCTTGCCGGGGATACCGCAGGGCAGGACGACATCGAAGGCGGAGATTCTATCGGTGGCCACGATTAGCAGCAGCTCGCCCAGGTCGTAGGTGTCGCGCACCTTACCCCTAACGAAGGCGGGCAGGGGTAGGTCGGTCTTGAGCAGGATATCTTCGGCCATTATATTGACCTCGGCGCCAGGTCGGCAGGCCCGGCTGTACCTTTCTCCTGCCACTGCACCCCAGTCAGCCCCAGGCGCTTGAAGATGTCATCGACATATCTCAGGTAGTATTTCTCGTCGAAGAGCGCCTCAAGCTCGGTCTCAGGCAGTCTGGCGGTGACCTCGGCGTCAGATTTAAGCAGGTTGAGGAAGCTCTTGTTCCCCTTCCAGGCGGTCATGGCGTTGCGCTGCACCAGCTCGTAGGCCTGCTGCCGGCTCAAGCCCTTGCTTATCAGGGCCAGCATCACCCGCTGGGAGAATATCAGCCCCCTGGTTATGTTCAGGTTTTTCTTCATCCTCTGCGGGAAGACCTGCAGCCCCTTCATCACCGAGGTGAACAGGTTCAGGCAGTAGTCCAGCACCAGGCAGGCGTCGGGCAGGATGATGCGCTCGGTGGAGGAGTGGCTGATGTCGCGCTCGTGCCAGAGGGTGATGTTCTCCATCGAGGTCAGGGCGTAGCCCCTCATCAGGCGGGCCAGCCCGCTGACGCGCTCGCAGAGCTCGGGGTTGCGCTTGTGGGGCATGGCCGAAGAGCCGGTCTGGCCGGCGGCGAAGGGCTCCTCCACCTCCCTGGTCTCGGTCTTCTGCAGCGCCCTAATTTCGGTGGCGAACTTCTCCAGAGAGCTTGAGATTATGGCCAGGGTGGTCACGAACTGGGCGTGGCGGTCGCGCTGGAGGATCTGGTTGGAGACCGGTGCCGGCTCCAGCCCCAGTTTGGCGCAGGCCTTCTCCTCGACCTCGGGGGAGAGGGTGGCGTAGGTGCCCACGGCGCCGGAAATCTTGCCCACGGCGATGATTTTTTCGGCCTCGGCTAGCCGGTGCAGATTGCGCCTCATCTCCTCGGTCCAGAGGGCCATTTTCAGACCGAAGGAGATTGGCTCGGCGTGGATGCCGTGGCTGCGCCCTATCATCACGGTGTATTTATGCTTCATGGCGGTCTGCGCCAGCACCGAGATAAGCTCTTTGATATCCTGGCTGAGCAGCTCGGCGGCCTCGATTAGCTGCAGGCTAAGGGCGGTGTCGATGACGTCGGATGAGGTCATGCCCAGGTGGATAAAGCGCGCTTCTTCACCCACGCTCTCGGCTACCGAGCCTAAAAAGGCGGTGACATCGTGGTGGGTCTCCTTTAGGATTTCCCCCATGCGCTTGAGGTTGACCCGGGCCAGCTTTATCTTGGGCAGCGCCTTGCGGGGGATTACCCCCAGCTCGGCCCAGGCCTCACAGACGGCAATCTCTACCTGGAGCCACTTGTCGAACTTGTTCTCGTCGGCCCAGACTCTTTTCATCCGGGGTCGGGAGTAGCGCTCAATCATTGTTTTTCTCCTTGCAGCTCTTTGCGGTAGTTTTCGTAGGCCTGCCGTATTTTATTGTGCTTTATCCCCAGAATCTCGGCGGCGAGGTAGGCGGCGTTCTTGGCGCCGGCGCTGCCGATGGCCACGCTGGCCACCGGTATCCCCGCTGGCATCTGGACGATGGAGTAGAGGGCGTCAACGCCCTTAAGTTCGCTTGAGGCCAGCGGCACCCCGATGACGGGCAGTGTCGTCCAGCTGGCCAGTACACCGGGCAGGTGGGCCGCCCCACCCGCCGCGGCGATGATGACCTCGATGCCGCGCTCCCGCGCCCCCAGGGCATACTCCCGGGCCCTTTCCGGGGTGCGGTGGGCGGAGATAACGTTGACCTCGTGCTCGATGCCGAGCTTAGTTAATATCTCCAGCGTCGGCTTAAGCGCCTCGCTGTCCGATTTGGAGCCCATAACTACGGCGACTAGTGGCATTTGTCTACCCCTTAATTAAAGCTATATCCTTGCGGTAGTGGCAGCCCTCGAATTTAATCCGGCTGACATTGTTATAGACCTTCTGCCTGGCCTCAGCCAGGGTCTTGGCCATAGCCACCACCGCTAGCACCCGGCCCCCGCTGGTCACGATATTCTTTCCTTCTAGCTTAGTCCCGGCGTGGAAGACTATAACGTCTTTATCCAGGTCACCCAGGCCGCTGATGGGGAATCCGGTCTTGTAGCTCCCCGGGTAGCCGCCCGAGGCCATGACCACCCCCACGCAGGCGTCATCGCTCCACTCCACCTTGAGGCTGCCCAGCCTATTATCGTTCACCGCCAGCATAATATCAACCAGGTCGGTCTGGAGCAGGGGCAGGGTAACCTGTGCCTCCGGGTCGCCGAAGCGGGCGTTGAACTCCAGCACTTTTGGGTTACTGTCAGAGACCATCAGCCCGCCGTAGAGGACGCCCCGGTAGGGGCGGCCTTCATCGTGCATCGCCTTTATCGTCGGCGCCATAATCTTTTTTTCGACCGTTTTGGCCAGGGTGGGGGTCTGGAAGGGCGGTGGGCTGTAGCTGCCCATGCCGCCGGTATTTGGCCCCTTGTTGCCGTCAAATACCGGTTTGTAGTCGCAGGCGGAGGCCATCGGGACTACGGTGTGGCCGTCGCTGAAGGCGAAGGTGCTCATCTCCCGGCCCGTCAGATACTCCTCGATAATTACTCTATCACCGGCGGCACCGAAGGCTTTTTTCTCCATTATCAGGGCGAGGGCTTCCAGGGCTTTAGGGGTGGAGTCGGCCAGAATCACCCCTTTTCCCGCCGCCAGCCCGTCGGCCTTGACCACGATAGGCGGCTTCTGCTGCTTGACATAATCTTTGGCTTTATTATAGTCGGAGAAGCTGGCGCTCCTGGCGCAGGGGATTTTGTATTTCTGCATCAGCGCCTTGGCGAAGACCTTGCTCGACTCTATCTCGGTGGCCTGTCGGGTGGGGCCGAAAATCTGCATCCCCCTAATCAAAAATTGGTCGGCGATGCCCTCGGCCAGGGGCGTCTCCGGGCCGACCACGGTCAGGTCTATCTTCTCGACCGCCGCCGTCCTGGCCAGCTTTTCGATATCGAGGGGATTTATATCCAGGTTGTGGGCGATTTTAACCGTGCCGGCGTTGCCCGGTGCGGCATAGATTTCTTTTACCTTGGGGCTCTGGGCGAGCTTCCAGACCAGTGTGTGCTCTCGGCCCCCACCCCCGATAACCAGAATTTTCAGTTTTTACCCCCTTAAGATGTTCCCGCCGGAACGCTCGGTTTGGTTTTGATGTTGAGCACTATGGTACCGATGACGCCAACTAGAAAGCCTAACGGGCAGATAATGGTTGCGATGGTGAAGAAGACAGCCTCTTCGGTGTTAAATAGAGCGCTAACCGCATTGTGCAAAATGGCAAAAACAGGTAGCCCCACGACGGAAGCTCCGGTCAGCAGTAAGAACTTATTGAGCGTTCCCCCTACTTTTGTCTTTACTGTCAGCACTAGCAATGTCACACCCAGACCAGCGAGGACAGGCCATGAAGCAAAAATGCTGAACCGCACCTCCGCCCCTAAAATTGATAGGACGAACATCAAACCGACGGCGATGACAAAAACCCCGACCATCGCCCAGAATATTGACCTGATTAATTTCCCCTTCATCCCCGCTCACCTCCTTCTTTATCGTTACTCCCACTCGATGGTGGACGGAGGCTTGGAGGTTATATCATAGACGACGCGGTTTACCTCGGGGACTTCGTTGACGATGCGGTTGGAGATGCGGGCCAGGACGTCGTAGGGGAGGCGGGCCCAGTCGGCGGTCATGGCGTCGTCGCTGGTGACGGCGCGCACCGCCACCAGGTAGCCGTAGGTCCTGAAGTCACCCATCACCCCTACGCTGCGGACGTCGGTGAGTATGGCGAAGCTCTGCCAGAGCTGGCGGTAGAGATTGGCCTGCTTTATTTCGCTCATCACCACCCAGTCGGCCGCCCGCAGTATTTCCAGCTTCTCTTTGGTCACCTCGCCGATGATACGTATCGCCAGACCGGGGCCGGGGAAGGGCTGCCGCCAGACCATCTCCTCCGGTAGCCCCATCTCAAGCCCGACCTGGCGCACCTCGTCCTTGAACAGGTAGCGCAGCGGCTCCAAGAGCTTGAGGGTCATTTTGGCCGGCAGGCCCCCCACGTTGTGGTGGGTCTTTATCTTGGCAGCGGCGGTGCTCCCCGAAGAGGCGCTCTCAATGACATCGGGGTAGAGTGTACCCTGGGCCAGGAAGTCAACCCTGCCTATCTTCCGGGCCTCCTCCTCGAAGACGGTGATGAATTCCTCGCCGATAATCTTTCGCTTGGTCTCGGGGTCGGTCACCCCTTTCAGGCGCTCTAAAAAGCGCTCGCTGGCGTCAACATAGACGATGTTCATCCCCATGTTGAGGCGGAAGGTATTGAAGGTCCTCTCCACCTCCTCGCGCCTGAGCATGCCGTGGTTGACGAAGATGCAGGTAATCTGGTCGCCGATGGCGCGGTGGATGAGAGTGGCCGCCACCGAGGAGTCAACCCCGCCGGAGAGGGCGCTGATGACCCTGCCTTTGCCCACCTCCAGCTGTATCTTGGCGGTGCTGTCCTGGATGAAGTTGCCCATCGTCCAGTTGCCCTGGCAGCCGCAGATGCGGTAGATGAAGTTCTTTAAAATCGTCTTGCCTTCCGGGGTGTGGACGACCTCGGGGTGGAACTGGAGGCCGAAGATATTCTTATCGCTACCGATGGCGGCGAAAGGCGAGTTATCGGTGTAGGCCAGGACGTTGAAATCGGGGGGCATGGCTTCGATTTTATCGCCGTGGCTCATCCAGACCGGCGTGGACCGGGGCACGTTGGCAAAGAGGGGCGACTCCGCCCCGCCCAGGTGGAGCAGGGCGTGGCCGTACTCGCGCTTGGTCCCTGGCATCACCTGTCCGCCGAGCTGGTGGGTTAAGACCTGCATCCCGTAGCATATGCCCAGCACCGGCAGGCGGCTCTCATAGATGTAGGCCGGGGCCATGGGGGCATTGGTCCCGTAGACGCTGGCTGGACCCCCGGAAAGGATAAACCCCTTAGGGTTTAAGGGGGCAATCTTCTCCCAGGGGGTGTCGGGAGAGACCAGTTCGCAGTAGACCTGGTTTTCGCGCACCCTCCGGGCGATGAGCAGGCTGTACTGCGAGCCGAAGTCAATAACGATGATGGCCTCTCGCTCGCCGCTGGGGATGGCCTCTCTGGCCGCTTCCGGCTGCACACCGCCTATTTCCTTGGCGATTTCCAGGTAGGTGGAGACCTCAATATCGCCGCTGGTAGCCACGCGGCGGCTGGCTTTGGGGGATGGTATTGCTTTTGGCTTACCCTTGGCCATCTATTGAAAATAGATTAACACTATACCCGGTGGTTGTCAAAGGATTTACTGCTTGCCAGCCCAGCGGATAGGTAATATAATATCGTCAAATGGTGAAGGGCTATCTTCTCATCAAGCTGATCCCTGGCCTGGAAGCCAGCGCTCTGTCCCAGATTCGTGCTATACCCGGAGTTACCGATTTGAACCTGGTGTTCGGGGGGTGGGACGCCATCGCCACCGCTGAAGCCAAGAGCCTTTTTGAGCTGTCCCGGATAATCGTCAGCGAGGTGCGCAGCGTGCAGGGCGTCCAGGACACGTCAACGCTGGTCCAGGGCGAGCTTTAGGCGCTTTTTGGCCATACGTGAGAGCTGGTGCTTTAGGTGCCGGTCATCGGAATACCGTTATCAACGCCACCAGCCCAACCACAATAAGGTATATACCGATAATATAGGCGAGTATCCTAGGCCAGATGAGCACCACAATACCGGCGATAATGCTGATGATGCCGGCTACCAGGCCGCTGGCGAATAAGCTAGTCATCGTGTTATCTCCTTCCTAAAATTTTATTGCCTATTATACAACAACCGGTGATAACCCAAAAGGAAGCCGGTATTGAGTTTATCCATTATTTTGTTGTATTATCAAGTCTATCGGGGTGCCGAAAGGAGGACAGAATGAAAGTTCGTGATATCATGACCACCAATGTGGTCACTATTCCCAGCTCTACCAGCATCGCTGAGGCCAAACGGATAATGACAGCTCACCGCATCCGCCGCCTGCCGGTGGTGGACAAGGGGAAGCTGGTGGGGATAGTGACCGAACGCCGGCTGGAGAGCGTGTCCCCGTCTAAAGCCACCTCGCTTACCGTCTGGGAATTGACCTATCTTCTGGAGAAGACCACGGTCAAGGAAATCATGGAACGGAACGTGATAACCTGCTCGCCGGATATGAGTGCCGAGGAGTCGCTGGCGCTGGCCCAGAACAACAAGGTTGGGGCGCTGGTGGTGGTGGAGAACGGACGGGTGGTCGGCATATCCACCACCAACGACTTCTTCTACAAGATTGTCAACCCCGTTCTCGGCCTGGGTGACCCTGGGACCCGCATTGAGATTATCGGCGGCGGCAACGCCAAGTCGCTGGAGGAGATACTCTCGATAATAAATAAGCTGAAGCTGGAGCTTAACACTATCCACATTGAACGGTTGCCTGATACGGAGGCAAGAGATGTCTGCATTCACGTTAAGAATGATGACGCCAACCAGCTTATCTCGGCACTGAAGGCCAAGGGGTATACGGTAGGCGTCAGGAAGCGCTAGGCGGGGTAGCTTAAAGGGCGGCCAGCTTCTTCTTCAGTTCCGAAAGCTGCCTCAGGTGTGACTTTTCCTCGGCGATTATCTTGTTCACCGTGGCCTGTGCCCGCTGGGGCATCACCTCTTTCATTTCGTAGTAGAAGAGGATGGAGTCCTTTTCCGCCCGGATGGCCAGTTCCAGGGCGGCGCTATCGCTCTCGGCCTGGGCCGCCATCTCGCTGGTGACCAGGTCATCGCTGAAAATGGCGCTGTCAACCAGCGCCTTGAGGTAGGCGCCGTACTGCTCGTCATCTTCGGTCTGGAAACGGTATTTGTCGGCCTCGCCCAGCATTGCCTTAAAAATCTCGATGTGCCCCCGTTCCATATCGGCCAGGTAGTTGAAGACCTCCCGGGCGGCGTCGTTCTTGGTCGACTTGGCCATGACATCGTAGAAGACAATTCCTCTCCCCTCAATCCCGATGGCGATGTTAATCAGCTCACTACCGGAAAAAGAGATTGACATGTGGCTAGTGCCCCCCTTTTTATTTTTCCTCTTCGTTTAGCAGGTCGCCAAAGACCTTGGTGTGGTAGATTTCGTGGTCCCGGATGCGGAACAGCAGCGTCTTCAGGCCGGGGTCTTTTATCTTCTGGGCGGACTTGTCGTAGGCCTCGGCTACCTCCTTCTCTATCTTGATGTCAGCCCGGAGCATATCGGCGGTCTTCCGGGACTGGTCAACCTCGGTGTGCTCGATTCTGGGGCGGCCCCCGCCGTCAATCATCTCCTCGGCCAGCCAGCCCAAGTGCTGCATCTCGTTTATGGCCTGGTCCTCCAGTTCCTTCTTGGCCTCGGCGTTGGGCGTGAGGTAGGACTGAAGCATGTACTGGAGGATGACGGAGTATTCGTGCTCGATGCCCCAGTTGAGTACCCGGCTAGTCTCGTCCTGCTTATCGCCCCGGTGGTCGGTAGCCTTTTCCTTCCTGGCCTTTTCCACGAAGTGGGTGAAGCTGCCGCGGTGGGACTCTTCATCGGAAAGGATGCGCTCTAGCAGCCTTTTTATCTTGGGGTCGTCGATGGCCTTGATGTGCTCCTTGTAGAGCTTGATGGCGTCGTCTTCCTGTAATACATCGTTGTTCATCCAGTCGGGCACCAGCCTGCCCCACATCCGCATCATCCCCCGGTTCAGGGTGGGTGTGCCGCCGAGCTCGACGATGGTCTCGGCCAGAAAGTCGAGGTGGCGCATCTCCTCCCGGGCGATGGCCTCAATCTCGCAGGCTATCTCGCCCTCGCCCATGGCGTAGGCGTGGCTCAGGTACTGGATGATGGCGGCGTGCTCCCCCTCGATGTCTTGATTGAGCATCTCGATGACTTTCTTCTTGTCCATCAATACCTCCGCAGATTATTTCTGGCTGAAGTATGACCGTGTCATGCGGACAATCCAGCCCCAGTGCAGAATAATATGTATTATTACTATAACCGCCAGAGCGACGGCTGTCCAGCCGTGAAGGTTAATCCAGTCGTTCCTTGACCAGAGGAAGGTGCCGCCGGCGGTACCCTGACTGCCCCGGTAGCCATCGCCCCGCGGCAGCACTACCCAGAGAATAAAGCCGGACGCTGCCTGAGAAAGGGCCAGCAGCACCATAAAAAGGACTAGTAGATAGTTTCTAGTTGCCTTTCTCACCGCACCCTATTCTATCACTTAAGCGGGCAGGCTGTCGGTCAGCTTATCGCCTTTAGGCGTCAGTTCGTATTTATCACCCTTGGGGCTGGCCAGTCCGGCCTGCTCGAGCTCACGCAGCCCGCTCCTTACCCGGAACAGGGGAAGCTGGGCCTTCTGGGCGACCTCTTCCGCCGAGCTGGCCTTGGCTTTAAGGGCACGGAGCATCTTGGCCCCGGATTCAGTCGGTTTACCGTCAGGGCTAATGCAAGCCATATTCGCCTCCTCTATTTAAAGCTTTTTCTGGCAGAGGTACCAGTCAACGCACTCGTAGCCCTCCTTGAGCCTCTCCTCGGCCCCCTCCTGGGTGTTGGGTGGGGGCACCACCACCTTGTCCCCCGGCCGCCAGTTGGCCGGAGTGGCCACGCCGTTGGCATCGGTGGTCTGCAGGGCGTCAATGATGCGTATTATCTCGTCCATGTTCCGGCCGGTGGTCAGCGGGTAGTAGAGTATGGTGCGGATGACCTGCTTGCCATCGATGATAAAGACGCACCTGACCGTCTCCGTCTTGCTCTGGCCGGGGTGAATCATGCCGTAGGCGGTGGAGACCTCTTTGCTAAGGTCGGCGATGATGGGGAAGGGAATCTTGACCTTTGTCTTCTCCTCAACGTTGCGCACCCAGGCGATGTGCGAGGATACGCTGTCAACGCTTAGGCCCAGCAGCTCCACCCCCCGCTTCCGCAGCTCGGGGTAGATTTTGGCGAAGGCGATAAACTCGGTGGTGCAGACCGGGGTGAAATCGGCGGGGTGGGAGAAGAGGATGAGCCAGCCCCCCTTGTAGTCTTCGAGTTTAATCGTTCCCTGGGTGGTCACCGCCTCGAAGGGCGGCGCCGGCTGGCCCAGACGGGGCAGGCTGATTGGCTGCTCTTTGACCTCTTCCATTTTTTTACCCTCCTTTAATTTTTTTAAAAAGGGCTGGACGCAGCCCTCATATTTTTGCTTTCCGGTTATCCCTTCACCTTTTCAAACTGGCTCTTCTCTGCCCCGCAGATGGGGCAGACCCAGTCGTCGGGCAGCTTTTCGAAGGGTGTCCCCGGCGCTATCCCGCCATCGGGGTCGCCGAGAGTGGGGTCGTAGATATAGCCGCAGACGCTGCACTTGTATTTATCCATTTTAGCGGTTACCTCCTCTTTCTCCTTATGGTAGGTGGGGGCGGTCTTGGGGGTGGTGCCCCGCTTGACCAGGTGGTAGTAGGCGTAGGTCATTGGCTCGCCTTCCCCCAGAACCTCGGCCCCCACCAGACTGCCGACGAAGATAGTGTGTGTGCCCACATCAAGTTCCTGGTTTACTTTGGCCTCCATAAAGGCCAGGGCGTGGTCGGTAACTATGGGCGCCCCGGTCTCGCCCAGTATGTAATTCATGTCTTTGAGCTTGTCTATCTCTCTCCCCGACTTGAAGCCGAAGTGGCCGATAAAAGCCAGCGGCGTATCCTTGGCCAGGACGGAGGCGGTAAAGACCCGGCTCTCTTTAATAAACTCATGGGTCAGGTTGCTCTTGTTTATGGCCACGGCAATAGCTGGCGGCTCGGCGGTCACCTGAATTAGGGTATTGGCCACCTGCCCGTTGAACTTTTGGCCTTTTTTAGAGACGATGATATACAGGCCGTAGCCTATGGTATGCAGGGCACTGGTGTTCATATCCTTTCCCCCTTATCCTTCCTTTTTGCCTTTCCTGACGTAAGCCTTGTATTGCCCGTTATCCTCCTCAATCCCCACCAGCTCGTTGCCGGTGGTCTTGCACCAGGCGGGCATATCCTCCTTTATCCCCTCGTCGTCGGCCAGGACCTCCAGCACCTGCCCCGGCTTCAGCTCCTTGAGCTTTTTGGCGGTGTTATAGATAGGCATCGGACAGTAGAGCCCGATGCAGTCCAGGCTGGCATTTGCTTTCATTATCGGCCTCCTCAAATAAACAGGTTAACCTTACCCTCCCTGGCCTCGGCCAGATAGGTAGCCACCCCGGCGAAGCTGTCCACCCCGGTGATGAAGTCGTCCTTGGTGATGCCCATAATCCCCATTGAGGTGGTGCAGGCGATAAACTTGACCCCCGCCTCCTTGGCGATGGCTATCTGCTCATCGATGGTGGGGAACTTGGCGTCCTGCATCAGCTTGCCCATCATCCACTTGCCCAGGCCGAGTATGTTAAACTTGGATAGAGGCAGCCTCTTCGAGCCGCCGCGGTTCATCGCGTTGAGCATCTTCCTCATCATTCCCCGGCTCTTTATTGAGCCTTCGTTCTTTTTGATGACATTTAAGCCCCAGAAGGTGAAGAACATGCTTACCTCCATCCCCATGGCGGTGGCGCCGATGGCCAGATTAAAGGCGGCCAGGGCTTTATCCATCTCCCCGCTGAAGACGATAAGGGTAATCTTCTCCGCCATAATAGTTCTCTATTCACCCTTCGAGCTTGCCCCCGCACTTGGGGCAGACCTCGGCGTCCCTGGGCACGGCTATCTGGCAGGTGGAGCAGTAGCGCAGGGTGACCCCGCAGGGCCGGCAGTAGGGCAGCACCGAAAGGGTAATCTCCTCCTCACAGTAAGGGCAGAAACACTTCTTCTCCACCGATTTTGACCCTTTTTTCTCTTTCATTTCTTTACCCCCTTCTGGCTCTTGGCCTGGCTACCCTGCTTCTTCTGGTAGTCATCGATGGCCTTATTCAGGGCCTGGGCGCCCAGGTTGGAACAGTGGTACTTGTTCTTGGGCAACCCCTCCAGTTGCTCGGCCACCAGCGCCGGTGTCAGCTTCTTGGCCTCTTCCAGGGTCTTACCCTTGGCCATCTCGCTGACCATGCTGGAGACGGCTATGGCGGCGCCGCAGCCGAAGGTCTTGTACTTGACATCGCTAATGTGGTTATCTTTAACCTTGATGTAGAAGGTCATCATGTCCCCGCAGACGGGGTTGCCCACCTCGCCGACGCCGTCGGGGTTCTCAATCTCGCCGACGTTGCGGGGGTTCATGAAGTGGTCCATCACTTTTTCGTTGTAGACCGGCATCTTAGTTACCTCCTTTCGTCTTACCCTTAAGGAATTTGGCGTACAGCGGCGACATCTGCCGCAGCCGCTCGACAATGGGCGGCATCGTATCTAATACGTAGTCAACGTCCTCCTCGGTGTTATCCAGACCGAAGCTGAAGAGGAGCGAGCCCTGGGCTATCTCGTGGGGGAGGCCCATGGCGATGAGGACGTGGGAGGCCTTGAGCGCCCTTGAGGTGCAGGCCGAGCCGCTGGAGACGGCTATCCCCTTGCTGTTCAAGAGCATCAGCATCGACTCCCCCTCGATGAACTCGACGCAGAAGCTGGCGTGGCCGGGCAGGCGCTGGGTAGGATGCCCGGTGACGATAACGTGCTCGATGTGCTTGGGCAGCTCAGCGAGCAGCTTATCGCGCAGGGGAGAGAGGCGCTTGGCCCTTTTGGCCATATCGGCCCTGGCCAGCTCGGCCGCCTTGCCCAGACCGGCGATGGCGGGAACGTCCTCGGTTCCCGCCCTTCTTCCCCCTTCCTGCACCCCGCCGTCGAGGAAGGGGATGATGCGCGCCCCCTTCTTAAGCCAGAGGGCGCCGGAGCCCTTGGGTCCGTAGAACTCGTTGCCGGCCAGGCTCAAGGCATCCACACCGAGCTCCTTGACGTCAACCGGTATGGTGCCGGCGGTGGCCACGGCGTCGGTGTGGAAGATGGCCCCGCTCTTCTTGACCACCTCGGCTATCTCTTTAATCGGCTCGATGGTGCCCACCTCGCTATTGGCGTGCATGATGGAGACAAGTATGGTGTCCTTCCTCAAGCTCTTAGCTACTTTATCCGGGTCAACCAGGCCGTATTTGTCCACCGGCACCTCGCTGACCTCAAATCCCCACTTCTCCAGGGTACGGGCCGAGTGCAGCACCGAGAAGTGCTCGATGGCGGAAACGACGATATGCTTTCCCTTGGCCTGCTGGGCCATGGCCAGCCCCTTGATAGCGAAGTTATTCGATTCGGTGCCACTGGCGGTGAAGATAATCTCCTCCGCCTCACCGCCGATAAGGTCGGCCACCTGGCTGCGGGCATCCTCTACTGCCTCCCTGGCACTGTCCCCCCAGCTGTGCAGGGACTGGACGTTGCCGTAGGCTTCCTTGAGGTAGGGCAGCATGACCTCGAGCACCTCGGGCAATATCGGGGTGGTGGCGACGTTGTCCAGATAAACCTCTTTCATTGACGACCTCCTTGCTGGCGGTTTAACCCCCGTCCAGTGACGGATGCTCCTTCTCGACGAACCAGGCGGCGGGGTCTTTGAGGTATTCGTAATAGTCGAGCAGGACGAGGTGGTGCTCCTTCTCCTGGGCGGACAGGGCTTGGTAGAATTCTCTCTCGGCATTGTAGCTGGCCTGCTTCTCCTGCTGCTGGTAGAAATCGTAGGTCTTGTTCTCCATGTCCATGGCCGTCTTTATCGCCTCCAGCTCGGTAGAGTCCGCCTTTCCCTTCGGCCCCATCTGCTTGGTGGCCTGGGCGAATACCGTCCTCAGGTTGCGGCCACCGTCGGGCAGAAAATCGGTCTTGGGCCAGCCCTTTTCCTTCCGTATTGAGTTGTATATCTCCTGGAACTTCTGGCGGTGAAGGTCCTCCTCGCCGGCCAGAGTGCGCAGCAGCTTCTTACCCAGCTCGTTGCCGCTCTGCTGGCTGGCTTTGAGGTAGTATGCTTTGCCGTCAATTTCCATCTGGATGGCAGTCTGGAGTCCTTTTATCGTCTTTTCCTGTTCGGTTGCCATAGTCTCACCTCTCCTGGTTTAGTTTCATCAGAACCGCTTAGGCTGCCGTTATCATAATACCGGTTAAACAGTGACAAAATCATAAAACGGGGGGAGAAAATCTTACAAAGTTATCACATTTGGCTTTAAGCTAGCGCTTAAGGTCAGTATAGCTTAATATAATGCCGGTTTCTACCGCCTCTAACCGCAGTACTAGCAAGAATGTACTCAGGGAGAATGTTGACAGAAGGGCATTAATGGGCTATTCTCGTTATAGGTGCCGTTCCAGGCTAGACCCGGAGGTAGATTTGTGGCTAATAAAGACAAAGAGGGCAACAACAAAGCGTTTGAGGAGATAGAACGGCTGGTTAATGAGCAGGCTGGCAAGGACCAGAAGAAGACCAATGAAGATGAGGCCAAGCTGAAAAAGGAGAAAGAACGCCTGGCCAAGGAAAAGGCCAAGAAAGAGGCGGAAGAGGCCAAGAAGGCGCAGAAAGAGGCGGAGAAGTTAGCCAGAAAACAGGCCAAGAAAGAGGCCGAGGAAGCCAAGAGGGCCAAGAAAGAGGCGGAGAAGCTAGCCAAAGAGCAGGCGAAAAAAGATAAAGAGGGCAAGACCGGAAAGGAAGCAGCGCCGGAGGCCATCTCAGCCACTTATCAAGGCAACTTCCAGCTGGTCCTGCCTCCGCCGACCGGTTTCAAGCAGGTCAGGCAGTTTTCCGAGAGCCTGGCGGAGATGACCACACTGAAGGTGATCTGGACCGGCGGCTCGGCGGATGAAGGCGCCCTAATCGCTATTTCGGTGGCGGAGCCGGTGTCTCTGGCCCGTATCCTGAGTGATATGCCGATGGTAGACGGGGTTGAGTTCAAGGGGGATAAGATTCACGTCACCCTCAGGGCTTCCGCCTAAGTTGCGGGCCCCGGCGCCGTCCTTTTCTCTGGCCTGATTCGGGTACCCCGAGGTATTTTAGTATTTTTGCCCACCACCGCCCTGTCCCCCAGGACGCAGTTGTCCGGTACTTCACTGTCGGCGCGGATTTGGCTGTGTGAGGCGGCGATACAGTTCCGCAGTGTCGCTCTCCGGCCCACGCTGACGTTGTCCCACAGCACCGCCCCCTCGATGACAGCCCCGGCCTCAATCTGGCATTCCGGCCCTATCACCGCTGGCCCCCTTACCGCTGCCCCCGGCCCGATGACGCACCCATCACCAATAAGAACCGGGGCCTCGATGGTGGCCGAGGGGTCAATACGGCTGCTGCCGGTTTGGACGCCGCTGGATCGGAACAGGGATGGGGCTCTGCCCAGCAGCAGGTCGTGGTTCAGGCGGAGGTATTTCTCCGGTGTCCCCATGTCCAGCCAGTAGGCGGCAGAGGAATAGGCGTACACCGCTTCACCCTGGCTTAATAAATCTTGAAACGTCTCTCTCTCAATGCTGACCTTCTTACCGGGCGGAATCTTGGCCAGGATATCAGGCTCCAGGACATAGATTCCGGCGTTTATGTTATTGGTGGTTACTTCATCCCGGGCGGGCTTTTCCCGAAAGCGGGTGATTCTGCCATTGTCGTCGGTCTCTATCAGGCCGTAGGCGGTTGGGTCTTCCACCGGGGTAACGGCGATGGTGGCCGCCGCCTTTTTACGCCGGTGGAAGTCAATCATGGCGGTGATATCCAGGTCGGTGAAGATATCGCCGTTCAGCATCAGGAAGCTCTCGCCCAGGTAGCCTTCGGCGTTCTTCACCGCGCCGGCGGTGCCCAGCGGCTCCTCCTCGACAAGGTAAGACAGGCTCACCCCAAGCCCGGCACCGCCGCCGAAATAGTCTTTAATGCCCTGGGGCAGGTAGCTCATGGCCAGGATAATATCGGTTACACCGTGCCCCTTGAGGTAGCCGAGCAGGTGCTCCAGGAAAGGCTTATTAAGGACAGGCACCATCGCCTTGGTGGTGTTGCAGGTCAGGGGGCGCAGGCGGGTGCCTTCTCCCCCCACCAGAATAACTGCTTTCATTCTCCCTACCCTAAAAATCTTATAGTGCCCTTTGCCCCGATGTCAAGGCGGGCCAATTATTGACATTTAAAACCCGATGTATTAACCTTCAAAAGGATATTTTAACTACCAGTCACCCTTGAATCAGCCTGCCGAGATAGAGGAGTAGTTTGCCTCTGACGCTTCAGGGAAAGGTAGCAGTCATCACCGGCTCAACGGCTGGTATCGGACGGGCTGGGGCTATTGGTTTTGCCCGGGAGGGGGCTAAGGTCGTCGTCAGCGGCCGGAACCGCCGGAGGGGGGAGGGGGTGGTGAACGCCATAAAGAGGCAGGGCGGCCAGGCCAGCTTTTTTGCCGCCGATATGCTTTCGGTGGCTGATATTGAGAACCTCATCAAGCAGGCGGTGGCCGCTTACCGGCGGCTGGACATATTCTGGCACAACGCCGGTACCATCGGCCTGGACAACGTCGAGGACGTCACCGAAGAGGGCTATGATAGTGCCCTGGCGGTGCACCTAAAGGCGGCGGTCTTCGGGGCTAGGTTCGCCGTCCCCGAGATACGAAAAGCCGGCGGTGGCTCCATTCTCTTCACCGGCTCGGTGGCCGGCCTGAAGCAGGCCAGCTACTCAATGACCTACTCTCTGGCCAAGACCGGGCTGGTGATGCTGGCCCGTAAACTGGCGGTGGACCTGGCCAGGGACAACATCCGGGTCAACTGTCTCTGCCCCGGCCGGGTGGAGACCGAGATGAGGGTAGCCATCGCCAGGGAGAAGGCGAAGGCGCTGGGCATAAGCCCTGAGGAGTGGGTAAAAAGGGATATCAGCCGCATACCCCTGGGCCGTTACGTTACCGAAGAGGAAGTGGTCAGTGCGGCGCTGTTCCTCGTCTCCGATAGGGCCGCCTCAATCACCGGGGTTGCTCTCCCCATTGATGGAGGTTTTATATCAGTATAAGGTTCGGCGAAAATTTGGCGACAAGCTCAGGATTAAATCCTTTCTCTAATACTAAGCGATAGTCAAGGAGGAGTTTTAAATGGGAAGGTTAGACGGCAGGGTAGCCATCGTCACCGGCGGCGCCAAAGGCCTGGGCAAAGCCTTTTGCTGGGCTCTGGCCAAAGAGGGGGCCAGGGTGATGATGGCGGTGCACCGCCTGGACGAGGAATCGCAGAAGGCGGTTAAAGAGATAGAGGCAAAGGGCGGTGCCAGCGTGGTGGTCGATGTCACCAAGGAAGAGGAGACGGTGCGCATGGCCGAGGCGACGTTCAAGAAGTTTGGCCGCATTGACATCCTGGTCAACAACGCTGCCTTCTATTACGGCGTGGGCCGGAAGCCTTTCTACGAGGTCACCCCGGAGGACTTTGACAAGGCGTTGGCGGTGGGGGCCAAGGGGGCCTGGCTCTGCGCCAAGGCGGTCTTTCCCTATATGAAGGAGCAGAAGAGCGGCAAGATTATCAACCTCTCTTCCGATACCGTTTTTGCCCCGACCAAGGGGATGATTAACTATATCGCCTCCAAGGCGGCTGTCATCGGCATTACCCGCGTCCTGGCCGGCGAGCTGGGGCAGTATAACGTCTGCGTCAACGCCGTCGCCCCCGGCTACACCGATACCCCGGCCAGCTGGACAATCGGCAACGTGGCCAAGTTCGACACCAGCACTACCCCGCTGGGGCGTGTCAGCAAGCCCGATGATATAGTCGGTGCCGTCGTCTTCTTCGCCAGTGATGACAGCAACTTCATCAGCGGTCAGACAATAATCATCGACGGTGGTCGCCGGGTGACCTAGAAGGAGTTTGAAAATGGGATTGTTGGATAACAAGGTAGCCATCGTCACCGGCGGCGCCAGGGGACTGGGTGAGGCCTACTGCCTCAGGCTGGCCCAGGAAGGGGCCAGGGTGGTGATGGCCGATATCCTGGAGGAGGCAGGGGAGGTAGTTCAGAAAATCAAGGCCGCCGGCGGCCAGGCCATAGCGGTAAAGGTCGATGTCACCAGCGAGGTCGAGACCAAGCGTATGGCCGAGGAGACGGCTAAAGCATTTGGCCGCATCGATATCCTGGTCAACAACGCCGGCTTCTACCACGGTATGTCGCGGAAGCCATTTTACGAGATTTCTTCGGCGGAGTGGGACAAGATGATGGCGGTGAGCGTCAAGGGTACCTGGCTCTGCACCAGGGCGGTCTTCCCTTATATGAAAGAGCTGGGCAAGGGCAAGATTATCAACGTCGCCTCCGAGGCCTGCTTTGCCCCCACCAAGGGGCTGGTTCATTATACCGCGGCCAAATCGGCCGTTATCGGCATCAGCCGGGTGCTGGACGGCGAGCTGGGGCAGTACGGCATCTGCGTCAATGTGATCGCCCCCGGCGTTATTGATACCCCGGCCACCAGGAGCTACGTAAATATGGAAAAGATGGACGCCAGCTCCGTCCCTCTGGGCCGTTTCGGCGTGCCCGAAGACATCGTCGGTGCCGTCGTCTTCTTCTCAAGCGACGACAGCGACTTTATCAGCGGCCAGACACTGCTGATTGACGGCGCCCGCCGGGTTAACTAGCCGTGGTTTAGCCCGATGGAGAGCGCTGTGCTATAATAAAACCGAACTAAGGATATAAAGACCAAGGAGGAAAAAGATATGCCCTGGATGTGGAACCTGTATGTCAGGGAGTTCTGGCCGCAGCGTGACCTCAAGAAGTACCCGCTGTGGTTCGTGAACTTCTCCCACAGCTACCCGGCCTGGACCCCTCTGTTTGGCTGGATGTGGAACTATGCCCTGGCCCACGGTCTCATCTATGGTATCAATGAGGCATCAATACCCACCATCAGGGGGAGCGAGGTGCGCAATATGGACGGCTGCGCCCTGGCCGGTGCCCTCAGGATCAGTGACGAGGCCGAGATTGCCGAAAGGAAGGAGAACTTCAAAAAGTTCATACTGGAACAGTATGCTCCCAAAGGGGACAAGATCTATAAGGATATGGAGAGCGAACTGATAGGGCTGTGTAAAAGATTCAGGACTTTTGACTACAAAAAGGCAAACCAGTACCAGCTTTACCAGCTCTTCCGGGAGGGGGTGCGGATGCTCTACCGGGAGTGGGAGACCCATTTCTATCTGATATACCCCCTCTACGAGGCCTACTGGAACTGCACTGAGATTGTCGCCGAATACGCCGGGATAAAGGAGTTTTCCCCCGACTGGCACAGAATAATACGCGGCTACGATAACGACCTCTTTGTTCAGGACAAGGCGCTCTGGGGACTGCGCACCCGTGCCCTCCAGCTCAAGCTAGGCGATGCCTTCACCAAGAACGCGGCGGCTGACGTTGTCCCCGCTCTCAAGAAGACGACGGCGGGGCGGGAGTGGCTGAAGAAAGACCTGAACGATTTTCTGCTGGTCAAGGGCTACGGCTGGCGGTCGCCGCGAATGATGGAGTTCATCATCCCATCGTGGTGGGAAGACCCCACCCCGGCTATCGCTCACATCCAGCAGTACCTGTCTCTGTCCAAGGACATCAACGCCCCCTTCCCGCTGGACAGAATCCGGCCCAGACTGGTCAAGGAGCGGGAAGAGCTCACCCGCCAGCTTATCGATAAGATGAAGGCCAGCGGCTACAAGGATATGGAGTGGTTCCTGGCCACCCTCAGCGTGAGCCAGAGGACAAGCTCCTTCAGCGAGAGCCATGACGTTGCCTGGGAGCAGGGCTGCCACACCACCTTCCGCTACCTGGTGAGAAAGATTGGCGAAAAGCTGGTGAAATTTGGCACCATTGAAGACCCCAACGACATGTTCCTCTTCATCCCCGACGAACTGGAGCTGTTCATCATCTACCCCGACTCTTACGAGGTCAAGGACATCGTCACCGAACGCAGAAAGACCTGGACCGAGCAGAAGGAGTTCAAGACGCGTGCGCCAATTATTTCCGCCGGGCCGTTGACAGCGGAGGCCATCAACAAGCATATAGTCGCGACTCACGATGCCATAGTGACTAAGGTTGTAGCTGGGGAAGCCCCTATCCCCAGGCCGGAGACGGGCGCTATCACCTTCGGTAACTGCGGTAGTCCCGCCGGCACCGTAGAGGGCAGGGCCCACCTGGTAGTGAATAATGAGGACGTCTTTACCACCCAGCCCGGTGATATCATAGTCTGCCCGTCGATGTCTTCGGGGTGGACGCCGATACTGCCGCTGGCCAAGGGGATTGTTACCAACGGCGGCGGCTCGCTTAGCCACGCCTGTATTCACTGCCGCGAATATGATATACCGCTGGTATCGAACACGGGCAACGGCACCATGGTTGTCAACGAAGGTGACAGGATTAAGCTTGACGCCGACGAGGGGCTGGTCTTCCGGCTGAAATAGCTAAGATGAGCGTGCGGGTGAAACTGCCGCCGGTGCTGCAGGAGTTAAGCGGCGGCGTTGAGACGCTTGAGGTAAAGGGAACTACCGTCAACGAGTGTCTTGAGGAGCTTGAGGCACGGTTCCCCGGTGTAAGGCAGTCGCTGCTCGACAGGCAGGGGAAGTTGCTGCGTGCCTTTGGCCTCTACCTCGATTCCGACGGTCTGCGCCCGGTGGAGCTGGACAGCCCGGTATGTGACGGCGACGAGATTGTCATCCTTAACTTTCTCATGGGCGGCTAGGCGCCATTATTAGACTCTGGAGGCTAAGATGGGCAGCTATAACGGCAGACTGATAAGGCTTGACCTGACCAACCGCCGGAGCCAGGCGGAAGAGATACCAGAGCGGCGTATGAAAGAATATCTCGGCGGGCGGGGCGTCGGCGTCAGCTACCTCTACGAAGAGCTCAAGCCCGGTGTGGAGCCTATGAGTGCGGAGAACAAGGTGATACTGATGATGGGCCCCCTCGGTGCCACCCAGGCCATGTCGGTCTCCCGGATGGCGCTGGTGACCAAGAGCCCGATGACTGGCGCCATAGCCAAGTCGGTCATGGGCGGCAACTTTGGCGCTTATTTAAAATTTGCCGGCTACGACGGTATCATCGTCGAGGGCGAGGCCGATAAGCCGGTATATGTCCATATCGATAAGGACAGGATTGAGATTCTGGATGCCGCCGGGCTCTGGGGACTGGATACCCAGCAGACGCATGAGAAGCTGCGCCAGATGCACGGCAAAGCGACCCAGGTGGCCTGTATTGGCCCGGCCGGGGAGAAGCTGGTGCGCTATGCTATCCTTATCAGCAACCTGCGCTGCGGCGGGCGCACCGGCGTGGGCACGGTGCTGGGCGCCAAGAAGCTCAAGGCCTTCGCCGTCAACTCAGCGGGGCCCTTAAGCCTCTATGACGCTGAGGCCTTCCGGAAAATTAACCGGGAGGTGATCGAGGGCCTTAAGACCAGCCCGGGACGGATCAGGATGAGCGACTTCGGCACCTCCTATCTGACGCTGGGCTTCGAGAAGGTGGGCATCTTACCGGTCAGGAACTTCCAGGAGGGGCACCTTGAGGGCGTGGAGAAGATAAGCGAGGAGGAACTGGCCAAGATAAAGGTCAGGAATGACGGCTGCTACGGCTGTATGACCAAGTGCGGCCAGGTGCGTAAGGTCAGCGGCGGCAGCTATGACGGCGCCACTAGCGAAGGCCCCGACTACGAGACCATCTGGTCTCTGGGCGGCAACCTGGCCAACACCGATAAGGACTCGCTGATAGCCGCCGACTCCCTCTGCGACAGGCTGGGCATGGATACCGTCAGTGCCGGCAACTCCATCGGCTTTGCCTACGAGCTTTACCAGAGGGGCATTATCACCAAGAAAGACAGCGACGGGCTTGAGCTCAAGTGGGGCGACCACGCCGCCATGATGAAGTTGCTGGAGAAAATTGGCAACCGTGAGGGTTTCGGCCAGCTCCTCGGCGAGGGTACCAAGCGGGCTGCCGAGAAGATCGGTAAGGGCGCCGAGGACTACGCCATTCAGGTCAAGGGGCTGGAGCTTCCCGCCTACGAGCCAAGGGCGGTCAAGGGCTACGGGCTGGTGCTGGCCACCTCCAACATCGGCGCCAACCATATGTATGGCCGTCCCCGCGACGAGCTTTCCGGGAAGAAAGACAGGCTGACCGAGGTGGAAAAGGGCAAAGATATCGCCCGGGCCGAGATATCTCAGGCGATCCAGGACTCGGTAATACAGTGCAGCTTCGGCCCGGTCACCGGCCTTAACCCCCAGCAGCGTAGCGGTTTACTGGTAGCGGCTACCGGATTTGAGGAGTTCGGCGACCCCGCCTATCTAGAAAAGATAGGGGAGAGGACCCTCTGCCTGGAGCGCTGCTTTAACGTCCGCGAGGGGTTTGACCGCAAGGACGATACCCTGCCCAAGAGGATGCGCACCGAGCCACTGAAGAATGCCGGCCCGGCCACGGGGCAGGTCTTCAAGAACCTGGACGGCCTCCTCGATGAGTTCTACGATGCCCTGGGCTATACCCGCCAGGGCATACCCTCCGAGGCCAAGCTGAAGGAGCTGGGGCTGGGCGGGGTGGTCAAGGACATAAAGAAGTTCAGTAAATAAACCATCATGCAGGAATAAAAAGAGGGGCTCTCACCGGTGAGAGCCCCTTAATTTTGCTTCTCTACGGCGGCTTTAGTACGGCCTCCCCTTTTCCTCCCATATTTTGGGCAGACCGAGGTCTTCGGCCATCACCTTGTAGCAGATATAGCCGTTGACGCCGCGCAGCCCACCCCCGAAGTGTATCGTGGCGTTGCAGAGGTAGAGGTTCTTTATCGGCGTCCGGTTGCCGGATAGCTCGGTGCAGGGCCTGAGTCTCCCCATCTGGGAGGCGAACATCGCCCCCACCGGCCAGGAGCCCTCAGGCACGCTGGCGTTGCGGCGCACGATGTCGTAGGGGGTGTTGTCCCAGGCGTCGATAATCTTGTCCTTGGTCAGGTTGGGGGCGTACCACTGCCACTGCCTGGCTGCCTCCTCGACGAAGTCCTTCTTTATCTGCAGCCACTGCTTCTCCGAGAAAAAGCGCTCGGGGGCGGTGAACTGCTCGATGAGGAAGTTGTGCTTTCCCTTGGGCGTCCGCGTCGGGTCAACCAGCGTCTCCTGCCCGATGCACATGAAAAGCTTTTTGGAGAAACCGCGGGTAAAGCACTCCGCCTGCTCCAGGCTGACGTAGTAGTCCATGTCCTTGGGCATCAGCCAGCACCTTCTTACCCGGTTGCAGTCCGGGTCGAAGGCGCTCGCCTTGTAGTCCGGCGGCTCGTGGAGGGCGAACCAGGCCCAGTGCAGGTTGCCCCGGTCGTAGGAGAAGTTCTCTATCTTGCGGGCCAGGTCGGGGCTGATGTGCTCACGGCCTACCAGGTCGAGGAAGGTCATATTGACGGTGACGTCGCTGACCACAACTTTAGTTGCCTCTATCTCCGAGCCGTCGGCCAGACGCACCCCCTTGGCCACACCGTCTTCGACAATAATCTTTGCCACCGGGTGCCGGACGAAGAAGGTTCCGCCGTTTTCGGTAACCGCCTTCTGCAGGGCGTGGGCGACGTTATGAGCACCGCCCTGGACCACGGTGGCCGGCGACCAGCCCAGGGTCACCGCGAGCTGGGCCAGCGTCTCCGGCAGGGGGGCGACATCGTTGGGGAAACAGCCGGTGCTGGTCTGCATCGACCTCATGAAGAGCATCCTCAGCTCGGTGCTCTCAAAGAGGTCGCAGGCGACCTGCTTGACCGTCATGAACTGCCAGGCCGGGTCAATCTTGTTCTCAGGGTCGTCGAGCAGCTTTTCCACCGGGTCTTTGACCCCCCAGGGGGGCGCCGGGGTGGCCCGATATTCCGAGACCGCGTCCCGCCACCTGTTTCGGTACAACTCGAAGAGTATCTCGTTCTGCTCGGCGTCCCGCGGGGAGAAGCGGGCAATGTTCTTGGTGTTCTTCTTCAGGTTCTCCGGCCAAACTACCGTCTCCCCGGTGGTCAGGTCGGGGTTGGTCGTTACCGGAAAGCTCACCAGGCAGGTCTCGTCGTCAAAGATGGCGGCGTGGTCAACCTCGGGGGTGAGGTACCAGGCCCCCTTTTCCCAGAGCTTGAAGTCGTTCCACACCGGGCTGGTGTACATCCGGGTAAAGTTGGCGCAGGGATTGCTCAAGAATGCCGGCAGGGGCTGCTCCTCGGTGCAGGCACCACCGCCCAGTTCGAACTCCTTTTCAAAGACGGCCACCTTCATCCCTGCCCAGCCCAGATAACAGGCGGCAATCAGCCCGTTATGCCCACCACCAACTATAATGGCATCATAGCTTGCGTCTGGCATAAGACCTCCTTTTCCGGTCCGGTTTTTAATATCTAATTAGTCAGTCAGGAATATCGGTTGGTATCGGCGGCACGATTTTTTCTACTGTTTCTTTTCCCGGCTCCTTTTGTTTAACCTCCAGCGATGGAGACCGGCCGCCGGCTATCAGAAAGCGCAGGGCACCGAACAGTGTTCTAGGGTTCTTCAGGGCAAAGCCGACGATAGCCCGCAGGTCAGCCGGCTCAACGAAGGCCCTGACCGTCCAGGTTACCGGGGCAATCACCTTCATTGTCATCAGCAGCCGGGTCGGTTCCTCCTCGCCCTCTTTGGTGGCTTCCAGCGTCGCCGGGATAATAACGCTGGACTCAACACTCTCCACCTTGCACTGGAGCAGCGTCTTGCCTAGACCCGTAGACCTTATATACATATAAAACTCCTTTGCCTGGTTAGAATAGCCCGGCCTCTTTAGCCTTTTTTACATATTCATTCTCCGGCCACCACTTCTCAATGCCCAGGTCTTCGGCTATTTTTTCGGTGGCGCAGTAGCCCGGGCCGAAGGTTATCATACCGCCTGAGTGAGTGCAGGCGCCGCACATATAGAGCTTCTCTATCGGCGTCGAGTGCTGGCAGCAGTACTCGTTGGGCCGGAAATAGCCCATCTGCAGCGGCAGGTAGGCGCCCTGCTTGAAGCAGCCCTGCCTCATATCGGCGAACTTGTTCTCGGTGTCGAGGGGGGTGCCCATGTAGTCCCAGATTATGTTCTCGCTGGTCATATTCGGCGCGTAGCGGCTTAAGACCTCCTTGCAGCGCTCGGCGTGCTCCCTCCTGACCTGGTACCAGGCCTGGGGGCCGCCCTCCTTGAGGTTGTAGGGTGTTTCCTGGGAGATAAGCCCGACGTGCCGGCCTGATGGTGCCCTTATCGGGTCGTGGACTGAGGGGAAACAGCTGTTGAAGCCGCCGCTAATAAGCTCGCCCCGCTTTATCGCCTGGAAGTGGTTGACCAGCTCCTCCTCGTTTTCGTAGCCGAGCACGTAGATAAGCGCGTTGTTGAGGTTGGGGTCGGCTTCGGCCACCTTAAACTTAGGGGCTTCAAGCAGGGCCATATGCACCGTGAAGAAAGACCAGTCGCTGTAGTTCCATTCCCTGACCCTGTTGGTGAACTCCGGCTCGAGGTGGTCTTCCCCCACCAGCTCCAGAAAGGTCTGGTGCGGGTTGAGCGAGCTGCAGACGAACTTGTTGGCCTTTATCACCCGGCCGTCCTCAAGCTCCACCCCTCTGGCTTGGCCGTCCTCGATTACCAGCCGCTTGACCATCTGATTGGTCAGGACCATTCCCCCGCTCTGGTAGATGAACTTGCTCATCAGGTGGGCCAGGTGGTGCGAGCCCCCCTGGCTTAGGCGGAAGTGCCAGCCGCGGTTCATCATCAGCGGAACCAGGTAGCCCAGGCCCTCCAGGTCATAGTCCAGCCCCCACATGCAGGCCAGGTAGAGGAATAAGGCCCTAACCCGCTCGTTCTCAAACCAGCCGTCAACTATCTGCTTGGGGCTGAAGCCGGTCAGCTCATCGTCCCTTTTGGTGATAGGATTTGCCTCGAGCCTGGCCGCCTGGTCCAGGCTGGGCATCGGGTTTACGTAGCTGGCCGGGGCCAGGAAGAGGTCCATCGCCTGCTTCGACCACTTGGCGAAATTCCTGAACGCCTCGGCATCCCTGGCCGAGAACCTCTTTATGGACTCATACGACCTTGCCGGGTCGCTGTACAGGGCTAAATACTTGCCATCAGAGAAGGGCATAACTATCTGCAGCTCCGGGTATATCCACTTCAGGTCGAAGTCTTCCTCCAGCCGCAGGTCTTTTAGCGGCGGGGCGTAATCGACCATCATGTGGTAGATGGCATGAACGTCATGAAGGAAGCCGGGGATGGTGACCCTCTCTGTGGACAGCCCCCCGCCCAGCTCGAACCTTTTTTCCAGCACCAGCACCTTCAGCCCCGCCTTGGCCAGGTAGGCGCCGACGGTAAGTCCGTTCGGGCCGGCACCGATAACGATACCATCGTAGTCTTGCAAGTTGCCCTCCTTGGTTATCTTGATTTGTTAAATAGCCTGTGATAAGTTATAAAAGAGATCTCATTTTATAGTGTATAGGGGCAAATATAACTGCGTCAACCCTATCAGGGAGTAAACATTTTAATAATCTCTTTAGTTTTTAGATTATTCTGGAGTCTAAAGGGTTAAGCCAAATGTTTCCTTTCGAGCAGGCCAAGCCGCCCAAGGTAAGTCCCGAGCACCTCATCACCTTCTACTTCGTGGCGGAGGGAAAGAGCTTCAAGCTGGCTTCCGACCTGCTCTATTTAAGCCAACCGACGGTATTGCTTCACATAAAGTCTCTTGAGACTGGATTCGGCGTCAAGCTTATTCACGTCAAGAAGAAGAGGGTAACCCTCACCGAGGCCGGCGAGGTGCTTCTTCCCTATGCCCGGGAAATCTACCAGCAGACCAGGCGCGCCGAGAGGTGTCTGCAGAACTTCCGGGAGGAGATGCTACGCATCGGGGTGGCCTATACCCTCTCGGCCAGCGTTACCACCGTAGCTGGTATCTTTAAGGAGCTTTTCCCTAACGTAAAGGTCAAGATTAGGGAGGGGCCAACTCACCAGGTCGTCGAGGAAATCTCCAACCTGCAGCACGACCTGGCGGTGGTGGCCAACTTCGATTACGGAGTCCCCGAGCTGGAGAGGATAGAGGTCTCTAAGGGGCACAAGATGCTTTTCGTCGCCTCTCCGGCTGACCCCCTTGCCCGGGAGGAAAAGCTGGAGCTGACCGCTCTCAACGGGCACCCGCTGATTATGCCGGCGGAAAAGTCGATAAGCCGGGACATACTGTCAAGGCTTATGGAAGAGAAGAAGATTGAGCCGGTCGTCATCGCCGAGGTGGATAACGTTGAGTCGGCCAAGAGTCTGGTCAAGATGGGGCAGGGGGTGGCCCTGCTGCTTGAGGACAATGTCATTGACGAGCTGCGTGACGGAAGGCTAAAGGCGCTGCCTTTCAGAGAAAAGATAAAGATTGGGGTGGAGGTTCTGGTCCACCGGGATAACCCCCTCCGCAACATCGGAACCAAGTTCGTTTCCCTGCTCAGGCAGGCCTACAAGAACCGCGCCGTTCTTAAAGTTCTGCCCACCACCTGAAATCCCGGTTAGGCCTTCTTCAGTGCATGTACCTGCCCCCGTCAACCACCAGCGTCTGGCCGGTGATGAAGTCGCTGTCGTCGCTGGCCAAGAAGATGAGGGCCCCCACCAGGTCTTCCGGCACTTCAAGGCGACCCAGCGGGGTAAATCTGACGTCATACTTAGCAATATCGTCAATCAGGGAGCGGCTGGCCTCGGAGTCGGTAAAGCCAGGGCCGATGGCATTGACCCTTATGCCGTACTGGCCCACCTCCACCGCCAGGGCTTTGGTAAGGCTGATAATGCCACCTTTGGAGGTTACGTAGTGGACCATGTGCCGGGAGCCGGTGAAGGCCGTCTCCGAGGTGAGGTTGATAATCTTGCCCTTGCCCTGCTTTTTCATCTGGGGGAAGACCGCCCTTGAACAGAGGAATGGCCCCTTCAGGTTCACCGTCATCAGCTTGTCCCACTCGTCCAGCGGTATCTCGGGGAACGGTTTTCGGGTTATGCCGAAGACCAGAGCGGCGTTGTTGACCAGTATGTCTATTTTGCCGAACTGCTTTATCGTCTCTTTGGCCATGGCCAGGGTGGCCGCCTCCGAGGTGACATCGGTCTTGATTGAAATAGCTTGACCGCCTTTTTCTTTGATTTCGCTGGCGGTCTGCTGTGCCTCTTTTTCTTTAATATCGGCCACCACCAGGCTGGCCCCCTCTTGAGCCAGGGCCAGACAGAAGGTTCTGCCCAGCCCGCTGGCCCCTCCGGTGACGATGGCTACCTTGTCTTCTAGCCTTTTCATTTCTTCTCCCCCGCCTTTTTCAGGCTGAAGTCATCGGCCACGGTCTGGTAGCAGCAGTAGCCGCTGCCCCGGCCGGTGCCGACGCCGGAGTGGGCCGCCGCCGAACACAGGTAGAAATTCTTTATCGGGGTGCGGTAGTTGGAAAGCTCCGGGGTGGGGCGGAAGCGGTCCTGCTGGGAGAGGAGCATATCGCCGACGGCGATGGAGCCTTGAGGCATATTGATATGTCTTGACTGGATATCGTATGGGGTGACCACGCGGCTGGCGATAACATTATCCCTGGTCATATTGGGGGCGTACTCTCCCCACTGCTCGACTATCCTCTCGGCGAACTCGTTCCTGATACACTCCCACTCTGTCGGCGAGAAGCGCCTGGCCGGAGCGGCGAACTCCTCCACCCCGATGAGGTGCTTGCCCTCGGGGGCGCGGCCCTTGTCCCACATGGTATCGGCGCCGGTGAACAGGAACAACCGGCTGGCGATACCGTTGACCAGGATTTCGGCGCAGTAGCGGGTGGCCATGTAGTCGGCGTTTCTCGGCCCGATATAAAGCCTGGGCTGGAGGCCGCAGTCCGGGTTAAAGGAGGCGGCCTTGTATTTGGGTAGCTCGTGCATGGCGAAGTTGGCCCAGATAACGTTGTGCCGGTCGTGCCTGATGTTCTTCACCCGCCGCATGATTTTGGGGCTGACGTAGTCCTCGCCGATGAGCTGGCAGATGCTCTGCTCGGCGCTCAGGTCGCTGACCACCAGCTCTTTAGCCTTTATTTCAGTCCTGTCCTTGAGCCGGACTCCCCTGGCCCGGTCGCCCTCGATAATTAGCTTATTGGCCTCGCTGTTGACGAAGTACTCCCCGCCCATCTCGGTGAAGGCCTGGGTCAGGGCGTTGGTTATCTTCTGGCTGCCGCCGACGGCGATGGCCGCCGGCTCCCAGGAGAGGACCAGGCCGATGGTATGGACGAAGACATAGGGGCCGAGCACATCGTCGGGGGAGCAGCCGGTGGAGGTCATGGCTCCCCGTATGAAGAGCGTCCTCAGCTCTTCGCTCTCGAAGACGTCGTAGGCGAGCTGCTGGCAGGTCATGTAGTGGTAGACCGGGTCGATGCCGTCCTTGGGGTCGTCCAGCAGCTTCTCCAGCTCGTTCTTTACCCCCCAGGGGGTGGGCGGGCTGAAGCGGTACTTGCCGAAGGCCTTGCGCCACTTGGCTAAATAACGCCGCAGCAGCTCCTCGGCGGTGCCGGCGTCGTTCTTTGAGAACCGGGCAATCTGGTCAAGCGTCTTCTGGGTATTCTCATCGGAGAACTCGGCCCGGCCGGTAATCGGGTCAACCACCCTCATCGCCGAATAGCCTACCAGGCAGGTGTCGTTGTCAAAGACCATGGCCTCGCTCTGCTCCGGGAAGATATACTCCAGCCCCTTTCCCCTCAGGTTGAAATCGCTGTAGGCGGGGTGGGAGTAGAAGCGCGTCCAGTGGGCACATTCGTTCAGGAGAAAGCCGGGCAGGGGGCCCTCCTCGCTGGTAACGGAGCCGCCCAGCTTGGACTGCCTTTCCACTATGGCCGTTTTCATCCCCGCCCTCTGCAGGTAGCAGGCTACTATCAGCCCGTGGTGCCCCCCTCCAAGAACTATCGCATCGTAGCTTTTATCAGCCAAAATGGCACCTCCATTAATTTTTTTTATGCTAACATTAAATTATTTATGCTGATTTGTGTTAACATAACTAAAGTCTGGGGCTGGAGATGGCTCCTTTATACGACATAATGTAACCGAATCTCACCTGAGTTCTGAGGCTGGCAATGTGGTCAAAGCTAGCTATGGTAATATTCTAGCAGGGCGGGAGGGGGTAATCAAGACGTCCTGTTGGCTAGTCCGATGATTTGTTGCCCGGGAAGGGCTATAATAGGGGTATGCGCTATCGCCCGCTACTTGTCCACCTGGGGAATACCTATGGCTGACGACGAGGTAATACATATTGCGGCGGCACCTGCCGCCGACCCTGATGCCAGTATGGTCAAAAATGTGGCGGCTATTATCAACCGGGGCCCTTATGATACCCGTCTTCTTCTGGCCGGCAAGATTCCTAGAATCGTTGCCCACTGCAGCAGCCAGCAGCAGGCCGAGTCCATAATTCAGAATCTTCAAAGTCTGGGTCTGGTTGCTATCACCTGCAAGGACTCTGAGCTCCGCCGGCTCCCCCGGCCCTTCAAGGTGCAGACACTGGGGTTCGGGGAGAAAGAGGTCCTCTTCCGGGACAGCGCTGGCAGCGAGAAAAGGGTGGTGGCCAAGAATGTCTTTCTGATCCTGGTGGGTAAGGTGGAGACCTCGGTGGTGGTGGAGACGACCAAGACCAAGACTAAATTTAGTCTGGGCAGGACGTTGCTCACGGGCATCCCGATGTGGCAAAGGGTTGAAGAGAAGTCCGCCAGCCGCTCTGTCCGGACCGAGTATTTCGCCAGGCTGTATGAGCCGAAATCCCCAGACCCCAGTGTGGAAATAGTGCAACACAATATGAATTATTCGTTCTTAGGGGCAGAGATGGATGTCTCCTCGTTCACCAACTTCGGTACTGTTGTCCGGCGTTTCCGGGAGGTATTCCCGAAGACGATTTTTGATGACAGGCTAGTCAAACCTTCGGCGCTAGCCACATCCTCCAGCCAGGAAGATATTGAGATAAACTGCCGGTTGATTTACCTTTTCCACGCCGTAGCCAGCAGCCGGCCTGGTGATCCTTGACAGGTTCTAGCCTCCCAGGTAGGCCCTTCTGACGATGTCGCTGGACTTAATTTTATTGATGTCACCCTCGAGGACGACTCTCCCGACCTGCAGCGCGTAACCCATACTGGCCACATCAAGAGCTAGGTGAACATTCTGTTCTACCAGCAGGACGCTAACCCCCCTCTGGTTAATATCCTTGATGACGTCACCCAACCGCTCAACTAATCTGGGAGCTAATCCGAGTGAAGGCTCATCCATGCAGAGCAGCTTGGGGTTGCTCATCAGTCCACGCCCGATGGCCAGCATCTGCTGTTCACCTCCACTCAGTGTTCCAGCGTTTTGTTTGCTCCTCTCCGACAATCTCGGGAATAGCCTGTATACCTCTTCCAGACTTTTATTTATTTCACTCTTGTCTTTGCGTAAACTGGCACCCAGTTTGAGGTTGCTCAAAACGGTGAGGTAAGGAAAAAGCTGCCGGCCTTCAGGGACCAAGGAGATACCTAGGCGCACAATGTCTGCCGTTTGCTTGCCATTGATTTTATTACCCATATACCAAATCTCCCCCGAGGTTAAGGGCACCAGACCGGAGATAGCTCTCAGAATAGTGCTCTTACCGGCCCCGTTAGCCCCGATAATGCTGACCACCGCCCCCTCGGCCACCTCCAGCGAAACATCTTTTATCGCCAGGGACTTACCGTAGTGTACCGTTATGTTTTTGACTTCAAGCAGCATGCTCACCACCAAAATAGGCTTGAATTACCTCTTGGTT
>CAYNGD010000010.1:0-63136 GCA_964396965.1 uncultured Dehalococcoidales bacterium
GTTGCTCTATTCTAGACTATTAGGGGGGCCTGCCTGAAGATAATACATGACGTTTCGTGCACTCACAAATAGGGTTACTAAATCTCTAAATCAAGCCCAGCTGTCTAAGCCTGATGCACATGGCTGACTTTGGGACAGCGAAAATTTCTGCCATTCGGTCTAGATCATTTATCTCTGCCCACTTTTCTTTTATCCATCCTCTAGGCATCAACATGCAGAAGGCGAAGTGGTCAGCCAGAAACTCATTGAAAGAACCTACTACACTTCCTCTTTTCCTAAAGACGGGGTTGGTTCGGCAGTGGGCTAAAATATGGAAAGCCTCGTGGAATATAGTAAATCTCATTGTGGGCGCGGTATCACTGTCCTTAACCTGTATTACCCATCTATCCTGCTGAGGCCAGATGGCGCCATGATAGGCCTTTAGTTTCAGTTTGCGGATTTCTACAGGATTTTGCGGGTCAAGCATCTTGACCAACTTGGTAGATACCGGTGGGCGAAGAGCGTTCCCTATTTTAAGGTAAGCCTCTGCCAGCCTTTCCACCAGTTGGCATAACCGACAGATTCCGTTAGCTTCACTCCCGATGAAATCGTAGCTACGAAAATTAAACCGTCTTTCATCAAGCAGTTGGTTCAGGCGCTCTCTATACTCATCGGGGCACCAAGTACTCTTCTCCATTACTTGGCGCTGGTTGCGCAAGGGGCAACTCATGCCGTCACCCTTGCTGAGATATGACCACAGCTCAGCTTCCCACCTAGGGATTTTTCCCGACCTTGTACCTTCTTTGCCTTCGCCGCTCAATGAGGTCCTCAATCATGGTAATCAGGTCATCGTCAAGTTCATTGGGGTACATCTGACGAGCGTACTCACGAAATTCGGGCCATTGGGGGTGTGCTGCCTCAGCCACCCTAGGGAGGTGACCAGCAACGGAGAGGACTTTCTCCAGAGGCACGCCACTGTATTCAGCTAATTTTCGGCAGGACCTGGTACTGGGAATGTCGGCACCGGAGAGCCAGCGGCTAATGGTAGCATGACTGATACCTAAATCGGAAGCCAGCTGGCTGGGAAGAAGCTTACAGCGGCGCATCACCTCTTTTAAAAATGATACTATGGGGACTTCTTCTGTACTCACGCTAACATTCTATAAGCTGTGCCATCCCGTTGTCAACAATAGTCTTGCCAAAGCCATTTCTTTTATCATGCGGCAAGTAATATTACTTTTCAATTTGTACAGAATGGGTATCTGACTTGGTAGTATCAGCAGGATGACTCTTCCGCAGCAATTTGTCAACGTCTCCCCGCCTTAATCTTCGGTCACGCCGGGGTCCAATACGGTACGTTTCTATTATCCCCTTATTACTCCAGCGTCTGACTGTATTTACATGAACATTGAGAAGCTCGGCTGCTTCGGCAATAGTGAGCAGGGCATTGGGGTCATTGTAATCCGGTCTTTTCCTGGTTTTATGCTGCCCATTGAATATTTGTCTTATTCGCTCCCGAGTTAAACTTAGCTTGCGGCCAATTTCGGCATACGTAAAGCCGCTTTTTCTCAGTCTGATTATCTGTTCATCTCTAGATCTATGCGCTGTCTCCAGCATCGCTTCCCTGCTCCCTGCTGTTTATGGTGAGTACATACTTGTATCTTGTTTGTCCGTCGATGACCCAGTAGGTGTGCTCTTTTGCCTCAGCCTTATGAAGCACAGACTTAAGAAGTGAATCAGCAACCCTGACTAATTCATCAAGCGAGCCAAGTGATATGACCGTTTCCCCAGCTTTGGCCTCTGGTAGCTGCTTTACATCGGCAATTAGTCCCTTGTATTTCTTCTTGGCTCGCAGCGCCTCCTGCTCAACCCAGGAGAGTTCTTCCGGTCTCAGCCGGATGTTCAGCATCAGCAAATACAGGAATAAAAGAAGGATTACCCCGGCCAAGACGGCGGATAAATTTCTTATCCCACTAACTGATAGACCAAAATATTTATTGGGATTGGGAACCATCATGTTCATTATGATTGAGCCGGGTTCAGAGACGGCTAGATCTTCCTGCCATTTCAGGATATCTTCTCCCAAGGTAGTGGTTAGAGTCTGGCTGTAGACCTCGTCTATAGGTCCGAAATCTGTCTGGGCGGAAGTATGGACGTCAGCCTTAATAGTCAGATTATGTGGGCCAGAAACCCCGGTTTCTCTTTCAATAGCCGAAAACACATCCATGAAGTGCTTAAGGTCGTCGTTGTCTAGAGGAAAGGTGACGGTAAAATCGCCGTTTTTCTCAGTTAGAGGGACGAGGACAAAGGTTTTGCTCCAGATGTTCGGGTTCTCAATGATGGCATTTATCTCCACCGATTCAGCTATTTGGTTCACTGGCATGTCAGATTCAAAACTGTAGTAAAAGTTTACCTCCATACTATCGAGGAGCGAGGAGAAAAGAGGCTCTCCCGGGCCTAAGGCCTTGGATGATGGCAGTGTTGGCGATATAAACGGCGTACCTGAAGGTGGCTTGAGGGTTATAGCACCAAATGGTGAAGTTGGCTTCAGGCGTATGGAGTATTCAAATTCCCCGTTTTGTTCGTAGTTTAGGTCACCAAAAGAGGCCTGTTCGCTTTTAGTTAAAATCCTATCCACCTCAAGAAAAGGCCCATTTGACCTCATAGCTAGGCTCTGAGTAAAGCTTTCAAATATTGGCTCCATATCCTTCTCTACCGTGGTGTAGACAATAGCGTTGATGGTTATTCTGGAAATTAAATCAAGCTCGCTTTCAACTAGCGCGAAGTCAACGGTAAAGTCCCCCGTTCTGGTTCTTGCGGGCACAAGGGTGACTTCCTCCCGCCCGGTAAGCGGCTTGTCCAGAACTGCCGTGACCTCTACCTCCTGGGAAGAAGTCACCGGCGTATCAGATACAAAGCGGTAGCTGAAACTCATAGTAAACGAGTCAATCATTTCAATGGGGTATTTGGGATTTGTTGGCGGGTATTCGGAGGTAATCCCGCCAGTCTCAAGGGGGATATCGCCAAAAAGATAGGAGGCATTTAGATAGGCAAGGTAATCAAACTCCCCTCTGTGCTCGTAATTGACAATGGGAATCTCCTCCTCTACCTTACTGGGGAGGGTGAATGCTTTGTAGACACCAAATATCGAGCCGAGAAGAACAATCAAAATAATGATGAGAATCAATCTTCTCATATCAGCCTCGTTTACCTTATATTCCGGCTGATTTTATTTGGAACTAGTGGCTCGTATCAAACAGAGGGGGTTAACTAACGAGCTCTCCTCCTCATTCTTCGCTCCATCATCTTCTTCCGCAGCCTTTCCCGCCTCTTCCCCGGGCTGACCATGAAGTTCATATCTCTGACAGCGCTGCCGATGAGCAAGAGGGTAGGGAGGCCAACAAAGAGGACAAAGCCGAGTTGGCCGTGGCTGTAACCCCTGACGCGGGCCATGAGGTAGCCCAGGTTGGGGGCACTGAGGGTAACCCGACCGGTGACACTGGTTGCGGGCACGAGGTCAAAGTCCGGGTCTTCGTTGGCATCGCCCTTGGTGCGGAAGCTAAGGGTTTCTCCGTCTACAATAATTTCAATCACGCGGTGGCTGACGGTAACCTCAGCGTCGTCCCAGGGGGGATCGAAGGCAATGATATCGCCGACTTCTATATCAGCAGGGTCAACTGGCTCCATAACTGCCAGGGCACCAGTAGGCATCTCCGGGGCCATGCTGCCGCTGTAGACAATGGCTAGGCTGGAGGCGAAAACTGCCGGTAGCAGCAGTAAAATGAGGGCTGCCATAACCAGCAGTGCCAGTATTATATTGGTGAGCCATTTTGCCAGCTGCCTCATGCCCTAGTCCTTTAGCGTAAGTCAAAATTAAGGGTCATCATGGTGCTGCAGCCCATGTATTCATTACCGGCATCTGGGTCAAAGAGGACTACCATACGGACAGCCGCCTGACGGCCTAATGCAGGTGGTGTGAGGCCGATAATGGGGTCATGCTCCCAATCATCGAGCGTAATTTTTGTATCGCTGTCTTTATCTTCGATTCGCCACTGTGATGGGGTCAAAGGGTCGAGCATATCCACCTGCACACTATTACAGGTATATACCAGCTCCGTGATAATCATCTTGGTGTCTTTGTCAAGGGGGCCTGGCTCGGCAGAGGGATCCCAAGGTGGCGGTGCCGTGTTCACGTTGTGGCAGCTGACATCAAGGCTGGTTGCCTCATTATTGCCAACATTCCTTAGCTTTACCAAACTCGCCAGAGATTCATTGGGTTGCATGCCGTTGGGATAACCAAGTTCATAGTCCCAGGTCGCCTCGACGCTGTCCCCCAGCGGGTCTTCGCCGTAATCTTCATTTGGCTGGTATTCATAGTCACCGCCCGGATAAGGATAGGTATCCCCAAGCTGGAGGTCGAGGCTGCCCGTCGTAAAGTAGTTGTCCTGGCTGGTCTCGACATCACTGAAGGCAGCATAGGTTGCTACCCCCGCCAGCGAGGCGACAGCTATTATTACGAGAAGAGATAAAAGCACCTGTTTTGTCACTTTAACGTCTCCTGCTACCACCCGTAATACGTACACGATTTTTTGAACTTAAACACCAAATCGAAGGTACACTGGTCACCCATGTAGGCATCGGTCGGCCAGTGGTCCCATTTGGCTTCAGCCGGTATGCTTTCATCGAAGTAGTGAAGGCAGAGGTCATCTTCGTCGACATCTTGGAAATGTAGCTCCAACTTCAGCCTGCGACCTTCCCCGCAGCCCCAGGCGGTTTCTTCATAACATTTACAGTAGCTACTCTTGGCCACTACGGCATGAGCGGCGATGTAAATGTCATTGCAGGGGACAACCCCACCGTTGATACCAGCCAGGGGAATCGTCTCTAAGTAAGTGGTCACCTTGTTCAAATGGTCATCTCCGTAAGGGAATTGCCCCGGCGCCATCTTTGGCGGCGGGTTCTTGCCAGCATAGATGTGGGTCTCGGTCATTTTCCAGCCACTGCTAGTGGTATCGTACCTAACGTAGAGGTTGGTGGCATCGTTCCATATGCTGACGGTGCCGATATTGAGGGCCTTGGCGGCCATTAGCGGCACTTCCATCGTCTGGCTATTAACATGGTACTTGAAGTAACAGCCCCACCCCGTCTGCTTGTGCCAGCCGCAGTAGGTGCAGTAGTTGTAGCCCGATGCCTGCGGAATCTTTCCCAGGTCATACTCGGTGCAGGCGATGTCAGCCAGCTTGCCCTGGACTATCTTCTCACCACTGTCATCATAGTCACCGTCGCCGTTTTTATCGAACCAGATGATGACGTCAATGTATTTGGAGACGTCGCATTTATCCACCCCCAGCCCGGGGACATATACTGGATTTCCGTTGGCATCCTCTCCCACAATTCCCCCCTCCTCAGTCGCCAGCTCCGGCTCAGAGGTGGCTACCCCAGAGCCTTTAGGCTCGCAGCTAACAGGCAGTCTGTAACCCTCACCGTCATAGACCAGCCCTTTCATAGTGCCGCTCTCGCAACACTTAATCCCATGCCATCCCCCGCAGCAGTTATCCGTCTTGGGTATATGGATGGTGGCCACTCCCTCAAGGGTGCCGGCATTTATAAGTAGATATTCCTCTTCGTACCACTCACAGGGCCAGGCGTTCTCAACAACGATAGGCCCGCCGCTGAGCTCAAGGATGCGGCTGCCGGCACACATATAGTTATCGGTGCTCATTTCGGTATCATTAAAGCCTTCAACTGGAACACCACCAAATGTGCCACCGGCTACCGCGCCGCCCACGGCACCTATCAGCACCACCGCCATTATTACCGATAGTAGTTGTTTCATTAAATCAGGTAACTCCCAATTTCCTACCTGTTATTTATTGCACCTCACCTCCGCAGGGGAAGGGAATTACTTTTTATTCCCCTCCCCTCCAGATTTGAAGTTACCATACCCTGGGGTTGGGGGGTGCCCAGACGAGCACCCCCCAACCTCGGCCCTAATCATGCTTAGGGAACTTTGGTCTGGAGCAGCTCGAACGCCATGTCAAATTCCATGTAGTCCTTCTGCATGGCATTGGTTGGCCAGTGGTCCCACTTGGCTTCAGGATATGTCTCGGCGAAGTAGGTGGTCGGAATCAGGCCCTCAGCTAAAGCCGCCTCTTCATCGAAGTCCTGGAAGTGCAGCGCTATGTGCACCCATATCTTGTTGCAGTTCGGAATCTGCATGAGAAGGATTTCGTGGCACACCAGCTCGTTGAGCTTGATTATGCCATCTGCCGGGTCGGTGTCATAAGCACTCAGGTCTAGCGGCGTCCAGTCAGCGGCGGGCACGGTAGTCGACGTGGGATATTGGTCATGTGTATAAGGACCGGCGACGTAAATGCCGATGACGCCGACGTGCCTGGTCAGCTTGCAATTCTCACCGTATTCACCGATGCCCGGAACAGTCACGGGAGTGCCGCTGGCATTCTCACCGGCAATGCCGCCCATCTCAGCCACATACTCCGGCTCGGTCACCGGCCTGGGGTAGCCAGTCCCATGAGCTCCCTCAACTGGTGGGGTGGCAGGTCCGGCAACCTTGTTACCATTTTCGTCGAGCCAGGCATAGACTAACTTGGGCATGACCCAGCCGCAGGTCAGGTTCTTAATATGCAGGTATGCATACGGTGTTACCTGGAAGCCCTGCCCGTAGTTGTGCAGGTCAAGGAAGACGCTCTTGTCGCAACACGGCCAGGCATCAGTTACCTGGAAGAATTTCGGGGCGTCGTCGGGGTATTCCACACCGAGGTTATCGCTCACTACCAGGTCAAGTGCCCCTGTTGAGAAGGTGTTGTCTTGGCTGACCTCGATATCGGAGAAGTCGGCCAGGGTACCGCCTACTCCAGCAACGACCAGCGCAGCTATGACCACCACACACAAAAGAATACTCTTCATTTTCTTTCTCACCTCCTTTCTCACCCCGAGTATTTAGGGTTATTCCAATTTTCCGCCCCTCGACCCGGAGCGTTTTAGCCGAATTCGGAGTCTCCTCGAAGCACCCGGAGACTGTGACATTCGGACTCGGCCTATGGCTAAACGTTATCCCAGCCGGGGGTCAAGCGGTATCCTGCAATGTGACGATTTGAGCGCGAAAATAGGATGGTTTAAAATTCATACTTTTGGGCGGGGAGATAAAAAGCCCCCTCCCCTTGCGGGGAGGGGGTTTGAAAGGAGCCCGGAGAAATCAGAGATTCCCCCGGGTGCTTCGAGGAGTCAGCTTATCTCTTATTGAGCCAGCCTCTGGTTGCTGCCACCGCCACCGCCTCGGCACGGTTGCGGGCATGCAGCTTTTCCATGATTGTTTGCAGGTGCGCCTTGACCGTGGTCTCACTGATAAACAGTGAGTCAGAAATCTGCTTGTTACTGGCACCTTGAGCCACCAGATGGAGCACCTCCAGCTCCCGCGAGCTCAGGTCGCTTGGCCGTTTATCCAGGTGCTCCTTATCCTGCCTGAACTCCTCGATCAGCCTGCTGGCCATAGCCGGGGAAACAACGGCCTCACCTTGAGCCACCAGCTTGATGGAATCAATCAGTTCCTGCAGGCTAACGCTCTTGAGCAAATAGCCCCTGGCCCCCGCCTTCAAGGCGGCAAAAAGGTCCTCATCCTTGGCGGAAATAGTAGCGATGATCACCTTAATCTGGGGCAGCATCTTTTGAAGAGCCCTGGTGGCAACGATACCATCGCTCCTTGGCATACAAATATCCATAATTACAACATCGGGTTTTAATTGATTAGCTCTGGCTACCGCTTCATCACCGTCAGCCGCCTGCCCCACTACCTTGAACTCTGGGTACTTTTGCAGGAGCGATGCCAGGCCCTCTCTGAAGACAGGATGATCATCCGCCACCAACACTTTGATCATTGCCATCGGTCCTCCCGACCAGGCTAGGCGGCATCTCCTTAATGTGCTTCTTTCCCTGGGTCTGGAGTGCTGGCAGCCTGACCTTCACCTCGGTACCTCGACCGAGGGAGGTGTTGATAGCCAGCTCACCACCCATCAAGTGCGCTCTCTCCCGCATTACTGATAAGCCGTGGCCTGAGGAGCCAGCCCAGGTATCAAAGCCAGTGCCATTATCCCTGATGGTCATCTCAACCGAGTCATTCTTGGATTCAAAGTTTACCTCAACCTTACTGGCTGCTGAGTGTTTTCTAACATTAGACAGTGCCTCGCGGGCGATGCGCAGCAGTTCAACCTCAGCCGGTAATGGCAGGGTTACCTGTCCGTCGGCCACACGCAACTCACACCTTATGCCATATGTTTGAGTAAATTCACTGGTGTAGCGGGCAAGTGTGGGCACGAACCCCTGTTCGCCCTCGGCGCTGCTACGGAGTTCGTCTATTGCCGCCTTTACCTCCTGCTGAGCCTCTTCAATTAGCCCTTTGATTTCGGTAACCTGAGAAAGCGCCTGTGACAGTTCCCGGCAGGCTATCGTCTTCCGCAGTAGTTCCACCTGCAGGTGAACGATTCCCAGCGACTGGGCCACTCCGTCATGTATCTCGCGGGACAGGCGACTCCTCTCACCGAGGATAGCCTGTCTCTTGATGGTCTGGGAAGCGTTGATGTTGATCATGTAGGGCAACCAAGCGACCAGGAAGGAGACGACTATAATGGCAGCGAGTAATCCGACGGACAGCCCCATCGGATACAACCCCATATCCGGTGAGGTGGGATAAAGCAGCAACTGGCTAACAATAAGGCTTGCTACGGGTATGCTGGCTACGGGGAAAGTAATCTTCCGGGGGAAGAACAGCGCCGAGGTCAAGACGGGAGATAAACAATAAAAAAGAAACGGACTGTGAAGCCCTCCGGTAAGCAATGGGAGAGAAGCACAAAGGGCAAGGTCAAAAGTAAAATCAGCGCAGGTAAAAGCGCCCCTTCCGTAGGGGTGGAGGGGGCGGGAAACCTTGAAAAGCGTATAAGTACCGACTATGCCAAACAGAGCCCAACTAGCAGCGGTGAAGATCTGGAAATCACCAACGAAGAAAATCTGGAAGGTGGCTACTACCAGAGCAAAACCACGATAAGCGGACACGAATACATGCGCTGCCTTTTCTTCAACCACCCTGGAGCTCAGCCAGTTAGCCACTGGCATAATCCTCCGTTACATTAGAATGGCCGTCGCACGCCCCGATACGTCTACTGTCTGATTAGTAGTTGATTTTCAAGCTTCCTTACCCTTACGTACATATTTTGCTCTTTGCAGGACACAATCATAATGTACCAAATGGCAAAAGTCAATACATGTAGCTTAACTTTTCTTTACTTTTTCTCCCTTTTTAGGGACTTTCTTCCTAGTACTATTTGCTAACTGGATTATACCGTTTGGTTTGCTCCTCACCTTCTTCGGCTCTTGACGATTAGGACAAGCAGAGCAATAACTAGGGCAGAACTAATGCCAAGAACTATCACTATCATGTAGATTGGAACTGTCCGTGCTGGCTGGACTACCAGGGGTGGGGCCGTGGGCGGCAGCAAAGCCGAAGGGGCGGCTTCAGTGGTAAAGGTATTAGTCCCCCACTCACTATGGCTGATGTCACTGATAGCTCTTACTCTCCAGAAGTAGGTGTTGGAGTATTCAAGGTTCCTATCACAATGCCAGGCGGTGCTCAGCAGGGCATCAGCCCCGGTAAAGGCAACAACCACATCACCAAACCCGCTATCCCTGGCTAAGACAAACTCATAGCCGCTAGCTCCCTCAGCCGATTCCCAGGTGAAAGCTGGTCTTATCGACACATTGTCAGCGCCTGGTGGCGGAGATACCCCCTTAGTTTTTACCAGGGGTTCCCACTCGGCAACACCGAGGGGAGAAGCGAAGGAGCCGATCTCAGACCAAGGGCTCTTCGCTGGCTGGGTAGCCCTGACCCGCCAGTAATAACTGGTGCCGCTAACTAGTTTCGCCGGGTTACCGCCCTTGGTGGCATCTATTGAGACATAAGCAGTGGTCCCCGACCACACCTCTGAAGTGGCCCCTGGGTCCCGGTAGATGACTGCCTCGTATTCCCTCGCCCCCACCAGCTCCTCCCATTGCAGGGTCAGGCTAGTGATATGCTCGGCAGCGTCAATCGGTATGATGTCTCCCGGCCGGGGCATTACCAGAATCGGCCCCAGCTTACACAGGGTATCCTGGAAGCGATAAATGATCTCATTAGTCGTGTCAATAGTCCAGAGCTCGTTTAACTCGTAATTCCCGGATAGCTTGAGATAAGGAATAGCGGGGAAAAGGGGAGTGGGGAAAGGAAGGGTAGGGTCAAAGGTGGCGCCATCAGGCAGAGCCCGGTTCATCAGCTCGAACTCGACCTTGTCAGTGTCGGCTTCTGTGGGGTTCACCGAGCGGACCATGCCACCGCTGGCGCTGGTAACCGGCTCCATCCTAAGGGCGTAGAGGGTTCCTTCCAAGCCCATCACCAGACCGCTAATTTTCTGTCCCTCACCCAGATCGGTAGTTGATTCGTCAATCTGCTCCCAGGCAGTAGAAACACCGATAGTCCAGCGCCAGATTCCTTCATCAGCAATATTGGTGGCCGCGTAGATGATACCGTTTTGCGAATAATCAGCGTCAGCTACCACCTGGACGTATCCGGTGCCACTACCGATAACCTCAGGGATGCGAAGGAAACTCTCACCGCCGTCAGTGGAATAGGCCACTTCTCCATTCCTGCCGCCGATGAGGATGGTCTCCTCACCAGCGAAGGCCAGCATGTTTATCCCGGTGAGGTCGGTATCCCCCTGGCTCTTCCAGAGATGGCCGCCTCTGGTGCTCTTTTTGATAACGCCATCGGGTAGGGCGATATAGACTGTGTCCTCATCCTCAACCACCATGTCAATCACCGGCCCTGGAGCGTGGCGCCAGTCCCAGGAACTGCCCCCGCTGCGTGATATCGCCATTAAGGTGCCACCCACCTCAGCGACATATATAGTATAGTCGTTAATGTAGTTGGGACTTATCCCCAGGATGACAGCGTTAGTATCGGTATCCAGGGTCAGCAGACGCTCCCAATATCGGCCCAAGGGGTCGCTGGTGCTGCGCCAGACACCCTCAGGGCCGTATAAGCTGTAGGTAGTTATCAGCAGGCTTTGAGAATCAGGTGCCGGGACCGCATCAGCGAGCCTGATATCGGTGCCTATAAGCCCCATCTGCCGCCACTTATCGCCATCATCAACGCTCGCCGAGAAGGCGCTTTCGTCTAAATCGTGACCGGGGCTCTGGCCAGTACCACAATAGGCTATTTCGCCTCCAGGGCTCCAGCCCAACTTGGCATTGCCCGGCCCGGTGGGTGGTACGGTAGCCTCCTCCCAGTCCGGGTCCACCTCAAAAGGCTCGCTGGTTCGCCGAACCTGGACGGTAGCTGAGCCGACAACGCGGTCCACATCGCCGGCAAGAAGCAAACCCGAGGTGGTTGTCCCGCGATAGGCAAGGCTGCTGATATTAATCGGGTTACCGGGATGGTTGATATCGGCCTTCAGCCGAGCTGGGATGGTGTCACTGAGCCAGTAAACATCGTCTTCAGCGTCCGGCTCACGGTCGTAGCTGACAAAGAGCTGCCGGGATGAGGTGTCAACACTTGAGTAATTTGAGGGTAAGGCCAGTGACGAATGAATCCAGGAGACGCCGGGAGCATCGCCGGATGATGACAAATCGCCCAATTCGGCAATCGGCACCGGATAGACCGGAGGCGGAAAGTCGGGCAGGTTATTCCATTCCGTTGTCCCCTCTGAGGTATCCCGTACACCCAAACAGAGCCAGGTCTTCTCCCGATACTCGGCAGCAACACCACCGTTGGTAGAGGTAGAAGCAATCGCCAGGATGGTCATGTCGTCGGGATAGGCAGGGGAGTAGGCAAGCGCTGAAACTTCGCCGCCGATATGAGATGGGTCAACCGTAAGCTCCTGGTTCTGCCAGGGTGTCCATGATTTACTTATCTGATACACCCAGACCTGGCCGCTGGTGGCGTTATCTCCCCAGTCGGCGGTACCAATGGCAATCTCCCGGGACGATTTGCTGTCCTGAGTGTATTCTCTGGATATGGCAATCGCCTGAATAGTACCTTCCAGCCCGGGGACATTGGTATCAGCCCAATCCGTACCACCGTCGGTGGATAGGTAGACAGCGGTAGAACTGTCGGTAACCACGGCTAAGATACCGGGCTCATCGGGAGCCACGGCAATCTTGCTGGCCGGCAAACCAGCGCCAGAACTTTCCAGATCGTCGGTTATATCCTTCCAGTTTACCCCGCCGTCCAGTGAGCGATGAACCTTGTCATTTTCGCTGTCTATAGCGTAAATGATACCGTTACTGCCGATGGCGATTTCACTAACCTCGGAGGGACTGAGGATATTCTCGCCGGTCATTCCCGGTTTGTCCACCGACGCCCATCTAAGGGGGAATGACTCTGCCTGTGCCGGTAATGGCAACAGCGCCACCGCCAGCAGCAACGCTGCCAGTAAACTGCAAGCGTAGCTTATTTTTATGACCATGCTTCTTATACAGGATATAAGCGAAATGCAATTTCTTATTAATTGGTTTGTTTGCCCTATATGTGGTTGGGATCATCACCTCGCTGGCGTCACAGGACGATAGTAATAGCAGACTCAGCGCCTGCTTAATAGTTGACCCTCAAATTATCTTACCTCAACGCACATAGGCCGTTCTTTGAAGGACACAATCATAGTTTACCAAATGGCAAAAGTCAATACGTGTAGCTTAACTTTTCTTTATTTTTCCTTCCAAATTTGGGACTTTCTTCCTGGTACTTTCTGTCACCCAGATTAGCCCATTTGAAGATCAGGTGTATCTAGATAATGTTCCCGAAGAGGGAGGCTCTTGATCCAAATATCCTAAAGTTCACCAAAACGACTTCGGGCTAGGCGGAGATTGTACAAAATAGTGGCGAGAGTTAAATCAGTTCTGGGTTCAGGACATCTGTATCTCTCTCGCAAGGAAGAGGTCTAGGCGGCTATCGAGGCTGCATATCAGGTGCTCTTGTTTCTAAAAAGCTCTAAAAATGTCACAAAAACTCTTTTTTTGCAGTACGCGGCTCTTTATAATTACGTAATTTCTGCTATATTTAGCGCTATAAAGTTCCGATTGGTATATAGATGCCGGTTACTTTTCATCAAAGCGTTTGAGCACCAGGCAGCAGTTCTCTCCCCCGAGCCCAAAGCTATTGCACAGGCAGATATTGACCTGTGCCGAGCGAGCCTTATTAGGCACGCAGTCCAGATCGCATTCCGGGTCAGGGGTCTCGTAGCCGATAGTCGGCGGTATAATATTTCTATTTATAGTTAACACTGCGGCGACAGCCTCGATGGCGCCTCCCGCGGTAATGGCATGACCAATCATAGACTTAGTGGAACTTAAGGGGATGCGGTAAGCGCTATTATTAAAAACAGTTTTAATAGCCTTGGTTTCGTTGCGGTCATTTAGCTTGGTGCCGGTGCCGTGGGCATTGATATAGTTCACCTCCTCCGGCTTTATTCCGGCATCCTGCAGGGCCACCTTTATGGCAATGGCTTCTGTTTCAAAATTGGGGGCGGTGGTACTAAAGGCATCGAAGGACCAGCCGGCGCCAATCAGCTCGGCCAGAATTGGTGCCCCCCGTTTCTTGGCATGCTCATAGGTTTCCAGTATCATCATGCCGGCGCCTTCAGCATAGACAAAGCCGGTTCGGTTAAGGTCAAACGGCCGGCAGGCCTTGGCCGGGTCTGTTTCTCGTGATAGAGCCCCCAGAATGTTCATACCGGCTATGGTGATCGCTTCCAGGCTGGCATCAGCACCGCCAGCCACCATTGCATCGGCATATCCCAAACGAATATAGTTAAAGGCGGTGCCGATGGCATCAGCGCCGCTGGCGCACAGGCTATTCACACTGGAGTTAGGCCCCTTGGCTCCGGTTAACATCCCTATCTGCATCGCAATTACGCTGGGGCTCGACTTGGTTATAAAAAGGGGGTCAGCGTGCCTCGGGCCCCGCTTGCGGAGCATCTCACTTGCCTTTACCAGGTAATCGGTCTCAACAATGTTAGAAGTTATAACCCCTACTCGCTCCGGGCTCTCTTTGGTCAGGTCTAGCCTAGCTGATTCTACTGCCTCTTGGGCGGCAGTAATACCGAGCTGAGTCGACCTCGAAGTGCGGTCGACTATTTTAATATCCATATACCTTGTCGCGTCAAAGCCTTTCACCTCGGCATCTACCTTGATTACGGAGTTGCCGGGGTCGAAGCGGCTAATATAATCGATGCCCAGCTTCCCGTTTACCAGCCCCTCCCAGAACTCCTCCACATTCAAGCCCAGCGGGGTAACAGCGCCAATCCCGGTAATCACTACTCTTTGCTTATTCAGTGTTAGCCTCCTTCTCAGTAAAGCTAAAGGGAACCAGGGAGATGCCCCCGTCAACAATGATGGTCCGTCCTCTTATCATGAAGGCTTCCTCACTGCACAGAAAAGCGACCAGATTGGCTACATCCTCGGGGGTTACCATTCTGCCTGCCGGCGTAGTTTGCCAGGAGGGGGCCTGCCCCTGTTGCCCTTTAGTAAAAAATTTAATGGCTTCGGTCTGGATGGCTGAAGCCGCTACCGCGTTGACACAGATACCCTGGGGCGCCAGCTCTATGGCCAGGTAACGGGTGAGGGCTTCGAGGGCGGCTTTGGATACCCCTATGGCAACATAATCAGGTAAGACAAAGGACGAGCCTAAACTGGAGACGCTGACTATCTTACCGCCGCCTTTCTCCATGAGCTTGACCGCCCGCTGGGCACAAAGCAGGAAGGCTCTGGCGTTGATATCCATAGTCCACTCCCAGCCTCTGGTGTCCAGCTCCAGGGCAGAGCGGGCCACGCCAGAGGCGGCATTGTTAACCAGAATATCCAACCGGCCCCATTTACTGGCGATAGCCTCAAACATGGCATCAATCTTCTCTGGCTCCACTAGATTAGCTTTGATAATCTGGGCACTTACCCCCAGCTTCTCAGCATCCCTGGCCGTTTCCTCCGCACCCTGGCGGTGACGAAGGTAGTTAACAATGATATCGGCCCCTTCCTGAGCCAGTTTTAGGGCTATAGCCCGGCCAATGCCGCGAGAGCTGCCGGTTACCAGAGCTATCTTACCTTTGAGCCTCATTAGTTGCCTTCACTCTACCATATAGATATAGACCAAGCCTAGTCTTTCTTGGCCACGCGCTCCTCGACATAGGCGACAAACTGGCCAAGATTTTGGATATTCTGAACATCTTCATCAGGAACTTCGATATCAAATTTCTCTTCTATAGCTATCAGTATTTGAACCATGTCCAGAGAGTCTGCCTTTAGGTCCTGCCAGGTACTCTCAGGAGTAAGAACCTTCTTATCACAACGCACAATTTTTGTAACAATACCTTTTATAGTATCCTCGACGGACATAGTCGCCTCCAATCTAGTTACTTTGGAATAACGCTGGCCAGGTCTGACTTTATAGCGGTCACCAGATCGGCTTTCACCACCTCTTTGGCTTTGGCTATCGTCTTGGCTACCTGTGGCGCTTTAATACTACCATGCATCACAAAAACGACGCCATTAACCCCCCAAAGCAGGCCACTTCCTATACTTTCGCCCTCCGTGACCCTAGTTAACGAAGTGAAAGTAGTAAATAGCTTTCGCGCCGGGCCTATTCTGGGGAACCCTTTTAACCTCTTTTTAACCCACTCACCAGCGTAGTACCCTATGCTCTCGTAGAATTTTAATATTACATTTCCGACCAAGCCATCGCAAACAATTACATTAGCCCGCCCGCTTAGTATATCATTGCCTTCTATGTTGCCAATGAAATTCAGCCCGCTGTCGCGAAGGAGAACGTAGCCTTCCCGCACCAGCTGACTGCCTTTACCTTCCTCAGCCCCGGTGCTTAGCAGAGCTACTGTAGGATTAGCGATATTCAATAGTCGCCTGGCATAGACAGAACCCATAATGGCGAAAGCCAGAAGATGATGAGGCTTACAGTCAACATTAACCCCACAGTCCATTATCACCGTATCGGGCGCCAGAGCTTCAAACGCCCCGCTGACTGCCGGTCGCTCTATCCCGGGGATAAGCCCCAGCGACAGAATGGCGCTGGCGGCGGTGGCTCCCGTTGGGCCGCCACTAATCATAGCCTTTGCCTTTCCTGCCCCCACCATTTTGGCCGCCACGGCCACGGAGGCATTGGGTTTGCGCCGGATATTTAAGGCGGGATGTTCACTCTCGGTGATGAATCCATCAGCCTCAATACAGCTAATGGGCAAATGCCTGTTATACCTAGCTAGTTCGCTCTCTATGATATCTCGAGAACCTACCAGGGCAATGTCTATATCATTATTCTCTTTGGCCGCTAAAACTGCACCACCAACTATCTCGCTAGGAGCATAATCACCACCCATCGCGTCCACCGCTATTCTGATTACCTGATTAGTTTCTGGCATAGAATGCTCCTCTAAGTCATGGTTAAAGGTTTAGGCTCACGGGTTTAACACTGACATTCTTGTTCATATCCCAAAGGGGAAATATATTATATGGCAAACAAACGCTACAAATACTTAAATATAGTTAATTTCTGGCTCCGTGTCAATGGATGCTTAAACGCATGAGGTAATATATTCCCTGCCCATCGTGTTCGTAACGGATTGAGTAAGCCAATGATTTGAACAGACAGCAGTCAAAAAGTAGTTAATGCCCCGATAACAACGTCAAACAGAATCAAAAATCCTTTCGGTAACTTTGATTGCTGCGCTTGACAAGAATTGGCAGCTGGGTGTAAAAATTTGGCAGACTCGACTTGTCTGAAAACGACCAAACCATTGTAGTCTGTCTGCATTGAAGGAGAAATAAAATAGGCAAGTTTGGATATGCCGGAGCAATTCTAGAAGTCGATTTGTCCCGGGGACATACGGTCAATCTCCCAACAGACGAATATGCTAGCCGATTTATTGGGGGAAGAGGGTTAGCCGCTAAGCTTTATTGGGATAAGGTCTCACCCCGGAATAAGGCTTTTGACCCAGAAAACTGTTTGATATTTGTCACCGGACCTATGGCTGGATTTACAAGACTGGCTGGTTCGAGGTGGCAGGTCTGTGGTAAGTCACCAGCTATGGAGCCACAGTTCTTTTCGCACGGTAATCTGGGAGGAAGTTGGGGAGCTTGGCTCAAATTTGCTGGCTTCGATGCGATAGCGATTCAAGGCAGTTTTGACAAACCGGTTTATCTCTTTGTACATGACGGCATAGCCGAAATAAAGGACGCCTCCCTTCTCTGGGGAAAAGACGCAGTCAAGGCACAAGAAATCCTTAAAGAAGAATTGGGAAAGGAAGTGAAGGTAGCGGCTACGGGTCTAGCGGGAGAGAATCTGGTCTCATTTGCCACCGTTCTTGCTGACGAAGGTTCTAGCGGCTCTGGTGGTTTCGGCGCCGTCATGGGTTCTAAGAAATTAAAGGCTATTGCCGTGGCAGGCAATAAAAAACCTGGTGCTGCCCAACCTGAGAGACTGAGTAAACTCGCCGATCGTATATATCAGCTGAGAGGGCGACATTTTGATATTACCCACAAGTGGATACATGAGGGGAAAACCAAACGCCAAGCCTGCTACGGTTGTGTTTCAGGTTGTGCCCGACAGTACTACAAGACCGATGAGGGGAAACGGGTCAAGTTTTTCTGCCAGATGGCAGACATGTATGAGACAGCAGTAATTGAGCATTATGGTAACTGGAATGAAATTGTGGTACACGCCGCCCAGCTATGTCAAAGGTACGGTCTTGACACCTTTGTCGTTGAGCCAATGATTTTGTGGCTTGCCAAGTGTTACCAACAAGGCATATTACGGGAGGAAGAAACGGGCATCCCGCTATCTAAAATAGGTAGTCCTGAATTCATAGAAACTCTGGTAAGGAAGATATCGCTAAGGGAAGGCTTCGGAGAGATACTCGCCCATGGCACTATTAAGGCTGCTGAACTGGTCGGCAAAGGAGCCAGGGAGCTAATCGGCGACTCTATTACTACCAGGGCAAATGACCTGGCAATGTACGATCCAAGGTTATTTATTACCACTGGTCTTCTCTATGCTACCGAACCGAGAAAACCCATACAGCAACTCCATGAAATAGGCATGCCGATGCACGAATGGGTGGAACTGCAAGGGGCTGGAATTCATGACGGGGAGAAATCAACAGATTTCCTGTCTTCTGCAGACTTTGGTGATATGGCCGAAAAATTCTGGGGTGGTCGGATTGCCGGTGACCTCTCCACCTATGAAGGTAAGGCACTTGCCGCCAAGAAAATCCAGGACCGTAGCTATGCCAAGGAAAGTCTTATCCTTTGCGACTTCCTGTGGCCGATAACCTTTATTAGAGGTACGGAAGGTCACGCCGGTGACCCTACCATGGAGAGTCAGGTTTTTTCAGCGGTGACCGGCACAGAGACGGATGAGGCAGGGCTTAATAAGCTAGGAGAAAGAATCTTTAACCTCCAAAGAGCCGTACACCTGAGAGAAGGCTGGGGAGGAAGACAGGGGGATATACTCTTGGAAGCTTTCTATAAAATTCCCATTGAGTCCGTGCGTTTTGACCCTGACTGCTTGGTGCCAGGGAAGGGGGATAAGCCCTTCTCTAGAAAAGGCGCCGTGGTGGAGGCGGAGAAATTTGAAAAAATGAAGAGCGAGTACTATGAACTTCGCGGATGGGATGTGCCCAACGGCCTGCCGACAATGACTAAGCTTCAAGAACTTGAGCTGGGCGATGTGGCCAGTGATTTGGCAAAAAGAGGACTCTTAAAGTGAAAGCTAGCCGGAGCTATATATCTCGTGCTACCCGGAAGCCTTCTCCGACAGCGTCCAGTATCAGGCGAGGCTCTTTGCCGTCACCAATGAGATAGACTTCGGAGGCTTTACCTTCCAAGCCTTTGGCTAGCTCGGTGTTTGGTGCAAATGGCGTAACCGGTATTATGCTATCTGCCTCAAGTGTCTGCCTCTTTCCATCCTTAGTCGTGATGGCCAGCCCTTTATCGGTTACCTCTTCGTACTTCACCTCAGTCATCATGGCCACGTCCTTTTTGTCTAGCCACCGGAACAACCGCAATGTCCTGGCGTTGGGCAGTCTGTTGTCTTTTAGCGTACTGGCGGAGTCTATCCAGGTCACCTGCCTGCCTCGCTTAACCAGAAACTCGGTTACCTCACCGCCCTGCAAGGCGCCACCGACAACAATGACCTTCTTACCTATAGGTAGATAGAATCGCGTCAGCCACCTGAGAACTCTAGGGCCGAAAAAGTTCAGATAGCCTTTCACCCGGCGATGCAGGTCGGGTATGCTGAGCACATTACGCCCCTTGATTCCAGGTATTAACGGAACGGTGGGAATGCCTCCTGTGGCGATGATGACCGCGTCCGGCTTAATCTGCTCTATTAGCGACCGATTTACCTCCGTACCTAATTTAACCTTGACACCGAGTTTGGCAAGCTGAACCTTGTAGAAGCTTATTATTCTGGTAAGGTCTTCAACTTCAAATCCCTTTATCATAGCCGCTAGGGGCAGCAATCCACCCAGTTTCTTATTCTTCTCATAGAGCATGACATCGTGCCCGCGTATCGCCGCAATCCTGGCCGCTTCCATACCTCCCGGACCGCCGCCCACCACCACAATCTTTTTCTTCTTGGCTGCCGGTTTGACGGCATAGTCCTGCGTGCCTCCGACAGCTCCATTTATCCGGCAGGTTAGGTCCTCGCCACGGTCAACACGAGTTCCAAAACAGCTAAGGCAGTAGGTACAAGGTAGAATATCCTCCATTCTGCCAGCGGCAACTTTGTTAGGATATTCGGGGTCAGCTATCAATGGCCTAGCGAGTCCGACGAAATCAGCCTTGCCTTTCTTCAGAACCTTCTCCCCGAGTTCGGCGTTGAGTTTGCCAACAGTAATGACCGGTATCGAGACTACCTTTTTGATGGCGGTGGCTACAGGTACAGAGATTCCTGCTCCGCCGTGGCTGATATCAAGTGGCTTGGGCATGGGCTTTGGCGGTTCTGGATAAAAAATCGAATCGGGTAAATGTAGGTCGTAATAATCCATATAGCCAAAAACGCGCACGCTGATGTAGTCAAAGCCCCCCTTTTCGAATATTTTGGCTAAGCCCTGTGTCTCTTCAATGGTCAAACCATCCTTGATTCCGTACTCGGCACCGTTGATGAGGATGCCGACGGGTACGTCCTGTCCCACTTTCCTCTTGATTGCCTCCCTGGTTTCAAGGGCAAAGCGCGCCCTGTTTTCCAGGCTCTGGCAGCCGTAGGCATCCTGGCGTCTATTCCAGGCACGGGACAGAAAGCTATTGCCCAGATGGCAGGTAGCAAAATTCATCTCAATTCCGTCATAGCCGGCTTTCATTGCTCTCTCAGAAACGGCGGCGAATGTATCCTCGATTTCCACAATTTCGGGGATGGTCAACTCATGCGGCTCCCCATCAAATTCGGGGCCTCGCTGTTGTAGTTCCTGCAAGGGTATCCAGGAGGCAGATACCTTGTTGGGACCGAACCAGGGTCCGATATGCATGAACTGTATGAAGAAGGGGACGTCGTATTTATGGACAATGTCAACTACGTGGCGGCGGCCGGGGATGAATCTGTCGTCATAAAACATCGCTTCAGGCGCGTCGGGGTCTTCTTTAATGCTGGTGGCACCCTGGATAGCCAAGCCTATCCCACCCCTGGCCAGCGCTTCCCAGTAGGGCAGCTCCTTCTCAAGATTAAGAAAACCGCCCGGGGCAACGTAGTCCGTTCCGGCAGCAACCCTTACTATGCGGTTCTTGGTCTCTACCCTCCCTATCTTACCGGGTTCAAACAACCTGTTAAATCTCCCCTTGCTAATCATTCCTGGCTCCTTTCTTGAGGTCAAATGTTTGGTACCCAAGAACCTGCCACTTCCCGGAGCCTATATAGTCGTCACTTCACAGCTCACAACCTTGGTAGAGTAGCACTTGGCCAATTGTTCTGTCAACGCAGTGTGGGACAGAATAAGACCGTTTACAGTCAAAGCTTTGCCTTTTCCCTGAACCTCTCATAGGGTGTTTGGCCACCCAGATCCCAGCTCGCAACTTGATAAGTGATGTTTTCAATGGGTTGTTACTGTTTTACAGGGTCGGTTTGATGGCATCTGACTCCTCTGTCTGCGTGTATTCGTTTATGCCGTTCTCTGTGACACGGAAGGCTCAACGGGACCACAGAGAATCGCTGTAGAGACAGCGCTTTAGAGAATCCACCTACGCTTAATGTTGCGCAGGCTTAAGGCAAAGAGAATGACGCAGAATGCCCCGAGGATGATAGCCGGTACAACCAGCGGTCAGGCAATTCCCGGCAGGTTCACCACAAAAGGGGGAGCCCCCCGCAGTGCGGGGGGCTCCCGTTATTGGCTCTTAAGGTGTTATACCTCAAGCCACCTTAAAGGCTGGTACCGTTAGGGTACTCTCCTCGTGGTGACTATCAGGACAATCACCGCAATCACCAATATGGCGCCGATGATAACTATGGCCCAGATCCAGGCCGGAGTTATCTGTTGCGCCGGCGGTATCACTACCGGAGGCTGTGCCGAAGGAGTCGGTGCCGGGGTGCCCATGGTGGTGAATGTACCAACATCACTCCACGGGGTCTCGGTGTTCACACCAACGGCCTTCACATGCCAGTAGTAGCGGGTGTTGTAGTCGAGGTTGGTATTGCACTTCCAGGCAGTGCTGGTCAGGGCGTTGGAGCCAGCCAGAGACACCAGAGGCGAGGTGAAGAAGCCGGCAGTAGTGGTGGTCGGGTCGGTGGCGAGTTCAAACACGTAGGTCTGTGCCCACGCAATGCCGGACCACTGGAAGGTCGGGCTCAGAGGAACATCGTCCTCACCGGCCCAGGGCGCCTGGAGCTTAGGCCGTGCCGAACTGGCACCGATGGCCGTGGTAAACTTCCAGGTTGCCGACCACGGCGAAATCAGCGGGGCGCCGAGGAGAGTGCCCTCAGCGGCTACCCTGACTCTCCAGTAGTAGGTCTGGTTGGGGTTGAGCTGGAGGGGCGGTGTCGCCAGTGAGTTGGTGTAGGCGTCAGCCACCTTGGTCAGGAAGCCCGGGTCAATGGCCACCTGGTACTCGTAGCTGGTGGCGCCGGGCATCTCCTGCCAGGCCAGGTTGACTTCGGGATAGACGTAGCCCTCAGGCAGCAGGCCGACTCCGGTGGCGCTGTTGTCCGGGGAAGCCAGCGTTGCCCCGACGTTCAGGGTGTCGGTGAAGTAGACCACCTGCTCCCAGTAGTTGGTGTAGCCATAGTTTTCGAAGAAGAAGGTGGGTGACAGGCTCGGCGGGTTCAGGTCCAGGCTCAGTAGCCCGAGAGAGGCGCCGTCGCTCAGCCCCTTGGTCGTCCGCTCGAAGTAAGGCGGAGCGACGCTGTCGGTATCGGCGGTGGGGTTGGCTGAGCGCCACAGGCCGCCGGTTTGTAGGGTGGGATAGTCTGGGTCGGCCCCTACCGAGTACATGTCGGAGACGTAGAGTATGTCGCTGGGCGGCAGGGCAATCGCCGGGCTGCTGCACGTCACGTAGCTGTTGTTGTACTCAATCGGAGTGCCGGTGGAGTCCTGGTTGTTGTCTATCTGTGACCAGGTGCAGGCGCCGGGGTCGGACAGGTCAACCGAGGTGCGCCAGACACCGTGCCCCGTAGCAGCGATAGTTACGAAGTAGAGTATCCCGTTAGTGGCGAAGCCCAGGTCGGCGGTGACCAGTGACGGTGGGCCGGCCACTCCGGGGTCGTTCTTGCCCACCTTCTTCACGGTGACGCCGGCGTCGCTGGAGATGAAGGCCTGGCCGTCATAGGTGGCGGCGATGACGACAGCGGTATCGCCCGTCCCCATCACGTCCAGGGAAGATACCACGGCGGTGCTGGACATATCGCTGTTGGTGGGCTTGGTCCAGCCGGTGCCGGACTTGGTCGTCCACCAGATGCCGCTGTTGTTGGCCTGAGCGGCGTCATTGCCGGTATAGAGGGTGGTCGCCGATAGGGGAGTGACCCACTCCAGGCCGCCCTTGGTGTTTATCTTCTTGGGGAAGGTGGCGCCGTTATCGGTCGTCCGCCACATGCAGCTGTTGGCCATGTCAACGATGAACGAGGCGCTGCCGTCCTTGGCATCGGCTATCATGTTAAGGCTGTCGGTCACACCTGGGGTGGCGTAGGAGAATATCCTCACCCAGTGCTTGGTGCCCATTCTCTCGTACAGCGAGCCGTAGGTGACATCAGCCGGGCCCATGGCTTGGGATTCCTGGGAGGTAATCATGCGCAGGGTGTCGTTGGCGATGTAGCCGGCGGCGGAGAAGCCGAAGCTGGTAACCCAGTACTTAGAGGGATAATCAAAGAAGTCGTCAATGATGCTTATCTGGTTCCAGGAGGTGGCGCCGTCGTTGGTCATCTGGAAGGCGCTGGTGCCGATAGGGCCGCCCAAGTCCATGGTGGAGCAGTAGGCGTTGCCGCTGGTGCAGAAGTCGGGCCCCATCAGTACCCGGGTCATGGCATCGGTGTAATCTACGTTAGTGGTTTGCTCATCACCGCCGGTGGGCTGCTTGAAGGAGAACTGCCAGCTGTCGCCGGCGTCGTCGCTCTTATAGACGAACCAGTAGGTCGGCGTATCACCCAGGTTGCAGCAGTCGGTGCCGACCAGTATGGTGGCCGATTCGGCGTCGCCGCAGACGTCAATGCTGGTTATGGCGGTGGCGGTGGGCAGCAGGGTGGTCAGCACCCCCCTGACGTCCAGGTCAACCGCGCTGGAGGTGCCCGCCTCCTTGAGGGTTACCTTGTAGGCATCGTCGCCATCGGTGCTGAGCAGGGTGTCCGCTCCCCAAGCGGTGGTTATGCCAGCGAAGACGACGTTGTTGCCCACGCCGAAGGCGTCAAAGTCGTCGGCGAAGGCAATCCGGGCGTATACCGAGCCGAAGGGGTCGCCGTCGGCGTTGGTGAATGGGGCGTTGACGATGCCGCTGGTGCCCCAGCCGCCGCCGTCATTGATGTCGTTGAAGGTTAAGCTCATGACGGTTGTGCCATTGTTGGGGCCGGGTGTGCCGGTGGTGTATATGGCGCAGATGCCGATGTTGCCGTCATCGGCGAAGGTGGGCAGGAAGGCGCAGGCCAGAGCAGTGGTACCTGCCAGAAGCTGGTCCTGCCAGCCCAGCAGCCCCTTCTTCACCCAGAGCTGGCCGGTGGAGGTGCAGACCATTATGGCCAGGTCGCCGTCATCGGCGATGGTCACATCCAGGTCGGTAATGTTGCCGGTCATGGTTCCGGGCCGGTCCAGCACGACGAAGTTCTTGCCGCCGTCATCCGAGATATAGACGTAGGCTACAGAGGCGACGACTACGGTGGTGTCGTCGGAGTACTCGGGCGAGGTCACTATGTCCACTATTGATGGAGCGGGGTCCGCCGCAGCATAAGCTGCCGCGAATAAGCCGGTGACCGTCCAGGTGTAGCCGCCGTCGGTGGACTTGAGCACGTCCCACCAGAGGCCGCCATCGGGATTGACCGAGGCGAAGAGCACGCCGCCGTCAGGGGACATGGCAATGGGGCCGACGTCGGTCCCCGGCGCCGCCCAGAAATCGCCCTCGGCATCGGCAAAGGTGGCTTCGCTGGTTGGGGTGGTACGAAGGACAACACTTTCGCCACCGGAGTAAGCAGCAGCGGTGGTGTCAAAGACTCCCCTGTTGCACCCGGTGAAGGTGTCGGGACCGGTTGTCTTCCCGGCATAGGAAACCATCTCACTGCCGTTGATGAGTAGAACGCCGCTTGCCGGGAAGGCAGCCGTGGAAGTTACCGTAATCGTGGTGGCACTGGCGGTAACGGCGCCACTTACAGTAGTGCTAGCGGCGCTGGGAATGTTCCAGTCCTCAACCTTGGGCAGGCTCAGCTTGGTGAACTTAAGGTTGCTGGTGGTGGCTGCCCCGGCCGGTACTGCCATCAGGCCAACCGTCAGGCTGGCCAGCAGCACAACGACCAGTGCCACGCCCAGCACTCCTTTCAATCTTTGTGTCATTTATAATTATCTCCTTTGTTTATTTTAGTCTCCAACAGGGTATTTCCCCCGCTGGTAGACAAAAGCGTCTTTTGCCTGGTAGCTAATTCATTCGCCCCTCGGGGCTTTGTCCACGGCATCACCTCCTTTTTAAGCCCTGTCACTATATCAAAACCTTTTCAGTTGTTAAGCTGCTATCCTACTGATTCGTAGTACGTGTACAGGTGGAGCGGATAGTTGGCCTCCATATGGCCGCCAACCCAGGCCTGTATCGAGACGGAGCTATCGTCGCCTGCGGACATATTCCAGTAGCCATAATAGGTATCAATGAAAAATATGCCGTAGAATGTGCCGCAGTCATCAGCGGTTATGCTATCTTCAAACGAACCCCAATAGTAAGAGCCGTCCGGACCCACAGTGAGTGGGGCCACTGGCACGACGTTACTTTCGTCGCATACGGCTATGGTTACTACATCATCAGGGTCAAAGCAGGAGCCGGAGATGGTCAGAGCAATATAAGTATCAGTACTGTAGAACCAAAGAGGAACGCTGCATACAGCATAGCCGTAGCCATAGGTGGAACTTGACCGCCAGGGGAGACTGTTAGCCACTATATCGGCTCCACTGCGACCGGCAGGTCCGGCTGGGCCGGCAGGTCCGGCAGGTCCGGCGGGTCCCTCAGGCCCCACTGGTCCCCGCTGTCCGGGGTCTCCGGGAGGCCCCATTGGCCCGCGGTCACCCTTTGGACCCTGGGGGCCGGCTGGGCCGGCGGGGCCCTGCGCTCCCTGTGGCCCGGTGCAGGCCACCAGCGGCACCACAATTAAAGCTATAATTATCAGAAAGGCAACTATTTTGCCTATTTTCCTCATTTTTCCTCCTCAAAGTTTATTAAGTGAGAAAATATTTTTTTACTTTTTCTCTTGCATCACCCCCTTTCAATGGTCTATAATACATACAGATATATACCAGCCGCTTGGGGGCAGAACTCTAAGGAGGAGAGCCGGCGAGGAAGGTCGATGAAAACCCCACCCCGGCCCAGGACCCAAGTTCTACCCCCAACCGACGCTGCATATATCCTCTTTTTACAAAGGCGGGATGCCACTTGCCCGATTACGGCTGAGGCTGCCACACGGGAGGGGTAGGCGAAATATTTAAGCTAGTGGGCGAAAGCAAAACCCCTAGCACCTCAGTTTCCCCTGGCAGAGCCCGCCTTTTTTTATTCTGCCCCCTCATTAGCGTAATTCTTCAGCACACATATCTCCGATTACTCTACCGGACAATATATGTCCATCTACGGACAGAGATTAACACTATTCTCCTGCTTTGTCAATAGGTAAAACACATAATTTTTGTTGACAACTCACGGTATGAACCTTTAGAATGTCAACGTGAGTATAGAAGAAGTCCCTGTAGTATCATTTTTAGAAGAGGTGATGCGTCGGCGCAAGCTTCTTCCCAGCCAGTTGGCTTCCGATTTAGGTATCAGTCATGCTACCATTAGCCGCTGGCTCTCCGGTGCCGACATTCCCAGTACCAGGTCCTGCCGAAAATTAGCTGAATACAGTGGCGTGCCTCTGGAGAAAGTCCTCTCCGTTGCTGGTCACCTCCCTAGGGTGGCTGAGGCAGCACACCCCCAATGGCCCGAATTTCGTGAGTACGCTCGTCAGATGTACCCCAATGAACTTGACGATGACCTGATTACCATGATTGAGGACCTCATTGAGCGGCGAAGGCAAAGAAGGTACAAGGTCGGGAAAAATCCCTAGGTGGGAAGCTGAGCTGTGGTCATATCTCAGCAAGGGTGACGGGATACACTGCCCGGTATACCAGTCGTGTCACTCAAGGCTAAGTGGGGAGTGGTGTCTGAGTGAACACCAGAAATTATACCAGTTGATGAATGATTTTCTCGATGATGAAGTCCCCGACCTTACCGACCCAGCCAGTATTGAATCTGAATTCCTCTGCTATCCATATAGCGGGAGAATTTTCCATCTGGTTAGAAAGCTGGCAGTCAGTTACCAAGATGCGGCGGGAATCGACCGCCTGCCCGTGCCGACCAACCTTATTACTCACGGTGGTGACAATCTTCCCATTGAAATCCGACAGCTACCATTGAAGGCCCACCATGGTGCTATCTGGCGCTTGAACGACTGCTGGGTAGTTCAGCTCAATAGTACCGACACAGCAGCCAGACAGAGATTCACCCTTTATCACGAGATCTTCCATATCCTGGCTCATTGTAAAGCCACGCCGGTCTTTAAGAAAACATCAAGTGGCCCAGAGGGTTCTTTCAACGAGTTACTTGCCGACCACTTCGCCACCATTATTCTTATGCCCGAGAAGCAGGTGAAGGAAAGGTGGGCCGCGGTTAAAGACATAAACCGGATGGCAGCCATATTCAACGTGCCTAGGTCGGTGGTGTGGTTCGTGCTCAAGCACCTGAGCCTGGTTTAGCTATTAAGCAACCCTGGCTCGATTTTTCCCCGATTTTACTCTCGTTTTCTCTTCGGCTGTCAGTGCCTCAATCCAGTGTTTCAGGTCTTCCGGGGACTGTTTCCGGCTCAGGACCTCGGCATCGGGTATGTAGTAGGGGTTCTCGTAGACCTTCGTGCCGACCATGATGGTGGGGTGTGTACAAATCACGTTCAGAAGCAATGGGAGGCCGAACCGCTGCCATTCATACTGACAGAGACCTGTAACGGGATATCTGGCATAGAAATCCCTGTTCAGCTTTGACTCGAATTCTACGAATCTGTTTGAGCCCGGGTGGCCGTGCAAAACCCAGCTCATCTCAGTGACCCCGCGGATGGCGTGATAACCCTCGGCGATGGCCTTTTCCGCCTCGTTAATAAGATAAGTAATCATCAGGTCGGGGTCGAAGAATCCCCCTTTTGTGTAGGTCTCGGTTTCATGCGAGATCAAGAATTGCCCTGAGGCTTCAGCAGCGGTCACATCCACACCCCATGCGTGCAATGTAGCACGCACTTGGTCAGCGGTATGAGTGTCAACAATATAGTGGCATTTCTCACCCTGCCTTAGCCCGGTTATCAGGAAGATGGCGACGGCAGTTTCCCATTCTTCTAGGGTAGCATAGATATGGCCGATGTGCCCATACGGTATGGGCTTCCCTGTTTCCTCAATGAACGGTGATCTGGTACTATCCACTTGCTCCATCCTCTGTGCCCCAGAATAATCGGTACCGTCGCCCGTTTTGGAACAGCGTTAGCTCGTCTGGTCGCCCTTCTTTTCTTTCGTTTGCTATAACTTGCGAGATTGCAGCGCGGCCTATGATACACTTGCGGTCGCACCAGGCTCTTTCGCTGACAATTTTAATAAATCATTAAGGAATTGTCAATAACTTGGACAGAGGCGAGTCCTGTAAGATATGCTGCTGTAACAATAAGCCATTTAGTTCAATAGCGGCTGCCGAAGTAAAAGTCACTGCATGATTAGCCGGCTAGCTGGGCTATTTCTTATAAGGATAGTAATCAAGGTAAGTCTTGATAGTGGCCTTGGACACGCCCATTAAAGTTGCACACTCCTGGTTTTAACAACTGGCTCTAGTTTTTTACCGCGGCTGTCACGAAATACGATTATCTTATTATCCGCCTGGTTTTCCAGAGAATTGAATATCGGGTAAAAGGCCGGCCGCTGTTGAATTCCTGCAGTAGGTCGGGAGGCCGCCAGGTCCACATAGACCGCTCGGTTCTTAATTTAGGGTGGTGGACAAACAGCCAGCTTTGCTGTCTTCAAAAGCTTGTTTAACCAAGCCAATGAATTCATCGGTGATTTTATGTTTAGGGGAATCCTTGATGACTAGAGCGTCGGCTTTAACATATATCTCATCGGCGAGGTGGAGTATCCGCATCCTTCCCTCGCTAACCGCCCTTCGTGCTTCAGCCTCAGGTAACAAAGCAATGCCTTTCCCCATCTCTGCAAGCATCCTTAAACAGTGCGGGTAACCCATGTCTGCCTCAAAGAAGTTTAACAGCTCCAATCCCTCAGCCTTAAACCTGTCTAACAGAATCTGCCGAATTGCTGATCCAGGTGGCGGAAGGATGAATTTGTAATCACGTAGGTCGGCAAGGGTCAGTGAATCGCTTGCCCCGGTAGAAGCAGACCGGTTGGTTACAAGCAGAAGCCTCTCTCCCTCTGATAGCCTGATGGCTGTAAGCGTGTCTGTCTGATAGTCCGCACTTATCACGATAGCAACATCATATTGCTGGTCTAGAAGCTGACTGGCGATTTTATAGGAAGGGCCGTTTTGTATGCTAATGTTTGTATGTGGGAAACGATTGCCGAATTGAACTGCGGCCGAGCTAACAATGCCGGAAAAAGTAACAGACACACCTACTCGAAGGCTATGCTCCCTTATTTCCTCCAAAAATATGTCGGCGCTTTTCGCTTGCTTATATATTTCCGCGGCATATCTTAAGAGAACCTGCCCTGCTTCGGTTAGATGGACACTTTTCTTTCTTGTGTAAACCAGTTTCGTCCCGGCGGATAGTTCTAAAGCTTTAACTTGCTGACTGACCGCTGGTTCGGTCAGAAATAACTTCTCAGAAGCTGTGGTGAAACTCTGCTCTTTGGCGACAAAATAAAATACAATCAACTGGTGAAGATTTATCCTAGTAATATTTCTCACAGCACTCTCCTTCTCAGAATTAGTAGCTATTCTAAGTCGAGGAGACGCGTTTTCCTATATAGAATTGTAAGTTTTGCTTATAATATCAGAATTAATTATGTCTTGCAACCCCTCGTTTGTATAGACTATCATATAGCTTGAAATTTAAAGCAAAGGAGGGAGGTAGAGTTGAAAAAGCCCATTGTAGTCCTGTTGGTGCTGGCTCTGGTGGGTGCCGCGATCTTCAGTGGTTGCCCTAAGCCTAAAGAGGCGACTCCAACGGAAATTCGCATAGGCGACGTCGTGTCCTATACGGGTATGTATGCCACTTTCGGGATTAATAAATTTGGGGTGGAAGCGGCTGTTGAGGATATCAACAAAGAGGGCGGAATATATGTAAAAGAGTATGATAAAAAGCTACCCGTCAAGTGGATAACCCTCGATAGCGAGAGCGACGTGCTGAAAATGGCGCCTCTTACCGAAAGCCTGATTCTCAATGACAAGATAAACTTCATCGGGTGTGGCCTGGAGGTGCCGACCATGCGGCAGGGTACGGCAGATATGGCTGAAAAGTATAAGATACCAGCCGTTATCGGAATCGGCCCTCTTGACTCCTGGCTGGCCATGAAGCAGTCAGCCGGGGCAGAGTGGAAGTACACCTTCGGCTATGGTTTTTCTATAGCTACTCCAACTGAGCCGGGAGACTGGCGGGAGGGTAATAATGGCTATCTGATGTTCCCTACAATGCTGGGCGTACTGGATGCCTACGCAGGGCAGACCAATAAAAAAGTGGCCGTTTTCGCCCTTGATGACGCCGACGGCAGGGCTTGGTATCAGGCATTCTCTGGAGCGGCCGCAGACGCTGGTTATGATTGCTACCGCGCCGATAGCCAATTCGGCATATTCCCCGGGGATACTACCGACTTCTCGCCTTTAATACAGGAGTGGAAGACTGCGGGCTGCGATATACTCTGGGGCAACTGCCCAGGGCCTCATTATGGAATGCTGTGGAAGCAGTGCCACGTGCTGGGCTTTGAGCCTAAGCTGGTCTGTGCTACCAGGGCAGGAGGTTACTATAATGATGTAAAGAGCTGGGGTGGCGACCTGCCTAACGGTGTCGGTATGGAAGAGTTTTGGAACCCGCAGGTTAAAGGTGTCGGTATCGGTGACACAACTCCGGAGTCTCTCTTTAAGAGATTCAACGAAAAGACAGGGCAGCCATTGGCTCAGGGTATAGGCTATGAGTATGCAGGAGCACAAATACTATTTGATGCCATTGAACAGGCTGGCACGCTTGACCCGGATGCGGTTTGTGAAGCTCTACGTAATATCGATGTCATGACAATGGATGGGCGTGCCACCTTTGAAAAAGGGACGCAGTTTTGGCGATTCCCGGTGGCATGGGGCCAGTGGCAGAAGACCAATAACCCGTGGGTGTGGGAAGCACCGACATGCTTTTCCTATAACGACTTCTTGGTGCCGACGGCTAATTACATATTCCCCATGCCTTACGAATAAAGCAGGTGTGGAATAGATCAAGCAGGGTTTGGGCTAAACCCCGGGCCCTGCTTGATGCAACCCAGGCGCTGGTGCCTTAGTTTAAGCCTCGGTCCAGTGAGAAACGCAGTTGTCGCTAACCTGCAGCCAGCGGACAAAGCCAGCTAAGAAGAGCGGTTACATTATATTATGGAAGAGCCGATTCTGTCAGTAGTAGATATAAATAAGCACTTTGGCGGGTTGATGGCGGTAAGGGGGATGGGCTTTGATATTCAGCCAGGTGAAGCCGTTGGTCTGATGGGCCCCAACGGTGCTGGCAAGTCAACGCTGTTAAACCTCATCTCTGGTGAGTACAGGCCAGACTCGGGGACGGTAAGGTTCAAAGGACGTGACATCACCGGTCTGGCCCCGCATAGGATCTGCCACCTCGGAATTTCTCGGACTTACCAGATTCCTCAGCCTTTTGTCAATCTAACCGCCCTGCAAAACATCATTGTGGCGGCGGAATACGGAAGGGGCCTGGGGAGAGCGGCTGCCGAAGATGAGGCTCTCAAACTGCTTGATATGGCCGACCTATCAGAAAAGAGGGACGTGTTCGCTAGAGATCTAGCATCGATAACTTTAAAAAGGCTCGAATTGGCCAGGGCTTTGGCCACTGGCCCGAGGCTGTTGCTGCTCGATGAAGTGGCGGCGGGTTTAACCGAAGAGGAAATCCCACAGATACTGGAGATCCTGCAAAGGGTACGTGAAATGGACGTGACCTATATATTAATCGAGCATGTTATGCGGGTAATGGTAAAGGCAGTTGACAGGATTATGGTGATGGATAAGGGCGTGAAGATCGCTGAAGGTACGCCCAAAGAGGTAATGGAAGACACTAAGGTAATTAAGGCCTACCTGGGTGAGTCGGAATAGGCGCTGGATATGCTTACTGCACCTCAAGAGAGAAAATAAGGCCGAGAAATGTCGAAAATGTCTGAAGAGACCTTGCTCAAAGTTAGCCAAATAGATGCCTTTCATGGGAGCTTCCAGGCCCTCTGGGATGTATCGCTGGCAGTTAAACCCGGAGAGATTGTCGCTATTATTGGTGCCAATGGCTCTGGCAAATCCACCCTGCTGGACACAATATCGGGCTTGGTGCATCCAGCGAGAGGCAGTATTGAATTTGCGGGTAGGGAGATCTCCAGACTGGAGTCTTTCCAGATAGTTGACCTCGGCATCGCCCAGGTCCCGGAAGGAAGAAGGGTTTTTCCAGAACTGACCGTTTTGGAAAATCTGATAATAGGCTCCTATAATCGCCAGGCAAGGTCAGTTAGAGGACAAAATATAGAGCGGGTCTACCAGCTCTTCCCGATACTAGAACAAAGGAAGACTCAACTGGCTAAGACACTGAGCGGGGGGGAGCAACAGATGCTGGCCCTGGGGCGGGGCTTAATGTCAAACCCCAAAATTATCCTCCTTGACGAAATGTCCCTCGGCCTTGCCCCCATAGTGGTTAATGAACTGTACAGGGTTTTGAGGGAGATCAGGGAAAGAGGCATTGCTATTTTATTTGTCGAACAGAATGTAAGGCGAAGCCTTATCGAAGCGGATAGAGCCTACATTATGGAAGCCGGGCGTATCGTTTTAAGCGGCAATACCGCCGAACTTAGGGAGGAGGAGAAGGTTAAAAAAGCCTACTTTGGTGCCTGAAATTGATTAGAATGGGTTACCGATGAATTTAGCTGGTTTAGCGACGCCTATAGTGATGGGGATTCTGCTGGGCGGATTGTACGCCGTAATTGCCCTGGGTCTTTCCCTGGTTTTCGGTGTGGTGAGGGAGATAAATGTAGCCCACGGAGACATGGTCATATTAGGCAGCTACTTTGGTTATGTTGCCATGACCGTCATCGGCATAGACCCTATTCTGAGCTTGATCGGTGGCATACCTCTGCTTTTTGGGCTCGGCTTCATTATTCAAAAATATCTACTCAACCGGGCCTTCAAAATATCAATGGACGCTACGTTGATAATCGCTTTTGGGATTTCTATTATCTTGGAAAACGCTTACCAACTTATCTGGACCCCTTTTCCCCAGGGTCTAACAACATCTTACGCCCTGGCAAGTTTCACTTTCGAACCGATTCGTTTCCCACTAACCTATCTGCTGGATTTTGTTGTCGCCTTGTTAGTGATGCTTTTCCTGCGTGAATTCCTGAAGAGAACATACCTAGGCAGAGCGATAAGGGCAGCTGCCCAGGACAGAAAAGCCGCCCATCTGATGGGAATAGATACCGACCAGGTATATGCCTATACCTTCGCTATCTCCGCGGCATTTGCCGCTATAGCCGGCGTCTTCCTCGGCTTAACCTTTCCCTTTACCCCGATATCGGGATTGTCTTATCTGATTATCGCCCTCGGTGTTGTCGTTTTGGGCGGTTTAGGCAGTATATTGGGTACGTTCGTCGGTGGTATCGCCTTTGGCTTGGCCCAAACTCTGGGCGGGTATTTCTTTGGTGTTGCCGCTCAGATGCTGGTAGCTTACGTTATGGTGCTGGTGGTATTGGCATTGATACCACGGGGTCTATTTGGACGGTAGGAGGCATATGAAAATTCCGAGATGGCGAGGTGGACTAACACCGTTAATAGCGGCCATAGTGGTGCTGGCGCTCTTTCCGGTAATAGGAATGCCCACTGTTTGGCTTCTTTACCTCTTCCTCTTTTTTATCTACCTGGCTATGGCTAATATGTGGAATTTGCTGGCTGGTTACAGTGGTCTGATATCCCTGTGCCCGGCGGCTTTCGTTGGGCTGGCCGGCTACACCATGACAATAATGACCTGGCTTGGCCTGCCCTACTATGTCGGGATAATACCGGGGGCGTTAGTTGCGGCCCTATTTGCCGGGCTTATATCCATTCCTGTCTTCAGGCTTAAAGGTATCTATTTCGCTATCGGGACACTGGTTGTACCTGAGATACTGAGGTTTGTCTTTTTACTCTGGAAGCCGGTTGGAGGGCCAATGGATGGACTGGGTAGAGGCTATACCGTGCAGGGGGTAGCCAATGTTCCCATAGCCGAGGTTTACTGGATTGCTCTGGTCGTTGGGGCCGCCTCGGTTTTTCTGATGCGAGTTATCCTGCGTTCTAAACTGGGAACGGGGTTGGCGGCAATCCGTGATAATGACGGCACCGCGGCCAGTTCCGGGATAAACGTTTTCAACTTAAAACTGTACTCCTTTGTCATTTCCGCCTTCTTAACCGGAATCGCTGGGGCGGTCTTCTACATTTACCAGGGGTTTATCGAACCAACTAGCGCCTTCAGTATACGGTGGCTAATCACCATAATGCTGGCTACCGTCATCGGGGGTGAAACCACCGAAGAGGGACCGATTGTGGGGACGGTTATAGTCGTCGTTTTGTACTTCTTACTGGCCAGATACGCTAACATCAGCCTACTCATACAAGGTGTAATATTGGTAGGCATAATGTCACTGGCACCACAGGGTATTATGGGCTCTATACGCAAGACACGAGCTTACCGCTACCTGTTACGATTAGCCGCCAAGGTCTGAGCCGGTCATTCTTGGCTATAGCTTCAGCGATAGCCAGTATTACTTTGAATAGGAGGAAGGAGGTAAAAATATGCGGTTAAAGGGTAAAGTGGCCATCATTACTGGAAGTGCCCGGGGCATGGGCAGGGTATTTGCGCTGCGTTTCGCTAGAGAAGGAGCCAAATTAACCATCTGTGATGTCCTTGACTGTAGTCCGGTCGCTAGTGAGATAGAAGCCATCGGTGGGGAGGTGCTGGCGCTAAAAACTGATGTTACCAGTGAGAGGGATAATGCCGAGATGGCCGAAAAGACAGCCCAGCGTTTTGGCCGGATAGACATTCTGGTCAACAATGCCGCCATTATTGGCGGCGAGAATTTTGTGAAACCACCGGAACAGACAACGGCCAAAGAGTGGAACAGGATGCTGGAAGTAAATGTTACCGGCACATTCCTTTGCTGTAAAGCCGTTATTCCCTACATGAAAAAACAGGGCGGAGGCAAAATTGTTAATATTGCTTCAACCGCTGGTTTATTTGGCATACCCTTCTTTCTCCATTATAGCGCCTCCAAGGGCGGTGTGGTCACCATGACCCGTGGCTTGGCTAGAGCGCTGGGCGATTTCAATATCAACGTAAATGCGGTGGCCCCTGGTCTGGTCATGACCAAAGCGATGCAGACGGCGTTCTCCGAAGAAGATGCAAAACAGACGGTGGAGACTAAACAAATTCTCAAGCGAAACATAAAACCGGAAGACATAGCCGGGGTGGTGCTCTTTCTGGCTTCCGATGAGGCCGACGTGATTACCGGGCAGACGCTGGCGGTTAACGCCGGCGAATACCTGCACTAAATTAAAGCAAGCCGTTAGTTTGAGGAAATTCTAGCTAGAAAGGAGGGTAAGATAATGTCCGGAGAGAGCATCTTTGACCTATCGGGAAAAGTGTCCTTGGTTACCGGTGCCGGCAGCGGGCTGGGCCGAGTTCTGTGTGAGGCCATGGCGGAATACGGCAGTGACGTGGCCTGCTCAGATATTAACGAGGCCTGGGCGCAGGAGACGTCAGATATAATCGCTAAATACGGAGTAAAGACATTAGTCGTTAAAGCCGACGTGTCAAAAAAAGACGAAGTAAAGGCATTGTTCGGCAAGGTTGACCAGAAGTTTGGCCGGCTCGATGTCCTGTTTAATAATGCCGGAATCGCTACTAAGGGGGTCAGACTTCACGAAAGACGGCTGGAGGACTGGAATAAAGTAATTTCGGTCAATCTGACCGGCACTTTTTTGTGCATGCAGGAAGGCATAAAATTGATGCTCCGGCAGAAGAGCGGCTCAATCATCAACATAAGTTCGATACTGGGGTTTAGAGCCCTCGGCCCGGATATTCTGGCTATTGAACATTACATTGCCTCCAAACACGGCATAATCGGCCTTACCAGAACAGCGGCGGTGCAGTATGGTAAGGATAATATCAGAGTAAACGCCATCGCCCCCGGCTTCTACGGCGAAACCAAACTTGGCGATGTGGAAGAGAGAACTGATGCCGAGGCTCAGGCCTGGGCAGAGAAGACAATAAAGTTAATCCCCCTGGGGAGATTTGCCGAACCTAAAGAGCTGAAGGGACTAGCTGTTTTTCTGGCCTCGGATGCCTCCAGCTACGTCACCGGTGCCACCTACGTAACCGATGGTGGCTGTACCGCTTGGTAGAAAACTCCGAAATTTGATAGCGCCGGCGTAAAAGCCGGCGCTTTTTGATTTTGGATTATCTGGCTAGGCTGGCGACCCCGGCGGGATTTGAACCCGCGATCTCCACCGTGACAGGGTGGCATGTTAGACCGCTACACCACGGGGCCGCTTTCTAGGAAAGTCTATCAGGGGCGTGTTTTGGTGTCAAGCTTGGGGTTTCCAGCCTAGGTATTGTTTGCCCTTCTTTGGGTATGTTATAATGTCTCACCAAGTTGATAGAGGATGATATGACAACTCAAGAAGATAAGAAACTGCGTGATTACGAACTGGTGGTGATTATCAGCCCGGAGGTGGCCGAGGAGGCCGCCAGCGGCGTAATGGAAGGCGTGAGCCGCTACATTACCGGTAACGGCGGCACGGTTGACGCGGTTGAGCCGTGGGGTAAAAAAAAGCTTGCGTATCCGATAAAGCATTTTATGGAGGGTAGCTATGTGCTGAGCCGTTTCAAAATGCAGCCCAAGTTCACCAAACAGCTGGAGGCAAACCTGCGGATCTCCGAGGACGTGCTGCGGCATCTGCTGGTTAAGCTTGATTAGGGCCGAGGTTGGTCCCGGCTGGTTGGCGGGGCGGAAGGAGTTTAGGACGATGTTGACCTTAAACAAAGTGATGATTATTGGCAATGTTGGCACAGACCCCGAAATGCGTTTCACCCCCAATGGCAATCCGGTAACCTCGTTTCGCGTCGCCACCAACTGGGTCTTCACCAACCCCGAAGGTGAGCGTAAGCAGGAGACGGAGTGGTTTACCGTGGTCGCCTGGAACCGCCTGGCCGAAAACTGCAACCAGTTTTTGACCAAGGGACAGCGTGTTTACGCGGAGGGCAGGCTGCGCACCCGCGCCTGGGAGGGCCAGGACGGGCAGCGGCGGCAAAGAAGCGAAGTGATAGCCAACCGGGTGCTCTTTCTGGACAAGCAGGCGGTGGCGCCCTTCCCTGGTGAGGGGGGTGAGGAGTCTGCTGCCGCCGAGCCGGAGCCGGAAGACATTCCGTTCCCGGAAGAAAGCTAGAATCTTAAATTAGAAGGGTTAGAGGTGATTTAATAGTATGGCTGGACAAAATTCTGCCGAGCCAGAGGGCAAGAGACGGGGTAGAGGAAGGTATATACCCCGGCGCAAACACTGCTCCTTCTGTGCCGATGGTGTGGAGCTGATAGACTACAAGGAGCCGGCCAAGCTGCGCCGCTATATCTCAGACCGGGGCAAGATTGAGCCCCGCCGTAAGACCGGCACCTGCGCTAGGCACCAGCGCGCCCTGGCCGAGGCGATAAAGAGGGCCAGGCACCTGGCTCTGCTGCCCTATGTTCCTGAACATATCCATCAAACGGGTGGCGTCGGCGTACGCGATTAGCCGGCTAAGGCTCGTTTCCGCGGCGGCTTTTTCTCGCTTCTTTGCATTGACACCCCAGAGATAGCAGAAGTATAATCATCTTTACTAAAGGAGTTATAGTGCCCAAGAGGACCTATCAACCGAAGAAGATTCCTAGGAAACGTGAGCATGGCTTTCGGGCCAGAATGAGCACCCGGGGTGGGCGGTCCGTCCTGAAAGCCAGGCGGCTCAAGGGACGTCAGCGTCTCATTGTGGTGTGACCATGCCGGGGAGACAGTACCTGACTAAGTCAGAGCAGTACGCCGAGGTTTATGAGAGGGGCGGTTCGTGGGCGGATGGTCTGGTGGTGATGAAGGCGCTGCCCAACGGACTGGCCTGGTCGCGGTACGGTTTTTCGGTGGGTAAGCGGCTGGGTGGGGCGGTGGCCAGAAACCGGGTGAAGCGCCGCCTCCGGGAAATCCTGCACTCAACTCAGTTGAAGCCGGGGTGGGATATCATCTTTATCGCCCGCCCTCCCGCCGCCGCCGCTAGCTTCGCCAGCCTGGGGAAATCGGTCCAGGCTCTTCTGTCCCGGGCCAGGCTAACGAGGGAATATGAAAAGGCTTGCCTTAGGGTTAATTAGACTTTATCAGTCCACTCTTTCTCAGGTTATGCCGCCCAACTGCCGCTTCACCCCGTCCTGCTCTCAGTACACCTACGAGGCCATCTCCAGGTTTGGCCTGATTAAGGGGGTGTGGCTGGGGGCCAGGCGGATAGCCCGCTGCCACCCCTTTAACGCCGGCGGCTATGACCCGGTGCCCTCGTCCTGGAGGAGCCGGTAGGTGAAGGGTCGAAAGAGCCCGCCGGCGGGCAAGGTTGTTCTGCTGGTTGTTCTGCTTCTGCTGGGGCTGGTCCTTGTCGGTTGCACCGGCATCAGGAGCTCCCCCGAGGGCGGCTCCGGGGGGACAATTGCCGATAGCACCCTGTTTCTTTCCCCGCTGTTGGTGCAGACCGGCGGCGGCTTCGGCTGTAGTTCGCCAACGGTGAACGGTAAGCTGGTGGCGCTAAACGCCGCCAATGGCACCCGTATCTGGGAGTTCACCCTGGAGGGCTCATCCTCGGGCGGCGGCTTCGGCTGTGCCCCGGCGGCGGCACCGGCCGCGGTCTACGGCAGCCCGGCGGTGGCCGGGGAACTGGTCTACGTCGGCGGCTACAGCGGCAAGGTCTATGCCATTAATATCACCTCGGGGGCGCTCCGGTGGGTCTACCCCCGCGAGGGCAGCCTGCAGCCTATTATCGGAGGAGTGATAGTCGTCCAGGACAAGCTCTATTTCAGCAGCGCTGGTGGCTCGGTCTATGCCCTGGATGCCGCCACCGGCGATTTACAGTGGGATTTTGCCACCGGCGGTAAAATCTGGGCGACCCCGGCGGTCAGCGGCGACAGTTTATACATCAGTTCCTTTGATAAAAAGGTCTATGCGCTGAGCACCAGCGACGGCACCAAAAAGTGGGAGTATCAGGCGGAGGGGGCTATTGTCTCCACCCCGCTGGTTTATAACGGCACCGTCTATGTCGGCTCCTTTGACCGGAATTTTTATGCCCTGGATGCGGCCACGGGCAGCCTTAAGTGGAAGTTCTCGGCGGAGAACTGGTTCTGGACCAGGGCACTGGCCTACAACGGCACCATCTATGCCGGCTGTTTTGACGGTAAGGTCTATGCCCTGGATGCCGAGACCGGCCAGGAGCTGGCCGCCATTGACCTGAAAAGCCCGGTCTATTCCTGGCCGGTTCTGGTTGGCAGCCGGGTTATTTGCGCCACCGAGAAGGGCACCATCTACGCTATTGATACCGCCACTAATCAGGCCACGCTTTTAACCGATATCGGAGAAACGGTCTACGCCCCGCTTTGCGCTAGCGGTGATATTGTCTATGTTTACAGCCAGCAACAGAACCTTTATGCCCTGAATACCACCTCCGGGGCGAGCCTGTGGAGTCTGACCGTTAAGTGAGGTAAGTTGCGTTGAACCCCTGGGATATAATCGCCATGCAGCCAATGATAAACATCCTCATTGTGCTGACTCATTATCTCTTCAACAACTTCGGGGTGGCGATTATCGTGCTGACCCTTATCGTTAACGGCGTAATGTTCCCCCTTACCCTGAAACAGGTCTACGCCTCCAAGGCGATGCAGGACCTCCAGCCCAAGATCGCCGAGCTCCAGAAGAAGTACGCCAAGGATAAGGAGAAGCTGTCCCGGGAGCAGATGAGGCTCTTTAAGGAGGCGGGGGTAAGCCCGGCTGGTTGCCTGCTGCCCCTGATAATACAGATGCCCATCTGGATTGCCCTCTATCAGGCGATAATCCGGGTGCTGGCGGTAATTCCAGAGAACTTGGTGGGCCTCTCCCCCTATCTCTATCACTGGCAGATAGTATATTCCACCCTGCCCCTGGAGAATCACTTCCTCTGGCTGGATCTAGCCGGAGGCGATATGATTCTGGCGCTGCTGGTGGGGGGGACGATGTGGGTGCAGCAGAAGATGGTGATGACGCCCTCCGCCGACCCCAAGCAGCAACAGCAGTCCAGCATGATGCTGTGGATAATGCCAATAATGTTTGCCTATCTGACCCTCTCATTCCCCAGCGGGCTGGCCCTTTTCTGGGTGGCCTCAAATATCTTCAGAATCGGCGTGCAGTATTCTATCGGCGGGTGGGGAGGTCTGATAAGCCGGGAGCCTAAAAAGGCCGCCGTCCGGGATAAAAAGTACAAGGAACGCATCGCCCGGGTGGAAGAGTCCTCTAGGATAGACGAATTCCCTAAGTTAGAGGAATCGCCTGAAGGTGGTGCTGATATCGTTGTGCCGAGTTCGACACAGGAAGAAGGTTTGAGCCATGGAGAGTCTGGAGGTAAGCGCCACGACCGTGGAGGCGGCTATCCAAAAAGCATTAGAGCAACTAGGCGTAAGCCGAGAAAAGGTGGAGGTCACCGTCGTAAAGGCGGGTAGGTCGGGCATTCTGGGGCTGGGGGCAGAGGAGGCGGTGGTAAGGGTGAGTCCTTTAGCCATGGGCGCGGAAGAGAAAAGCCAGATAACTGAGGTGGCCAGGGAGTCCCTGGAGGGCCTGCTGGGCCGGCTGGGGGTGGAGGCGTCGGTGAACTTAGAGGAGAAACCTCCCTTTGGGTCGAGCGCCGGGACCTCCGACGTTATCACCATTAACGTCACCGGCGATGACCTCGGCATCCTGATCGGGCGGCGGGGCCAGACCCTGGCGGCTCTGCAGCATATCGTCCGGCTTATGGTGGCTCATCGGATAAAGGAGCGAGTCCCTATCGTTATTGATGTGGAGGGGTATAAACAGCGTCGCTACGAGGCACTGCAGGCTTTAGCCCTGCGGATGGCGGAGCAGGTGAGGGAGAGAAGAAAACCGTTCGCTCTGGAGCCGATGCCGGCCTATGAGCGGCGTATTATTCACCTGACTTTGGCCGATAACCCCGATGTCACCACCGAGAGCACCGGCGTGGGCGAGGTGCGTAAGGTGGTTATTATGCCCAGGCCGAAATAGCCTTTCTGGAGAATAACCGGGAAAAGGAGGAGAAATGGCCAAGAAAGAAGCTAAGACTGACTGGGCAGGACTCAGCCGGGATTTGGAGTGTCTGCTTCGCCTGAAGACAAGCCCGATTGCCTACAAGAGACTGGAGAAAGCGGAGGAGCTGGAGAAGATACCGGATGTGATCCCGCTTGACCGCCTGGCCACTTTTTGCCAGGTACCGGCTCTGGTGCGGAGAATAGGCCTGACCATAGGGGTGACCAGAGCCAACCTCGGTGAGCGCTGTGCTCGAATCAATGGCCTGGCGCCGACTACCGAAAAGGAGCTCACCTGGGAGGCGAATGCCTTTGCCAATACCTGGTTTGCCAACGTGGCCGAGGCCAGAAAGCAGATGGCGGCCTATCCCACGGTGCCGCCCGGAGAGGCGGTGGTGCTGGCCCCGCTGGCGGCGGGTAAGTTTGACCCCGATGTTATCTTAATCTACGGCAACCCGGCCCAGATGATGCTGCTGATGAACGGGCTCCAGTTCAAGGACTACCAGCGCTTTCAGTTCTTCTTCATCGGCGAAGGCTCCTGTGCCGACGCCCTGGCCCAGTGCTACACCACCGGCAAGCCGGCCCTGACCATCCCCTGTCTGGGAGAGAGGGAGTTCGGCACCGTCACCGAGGATGAACTGGTTATGGCGCTGCCGCCGGCGATGATGGCCAAGGCGGTGGAGGGATTGCAGGCGCTCCAGGCAAGAGGAATCAGCTTCCCAATTAAGTATATCGGACCTTCGTGTGACCCCTCGGTACCATCGGTAATACTCACACGAATCTACCCTGATTGGTTCAGTCATTGACCTCGGCTACAGCTGGCCTGCCCGTTATGGCTAACGCTAACACGGCCTGGTTCATTGCGGCCGGTGGCTTGATTTAATGGAGTTTGGATATGTTCCATCCAGTAGATAGCAGGACGGATTTCCCGCGGCTCGAGGAGGAGATACTCGGCCTGTGGAAAGACAAGAGAGTTTTTGAGCGGAGTATCGAGGCCCGGCGGGGAGGGCCGCGTTTCGTCCTCTACGAAGGGCCGCCGACGGCCAACGGCAGCCCCGGGATTCACCATGTGCTGGCCCGGGTGTTCAAGGACGTCATCCCCCGCTACAAGACGATGAAGGGCGGCTATGCCCCGCGCATTGCCGGCTGGGACACCCACGGCCTGCCGGTAGAATTAGAGGTGGAGAAGGCGCTCGGCCTCACCAGCAAAAAGGACATCGAGGAGTTCGGCATCGATAGGTTCAACGCCCGCTGCCGGGAGAGCGTCTTCGGCTATCTTAAGGAATGGGAGGCCATCACCGAGCGCATCGCCTTCTGGGTTGACCTGGAGCACGCCTATATCACCATGAAAAACGACTACATCGAGACCGTCTGGTGGGCGATAAAGGGGATGTGGGACAAGGGGCTGGTCTATCAGGGCTATAAGGTTACCCCGCACTGTCCCCGCTGTGGCACCTCGCTCTCTTCCCACGAGGTCGCTTTGGGCTATAAGGACGATACCGAAGACCCATCGGTTTACATAAAGTTCAAGATTGCTAAAGGGCTGCCGGAGAGGCTGGCTAAGGATAAGCCAGCCTACTTGCTGGCCTGGACAACCACCCCCTGGACGCTGCCGGGGAATACTGCCTTAGCGGTTGCTACTGATGCTGAATATGCTGTGGTGGAAGTCGATGGAGAGTATCTAATTCTGGCTGATACTTTGCGTGAACGAACGGGATTGAGTGATGCTCCTGTGGTGGCTAAAACAAAAGGGAGTTATTTGCTCGGATTGAGGTATGAACCTTTATTTAGTCCTTCCGATTTCGGCATCCCTGTTACATCAATGAAGTTTTTGAAGGATGAGGAACCCAAAGTTGGTATTGTCTCTTTAGGTGACACATTTCGACCTCGTTATCCCATTATAGCTACCGATTTCGTCTCTATGGACGAGGGGACGGGCATCGTCCATATCGCCCCGGCCTACGGCGAGGTTGACTACGAGGCCGGCACAGAGCATAACCTTGACTTCGTTCACACCGTTGATTTGCAGGGGAATATCATTGGGACTTACCCCTTCGCCGGTAAGTTCGTCAAGGACGCCGATAAAGACATTCTCGATGACCTTAAAGCTCGGGGGCTGCTCTTCCGCCAGGAGACGATAAGGCACACCTACCCCTTCTGCTGGCGCTGCGATACCCCTCTCCTCTACTACGCCAAGCAGACCTGGTACATCCGCACCACGGCGTTGAAGAGCGAGCTTATCGCCCGCAACGAGGAGATTAACTGGTACCCGGAGCACATCAAGTACGGGCGCTTCGGCGACTGGCTTGAGAATAATGTTGACTGGGCCTTCTCCCGGGAGAGGTACTGGGGGACGCCGCTGCCGGTCTGGCAGTGCCCGTCCTGCGGCAGCTACGAGTGCGTGGGTGGCATAAGGGAGCTCGGGGAAAAGCCGGGCTTTTCCGGTTTTAAAGAACCGCTGGATTTACACCGTCCTTATGTTGACGGGCTGACCTTTAATTGCCCCCAGTGCCAGGGAGAAATGCGGCGGGTGCCCGAGGTAATCGACTGCTGGTTCGACTCCGGGGCGATGCCAATCGCCCAGCACCACTACCCTTTTGAGAATGAGACCCTCTTAAAGGACGGGCGCTTCCCCGCCGACTATATCAGCGAGGCGGTTGACCAGACCCGCGGCTGGTTCTACAGCCTCCACGCCATATCCACCCTGCTCTTTAACCGCCGCTGCTTTAACAACGTCATCTGTCTGGGGCACGTCCTCGACGCCAAGGGTGAGAAGATGAGCAAGGCCAGGGGGAACGTGGTCGAGCCTTGGGCGGTCATCAACAAATACGGGGCGGATGCCCTGCGCTGGTATTTCTTCACCAGTACGGCGGCGGGCAATGTCTACCGTTTTGACGAATCTATGGTGGCCGAGGTGAGCCGCCGCTTTTTATCTACCCTGTGGAATGTCTACTCCTTCTTCGTCACCTACGCCAATATTGACCGTTTTACCCCCACCGGAGGGGCTAAAGTGGAGCCCTCCGAGCTTGACCGCTGGATTATCTCCGAGCTTAACCAGCTTATAATTGACGTTGATAAGGGGCTGGAAGGCTATAACCCTACCGAGGCGGGCCGGAGGCTAGAAGGCTTTGTCGATGACCTTTCCAACTGGTACGTGCGCCGCAGCCGGCGGCGCTTCTGGAAGAGCGAAAATGACGCCGATAAACTGGCCGCCTATACCACCCTTTACCAGTGCCTGGTGACGCTGTCCAAGCTGCTGGCGCCCTTCACTCCCTTCCTGGCCGAGGCCCTCTACCAGAACCTGGTGTGCTCGGTATCGGCGGAGGCAGCGGATAGCGTGCACCTGGCTGATTTCCCGGTGGCCGACCCGAGCAGGATTGATAAACGTCTGGCCGACGATATACGCCTGGCCATGAAGATTTCCAGCTTGGGCCGGGCGGCCCGGGCGCAGGCCGGCATTAAGGTGAGGCAGCCCCTGGCAGTTAATTATGTCGGCATTGATTTGAAAGGGCGAGAGAGTTTGGAGAGGGTTAAGCCACAGATATTGGAAGAACTGAATGTAAAAGAACTGAAATACGATACTTTTGAAAATGTGGCGGCACTTGCTGGGGAGGGTTATGTGGTTATTGGCGAAAGTCCTTGTAATTCGGCCATTTCTCCCGTGATTCCCCCTGAGCTTTTGGCCGAAGGGGTGGCCCGGGAGGTGGTACGAAGGCTACAGACCATGCGCCGCTCCGCCGGCTTCGATATCGCCGACCATATTGTCACCTACTACCATGGTGATGATTACATCAAGCGGGTGATGGCCAACTTTGCCGACTATATCAGGCAGGAGACGCTCTCCCGTGAGCTAATAGAGGGTGTCCCTGGGGAGGGCGTTTTTAACGAGCGCCATAAGCTGGGCGGCCACGAAATATCGCTGGGGGTCAAGCGGCTGGCTTAAGTGGGTGGGCTCTCCGCCAGGGTTAGGTGGGTGGTGCTCTGGCTGTCGCCACGCCAGAAGGTTATCGTCACCTCCTGGCCCACCTGGCAGGTGTAGAGGACTTTCAGCAAATCGCTGACATCGGTAATATCCTGGTCGTTGAATTTAACGATTACGTCGCCGGCCTGGAGTCCAGCCTTATCCGCCGGCCCTCCCGCCAGCACTCCCCTGATTAGTGCCCCCTTATCCACGCTCAGGTTGTAAAAAGCGGCCACCGTCTGATCCACCGTCAGCAGGTTCTGTACTCCTAGAAAAGGGCGGACAACGTAGCCCTGCTGCACCAGCTGCGAGATAATCGGCGTGGCCGTGTTGCTGCTTATGGCGTAGCCCATCCCCTCCACCCCCACTTGGGCAATCTTGACGCTGGTGATGCCGACTACCTCGCCGGCCATGTTCACCAGCGGCCCGCCGCTGTTGCCCGGGTTGATGGCGGCGTCGGTCTGGATGAGGTCGTCCTGGGTCTGTCCATTGGTTATGGTGAGGGAGACGCCGGTAGCGCTGATAATGCCGGCGGTGGCGCTTATCCCCATGCCCAGTGAGTTGCCGATAGCTACCACCCAGTCGCCGACCAGCAGCGTGTCGGAGTTACCCACCTTGGCCGCCGGCAGGTTGGTGGCGTTGACCTTGACTATGGCCAGGTCACTAAGCGCGTCGGTGCGCACCGTCTTGGCGGTGAAGGTCCGGCCGTCAGCTAGGGTTACGGTGACCTTATCGGCATTCTCCACCACGTGGTTGTTGGTCACGATGAGCCCATTTGAATCTATAATCCACCCCGAGCCCGCCGCCTGCTGGGTAACCGGGCGGTTAAAGATATCGTAGCTGGTGTACTCGGTATTGATGGCCACTACCGATGGCTTGACCAGGGCCACCACGTCGGTGATAGAGGGAAACACCTGGGTCTCGCCGCTTGTCATTGGCGGCGTCCAGCCCGGTTCGACGGGGGTGGCGGTGGGGACGGTCGGTGGGGTGGTAGGGGTGCTGGGGACTGCCGGCAGAAGCGGGCAGCCGCTGGCCACCAGCAGAAATATGATTATGACCAGCGAGGCCAGCAGGTATTTTAGGTTCAGTCTTTTCATTATCCTTCTCACTTTGTCTTTAGTAATATAAAAATAAAATAACGCCTGAATGTTAAGACTTTATGAAAAACCGGGATAGAGTCTGGTATTTTCCACCATAATAACCGCCGGGCATAACGAAGTCATAAAACGGGGGGAAGTTACAAAATCATGGCGTTGTCTTGGCCTCATTTTAACACGGCGGCCAATTTCGGGTAAAGTGGCCAGCTTTGCAAAGCTGGCCAAATCCTGTTACACTACAGGTTAACCCTTAAACGCCTTTTTTGACTCCGGCGTTTTGTGAACGATTGAATTGCGGAGGGAGCCGGGTGGACCTGAGGCTGATGTTAGCTGAAACCGTGAAAGGCTACGGGAGTAAAACCGCTGTTTCTATGGGCGGTAGCCGTTTATCCTACGCCGAGCTTGATGAAGTCTCGAACCGGATGGCCAATGCCCTGACCGGGATGGGGGTGGGCAGAGGTGACCGGGTGGCCATGCTGCTGGCCAACAGCCCGGAGTTCGTCACCACCTATTTCGGCATAGTCAAGATCGGTGCTGTCGCCGTCCCTCTGGATACCAAGTACAAGCTGGCTGAATTAACCTTCCTATTTGCTGATTGCCAGCCCCGGGTCCTGGTGGCGGAGAGCCAGTTTTTAAAGCCCATCGCTCCGTCGCTGCCGGATTTTAAGTCCATCACCCGGGTTATCGAGGTGGACTCCGGTGGCGGGGGGCAGTTCCTGAGCTATGAGCAGGCTGTGGCTGCCAGCCCGGCGCCGACGACGGCGACGGTGGCCGATAAGGATACCGCCCATATCGCCTATACCTCCGGGCCCAGCTTCAGCCCCAGGGGGGTGATGATGTCCCACGGGGCTCTGGTCAGGGAGGCGGCCATATCGGCTGGCGGATTTAAGCAGACCGATAGGGACATCACCGTGCTTTTCGCTCTGCCCATGCACCATGCCTTTGGCCTGGTGGTAATACTGCTGACCGCCGTGGCCAAAGGCAGCACCGTGGTGATAGTGCCCGGCCTGTCCATCAGCAGCCTTATGGAGATTATCGAGAAGGAGAAGGCGACCATTTTTATGACGGTGCCCTTCGTCCATGCTTTAATCATCGGCGCTATCGAAGCGGAGGAAATAAAGTGTGACCTGAGCTCTATCCGCCTCTGGGGTACCGCCGGGGCGGCTATGCCGCCCCGTATTGCCCAGAAAATCAGGCACTTTCTGGGCTTTAACGCCGTTGATTTCTGGGGCATGACCGAATCAGCGGCCCAGGTCACCTGCCAGCCGGTTGACGGTGGGGGCAAGCCGGGCTCGGTAGGCAAAACCCTGCCCGGTTGGGAGCTGAAGATAGTCGATGATGACGGGCGGGAGCTGCCGCCGGACAGGCCGGGTGAGATAATCGTGCGGGGGCCGATAATGAAGGGCTACTATAACAAACCTAAGGCCACCGCTAGGGTAATCAAGAACGGCTGGCTCTATACCGGTGATGTCGGTCGAGTTGATGAGGAGGGCTGGCTTTTCCTTGCGGCGGGGCGGAAGAAGGAGATGATTATCGCCAAGGGACAGAATATCTACCCCAGCGATATCGAATACGTGCTGGCCAACCATCCCAAGGTGGCTGGGGTGGGGGTGGAGGGCATTCGTGATGAGCAGCGGGGGGAGATACCCCGGGCCATCATCAGGCTGAAGCCGGGTGAGGTGGCCACCGAGGCGGAGATAAAGAAGTTCTGCCTGGAGCGGCTGGCCAACTATAAGGTGCCCAGAGAGGTCGTTTTCACCAATTCTTTACCTCTGGAGAAGTGATTTTGAAGAGAAGGGTAGTTGTCACCGGGATGGGCGCCGTCACCCCGCTGGGGGTGGGGGTGGAGGATAGCTGGCGGTCTTTGTGCCAGGGTAAGTCGGGGGTGGGAGAGATTACCAGCTTCGATGCCAGCAGCTTCCGCACCAGGGTTGCCGGTGAGGTCAAGGGGTTTAACCCGCTGGACTTCATCGAGCGCAAGCTGGTCAAGCGCGGCGACCGCTTTATCCATTTTGCCCTGGCCAGCGCCCGAATGGCGCTGGAGGACTCCAAGCTTGTCATAGATGGCACTAACAGTGAAAGAATCGGGGTCTCGGTGGGGACGGCCATGGGGGGTATCGAGAGCATCGAGAAGAACCACGAGCTGCTGATTAGGGGCGCCCGCCAGCAGATTTCCCCCTTCTTCGTGCCCAGCTTCCTCTGTAATATGGCCACCGGGCAGGTGGCTATCGTGTTCGGGGCTAAGGGGGCCAATATGTGCTCGGTGGCCGCCTGCGCATCGGGGACGCACGCCATCGGTGATGCCTGCCGGGCTATCCAGTGGGGGGAGGTCGATGCCATGATTGCTGGCGGGGCCGAGGCGGCCATCCGGCCCCTGGTCTTTGCCGGGCTGGAGCCGGTGAAGGTGATGACGGCCCGAAACAACGAGCCGGAGAAGGCCAGCCGCCCCTTTGATAATGAGCGTGACGGCTTTGTTATCGGTGAGGGGGCGGGGGTGGTCATCCTGGAGGAGCTTGAGTTTGCCTTAAGCCGGGGGGCCAGGATTTACGGCGAGATACTGGGCTACGGCTTTAACAGCGACGCCTATCATATCACCGCCCCCGACCCCGAGGGTATGGGGGCGGCGGCCTGTATGAGGCTGGCGCTTAGCGATGCCGGCATTACTGCTGATAAAATTGATTATATTAACGCCCACGGCACCTCAACCGTGCTCAATGACCTTTCTGAGACGCGGGCGATAAAGAGCGTCTTCGGGGAGCGGAGCTACCATATTCCCATCAGCAGCAACAAGTCGATGCTGGGGCATATGTGGGCGGGGGCCGGGGTGACCGAGGCGATATTCAGCCTGCTGACGATTAATCAGGGCATAATTCCGCCCACCATCAACCTTGAGAGTCCAGACCCGGAGTGTGACCTTGACTACGTGCCCAATAAGTCGAGGAAGGCCGGGGTAAAGATAGCCCTCTCCAACTCCTTCGGCTTCGGCAGCACCAACGCCACCCTCATCCTGGGCAGGTTCTCCGCCTAACCACCCCCTTTTAAATATTGTCTGTTTCCCATACCCTATTGCCAAAGCGATATTTTATGTGCTATATTTTACCTAGTTACTCTAGGTATCATGTGAAAAGCCTTCCTGTTGCCGAGGCAGCGGCTGCTTCTATAGCGAACTCAAAGAAAGGAGATGAGCGCTAACCAAGATGAAACTTCTCAGTCTAGCAATCTGTTCCCTGGGTGTTTGGGTGGTTCTGAACTCGTTACTCGGTATGGCTATCTGGGACGATATAGTTTTTGGGGCGATAGCTGCTATCCTGGCCTTCATTTCGATGTTCACCGTAAAAGAATAGCCCTGTCCGCCAGCTACCACCCTGATAAAGTCTAGTAGAGATTTATCTAAATGTCCAGAGCCGCTGCCTTGGCCTATTTTTTAACTAGTGGTGAATATGGGTGAATGTATTTGACCTATTGCCAACACCGTTAGTATGTGCTATTGTGCATAGTAGCACTAGGTGTTTTGATAAGCGAGGTATTTAGATGGAAAAAAAGAATGATTTAATCAAAGGTAATGTCGATGCCCTGCTCCTCTGCGTGATAGTCCGGAAGCCGATGTACGGCTACCAGGTTATCAAGGAGCTGGAGAACCGGAGCCAGGGCTATTTTAAGTTTAAGGAGGGCACCCTCTACCCCGCCCTTCACCGCCTGGAGAAGGCGGGCTTGGCCCGGGGCGAGTGGCGGACGCTGCCCAACGGGCGGCAGAGGAGGTACTACCACATCACCGAAAAGGGGCTGAACAGCCTGGTGGCCAAGAGGGGCCAGTGGCTGGACTTTCTGACGGCGATGAACCTGATTATTCAGCCGGTGCCTGACTAACTTAAGGCAGGAGAAGATGCTGACCGTTCTCAGTAACTATCTGGATAGTGTGCAAGACAACCTGAGGCTTGACCATTCCTCGGAGCGAGAGGTCATCCGGGAGCTGGAGGCGCACATTGAGGACGAGGTCCAGGAGCTGCAGGAATCGGGGCTTTCGGAGGAGGAGGCGGCCAGCACCTGTTTGACCCTGCTGGGCTCGGCCAAGCTGGTCGCCCGCCAGATTTACGAGGCCCACAGCCAGGGCAGCTGGAATCAGGCGCTGCTGGCGGCTACCCCCCACCTGCTTTTCGGCCTCTTATTCGCCCTCAACTGGTGGCGGGGTATCGGCTGGCTTTTAGCCATGCTGACGCTGGTCCTGGTTATGGCTGTCTACGGCTGGTGGCGGGGTAAGCCGGCCTGGCTCTTCCCCTGGCTGGGTTACTCCCTGGTGCCGGTGGTGGCGGCGGCCCTGCTTTTGCTCTATCTGCCCAGAAGCTGGTCCTGGGTGGCCATCCTCTTCTATCTCCCCCTGGCGCTGTGGCTGTTATACGCTATTACCCTTCAGACGATAAAGAGGGACTGGTTGTACACCTCGCTGATGCTATTGCCGGTGCCCGCCGTCATCGGCTGGTTTTTGGCCATCGAGCCGATTAATCAGTTCCCTGAAGACTGGCTCCAGCGCATGCAGGACTTTGCCCCCTGGATTGGGCTAACTTTCCTCGCCCTGGGGGTAACGGTGGCGACATTTATTCGGCTTAAGAAGCGCTGGTTAAGGGTGTCGGTGCTGGTGGTATCGGGGCTGATAACCCTGACCATAGTTGCCTATTATACTGAGGGCAGGCTCAGTATCCTCGCCTTTCTCATTCTGATGGTGGTAATGCTGCTGGTCCTGCTCAGCCCATCGCTGGTGGAACGGACCCTGAGACATTCCAGCCGGTAATCAGGGATTTTCAAGGCTGCTATCCAGGGAGGCCATAGTTGCCGAAGGTGGCCGTCGTTACCGATATCGTTGCCTGTCTCCCCAGGGAACTGGTGGAGCACTACGGTATTAGAATCGTGCCGGTTAACTTTTACTTCGGGGATAAGCTCTACCGGGACTGGGTGGACATCACCCCCTCCGAGGCCTACCAGCTTTTCTTAAAGGACCCCACCGCCTTCAAGACCTCCGGCATCAACCCGGGGGAGTGTCTGGAGGCCTACCGCCAGGCGAGCCAGCGGGCCAAGGACATCCTCTGCCTTACCCTTTCGACCAAGCTCAGCGGGGCCTATGATGCCGCCAAGCGGGCCATAGTTGAGGTCAGGAAGGAGCTGCCTCAGCTATCGGTAGCGGTGGTGGACACCAAGACGGTCACCGCCGCCGAGGGTTTTGTCGCCCTGGCGGCGCGGGCGGCGGAGGCGGACGGTAGCTTGGCTGAGGCGATTGAGGCGGCTGAGGGGGTAAGGAGTAAGGTCTGCGTGGCGGCGCTTATGGATACCATCCGCTATGTTTACCGTTCCGGGCGCATGCCCAAGATAGCCAGGGACAGGGTGGGGCGGAGGCCAGTCCATATGGCGGTGATGCATGCCTATGCCCCGGATGACGCCGAGAGGCTCAAGGAGAGGGTCGCCGCCGAATTTAACTGTGCCGAGCTATGGGTTACCGAGTTCAGCCCGGTGATGGGCTATGCCTGCGGTACCGGTACTCTGGGGGTAGCCTTTTACCCCGATGGTTAAAGGAGCGTTCAGATGGCGGATAAGGTAGCTATTGTTGCCGATAGTATCGCCTGCCTCACCCGGGAGCAGGTGGAGCAGTACGGCATCACCATCGCCCCCATCCCCATCACCTTCGAAGGGAAGATATACCGGGACTGGGTGGACATAACCCCGACTGAAGCCTATGAGCTGTTCCTAAAGGACCCGGAGTCTTTCCGGACCGCTGGTGCTTCGCCTGGCATCTTCATTGAGGCCTACCGCCAGGCGAGCCAGCGGGCCAAGGATATCCTCTGCCTTACCCTTTCGACCAAGCTCAGCGGGGCCTATGATGCCGCCAAGCGGGCCATAGTTGAGGTCAGGGAAGAGCTGCCTCAGCTATCGGTAGCGGTGGTGGACACCAAGACGGTCACCGCCACCGAGGCCCTGATTGCCCTGGCCGCGGCGCGGGCGTCGGAGGCGGGCAGGAGCCTGGCCGAGGTGGTCAAGGTCGCCGAGGAGATGAGGGAGCGGGTCACCTTCCTCGCCCTTTTGGATACCATCCGCCATGTTTACCGCACCGGGCGCATACCCAAGATAGCCGCCATAGCCGGGTCTATGCTTAACATCAAGCCAATACTCACCAGCTCCGGGGGGATTGTTCGTTTTGTCACCGCGGCCAGAAGCCGGGAGCGCGGCATAGAGAAGATGCTTAATATAATGAAGGCCAGGGTGGGACAGGCCCCGGTTCACGTGGCGGTGATGCATGCCTACGCCCCGGAGGAGGCCGAGAAGCTTAAAGAGAGGGTCGCCGCTGAATTTAACTGTGTCGAGCTCTGGATTACCGAGTTCAGCCCGGTGATGGGCTACGCCACCGGCACCGGCACCCTGGGGCTGGCTTTCTACAAGGAGGACTAGATGATTTACGGCATTATCGCGATAGTTCTGGGCTATCTGCTCGGCTCCACCCCCACCGCCTATATCGTCACCCGCCTGGCCAGAGGCGAGGACGTTCGCCGGCTGGGTGGGGGTAATGTCGGCGGCCTGAATGTTTACCGGGAGGTGGGCAAGGCGGCGGCGGTGGTGGTGGCGGTGGTTGACCTGGGCAAGGGGGCCGCCGCTGTGGCCATAGCCTACTGGCTTTTGAGCGTGTCAACGCCATTCGTCCTGGCGGCGGCGGTGGCCGCCGTGGTCGGCCATAACTGGATGGTCTGGCTCAAGTTCAGCGGGGGCAAGGGGATGGGCGCCGCCATCGGCGGCCTGTTTGTCCTGCTGCCCCTCTACCACTATTCGCTGGGGCTGGCCTTCTTCTTCGCCGTCGCCGCCATCGTCTTTGCCATCACCCGCAACGTCGCCATGTCGATGGGGGTCGGGCTGCTGTCGCTGCCCTTTATCGGCTGGCTGGGTATGCAATCGGCGCCCTTTGTCATCTACAGCGTCGTCCTCGGCCTGATAATACTGGCCAAGTTTATTCCCACCGCTATAGCTGCCGCCACCCGGACGCGGAGCGTCAGGGGCTTTATCTTTGACTGCGGGCAGAGGGGCAAAAAACAGTAAACTGTCTGGTCAAAACAGGGCAAACCTTCTATAATGGGGTTGTGGAGGACAGCCGGCTTCTTGCTGATGTGCAGCGGCTGACGGAGAGCCTGGGAGAGCTGCCCGAGGCGGTGACCGAGCCCGCTTTTATCGCCGTCAGCGGCCTGCCCGGGACAGGGAAGTCCTATTTCTGCCAAAAGCTGGCCGAGAGGCTCCCCATAGTCATTCTGGAGAGCGACGCCCTGCGCAAGGTGCTTTTCCCGCGGCCGGGCTATAGCCCCGAGGAGAGCGCCCGCCTCTTTCGGGCGCTGCATCTTCTCATCGAGCGTCTGCTCAGGCGGGGGATTTCGCTGGTCCTGGATGCGACCAATCTATCGGAGCGCTATCGGGAGCGGCTCTACAGTATCGCCGACCGGCTGGGGGTGAGGCTGATTCTGGTGCGGGTGGAGGCACCGCCCGAGGTGGTCTATGAGCGGTTTAAATTGCGGCAGAAGGCTGGTACCCAGAGTAAATCGGACGCCGACTGGGCGGTCTACCAGAAAATGAAACAATCGGTTGAGAAGATGCACCATAACCACTACGCGGTGGATACCTCCCGGGATATCACCCCGGTGATGGACAAGGTGGTTCGTGAGGCGAGGCGCTAGATAAATAGAGATGGGGGTTATAGAAAATGAAAAAAGAGACCAAGCAAATAAGGGAACTGCTGGAGAAGCTGTCCAATGCCCACGGCATCTCCGGCTACGAGGGGGACGTCCGGGAGGTTATCCAGAAGGAGATAAAGCCCTGCGTGGACGAGGTCAAAATCGATAGCTTCGGCAATCTAATCGCCATCAAGAAGGGCAAGTCGCCCTCGGTGATGCTGGCCGCCCATATGGACGAGATAGGCCTTCTGGTCAAATATGTCGATGACGAGGGCTTCATCCATTTTGCTAAAGTTGGCGGCTGGTTTGACCAGACGCTGCTCAACCAGCGGGTGCTGCTGCACACCAGCAAGGGAACGCTGGCCGGGGTCATCGGCTCCAAGCCAGTGCACGTGATGGAAGAGGAGGAGAAGAAGAAGCCGATTGAGGCCAAGGATATGTTCATTGATGTCGGCGCCTCTTCGAAGGACGAGGCGGCTTCGATGGGCATCGAGCCGGGAGTGCCCGTCTCCCTCGACCGGAGGCTGGTGGCGCTGGCGGGCGACCGGGTCACCGGCAAGGCCTTTGACGACCGCGCCGGCGGCGTGGTGCTGGTTACCGCCCTAAAGAGAATGGCCGGGCTTGACCTGAAAGCCACGGTGATGGCTGTCTTCACCGTTCAGGAGGAGGTGGGCCTGAAGGGGGCCAAGACCTCGGCCTTTGGCCTGAACCCCGATGTCGGCCTGGCCATCGATACCTGCATACCGGGGGACCACCCCGGCATCAAGAAGACCGACTCCGCCATCCAGATTGGCCAGGGGCCGGCGATTACGGTGATGGACGCCGGCGGGAGGGGGGTGATTAGCCACCCCAAGGTGCTGGAGTGGCTCCGTGAGACGGCCAAGGCCAGGGGTATTCCCTACCAGATGGACGTCACCGAGAGGGGCACCACCGACGCCACCGCCATCAGCCTGACCCGCGAGGGCATCCCCTCCGGGGTTATCAGTATCGCCACCAGGTACATCCACACGCCGGTGGAGCTTTTGAGCCTGCAAGACCTCGAAAAAAGCGCCGAGCTGGTGGTGGAGGCGGTCAAATCGGCAGACAGTTACTTCTAAGAGGTTTCAAGGATGAAGATTAAGTATTTAGGCCATTCCGCCTTTGCTATCACCGCCAACAGCGGGGTCAAGATAGTCACCGACCCCTATACGCCCAGCCCCGACCTGACCTACGGGGAGATAACCGAGTCGGCGGATATCGTTACCGTGAGCCATAAGCACTTTGACCATAACAATGTGGCTGCGGTGAGGGGTAACCCCGAGGTGGTCAGCCGGGCGGGCCGGTCAGCGGTCAAAGGGATAGAGATTAAGGGTATCGCCAGCGCTCATGACGACAGTGGGGGGAGGATGCGGGGCGGCAACATCATCTTCTGCTTTGAGGTTGACGGGGTGGCCGTCTGTCACCTCGGTGACCTGGGGCACCGCCTTGATGAGAGGCAGCTAGCGGAGATAGGCCGCGTTGACGTGCTGCTCATCCCGGTGGGGGGCAACTTCACCATTGATGCCAGAACGGCTGCCGAGGTCTGTAACCATCTGAAGCCCAGGGTGGTCATCCCCATGCACTATAAGACGGAGAAAAGCACCCTGTCTATATCCGGAGTGGAGGCTTTCTTGAGCGGCAAGGCTAACGTCAGCCGGTCCGATTCCAGCCAGGCCGAGTTCAGACCGGGGGAGCTGCCCGACACCACTCAGATTATCGTGCTCAAACCGGCACTGTAGCTTCAGGCGGTTGACTTATAGTGGTATAATAAAATATGGGTGAGGCTAGAGGGGACTGAGAAGCATACCTTGGATATAACCTGTATTGTTCTTGCCGGCGGCAAGGGCTTGCGTTTGGGTCGGGACAAGATTCAGGAAACGGTTGGCGCCGATAGCTTGCTCCAGCGGGTGTTATTTCAGCTTACCCCATTTAACCGTGATATCATCATAGTTACCGCTGGCAGGAGGTCTCTTCCCCAGCTTGATGACTATCAGGAGGCCAGGATAGTAACCGATATCTACCCCGGTAGGGGTGTCCTGGGCGGCATCTATACCGGGCTGGCTGAGTCAAGCTCCTCTTATAACCTGGTGGTTGCTGGCGATATGCCCTTCCTGAGCCAGGTCCTGCTGCGTTATATGGTGGGGATTTCGGCCGGCTTTGACCTGGTGGTCCCCCGCCTGGGCGAGCTGGTGGAGCCGCTCCACGCTGTTTATGCCCGGAACTGCCTGCCCCATATCGAAAGGCTGCTAAAGCGGGGAGTCCTGGAGGTCAGGGCGCTGTTTGAGCTGGTCAGGGTGAGGTATGTGGAGGCCGAGGAGATTGACCGCTTCGACCCCGGGCACCTGAGCTTTTTTAATGTTAATACCGAGGCTGACTTGGAGAGAGCGCGCCAGATAGCAATGAGGTATGTAAAGCGGTGATAAGCGTTGACCAGGCTCTGGAGAAGGTTCTGGAGCATATAGCCGTCCTTGAGGCCGAGGAGAGGCCTATTTTGGACTGTCTGGGGCAGGTCCTGGCCGAGGATGTTTTCTCTAAAATTAACATCCCACCGCTGGACAATTCGGCCATGGACGGTTATGCTGTCAGGTCAGCCGATACCAGGGGTGCCGGCCCCAAATCGTCCCGTCTCCTGCGCGTTATCGAGACCGTGGCCGCCGGGGCGGTGGCCCGCTCTCGTGTGGAGCCGGGGACGGCGGTCCGGATTATGACCGGGGCGCCGCTACCCGAGGGCGCCGACAGTGTGGTCAGGTTCGAGGATACCGATGAGTCAGAGCGCGGGGGGAATCCAACCGAGATAGGCATCCTGATTGAGGTCAAGCCCGGTGCCGAGGTCCGGCGGGCGGGGGAAGACATCGCCGCTGGTTCGCTGGTGTTTAGTAAGGGGACGGCGCTGCGGGCCTCGGAGATAGGGGTGCTGGCCTCGCTGGGCTGCCCTAAAGTGCAGGTTGTCCGCCGCCCGGTGGTGGCTATTTTAGCCACCGGCGATGAGATAATGGCCATCAACAAACCATTGGTTAAGGGCAAGATATATAATAGCAACTCTTACAGCCTGGCGGCGCTGGTTCAGCGCTACGGCGCCTTGCCCAAGATGCTGGGCATAGCCCTGGATAACGAGGACTCGCTCTTGTCCAAGCTACGTCCCGGGTTGGAGGCCGACATGGTGCTGACCTCGGGCGGCGTCTCGCTGGGCGACTATGATGTGGTCCGGAAGGTTTTAGCTAAAGAGGGTGAGATTGTCTTCTGGCGGGTGCGGGAGAAGCCGGGGAAACCCCTGGTCTTTGGTCTGCTTAAGGGGTGGGGTGGGGCTAAGGGCATACCCTTCTTCGGCCTGGCCGGCAACCCGGTTAGCGCCATGGTCAACTTTGAACTCTTCGTCCGCCCGGCCATGCTCAAGATGATGGGCCGTAGAAACCTGAACAAACCGAGGGTTAAGGCGGTGGTGGAGGACGCCATCGAGAATACCGACGGGCGCCGTGTCTTCACCAGGGTGACGGTGGAAAAGCGTGGCGGCGGCTACGTTGCCCGGCTGACCGGCCCCCAGGGCTCGGGGATTCTGACCTCGATGGCGCTGGCCAACGGGCTGGCCATCGTCCCTGAGGACAAGCCCGGGGTGAAGCCGGGGGATGAGGTCGAGGTAATGATGCTGGACTGGGGTGAAGATGTTGAGTAATCAGTCTTGGAGGCAGTCTTGATATTTAATGCTTCCGGGTTCGTCTTTGAGCCGTCCTCGGTGCTTTCCCGGGCCAGGCGGGTTCTGATTAGCCCAAGTGCCGCCTATCCGGTGCCCTATCCGGTGACCACCAGCCGGGAGATGCTCTCGGCGCTGATAGAGGGCATCCGGCGCATCAGCGATGCCGATATTCTGCTCCTGGCCGGCACGCCGGGAGGGGAGCCGGTGTTACCGGTCTATCAGGCGCTGGGCTACGATTTCCCCCGGGTGCTGACCCTGGACGTGAAGGACTGCGTCTGGGTGGAGGTGGATAACCCTCTGCCCAAGCCCCTGATGGTGCCCACCTTCTGGGTGCCCAACGTTATCCTTTCCTGCGACTACCTGATAACGGTGGCGCCGTTAAAGGTGGTCAAGGGCGGGGCGAATTTGAGCATAATGAATCTGCTCTCGATACTGCCCAGCACCAAATACGGCAAAGGGCCGAGGGGCTGGAAGTCTTTATACGGCCTGGGCATTGATAAGGTTATCGCCGACCTCTACTTTACCCTGCCCTTTGACCTGGGAATAATCGAGGCCCGCCAGAAGTTCACCGTCCGGGATGACCCTACCCAGGGGAAGGTTGAGGACTGCGGCAAAGTTTTCGTCGGCGAGCCCTATGAGGTGGATTCCGAGGCGGTAAGGGAGCTGGGGCTTAAGTCCGGTTACCTCGATCTGATTAAGGAAGCCAGAGTAGGACTAGAAGGCTAGGTATAGAGCATGGCTGAAGACCCGACCCCGGCCGGCTGGTTTATTGACCTGGACTGGCTTGAGCGGAATAACCGCTCGTTTCTGGTGCTGTCCCGGGACTGTCTGTGCCCCGACTGCCGGCAGCGGCTGGAGAAGGCTAAAAAGCCGTTTTCACCGGCTGACCTTATCAACCATATCAGGGACTGCTGTGCCAAAGCCCCCGGATTTTTTATCGACAGGCCGCCCGTCCTGGAGAGCATATTCCGGGTCTTCCTGGCCGACGGCAACCGGCCCCTGAGTCTGGAGGAGCTGAGCCGGCAGCTGGCGGAGCGGCGGAGTGGTGCCCCCCGGCTTATCTCGCCGGAGGTTCTGTCTCATCTGCTCAGGAACGAACGTTACTATGGCTTGAGGCAGGTTAGCTAGTATCTTATCCTGAACCCGGAGTAAGCCCCGCTGTATTCTGACCAGCTGGCCGCTACCCTTTCCACCCTGGCCGCCGGCGGCCCCACCTTGAGCTGACTTAACAGTCTCTCCAGCTGTTTCCTTTCCCCCTCGGCGACGACCTCCACCGCCCCGCCGGGCAGGTTGCGCACGTAGCCGGTTAAGTTCAGCCCTTTAGCCTTTTGGGCGACGAAGGCGCGGAAGAAGACACCCTGGACATAGCCGTGAACCGTCGCCTCTAGAGAGGCTAAATCGCCATCAGCCATCGCCTTACCCTGAGACGGGCCTTAAGCAGGCAGGCCGCTATCTTTCCTCCTCTTCCTCTTTCCGCTTTTTTCCCTTTTTGACCACCTCCACCGTCACCGTGGGCGGCAGGATGGTGGTAGCGACTATTTTCTTGGCGTCCTTCTTCGGCTTCTTCGGTTCTCTATGCCGGTAATCTCGGCCTCCCATAGTAGCACCTCTGCGGAGGATAGTAACCGGTGGCCCGGCCAGTTAAAGTTTAGCAAAGAGGGGCTATGGTGTAAAGTCGGCGGAAAGCTGCTCCAGGGCGGAGCGGGCGGCCTCTTCTTCGGCTGTTTTCTTGCTCTTGCCCGAGCCTCTCCCCAGGACGGTGTCGCCCACCCTTACCTCGACGGTGAAGCTCCGGTCGTGGTCCGGCCCGGTGGTCTCGATAACCCGGTAGCTGGGCGTTGGCTGGTGCCTGGCCTGGATAAGCTCCTGCAGCTGTGATTTGTAGTTGGGCTCTATCCCCTGGCTTATTGCCCTGTCCAGCTCGTTAGCCATTAGCTTTAGGATGAAGTCCCGGGCTATATTAATGCCCTGGTCGAGGAAGATAGCAGCGATGACCGCTTCAATAGCCCCGGCCAGGTTGGCTGGTTTCTCTCTTCCCCCGCTCGCCTCCTCCCCTTTGCCCAGGTAGAGGTGGTCGCCCAGGCCGATGTCTTTGGCCAAACGGGCCAGGGCTTCCCCGCGTACCAGCCGGGAGCGGAGTTCGGTCATCCGCCCTTCGCTGGAGAGGGGAAGGCGCCGGTACAGCTCCTGGGCGATGACTAGGCCCAGAACGGCGTCGCCCAGGAACTCCAGCCTTTCGTTGGCGGTGGCGGCCGGGTTCTCATTGACGTAGGAGCTGTGAACCAGGGCCTGTTCTAGGAGTGAAGGGTCGTTAAAAGAGATGCCCAGGCTCTTTTGCAGCGCGGCTAACTCCAAAACTGGCTCCTTCTTGTAGTCAGCATAAAGGCTTAAGGGGGCGGTGTCAACTGGCCTGTTATTGCCCTCAAATCTGGCCCTGTGTTATAATCTACCCGTGCTGGGGAATCGTCTAGTGGTAGGACAGCGGACTCTGGATCCGTAAGGGAAGGTTCGAATCCTTCTTCCCCAGCCAAGCTCATCGTGGCGCAATCGTCGTAAAATAATCCCAAGGCAGTGTGTAGTTAGGTAAAGGTAGGATAAGTCACCTTGATTTTTGCCCGATGGCGAATTATCATCTAGCGGCAAGGAGATTTTGAGGGTATGAACGACAAATAGGTTGGGAGAAGCAAAGATGATCTGACCGCCTGACCAGTAGTGAAGCTGATTAGGTAGCGCTGAACCGCCATCTATAGATGGTCACTTGGGTGGTGGGGAGCCAGTAGTGAAACCGACCTAAAAAGGTCGGTTTATTATTTTTTAAAAGGAGGGACAATGAAAAAACTTTTTATCTCAGTTGCTATCGCCTTGCTGGCTATGCTGGTTTTCGCATCGCCGATTTTAGCTTGGGGTGGGTCGGCTGAGGCCGAGGTCAATTGCAGCGACATCAGTGTCACGGATGATACGCCGTCGGTGGGCAGCACCATCTACTTTTCGGGGACGGTGGAAATAACGGCGGAGGCAAGTTGTCGCGGCCTTGGGTCTGGGGCAGCGGCATCAAGCAAAGCGTGGTATATCATCTATGACCCCAGCGGCGGTGTGGTTGCCCAAGGCTGCCAAGAGGTATCAGATTGGGACGTCGGACTTTTATGTGCCGACGCCGATGCTAGCCAGGTCTACTGTTGGTCTACTGGGGTTGTTATGACTATTCCGGGCGACTGGTTAGCGCAACACGGTGGTTGTGCCGAGGCGGCATTCCTTACTCTCATTCCGTTCAAATACGGCGAAGCCAGCGCCAGTTCCTCGGCGGAAAGGACCGTGACCGCGCACATTAGTAGTATGGCGGGCATGGCCGCGCATCCGGTGCTGGTTGTCGAGTTGCCCGACGGGAGGGCGTGCTACTTTGCTTCTGATGGCTGGGGTGCTCCCACCACCAAGGACATCGTGTTTTCCGATGGCACTTGGCAGATTGAGGTTGCCGATGGCACTCTCATCCAGTTGGACGGGAATTGGCACGAGAAAACCTGGCTCATAGTTGATGGCCAGGGCAATGTGACCGGCGAGTACGGCAACGGTCAGACGGCGGCAGAGGATATTGGACTGTCGTCGCCGATAAAAATCACCAAGATAAGCTAAAGCCGGAACTGGGGGCGCTCCCATTCTTTAGGTAATGCCCATACTGAATGGGGATTGCTTAATTTTGGTTCAATGTTGCCCTTGCTTGCCCCTCTGGACGACTTGTGATAGACTTTTCAAGTAGCTTGGTTGTGCACTTTGGTGAACAATTGGCGTCTTCTTTATGAGTGGCGCATTCGTCTAGGGGTTTAGGACACCTCCCTCTCAAGGAGGAGATCACCGGTTCGAATCCGGTATGCGCTACCACCTTCTATCCCGGTAACCCTGGCCGGTTACTTCTGCCTCAGGCTCGGATACCAGCTGCGGGGAGTGGGGTGGAGTTGCGCTGCGAAGGGCGGAGTGGGATAATGGAGAGAGCAACGTTATGTTCAACCCCGCCAGGCTAAAAGGGTTGGGCGGTGAGATGAAAACAGGAGGTGTTTAGATGGCGAGTAAGAAGAACGCGGTCATCGTTGGCGGTGGGGTGAGCAAATTTGGCGTGAGGCAGGCGACCCTATACGATATGGTTCAGGAGGCAGCCAAGGCCTGCGCTGATGACATTCCGGCACTGAAGCCGGCTGATATCGATGGCCTCCTCTTTTGTTCCACCAAGGTGGGGAGGCATTCCAACGGCCTTAACACGGCGCCGCTTATAGCTCACCGACTGGGATTAAAGCCGACCTCAATCTGTACCAGGCTGGATACCCTGTGCGCTGGCTCCAACACCGGGATTATTCTGGCCAAGGGGCTGGTGGAAAGCGGCATCTCTGAGATAGTTCTGGTTACCGGCGCTGAGAAGAGTTATCTGCCCCAGAGATGGGAGACCAACTATACCGAGTTGGCGGTCAATGACCATGACTGGGACTCGGCCATGGGTTTGGGCGTACCCCCGCCCTTTTTTGCCATGGTCGCCAAGATGCACATGAAGCGCTACGGGACGACCAAGGAGCAGATGGCCCATGTTTCGGTGGCCAACTATAACTACGGCTCGACCAACCCCAAGGGGCACTTCTACCCCAAGACGCTCACCCTGGAGGAGGCGTTGGGCGCCCGGCTCATTGCCGATCCCTTTGGTCTTTTTGACTGCTGCCCTCTAACTGACGGCGCCTCGGCGGTTATCATCGCCTCGGAGGGGAGGGCCAGGGAGCTTTCCGACCGGCCGCTGGTCTATATCCGCGGCACCGGGCAGCACGCCACCCACAGCATGTCGGCGGGCTGGCCGGGTGAGACCCTGGCCGAGTGGCCTCATATGAAGAAGGCGGCTGAGGTGGCTTATAAGAATGCCCAGGTAGCTCCCAAGGATATAGATGTGGCCCAGACACACGACTGCTTCAGTATATCTGAGATTATAGAGGTCGAGGAGCTTGGTTTCTGCCGGAAGGGAGAGGGCGGCGCTTATGTCGCTTCTGGCGCTGTTAATATCGACGGCGAGCATCCCATAAATACCGATGGCGGCCTGCTGAGCTGCGGACACCCCTTCGGTGCCTCCGGCGCCCGCCAGTCTCTCGAGCTGTGCAAGCAGCTCCAGGGGAGGGCGATAAATCAGGTCAAGGGGGCCGAGATTGCCCTGGCCCATAACCTGAGCGGTGCCTGTGCCCAGCACACCGTGGTCATCTACGGGACGGAGCCAGTTGAATAGACCGTAATCAGGACAAGGAGGAAGAGGATGGCGGATTTACAAGAGGCAAAAATAGTGGGGACTCCAGCCCTGGACGGCCGATATATTACGGAGATGGATATGTGGCCGCTGGAAACCCGGGAGTTTAACCGGCTCTACCAGTTCT
>CAYNGD010000011.1:0-56212 GCA_964396965.1 uncultured Dehalococcoidales bacterium
ACTAAAAGATTATTTAGTGATAGCATTCGGTATGCAGCGTGCTAAACAAAAGCAAGTGTGCAATTCGCTATATTCTGGATAAAGGGGAGGACTATTTGAGTAATCATCGAAACAATGTCCCGCTAACATTAAAGTTCGTTGGTGAATATTGCCAAGTGAGCAAGAGCACGGTTCTAAAGTGGATCAAGGACGGGAAACTGCAGGCATTTAGGCTTCCCAGCGGTCATTACCGCGTTGACAGGGAGGATTTCAGGGCCTTCCTTGAGAGGTACAATATGCCTCTTAAGGACTGGCTCTTAGAATCCGAATCTGAAGAGGAAAGGAGGTGATAACAGATGGCGGTTGCAACCTCGATGGCACCTTCAGGGCTGGCTGAGGTTCTCGACCGGATCCTGGACAAGGGTATCGTAATCGATGCCTGGGTCAGAGTCTCCTTGCTTGGCCTCGAGATCCTCACTATTGAGGCTCGAGTGGTCATTGCCAGTGTAGAGACCTACCTGAAGTATGCCGAAGCGGTCGGTCTTACTGCTCCAGCAGCTTAAGACGAAAAGGAGAGGGTTTGCCAGGACGCCCTTCGATAAGCGTGTCTTGCCAAACATCTCTCAATTTAGCATGTTGAGGGAGTATGAAAGAGCTCGTATTAGACCTCATCGTCTCTTATCAAAACAGGATCTCTGCGGTGGATGAATTGCTCAGCGCTGCTTATCATACCGCAGTAGGTTCGGACGCGGGCTTCGTTGAGCTTGATAAGGAAAGGGAAAGACTGAGAAGCAGCCTACGAGAAACGCTAGTTAAGAACTGCTCTTTACGAAGGAAAGACTTCAAAAATCTGATGGAAAAGGTTCTTTCCGATTCCGATAGGAGGAGAAAGGAAATCGAGGAAGAGAAAAAGCAGGTTAGAGAAAAACTTAAGGAGTATCTGGATGGGCAGAAGGAATTTACCTCTTCCTTAAGAGAGCGGTTACTAGAATTTACACAAGGGAAGGCGGATAAGGATAGTCTTGGGACGATAATAAATGACTTCAAGGCTGCATACCAGGATAAAGGAGGGCAGGTTTTCACTCTACTTCGCAACTTCCAGTTGCACTTGGACATTTTCCGAAGAGAGCAGGAGGAAGTAAACCACAAACTGCAAACGCTAGTCAATAGAGGCGAATCTTTGAGGATAGAAGACTTGAGGCAGATTGAGGCGGCTAAGGCCCGCCAGGACAGAAAAGCCGAGAGAGAGTTACGACGAGAGGATGTAGAAAGGCTGTTATTACACTTCAAGCAGCAGCGTCACGGTGCCAAATAGCATGGGCTATAGTAGAAATTAAGAAAGGAGGAGCGAGATGGTAATCGCTTCAGGAATGAAGGAATTGACACAGGACATTGTTTCTTCCTATGACGATAGGGCGAAGCGGGTCGGGGAGATAAAGGAAGAGGCAGAGCAGGTGAGGGGAGAAGCCAGGGGCCTGATTAAGGGTTTTCAAACCTCCCGTAAGCATGAGAGTGCCCAACTCAGGAGGGATTTGGCACGGGGAGAAGCAGAAAGAAAGTCTGGCGTCAAGAAGATGTTGAAAGGCTTTCAAGACTCGCGGAGAGAAGAGGGTGCTCGGATGCGCAAGGAGCTAGCCCAAGGGGTGGCTGACAGGAGGTCTGGGGTCAAGGAGATGCGGAGCGATTTCCGGAAGGCCCAGACAGAGGTGAGAGCCGACCTGAAGGAAGCAGCAGCAGCCTGGCAGGAGCTGGCTCACACCATGCAGGCAAAGAGAGCCGGAGTAAAAGCGCCGCCGAAGAAGAAAAAGGTGGAAGTTCCTATAATAGAGAAGGAGGAAATCCCTGACCTGGAAGCAAAGCTGCTGGCAGCAATCAACGAGCACCCTAACGGGATAACCTTGGCCGAGGTAGCTGACAGCGTTGGTGTCGTCCCTATTGTCCTTGGGCGAGCGTCAAGGAGCCTTTTGGAGAAAGGAAAAATTCGCAAGGAAGAGAAGCTTTACTTCCCGGTAGCCAGCGAGTGAGGGTATTGAGGGTATTATGGAGAGCGAGGCTTTAAGAAACATAAGGACAATGCGGCAGGTCAAGACTAGCCTTGATGTTGCCAGAATTCAGAAGATTAGGAGGACTAACTCGCTGTCTAAGTCCAGGGAAAAGGTTGAGCACCTAGAATTGTTGACCGATAGGCGACTAGGGCAAGCCTTGGCAAAGGAAAGGGCGCGCTTTGCTGCCCTTGATGTGTCGGTAAAGAAATCCAGGCAGTGCATGATTAAAGCGCGAGAAAGGCTCGCGGCGACCATCAACAAGAACCGGGCTCTCACCGAACTGAGGTATAAGCTACAAAGAGAACGCTGGGAGGGAAGGGATCCGGCGCTGTCGAAGGCAGAGCAGTCCACTTCTCAGCAAGGCCTGCACCAAATCGAACTGAAATATTAGCTTTGGAATTGAGGGGGGGAATTATGTATACAGAGCCAGCAACAGCTCTTAGTGTTCAACGTGGTATTGACTTTGTGGAGACAGCCTACATAAGGGACTTAACCAACCGAGCCCTTGATTACATTAAGGTCGGTTTCCCGGTTCATTTCAGCGGACTGACAGGGGTAGGGAAGACTACAATAGCTCTACACCTGGCCGCCCAGTTAGGCCGCCCGGCGGTGCTGATCTGTGGCGACCACGAGTTTAACACTTCCGATCTAGTGGGCGGATTTTATGGCTATCGCAAGAAATATCTGAGGGATAACTTCATTCGCTCAGTGCTCAAGACTGATGAAAGCATGACCTCACACTGGGTAGACAATCGTCTCACTACTGCGTGTGAGTATGGGCTCACTCTGGTATATGATGAGTTTACCAGGTCACGGCCGGAGGCAAATAACGTCCTGCTTTCAGTGTTAGAAGAGGGGCTTCTTCCTCTTCCTGCAGCCAGGGGAGGTGAGAATTACTTAAAGGTGCACCCCAACTTTACCGCTATATTTACCTCAAACCCGGAGGAATATGCCGGGGTCTACAGGAGTCAGGATGCCCTCCGCGACCGCATGGTAACCATAGAGCTGGGTAATTTCGATGAGGAGACCGAAGTCGCTATCACACGGACGAAGTCCAAGCTTTCCCAAGAGGACTCCCAGCGCATCGTCAGTCTGGTGAGAAAGGTCAGGGAGGCTAAATCGAATAAGCTCACCCCCACTGTTCGGGCCTGTATTGTGATAGGCAAGATATTAAACTTGAAGGGTGAGGCTGCTCTTAGGAACAACCACATCTTCAGGCAAACCTGCTTAGATGTTTTAATGCTTGAGGTTCCCGGGAAGGAAAGAGAGAAGGTGAGCCAAGTGATTAACGAGGCCATTGCTGCATATTTCGAAGTGGGGGTGAAGTATGGCTGAAAAGGAAGAAAAGGACAAGATCGAAGTGGACTTCGGTATCGGGAAGATAAGCTTCGGTGGGTTGTTCAAGGGGCTAGGCAATCTTATTGACCTGGCCGCCAAACTGAATGAGGAAGGGGTTGCGAAAAGTGGTGAGATTAAGGGGTTGCCCAGGGGAGCCAAGGGGGTATATGGCTTGAGTATCAGGACTCTCGCCGGTAAGCCCGTGATTGAGAGTTTTGGCAATATAAGGGAAACAGCCAAGGGGCCAGTGGTAGAGGAGGTTCGAGAGCCGATAGTCGATGTCTTCGATGAAGAAGACCATATTCTGGTTATTGCTGAACTTCCTGGAGTATCTGAAGACAAAATCAAAATTGAAGTGGCCGGTGATATTTTGAATCTTACCGCTTCCGATACGGACAAGAAATACGCCAAGGAGATTCTACTCCCCAGTAAGGTAGAGCCACCATCACTAAAGACAACTTACAAGAACGGCATATTAGAGATTAAGCTTGACAAAGAAAGATGACCGAGAAGGGTGTAATGTGGTGAGTACCAGTGTTAAATCGCTGACCCTTCGTGTTGGGGAAGCGAAACCGAAGGATGTGGGACGGGGTATTGCCCGAATTGACCCGCAGGACCTGGAAAGACTGGGCACTGACGTGGGGGATATCATCCAAATTGAGGGCAAGCGAAGCACAGTCGCCAAGGTTATGCCTGCCTACCCCGAGGACCGGGGAAAATCACTCATCCAGATGGATGGACTTTTGCGGGGCAATGCCCAGGTGTCGCTGGATGAGAAAGTAACTGTGCAAAAAAGCAGCTGCTTGCCAGCTGACAAGATGGTATTGAGTCCCCTGACGCTGACCAGGTCAATCAGCCGGGAGAGAGACGCCAGATACATCGGCACCCTGCTGGACGGGCTGGCGCTGGTCGAGGGGGATACCATAAGGGCCAATCTTTTTGGCACACGTAGCCAAGATTTCACGGTTGTCAGCACTGTGCCCAAGAGAGCAGTGTTAGTGCATTCCAGAACGAAAATCGAGGTTGCGGAAAGGGGTGAGGCCAAGACTAGGGGTTTCAGGGTCTCATATGAGGACATCGGCGGGTTGGGGAAGGAATTACACAGGGTCAGGGAGATGATTGAGCTTCCCCTGAAATACCCTCAGGTATTTGAACGGTTAGGTATAGACCCGCCAAAGGGGGTACTTCTCCACGGCCCTCCCGGCTGCGGCAAGACCTTAATTGCTCGCGCTGTCGCCAATGAGACGGCGGCTTATTTTACTCACATCACTGGACCGGAGATTATGGGAAAGTTCTACGGTGAGAGTGAAGCCCGCCTGAGGGCCGTTTTTGAAGAGGCTAAAGCCCACGCGCCGGCTATCCTCTTCATCGACGAAATCGATGCCATTGCCCCGAAGAGGGAGGAAATGGGAGGAGAAAAGCAGGTAGAGAGGCGGGTGGTCGCCCAGCTTCTGGCTCTCATGGACGGGCTGGAGTCACGGGGAGAGATAATTGTTATCGGCGCCACCAATATTCCCAACTCGCTTGACCCGGCGCTCCGCCGTCCGGGTAGATTTGACCGGGAGATTGCTATCAGCATTCCCGACCACAGAGGACGCCTCGGAATTCTTCAGATTCACACCAGGGGAATGCCTCTGGCTCAAGATGTAGGTCTGGATAAGCTATCCCAGATTACTCATGGCTTCGTCGGGGCCGACCTTGAAGCCCTGTGCCGCGAAGCGGCGATGAATGCCCTGAGGAAGATAATGCCCAGCATTGACTTCCAGCTGGATGAGATTCCCTACGAAACCCTGCTTAAGCTTGAGGTGACAATGGCCGACTTCACCGAGGCGCTGAAGGAGGTAGAGCCCTCAGCGATTCGGGAGGTCTTTGTCGAGGTCCCCAATGTAAAATGGGAAGATGTTGGTGGGTTGGATGAGGTGAAGCAGAAACTGGTGGAGGCGGTGGAATGGCCGCTTAGATATCGCCACCTGTTCCAGCAGGCAAATGTCAAACCTCCGAAAGGTGTCCTTCTCTCTGGGCCGCCGGGAACAGGGAAAACTCTGATAGCCAAAGCCCTTGCTAATGAGAGCGAGGTCAATTTTATCTCGGTTAAGGGCCCCGAACTGATGTCAAAATATGTTGGCGAGTCGGAGAGGGGAGTAAGAGAGGTATTCCGAAAAGCGAAGCAAGCCAGCCCCTGTATCCTCTTCTTTGATGAGTTTGACTCGCTAGTTCCCGAACGGGGGTTAGGAGGAAACTCCCAGGCTACGGAAAGGGTGATCAGCCAGTTCCTCACAGAGCTCGACGGGCTGGAAGAGCTTAAAGGAGTGCTGGTCCTGGCAGCCACCAACCGGAGGGACCTGATTGATTCCGCTATCTTGAGACCGGGTAGATTTGACTTCGTCTTGGAATTTCCGCTACCTGACGAAGAAACGCGGCGAGAAATATTCGGGGTTCATACCAGGGGAAAGCCTCTGGCCGGTGACGTCAACCTTCAGTCGCTGGCTCAGGAAACAGAGAGCATGGCTGGCTCAGATATTGAGGCTATCTGCCGTGAAGCTTCGCTAGTCGCCATTAGAGAATTTATTCAGGCTGGGCACCAGGAGGATAAACTGGAGATTTCCCAGAAGCATTTCAAACGGGCCATGAAATGGCTAAAGAGCCAGAAAGGCGAATAGATGTCTTTGCCGCATGAATATATCTACGGGATTATGGAGGAACCTCAACCCCGGAGATTCAACGTCTCTGGAGTAGGGGATGCTGATGTTTACACTATCAACTATCGAGACATGGCAGCAGTAGTCAGCGATACCGAGCTTGAGGAGATTGACCCAACCCGGAAGAGTGTCCATGCCCATACCGTAGTTCAAGACGAATTACTGAGAGATTATACCCTTCTCCCTATGGGCTTCGGTATGATCGCGGGTAGTAAGGACGAGGTTCTAAAGCTGCTGGAGAAAAATTACCAGGGTCTTTCCCGGGAGCTAACGCGGCTCGCCGGCAAGGTGGAAGTCGAACTGAAGGTCTTCTGGGACCAGGAGGCCATGATTAAGGAGCTTCAAGGCAAAAGCGAGGAACTCACCAGGCTCAAGGCGAAGATAAAGGCTGCTCCGTCCCCCGTTGAAGCAGAAAGGCTGCTGGTAGAAGCGGGCCAGCTAGTGGAGCGTATTGCTCTGGACTGGAAGGCCAGATATGCCGACCGGGTTTACACCGTCCTCAAGGGACTTTCTATTGATGCCAGGCTGAATAACCCCCTGGGGATCAAGAATATCCTGAATGCCTCCTTTTTAATAGAGCGGGCCAGGGAGAGCGACTTCCAGAAGGAGGTTTTCAAGCTGGACTCCCAGTATCAGGGTAAGGTTAATTTCAAGTATGTGGGGCCTCTGGCCCCGTATAATTTCGTCAACGTGAAGCTGGAGTCGGTGAGTTGATAGTCAGGCTGCTTTATGACGTTCTGATTGGTGTTCCGCTCACCCTCACCAAGGAAATTCTGGTGAAGATAAGGGACGAGATTGATAAGGAACGCCTGATAACTGAGGACTCTATCAAGGAGAGGCTCCAGCAGCTCCAGGTACTGCTACAGGATGGCGAGTTAAGCGAGGAGGAATACGAGGAGCTGGAAGCCCGGCTTATGGAAAGACTGAGGGCAGTGAGAGAATATCAAAGCCAAAGGGGGTGAATAAATGCCACTGCAAGCAACGAAGAGTGAAGTCTCCACTCTGGCCGATGTTATTGACCGCGTCCTGGACAAGGGGTTGGTCATTAATGCCGATATCTGTGTCTCGGTGGCCGGGGTGGAGCTTTTAGGAATCAAGATAAGAGCTGCCCTGGCTTCCTTTGAGACCGCCGCCAGGTACGGGCTGGAGTTCCCCAGCGGCACCAACTATGAAAAGGCAGCCTGGAAGGAAGCCCAGGCAGGTAACAAGGAGACATGCCCTGAGTGTGGTAAGAGAGCACTAGTTGAAGAACTTCTAAATGAGGGATGTCCCTGGTGTGGCTGGGTAAGCGCCAAGGCAAAGAAGGCCAAAGTCCGCTCTGTCGAGGAACTGCTCGCTGAGCAGTAAGAGGAGGAAAGCAGGTTTAGCATGGCTATTCAGGTCGATGAGGCCAATCTCAAGCATGGTGTACTAGGGCTGGTTTTGGCTCTGGTTGAGGTCATCAGGGATGCTCTCAAAATTCAGGCATTAAAGAGAATGGAGAGTGGGGTCTTAAGCGAAGAGGAGTGTGAGAGGTTGGGGAAAGCCCTGATGGACCTCGATATCGCTCTTGAGGAAATCAAGGAGGAGCAGGGCATAACGGAGTCAGTTCGGGCAGTGAGGGACGGGCTGGACGAGATTGTAGATGATGTCATAGACAGGCTAATTAACCCGGACAAATGGCAGGAGGAACCCGAAGGACAGGCAAATGGTAACAAGACAAGGACGGGGATATACGCTGGCGGTAGCTAACCCCAAGGGAGGGGTGGGCAAGACAACCACCACGATAAACCTTGGGGCGGCACTCGCCGAAAAGGGGCGAAAAGTGCTTCTTGTTGACTTCGACCCGCAGGGGCACCTGACGGCAGGATGCGGTCTTAAAGCCCTGTACACACGTAGCGATTCCCCTCTTGCCGACCTTATATTGAAGGGGGCTGTGGACCAGATAAAAGCCTTTATCACCCCGGCGGAGAACTTCTGGGTAATGCCGGCACATGTGTCACTAATCCGGCTCGAAGACGAGCTGGTAGTGCAGAGGGCTGGCGAAAGTAGACTTAAGAAGGTGCTTGAGTCGCTCGCAGCCGATTTCGAATTCTGTCTGATAGATTCTCCGCCGGCGGTCAATATCCTGGCGGATAGCGTTCTTCTTGCCGCCGGCAGGGTGCTGGTGCCGGTGCAAGCCGAAGATACGTCGATCCGGGGTATAGCGGCGTTGGAGGCCGAAATGCGGGAGTTGAAGGATATCCTGGATGCCGATATTGAGATTGTGGCTATTGTACCCAACATGGTGACTTCTAACTCGGTAGCAGAGAGAGTCCTGACAGAATTACGGGGGAAGGGGCGACCATCGGAAGTCTGGTGCAACGTTATGGCCGAAGTTCAGATACGGAAAAGGGTCGACCTGGCCAAAGCCTGGCATGAGGGGAAGTCGATTTTCAGTTATAACCCTCGATGTGACGTCATCGAAAGCTACCGGAAACTCGCAGATTTTGTGTGCCAAGTGAGCAGCTGAGAAATGGAGAATAGAGGGCGGTACATATACGGAGTGGCTGCCAGCGGAAGAGCCGTCAGTCTGGGTCCAATAGGGATAGGAGGCAGCGAGGTATACACTATCCCCTGCGGGGGCTTTTGTGCCATCGTTCATAGCTGTCCCGCCGAGCCATATCAATCCGGCGACGAGGAGACCGTGAAAAAGTGGGTGAGGATGCACCAGGTCGTTCTGGATGAGGCGCAGAGAGAGCTTGGTACCATAATCCCCATGGGCTTCGACACTATTTTACAGTCAAAGGACGATGCCGTTTCCCCCGATCAGGTAGCGAAGGACTGGCTTAAGGAAGATTCTGAGCGGCTTCAGGCCATAATGGAGAAAATAAAGGGCAGGGACGAGTATGGGGTGCAAATCTTCTACGCGCCCCGTGTAATAGCAAAGCAAATCTCAGAAGAAAGCCAAGAGATTCGAAAAATCAAGGAAGAGATGGCTGCTAAATCACCTGGGACAGCGTATTTGTATAAGCAGAAGGTCGAAAGAGCAGTGAAGGCTGAGATAGAAAGGCTTGCCAATGACTGGTTTAAAGACTTCTACGCGAGGGTCAAACGTCACTGTGATGATATTGTGGTAGAGAAGAGCAGGAAGGCGGACAGGAATAAGGTAATGCTACTTAGTCTCTCATGTCTGGTAGCGAGGGAGAAGGTGGATAACCTGGGAGAAGAGCTAGAGAAAATCAACAACATAAAGGGCTTCTCGGTTCACTTCTCCGGCCCGTGGCCTCCCTACAGCTTCGTAGCAAAGCCTGTTGCACTGGTTAAAGAGGAAGTCAAATGAATCCAACTCGAGATACCCATGCGACGCTGGTAGACCTTCTGGACAGGGTGCTGGACAAGGGCCTGGTGCTTGATGCCGACCTTATCATCCACGTGGCTGGCATTCCTCTGCTGGGCGTAAAGCTAAGAGCTGCTCTCGCCGGCATGGAGACCATGCTAAAGTATGGCATCTGGCAGGACTGGGACGAGGCACAGCGAGCGATAGCTACAAAAGAGTACCGGCAGAAGAAGATGGCCATGGCTCCAGAAGGTGAAGTCGCCACCTTATGCCACAAATCCGCAGGCACTGGAATCACTGCTTTGTAGTGGCTGGGGATGGTTTTGAATCGGAATAAGGGAGGTATGTGATGAGAGTAGTAGAGAAGATTAAGGCATTCTTTAAACGAGGGAAGGCTGCAAGTAAAGTCGAGCCGAAACCAGCAACTCCGGTTACTGAACAAAAGACTACTGAAGCCACTGGACAGGAGGAAACTAAAGGGTAGGACGTTTAAACTTTTGGTGCCAGGTGAGCTAGAGATATTTACCAGTGCGATAGCCAGGCAGGCTACCGATGGTGTTGGCTTGTGGCTGAAAAGGAGGGTGTCAGTATGAATGCCGATGAGATAGTCAAGAAGGCGCAGGATGAGTTTGCCAGGCTCAGCAAGCTACCTGTCAACGCGATTATCGGCCTGGCTAAGGGAGAGGAAGGATGGGTGGTCTCACTGGAGGCACTGGAGAGAAAGGCTATCCCGGATACGATGGATGTGTTAGGGCTGTATGAAGTCCGTCTGGATAGCGATGGTAACCTTCTTGGTTTTGCGAGAAAGAAGTTGCGTAAGCGTGGCGAAACAAAAGAAGACTAAAGCGGAGGGACAGATGACACAATGGAACAAGTGTCCTGGGTGTGGAGCTACCATCAGTAGTGTGGCTGCTTACTGTCCCAATTGTGGTGAACCTTGGACGGTAAAATGCTCCCGATGCGGAGCAAGCTGGCGCTTCTGGAAGTTCTACAAATTCTGTCCTAGTTGCGGGACTGCAGTAGAAGAGCCCGGCAATATCCCGGCTAAGGAGAAGTAGACAGTGCACCAAGGTAGTGAGCTGAGGGCTATGCCTTAAAGAGACAACGGGTGGCAAAGGATGAGGAAGCTGTATCTTGTCCCTATCCTTCACATGAGTGCCGACATGGGTTCCTTGGCTTTAGCTCTGGATGACACAGCAAAGGCCGAGCTCGGGCAGGAAGTGTGGCAAAAGCATAAAGAGGCTGTATCCGGTTTCTGGGACTGTATTGCCCGATTCTTTGATGCTCTGGATGTAAAGGGTTTTAAAATCTACCAGGACGGGATGGTGGCCAATGGGGCAGATGGACTCAGGATTATTAGAGAGGGTATCAGCCAGGGAAGCAAGAACTATGAGATTGTAGGAAAGCTTCTAGAGCGGGGAGCAATGTTGGTAAAAACCGAAGACCCCGCTCTAGTCAAGCAGGAATACGCCTATATAGTGAAAATAGCCCACGCCAAATCGCTGAAGGAGAAAGAGGTTTGGGCCCTCAGGTACAAACTGGTTCAAGGCGAACTGCTGAGGCAACGCGATGATTTCATTGCGAAGAGAATCCAGGAGACTTTAGCTGAAGGCGAGACTGGCGTTCTCTTTATCGGAGCTTACCATGACATCGCCTCTAGACTACCTGACGATATTCAGGTGACTCAGGTCAAAGATGTAGGCAAAGTTAAAGAGTACCACAAAACTCTTGCCACCACCAAAAGTTACAGCGAACATCTGCACCAACTTGTTCTTTATCTCGCCTCACCCGTCTCGAATGCTTCCCCCCAGTAGCTCGTTAGACAATCGTCCATTTTGCAATCAAAGCAACTTAAAACTCACTCCTCATTAAACTTCGTCGTCCACGAGATGAATCCCTTTTCTGGACCCTTTCCAGTTTCTCGGCAGAAGCCTTGCACGACCCTGGTAGCTGATGTAAGATAGGCATGGACTAAAACCCAGTTGGCATAGTCAAGGTTAGAATGAGGTGGTTTCTCTATGCAGATACTCCCGCCGTTCATGGTTTCCTACAGTATCACCACGAAGTGCAATCTAAAGTGCAAGCACTGCTATAGCGACTCGGTTGACCAGGCGTCACCTGATGAGCTCTCGACTAATGAAGTATTCCGCCTTATGGACGATCTGTCAAACTGGGGAATAAGGCTTCTGATCATCGATGGAGGAGAGCCCTTGTGCCGAGAGGACATGCTGGATGTGGTGAAATATGCCTCGTCAAAAGGTATAAGAACTACTATCGGCAGCAACGGCACTCTTATTGACGAAGGTATGGCTAGAAAGATGCTGAATGCGGGTGTCATGGCCATCGCCGTCTCGGTCGACGGAGCCAATGCCCAAACCCATGATTCCTTTAGGGGTGAAACTGGTGCTTTTGAACAGACCTTTAAGGGCATAGAAGCATGCCGGAATGTGGGTCTACCCTTCCAGTTCAACACGGTCATCAGGAAGGAGACGTTGTCGCAACTGGACGACATGCTGCGTCTAGCGGTGGAATATGGCGCCAATGCTGCTGAATTCTTTGACCTGGTAGCGGCGGGAAGGGCCAAGGATGAATGCAGGGAGCAGGTCTTGAGCAACGACGAGAGGAAATCGGCAATGGAGTGGCTTGCTGAGGCTCAGGAGGACTGTCCCATCATTATCAGGGTTCCTGCTTGCCCGATGTATCCTCTTCTTTTACAACAAAAACAGATTCAGCCCCGGCACTTTCCGGCAGAGCTGCTGCGAAGAGTTCCTTACTATGGGAGGGGTTGCGCTGCCGGGATGCCAATGGGTTATGTGATGGTCTTGTCGAACGGCGAAGTGAACCCCTGCATGCTGCTCCAGGTTAACCTGGGTAATATCAGGGAGCAGAGCATAATGTCTATCTGGGAGAATTCACCTGTATTAGCCCAGCTGCGACAGAGAGAATTACTAAAGGGCGAGTGCGGGGTATGTTCCTATAATACAACATGCTCTGGCTGCCGGGGCAGGGCCTATGAGGAAACCGGTGACATAATGGCGGCTGACCCGGGTTGCTGGCTGGTTCCGTAACTATCCAAGGGGAAAACAGTATGGAAAGACTGAATATACCTAATAAGTTGCCAAAAGAAGCGCAGATAATGTATGAGAGGATGCCAGAGCAACTCAAGCAGGAGCTTAGTCAACTGCCTTTAAACAAGATGTTGCCGGTGTTGGAAGCTCTAAACAAATTCCACCACGCTATGGAAGCAGAGGTCTATGAGCTCGCGCTTCGGCTTATTCAAGCGGCCCGGTGACTCAACAAAGGCTTGGAATGTGCAGTCCAAAGTGCCTGTAATCAAAATCCAGGCACTTTTTCGGGATGGTTAATGGTTTAATGCCAAGGGGAAGTAAAGAGGGGCGCCGCCCCCTCTTTCAAAGGAGGGGGATAAAGGGGGATGAGGTGGGCAAAAAAGGGGGACGGGGATTCGAACCCCCGGCCCCCTCAGTCATATACCACTAGTAATATACTAGAAGTCATCTTTGAAACCGAAAGTCAAGAAAAACAGTTCACTATCCCGGTAGAATCTCTTTCTTGACGACCGGGTATCCCCTTGATTTTAAGGTAGCTAGGCTTGCCTCCGCTGTAGTTCAATATTGCTAAACTCTTCCTTTACAGTGTTCGCGAAAAATATCTTTTTCCAGTTGGTATAAGCTTGTTTTACCCACACATCTTTCGGAGACTCAAAGCCTATGAAAAATTATGGGATTAATCGGGGAGGCATATTCAAACAGAAGTTCCTCACAGGATATTGAGTTCTCGATACTCTCCCCACCTTTACATTCGTCGCTGTTGGAGTTCATCTTTATTGATTTCAAACAGTATTAAGCCTACGCCTATTTTAAGTTTTTACTTTCCTGTCAATCTCTGGATTGTATTTCTCCCCACTCCTCCACATCGCCCACATTGTAGACAGAATATCCCTGGCAACAGTTAATATCAGGCTGTCCAATAAGCTCTAAAAGGGTGATTTTTTGAAGCTAACTGTTTTTCTCCTCAAAGCTAGGTTACCCACTTATTGGACAGCCTGATATGGCTCGGTGTGGAGCAATTCCTTTTATCAGAGTCATCTCCAGATAAGACCGCCGAAAAGAATTATCTTTTGCAAGGATAGCAGCTTGAGCTGCTTGCTTAACGGCGTATTTTAACAGGTGGTTGTATTCGTTGGTTAATTTCTCTGTATATAATTTTCCTCCAGATGACCTCCGGACTATTCCAAATCCGGCATACATCCATAGCTTTCTTTTATTAGCAAAGCGATGGGGTGTTTCCAGGATAGCAGATATTGTCGCCCCATTAATAAAGCCAATTCCGGGAATATCTTTAAAGAGTCTTATCTCCGGAAATTGTTTGCTTTGTGCTTTAGCGGTTAGTAAGATATTCCTTTCTGTTTGTTCCGCTTGGTCTAATTGCAGCCAAAGACCATCTACTATAACAAGCAGGCTTGAGTCTTGGGGTAATTTCTGCCGCCACTCTTCACGATGGGCTTTCGAAAAGACCGTTTGCCCCGTGCATTGTATTCCGTTTTGTCTGAACTTGGCTTTGATTTTATTCTTGATGCGTGTCACGTTTCTACTAGTATCATGATATGCCATCATCAGCTCTCTGAATCGCCGGCGCTGGCCAATCGGATGATGAATCTCTTTGATATAGCCACCCCGAGCTAATTGTGCCAATTTCAGAGCATCAATAGTATCATCTTTTTGTCCAGAAGCACTTATCCAACGGTTCTTCCTTGGGTCAGTTATTACCAGTTTTTCCCCAAATCGAGCGCAGACCTCTAAGGCCCAGGCTGCTAGGGTGCCTTCCTCCATGAATACTATGCGAGGTTGTCGAACACTCTTTACGAACTCAATGAATTTTTTCGCACTGGTTGCAACTTTGTCGGTTTTAGTTACTCTCCCCGTTTCATCTACCACGGCAAAATCCAGAGTTGTGATATGACAATCCACTCCAATATAATGCATTCGGGTATCTCCTCTCTAAGATTGGTTTTTGCTGTCTGAACAAACTTTACTACATCTTAGTCAGGGATACCCTTCGGTTTCATTATTTCAAACATCGACGGCTGCAGCTTCTCTTTCCTGGCCACCTTTGCCTCTTTTTGCTCCCTGCGCTCGGTCTGGTCTCGCTCCAGCCTGGCTTTAGCTCTCCTTTCGTAGAGCCACCTTTTAAGGTGTTTGAGTTTCTGCATCTGGTAATCTGTAATCAGGTCAACTCTGATGTCCGAAGGCATAGTGGTCGAGGGAACGCGCTGCCTCTCAATGGTCTTTGTAGCCACGTATAGGTATATCTGCGTCCAGTCGTGATTCAATGGCTGGGACAAGCAGACTGTGTAGAGATAAGCGCAGGCCTCGGCATCGGTCCCGGTCATCTCCTCCTTTTCCTTGAGCACCTTCATGTTCTCGATAAGCCGCTCCAGGGTAATGGCGCCCTTTATCCAGTCGGGAAGGGTGTCCCCCCATCCCCCGGGCCAGACGATAATAGGGTCGCATATGGCGCCGACGATTTCCGAGATGCCTTTCTGGACTTCCCTTTCAGCTGTCAATTCTCACCCCCTTCTAGCGGTCGCTGATTATGCCTGCCAGGAGTTCGACTATCATCATAATGTCCATGTTGCAACCGACGATTTCTTCCGGATATTTGCGGATGAAATGAATTAAGTCTTGCTCAGAGATATGCCATGACCTCATCCCGTTTCTTTGAGGGCGTGCCTCGTGATGGTAGGTGGCTACAAGAGCGCCAGAATCAATACGCCGCTGGACCCACCTGTGGTCATGGCCGAGAATCTCGCAAACCTCCCTCTTAGTAAACCACCCCGTCCTATAGCGCCGGCTGATATTCAGACGTTTAGCCATCACCACTACTGAGTTGATAGACCGGTGCATCTTGCGAGCTACCCTTCGAGGGCAGTACTGGGTCATCAACTCAGCCAGTCTTTCCTTTTCCTCGGGGGACCAGGGGTGCCGGTCATCACTCTTAGCGATGCCCATTATGGCAATTTGCCCCTTGACGGCATACTCGGTAACTCCCAGCCGGTCAGCCAGCTCAATGGCTGATTCACGAGTATGCTTGTAGTCGCTGCGGATTACATCCTTCTCATAGTCCGTCCATCTATGGTTTTCTCTTACTCGTACTACCATAAGTTGTCCTGCCCTTCTCAGCCGGTAACTCTGAAGTCCCTGCCGGAGTTACACAGGGGCAGATGCCCGGGAATATCCGGGTGCCTTTTGACATGAAGCCCGAATGACACGCCGAGGTAGCCGATTGTGTAGTTGGCGATGTCTTCCCGGATTCGGTTTTCCTCTTCGCCGTGGAATTTCCCCAGGCACTCCTCAAGCGTTGCGGCAACCTTTTTTATGGCCTGCTCTTTTTTATACTCGTAGTCAGCCCGCTCAGCTTTAAATTGGCCTTCCATACTCACCTCCTTATCTCAAGTCTTCGGGAACACCGAGCTTATCCAGGTCCTCGGCATCAAAAGGAACCAGGCACTCGGGACACTGGAAATTGCGTTCTACATCTTGCATTGGCCACCATCCGTCCCTCTTGATATTGCCCCCGTACTCGATTTGGCCTTTTTCCCAGAAGTTGATAACTGTTATTTCCTTGTGGCAATATGGACATCTGGGCATAGTTTCACCCCCTAGTCTTAGTCTCTTCTATAAAGAACTGGCTCCTGTCCTGCCGGTAAACTGTCATCTTCCCATGCTCGTCTATGGTCTTGGCGATAAAACCTTCTCCATAAAATTCATTCATCGCCTTTATTTCGGCATTGAAATGCTCTGCATCCGGGCACTTGGTCAGGGTGAGATCGCCTTCGGCGTAGGTCAGTACCTGTAGCAGTTGCTTGTTCATCCACACGCCGAAGTACCAGGCATCCTGGCTGGTGTCGTACTGCTCCCAGCCGGCTTTGCGGAATTTCTCGTCGAAGTCCCACCGGTACCGCTCACCATTCAGGATGAAGTTCCTTTCTACCTCGTTGCCTCGCTCATTGATTTCCATCACTCCCCCTCAGGCAAGGTAATTCCGTGCTTTGCCAGCAGCATCTTGGCCATGTGGATATCGTGCCGCTTTTGCCTTGTTTCAGCTTGCTTGACCAGCACCGGTATATATTTAGCAGCGATGCGCACCATTTCAGAGTTGATGTCATGATATTCCTCATCGGTAAGCCAATAGGTCATGCCGTACTCTATTGACTTTGGTATGCCCTTGCTGCCGTCAAACTGTGACAAGAAGTGGACGGTATCATCGCCATTCTCGAAGTAAGTGGCATAGAAGCCATTGATGTCGTAGTGGGCGATGAAGGAGCAGTGCTGGATTAGGTGCTCGTATAAAGGCTTGGTGAATTTCTCCCTGGCGCACCCGCTCTTGAGGAACGCCTCCCACTGCTTGAGCACCCTTCTTTTTACCGCTGCCGGCATGAACCTGTAGTCATGCAGGGCCCCCGGCCCTCTTTGTTGTGCTAGGTCATGCAACTGCATGGGCGTTCACCCCCTTTCATTCTGCGTTTTCTTTTTTCCTTAAATCTACAATCTCATAGGGCCAGTCCTCGGGTGGTTGCCAGTTAGGGTCATCGTGCTCGTATTCCTTGCCGATAAATCCCCCACCGGCATTTGAGTGGACGCACTTGCCATCCGGCCGGAGATAGATGTAAGTCCTCATTTCGATCACAAACTTAACCGGCTCCGGGGGCAAGTAGCTAAGTTGTTTTTCCATCGAAAACCTCTCTTTGAAGTCGGGGGTGTGGGGTCGGCACCCACACCCCCTTTCCTGTTTACCCCTTCGCCTTCTTCCCACGTCGCTTTTTAGGCTTGGTGGGGTTAGCCTCTGGGGCTGTTTCGGCGGGTGTCTCTGGGGAGGCTGCCGCTGCTTCTGGCTCTGCCTGAGCTGAGGGCAGCGGTTCGTCCCATTTTGCCTCCATCGGCATAATGAGGACTTTCGGGCTCCTGGGGTGCTGGAAGGAAGCCGGCGCCTTACCTCCGGTCCACGACAGGGTAACTATGCCATCCTTATCGCTTAGGTACTCGGTGAGATAGCCGACATTCAGGGCTAGGCGATTTGGCGCGCCTTGCATGTCGAGGACCGAGATCTTGGCAGAAACCTCCCGCCCGTCAGCCTTGGCTGAAACCGTGGCGGTTCCGTCCTGGAATTGAAGGCGGACAATGCCGCTGTTCTGGCTCGCCACATCACTGACGCGACGGACTGCCGTTTCAAGCTCCCGGGCGAAGAGCTGGGTCTTGAGGATGGGCTCATCTTTGGGAATGAGCTTGAGCCAGGCCGGGGGGTTCCCTTCGACCAGCTTGACGATGACTGAAACGTTGGGCCCGAATTCTACCCTCAGTCCCCTCTTACCATCGAGGCCAACACGGACCTGCCTCTTGGCCAGCACGATTTCCGTGAGGTTATCGCCGTGAGGTGGTGTCCTTGGCGTTTTGGACATCACATGGAGGAGTGTTGTGACGGCTGCCGCGGGTAAGATGGTGGTATATTCCGCGGGGAACTGGATAGGCAGGACGATGTGAGCCATGCGGAAGCCGTCGCCGGCGCTGACTTCGATAGGGCCGCCGAACTGCACCGTAACGCCGTTCAGCACGGGGCGGTCGCTGCCGGTGGCGGCATAAGGCAAGGCAGAGCTGAGAGCCGGGATGAAGGTGTCGCCATCGATGTCAGCCTCGTCCTTGACCTCAAAGGCCGGAATAGCGGGGAACTCTTCGAGATCTTGCGTGGGATAGGTGGCTTCGCCATCAGACCAGAACATCGTCAGCTTTCCCCGCTTGGCGTGCATCTGCAGCTTCTCGTACCCAGGAACGTACTTGAGCATTTTGAGGACTTCGACGTAGGGGAAAAGGAAGTTCTCATCTGCCCCGGGCATATCAATGATGACCATCGATTCAAGGTCGGTTGCCATCATCTGCCCGTCTTTGACCAGGACGTTCTTCAGGATATCGAGGCTGGTCTTGCGGGGAACTGCCGGCTTGACTATCCCCAGGGCATTCCTTAGCTGTTCAACTCTAATTTCCATACGTTTAACCTCCTTTCTGGCCAATTTTCCCCCCCATGGCGGCCAACTCATAGAAGGGGCTGGTTTTAAAAGAAGCTCGGCTGCGCTTTCTCCTTTGGCGTCGTGGTCGCCTGCCGGCGGACTGGTTCCGGAGCCGGCGGCGGCTCGGGCATTTTCGCCTTCGGGTTTTTGGGGTTGGCATCCCACTTGTCATTGGCGCTCTCGACAAGCGCCGGGATCTGGGACAGCGCAGCGGGTAAGCCTCCCTCGAGGGGGGTAAAGATTGGGTCACAATCGGGAGACTGGATGCCCACTATGGCCCGGTCTCCCTTCAGGATTATGACGATCTTCAGCTCGTCGCTTGGTTTCCTGGGTTTACTCTCTTCTGCTTTAGCCTGTGTTTCATCCTGAACTTCATCCTGCGCTTCAGCCTGTGCTTCATTGTCTTTAGCCTCTTCCATTTGTGCTCACCTCCTTTCTGGTAAACGATATCTCATACCGATTGGGCACTTGAGCTCGGAAAATAGCGTGTCGACCTTCACGCTGAACATTCGGGCGATGGTTACCGGTTCAGCTGGTATCGCCTGCAGCGTCCCCGTTTCCAAGTCGATATACGCGCCCATCCAGGTCAATTTACCTGTCAGAAGCTTGTAGGCAAAATCTAATACCAGGGTGGCCATCGCCTGGTTGATTACAGGGCTTTGGGTGTTTTCTTCTACCGCCTCGGCACAGTCCTGCTGGGCTGGTGATGGCGAATCGTCGGCCATTAGTAGCGAGGGGAGCTGTAGAGAGGGCAACGGCAGCTTATCAACGGTCTGAGTGGCTTTATCGAACGCCTGCTGCAAACCATCAACATCTTTGGTATTTCCGATAAGGACCTGCCCTGATTGATACCCGTTGCCGGCATCCAGCCACCAGTCGTTCCAGTCTAAAGAGTCGTGTATGGCCTTCCTGGCATGCGGCGTATCAACGCAGCCGATAATCAGCCCTCGCACTACTCTGATTCCAAGATACCCTGCCTCATTGACCAGGTCGCGCTCATAAGGGTAGACACTGTATGCTATCTTCCGGCCGTACTGGCGTGCCAGGCGCTCGGCAAGGACCTGAGACTTGAACTTGCCGACATCCCCCTCGAAGAAACTCTGTCTTCGAAGGTTATGCCGCTCCACCCGGTCATGGTCAATCAGGAGCAGGTCCAGATTGCTGTTGACCAGGATCCGGCACAGCCCCTCGGCCACGAAGCCGCCTGTACCACCGCATCCAACCACCACGATTTTCGGGCGGCCCAGGTTGTCGCCCAACCTCACAGTGTAGCTCATCCTCGCCTATTACTTCCTCTTCTTCATACTCTATGGCGCCCGTCAGGGCGCCGTCGAAGACTTCTTTCCAGGCTAAAGGCAGATAATACCCGTAGACACCGAGCCTCAACTTGACCACCGGTGTTTTCCCCAGGCTGCCGATGACCCCGTACACCTTTAGCCCGGTGTCATCTTCGTTGTCTTTTTTGCTGAACCAGGCGCCTATGGTGCCGTGTGAATGTAAATCGAGCACCACATGGTCCTCGCATTCATAGACGACCTTGGCCTCTTCTTTTTCCTGGGCCGGGACATGAAGGTGATAACCGGAATCACCGATTACGGCGACATAGTGCTCCTGCGTGGTATCGGCCAGGAACATGTCTAGCGCCAGGTCAAAAAACCGCTGCGGGATACTCCCGAAGGTAAGGACGAACTTCGTCTTAAGCGGCGCCAGGCCGCGGATATCGCAGTAAGCAATGGGGATTCGAACCTCCAGCAGTTTATTTTCCGCCTCGATGAAAAGCCCGTTGGAAGCAGCGATATAGTTGAAATAGAGGCCCCGCTCTCCCTCCAGACCCTCCTGGCGGTTAAGCAAATAGCCGACAGGTTTCATGTCACATCTCCATCTCCATTAGGTCGCGCACGGTGCCGTGTTTGACCAAGTCCCCCATCGGGAACTGCTTCTTATTGTTAAGATGCTCCCACAGGTGAATCACGTTCTGGGGGAATTTGTTAGACCGGTTCTGGAGGTCGGCCGTCGCGCTGAAGAACGACATAAAGAAGGACTGCACGATGTCAGCGACCCTCATGGGGAATTCATGGCTGCCCGGGCATGTACGGCCGTTGGCGAAGACGTTGGCCAGCGGCGCCTTGTAGACGATATCCGTTTCTTTAGTCGGTTTCTTCCTGACCGCATAGACCCACGGCGGATTTCCGGGCCGGCAGAGGAAAATCAGCCCGGGTAACGGTACCTTGAACCGGATGGGCGGCTTATCTACATCCAACAGGAGCGCCAGCGGCCTAACCTGTGGCTCGTCGTATATGGCGACTACAGGTCCGCTCCTCGTATTCCGCCACCAGAGCGTCCGGTCTGGTAATAGCCCGGAGCCGATAGACAGCTCGCCCGCCAGGGCGTGGGCTACATCCATGGCCGAGACGACCTTCCGTGTTACGGTCTCTGCCTGGAAGTTGGTCATCACCACGGCCTGGTGATGAAAGTCAAGCCTCAGCCGTAGCGGGTCGGGGGGAATCCCCAGCTCCTCAGGGACTGCCCATAAGAAATTCTCGGGCTTCGTCTCCGTCATCTTCTTCGTCCTCCTCTCTGCCAAGTTCAGGCTCTAAAGGGCACCAGTGCTCGGTCGGGTCGTAGGCCGTCCGCCACCGGGCTGGGTCTGCCGGCTCTCGCTCTGATGCCGGCAGCGACAGCAAGAAATCTAAAAGCTCCTTGTAGCGAACCGGGGGGTCTACTTCCAGCCAATCGACGACACGGGCTATCTTCCCGCGTATCTCTTGAGCCTTCGGGTATTCCTCTGTCAGCTTGTCGACGTTATAGCGTGACCACTTAAATAGAGGCTCGCTCCAGCCCTCGATATACTCACAGTCAGCGTAGTTTGTATCCAGGACGACGCACCCGGTATTGGAACACACCCAGTCGGCGAAGTGCCCGAGCCCGTCGTACGGCGTGCCGTCGGTCATCTTGTGCAGGGTATCAGGCTCCCATCCTGCCGGCGGAATCATCTTGACCAGCTGCTGGCCGACCACCCCCTGAATCATGTCAAAGAGCGGCACCTTGGCGCCGTTTAGCTTCTCCCGGGCTGTTCTGCCCGTCCTGGAGAACTCGGCCGCTATTCCGGCTTTCTTTGCAATCAAAAGCGTGCGGCGTATGGTTTCCTTTACCTCGGGGGTGTCTTTCGCATCTCTCAATAGGATTCTGTTTTCAGCCACCTTGACCATGGTAAAGCCCATCGGTGCGACCCATTGGCCGCCGACCGCCAGGGATGACACCAGGTTTTCCACCCAGTCGATATCGCTGGCAGACGGTCTAAATTTCTCAGTCGGCAAATCCGCCGGGTCGAAGGGCACCCGGTCGTCCTGCTCGTCTCTCCAGTCCCCCTCGTAGGGGTAAACGACAAGAGCCAGCAGCAGGGCGTACCCCAGCCGCATACCGAGGTCGTGGTAAGATGAGTAGGACATGCCCATCAGCTCTACCGGCAAACTGGTCACGAAAGCGCCGAGCTCGGCCTCCTGCATAAATATAGGGAGAGGGAAATACCTTTTGCTGAAGAGGTAGCAGAACTTGTAAAGCCGGCCGAATCGGGGCTCTGTCAGTATGTCGGCTTCGTGCTCCGGAAGAAATTCCCTGATGATGGCCACGAACTTCTCGATGTCGTCGATGTTCGTGAAGCATTTCAGCAGCTCCGACAGCAGCGGGGGCCCGACCTTCAGTTTCTTGGCAAGCGTGGATAAAGGCCAGGCCTCAGGCCGCGGCGTCTGAGCCGCCTCCACCTCCGGCGGCCGCATCATGGCTTCCAGGGCAGCCCTGTTATTTTCCGCGATGATGGTCTCCAGGTCGTACATGGCTAATCCTCGTCAGTCTGCCCCTGCAATCGCACCAGGGCGTCGACCGCCTGGATAGTGTGATTCCCGTAAGCCACAGCCTCGGCGGTGGCCAGGTTGATTTCCGGTATCCTCTCGAATAAGGCGTGCACATCGAGACTCCCGTTCGTAACGGGGATGCTGTTGGCCAGCTCGATAATCATGAGCTGCTTTGGGGGCACCTTTTCGAGAGCGTTGACCACCTTCTCTATGTCCTCTGTTTCTCCCATGCCTGCCTCCCTTAACCGCCCTTCGTGCCCACCCGCCTCCGGAACTCGTAGACGGTCTCTTTCTGCCCGGGTTCCGATTCGGAGTCGCGCTCGCTCTCCGTTACCTCGGCGTTGGCCAGCTCGGGGAAGAAGCTTGACATTGATGTCCTGACTTCATCGGGGCTGAGGTTCGGGTCTGGGTCGGGGAAATCTCGCCCGTCGTAGACAAAAACCCTGCTCATAGGTCACCTCCTTTCTTTTTCTTTCGTAGCGAAGTAGATTGCGTGTGGCTCGGTGCAGCTGATAACGGCGCAAATCCCGCCCTGGCACCTGGCCCACTCTTCCTTCTGGAGTTTCTCGATTCCCTTGCGGCCGGTTCCCCTGTGCGCAACAGGTATAAGATTGCCGCCCATCTTGTAGAAGAGCATCAATGCCCCCCTTTAAGCTTTTGGCTCCGTTTTAGCCTAGAGGTGCACTATGCTTTCATGTTACCTTTCCTATTGAATTGCTTACTGTTTAATGAAATAACTGCACTCGCCGGTCTTTGCATAGGTGGGTAGTTAAACTAAGATGCCTCCCGCAACTAGGGCAACGTGCATCTTTCACCCTAGGGAGGATGGCCTATTCGGCCAGTAGTAATAGATGCGGCAGGCTTTACAGCAGCCCGTCCTACTTTCAACTCCATTGATTAGTGGCATATTTAACCTCCCTCTTTGGGCATAGCTACCCCTTCAGTTTTGCCCTGGTTAGTTAGGCGTTGGCGACATCATCCGCTTCATCATAGCCTCCAGAGCCGTCTTGACTAGCCATTCACCCATACACTTCTCGTCGCACCACGCCCCCAGCACTACCGGAATTTGCTCACGCTCATCGGTGAGGACCAGGGCGTCATGCTTGCCAAAGTTATCCTCTGGCAGCTCCTCATTGCACATCAGGCAGTGAAGCTCGTCCATGCTTGCCACCTCCTTTTAGTCTCCTATACGTTTACGGAATGTTGCATCCCAAACCCCGCTATCCACGATCCCCATGCACCCATGAATTGCCATCGGGGTTTTCTCGCACAGCTTCCATTGCTTACAGTGCCGGCAAAAGAGCTTCTCAAACTGGCCCCTATCAAGGTCGTAAACACTCTTGCCTGATAAATCTATCCAGGGCATCTTTTTTCCCTTTCGTTTTAGCTTTTCAGGGCGAAGTCAATAGCCTCACGCATTACTTCGTGCCAGGACTCCAGCCCCCACTCCACGCCCTTCTTAACCTGGTTGAATACATCGTCGGTTATCGCTTCCTCAGGTATGCCCATCTGCTGGGCGCAGAGTAAGACGTCTTCACGGGTGAGGATAAAGACCACCTCTTTAGCGCTTGCCATAGAGTCACCTCCTGCCATTTGGCTTCGTTAGCTGGCGGATTAAGCGGCTCGCTTCCAGCCTGTTGCTAGGCTGCTCCTCCAGTGGCTCAGTAATTCCTTTAGCACGGCAGAGTCTTGCTATGGTCCTGGTCTGTTTGACTGTTGGCGGTAGGTTCCAGGTACTATCTGGCGCTATCATCTTCATTGGCTACCTTCACACTCAATATTCCTCTGGGAAAAGAACGGTAGTCACCGACCTGTCGGCCTCGGTGATAATCCAGATTTTCGGCAGGCCGTTGTTCTCGTAGACTGAAAAAAGCCTCAGCTGCTTGCCCAGGGCAAACTCGTTTTCCCGCCTGTCCTGGTCGCTCAGGTCGCCCCAGTCGCCCTGTGAGTGACGCTCAAGGCTCTTCCGTACGAACTTGGCGAAGGCTTCGTCGGAGGATGCCCGCTCCATAACGCCGGCGGTGGTAACGAGATGCCCCATTGAGAACTTCTCCTCCATCGCTTCAACCTCCTTCTCCTGCGTTCAAGAGGGGGGATAAACGGTGATATAAAATAACCGCCCTGAACGGGCGGTTTGATAGCACAAAGACACCCCAGTAACGGGGTGTCTTTCCCTTCTTCGCCTATTTTTGCCTAGTGATTTAGATAATGCCTTACCGCTTCACTACACACTAGCCAAACTTCTCTCTTATATTCGGGGGGCAGGGGCTTGCCGTATCTGATAGCTTTCCGTTTTCGGTTTTTGCTAATGCCTTTGAGAGTGTCCCCCAAGTCAATAAATAGGTTAGCATAACTGCTAGACACCCGAACTTTGGCAAAGGGGGTGAGGGTTATACCGCTAACCCCCACGCCGACTAGATAGAAAACGGGCTGATTGCCAAAAAAGATGTCACGGCTGATGTTATTAAACTGCCCACGGATGGGGTAACGCCTCTCGCCTAGACTGTGTAGCCGTTGTTGCTCGGCTTTCCATTCGGCGGTATCTTTAGCCCTGTCATCGGCTTTCCAGTCGGCCACTATGCCCTTGATACGGGCTTCATAGTCGGGGTGGTAAAGCTCTCCAGTGATTAAGTCAACTCTCCAGCCCCTTTGCTGAAAGTAGTCCAGTAGAATTTTGGCTAGGTGTAGTTGGCGGATGGCCGTTTGCCAATTTGCCATTTTACACCTCACTTTCAGCCTTGTGTGCGGTTGGGCGTGTCATACGCTAGTGTTTTTACGCCGTGACGGCGGTTTTCTCCTGTCGGGGGGGTGTGGTGGCCTCGGCTCTCGCTTCGGCTAAAGACTTCTCCATAGCTTCGGCGATAGCCTTGTCCAAATTGGCTCGGTCTTTGGCGATGATGGGGTGGCCAGCCTTTACCGCCTTTTTCTGGAGAGCCTCAAAGCCGTTGGCATTGTTCTCCCTTACCTGTTCGGCATAGCTCACCAGATTGGCGACAAAGTTTTCCCTGACCATCTTCACGCTGTCGGCGATGGGCTTGGCTACCTTAATAACCGCCCTGCCTGACTTGCTGAATTTAACCGAGCCGTCTTGATTGTAGGCAAGTCGCAGGGGTGCGCCGAGTGCGTCTAGCGGGATAGCGGTATCACCCTGAAGGTTGGTGGCCGTGAAGAACGGTTGCCACACACTCTCAAGGGGAATAGACCATACCCGCCTTTCAGCGGACTTTTTCCCGTTCGGGGTCAACAGTGACTTGATATAGTTAGGTGTATCCATTCGCTTTACTCCTGTTTTAGATTTAGCGTATGACACACCCAACCGCACACAAGGGGCGATATAGACGGCTAACCGTTGCCTTTCGTAGCTACCTACATTAATAGGTAGTGGTCAAACTATTCGGCGTCCGATATGACGGCGGTCATTGTCCCGATTGCTAGGCTGGTGGCCTAGCTTCAGTAGCCGTATTCTGTAAAGGTGCTTGCTCGTTTGAGCTTACAATATCAGCATCGCACAAAAAGGCTTTTTATAAAATTAAAGAAAGAAGCTAAATTATCCTCTCTCTCCGCCAGAGGGAGAGCTTTATTAAGAGATTAACAAAAGGTAACCGTGGGATTTCCAGTGGCGCAAGGATAGGTTGGTGGAAAAGCCTGTGGGCCAGACGCACTGTAGTCAAAATCTAGCTAGTGAAAGGACGATTTGCAATGTTTGTACTTAGAAGGGGGTTAAGACAGCCTTCCCTTAGCATATGCCGGGGGTGGGCTGTGGTGCCGGAAGAATGTCTCCGGGTAAAGGACAAACAGGGGGTTGGACCACTCAGCATCTGGGGCCTCTCTCCCCTTTTTGGTTAGTCGATAGTAGGTGCGTAGCTTCCCCGCCGGATTGCGGATCTCCCCTGTCTTGCTATCTATTTGCTGTGCGGCTGACGCCTCAGTCTCTTTGGTTTCTTCCACCCAATCGAGCCTCTTAAGCATCCCGAAATAGACCAGGAAGGAGTGGTAGCGCATCCTGGTATATTTGTGGGGCACCTTTTTGAGCTCAGACTCATATACACTAGCAGCCTCTTCCTCTGTGAAAGCGGGGAGGCCTTTTCTTATTCGTGCTTCCTCCAGACGTTCTGCTCTATCCCTGGCAATGGCTCTTGCCAGGGCGGATTTGTATTGGTAGTTGATATCGGCCTGTGGAGCGCCCCTGTCTGGGTCGATCGCCGGGGCTCCTTCAGGACCATGGCCGAGAAGAAATTCGCGGATGAACCAGGCACAGCCGAAGGGGCGAAGGAACCCACCGCGTTCAGGTCGAACTGCAGTCACCACAACTATTCTCCTAGTTTCCTTTTCAATAGGCGCTCAAAGTCAGGCCACCACCTCATCTCAAATTCCCCAGCTTCAACTTCATAGGGGTTGTCGGTATATCCATAGTCTTCAATATATCGATCATATTTCCGGTCAAATTCTTCGGCTCCGTCGCGTAATGTCTGATAGTGGTGCTCCAGCTCGTGAAGGATACGGCTTATGCTATAGACGATATCGGGTGACAAGACTATCCGGTCCTTGGCCGCTGAGTAACGGGCAGCCGTTGTATCATCACCGGTTTCCTTTATATATTCCTCTCTATTATAGAGGTCTACCCTGGCCGGCTTACCCAAGCCTTTCTGTGAGCAAAACTCGGCAAGCAGGCCCCGTAAACGGTTTGTGCCAAGCTCTATTATCACTGGACGTAGCCCGTTTCACTATGAATTTTGATAACCTCGTCTGATTTTAGCCCCAAGAACTCAATTAACTTTCTTGTTTGCTCTTCATTATGGTCCTCATCTGGAGATACTCCCTTAGAGTGATGCGCCACCCCCCCAACCAAAACTTCGAGCCTATATTTGAACTCCTTATAATGGCCGTCTTCCTCTCCAGCGATATGCTCCCACAGTTTGGCACTGATCTCATCGCCGTGGGTCCTGGCATACTCGGCTCTACGCCGATACCAGTCAGCAGCCATACGCTCTTCTTCCATACTATCCTCGAGGCCGTCAGCAACACTCTTTGGCTCCTGATAGGGAATCCCCTCAAGTGGCGAGGAGTGATGACTACCTATAAGAGAGAGCTTCTCTTTCAATTCCGTAAGGTCAGTTGCTATAATCTCGTTCCCCTCAGCGTCTTTGAACCAGTACCTGGGGGTAGCATATTCACTTTCCCAACCCTTGGCCAATCTCAAGAACTCGATACCGCCCCCGGCTTGTCTTGCTATCTCTCTACCGCTATTCTCAAGGGTAGTTTTCTTTTGCTGAAGCTCCTCCGCCTCGCTTGGTTTAGCTGGAGCCACTGCTGTTGGTGCCTTACCCTCTGTTGGCTTAGGAGGAGCTAACAGAGGCTTGGCTCCGCTGATAGGCTTATATCCTGCTGGTATCCCGGGACGCTCTTTTGGCTTCTCAAACATCCGACTTACCACCCTGTTCCCGATGAACGCGAAGAAACCCATCACTAGAAGGGGTAAAAAGGCCTCTATAATACTCCCAAAGTCAAAGGCAGCTGCTGCCGCCGGGGTATATCCTGTGATGCTAACGCTATTCCCGGCCGCTATTCCCTGAGTCTCGCCGGCATTGACCTCCATAAAGAATCTCACCGGGGTGTTCTCGGTGAGTATTTGACCCGGGGCAACATTTCGGATTACATCCACCACCTGCAGGCTGCTAGAGATAAAGACGATATCAAGGTTAAAGAGCATCGGCACGGTGGTGACAGACACCGCCTGGTCACCACCAAGGTCAAAAAGCATACCACTGCCGGCGGGTATCGAGGCTAGCCCGCCCAGTCCGGCTTGAAGCTCAGCCGGCGTCGTGGCGACGCTTATCGACCACTGCTTACCGTTTATGGTTATTGTTGCTTGTCCAGACATATTTTCCTCTCCTTAGTTCTCCCGCCAGAGCTCCTGTAGTTTGGATAAGACTTCCTTCAGGTGGGTGAGTGCTACCTCGCGTTCGCCCACCGCAATCCTGATGTCAATAATCGCCTTCATGTTCTCGGCCTTTATCCTCTCCCTCTCATCTACAGTCGGCATTTCAGACACTTTGCCTCTAGTTACCTTTGTTAGATCATATTGACAGCCATCATCTTTGATGCCTTGTTACCCCAAGCACCTTTGGGTGCCGCCGCTGGCCGTATCGCTACGGTGTTGGCGCACCAGCTTGCGGAGCCGTTAATCGTAAAGGTCCCGGGGTTTAGATACGAGCCGTGGTAATTCTCTTGGGCAGAGCCAATATTTCCAAGGTACTGGCTGTAGGTCGGCTCATTGATAAAGCTCCCGAACCCAGACGGGGCGGCTGTGACATATGCAGCAGCCCCGCAGACCGCAATCCATAGGATATCCTGCGCCCCCCAACCCGGGGAGCAGCTTGGCGGGTCGGGGTTGGTGTTGGTACCGGTGGCAAGAGTTCCACATGTCGGAGCTCCTGAGTACCCGGTAATTCTGTAACTGGTGTGGGCAGTGGGTTCAGAAGCACTGGTAGTTACGGCTATGGTACTACCTTCTGTCCCGTCTGCTACACGGTAGTAACAGACTAGAGTTTGCCCATAGGTGCCACTATTTCCGTCAAAAAGTTTCGTCCACCCACTCGGGAAGGTTACAGTGAGATTTGTGTAGGAGTCGAAGAAAACTATCAAAAGGTCGCCTGCAACTATTCCACTCGGCAGGTTTACCGTGTGGCTAGTCCCTGTACCGTCATACCCGCCGTTGGTAGCTGCAACAGTAGGAAATGCCATCTAGCTTCTCATCTCCTTAACTACCCAGGGTGAAGTAAACCCTCAGCCCGGTAAATATGTCATAAAGGGTAAGACTTGCGGCTGTCACCACCAGCGCATCAGTCCTGTTTGTCTGGTTGGACTGGACGTTAACGGTGACATTATCGCTAGTTATCTTGCTGGAAAGGTTAGCGTCGCCAACAATAGCGTCCCCGCCCTCGGTAGAACTAGCACCAGTGGAAAGCTGGCCACTGGCGAAAGTAATGGCAACAATGTCGTCAGTCCCCCAGGCTCTCGTTGATAGCTTAACCCGTATCGTCTTTGAGGCGGCGCTGATGGCGTTTGTTGCTCCTGAAGAATCTACCTGTTTACGCCACTTAAATAGCAGGTAAACAGCCTGAATTACCACCCCAGATGGGAGGAAGCCGGAGGGCAGGACAACGTCAGAGAAGCTCAGGTCACCAGCGGTGTTTGTGATAGCCAGGCTTGCTATCGGCGTATGGCACCACTGGTCTTTGAAGTGAAGCACCCTACCAGTCCTGTTGTAGAGGTTGTCGAGGTATCCTATCCTGGCGGCCGTTAGTGTTGAAAGGTCGGGGATATTTAGCAGCTGGGCGTTGTTTATATTATCGAGATACCCTGCCCTGGCCGCGGTAAACTGTAGCAGCCCAGCCTGATTGACGTTGTCCAGGTATCCGATACGGGCAGCAGTTAAGGTGCTTAGATTAGGTACATTTAGAAGCTGGGCATTATTGATATTGTCGAGATACCCAACTCTAGCTGCGCTTATGGCCGGTAGGGTAGACAGATTGGCGTTATTGATGTTATCGAGGTATCCTGCCCTGGCAGCCGTGAGCTTATTGGCAAGAGCTGTCGCCCCCTCGTAGCCAAGGTATGTTTTTAGAGTCGCTAGCCAGTCCATTTATTTCCCCATCTTCTGGTTGATATAGGCTACAATGCCCTTCCTCTCCGCTATCGCCAGCAGGAGAAGCTCTCGCTGGTTTATATGATTTACCCTGGCGCTGATTTCAGCCTCAACCGCCTGAAGCTGCTTATTTAAGTCCTGGATTTCAGCGATATATTTAGCCTTTTCCTCGGCCAGGGCTAGCTGTCGCTCTCCTTCTGTTTCTGGAGTGGCTTCTGTTTTGTCCTTTTTGACCATTAGCTACCTCCTTATGTTGTACTAGCCCACGAGTATTCTCCGGTAATGGCGTATGGCCCGCCAGCCGAGGCTACCACGGTTACTTTAAGCTGGTCGCCTGCCAGGGTTTCCTTCCCGAACATGTCGTTGAGTGAGTAATAGTTGGTGAAGGGGTTAACGGCTCCGGCAGTGCCGATAACGAAGCTATCCACCTGAGTCAGCACCCCGTTTACCAACTCGTATAGATAAACGGTTACGGTGTTAGCCCCAGGGTCAGCGCACTTGAGCCTAAGGCTTCTCACAAGGTATCTGGTGTTGGCTGCGGCGAGATTGAAAACATTGGTCTCGCCTGTATTCACGGCATTGATACCGACGGCGACTGCGGGTTGCTCGACAAAGCCATGCAGTCCGCTAGCTAGAAGTTGTAGCATTAAAGAGTATAGCGAATTTCCAGCTACGGTATCAGTCTTATTGCCGATGACGTCGCGTTCAAAGGCGTTATTTGCTGAATTTTTAGCGGGTACGTCCAAATCGGCAATAGCTGGGGCATTTACCAGGTCAGGGTTAACGATGAGAATTTCATCATTTGCAGCTACCGCGACGGTGAAGGCGTTGGTGGTGAAAGTCCCGGTAGCGCTATCGTAGGCCGTTATCTGCTGCTGCTCACCCTGGGGAGCGCCGGCGCTCCCGTCCCCCTTGCGGTAAACGAAGGCCCAGAATGGGTCGGTGGCGTCACTGAACTTTCCGGCGCCCTGTCCTGCCAGGGTTGGAATGGTGAACTGGTTCGCTCCCGGGACAGCCGTCACTACCCCGTACTGTATCAGGCCGCTCAGAGAGCCGAACACTTTTGGGTCATAGACCTGGAGTGGATTAGCAGTATTTATATCACCGCCACCACCAAAGACATCCCTCAGCGCCTGTCTCAAGTCCCCCAGGCCCAAAATCTCATAGGCTGAGCCAATAGGGTAACTAGATTGCCATGTACCTCGAATCAGCAGTGTGCTTTTGCCGTTGTCATCCACCACAGCAAACTCACACTGCCCTGTAGGCCCGGTTACCATAATCAGAAAATTTCTGAAAATAGAATCTGCCCACTGCTTAGTGGAGTCAGAAAGCGCATTACCTCCAGCCTGGATAGGCGAGGTAATTGTACCTGTAGATGCGGCTAAAATTAGTTCCTGTGTCAAGATTCAACTCCTTGAAATTTTAGCTTTTCGTACCACTCCCTTAACTCCTCCCCTGCGATTTTCCTATATTTAAGTGTAGTCCCAATATTCTGATGTCCCAGGTGTTCCTGAAGAAGCCTCAAACCATCTCCGGAGTCATCCGCCTTAACCGCCATAACAGCAAAGCTATCCCTTAGCCGGTGTGGGCTGACATGATGCACTTTGCCAGTCTCAGGGTTAACCAGCTTAGGCAGCCCGGCTCTCTCAGCACATTCCTTAATAATCTGCCAGGCTCGATTACGATTTATACCAAAAAGGAGCTGCTTACCATCGGATGATACCGGTCCACCCCGGTCAATGTAGTCTCGTATCCTGGTTAAGGTGTCGGCATCTATGGGAAGGGTTCTCTGCCGGTGATGTTCCTTTTCTTGCGCCACAGCTTTCTCTACTTTGATACCACAACCCGGACAGAACTTGGCTTTCCTGCTTAGCCTTGTGCCGCAGTCGGGACAGGAGAGGTTTAGGCGCACCTTGAGATGCTCGATGGTGATTGTGCGCTGGTCAAAGTCTATATCAGACACAGCAATGCCCAATGCCTCGGAGATACGGCAGCCAAGCCGGGAGAGAATCCTGATCAAGAGCTTATCCCTCAGGTACTCAGCGGCTTCTTCTAATTTTTTAACTTCTTCTGGCTCAAGATAGGCTTTTGCCATTCCTAACCTCTATACCCATGTTATTGTCCCGATTCCAATTGCCGAGGTAACCGTGATAGTGAGGCTCTGGGGCTTGGTGCTTATGCCGTCGCTTACCTGGACGGTGAAACTATAAGTGCCGGCCGTGGTCGGCGTGCCGGAGATAACGCCGGCTGAGCTAAGCGATAGCCCCGGAGGTAGTGACCCGGATACTACCGACCAGCTGTAACTGCCGCTGCCTCCGGCGGCCGCCAGCGTCTGGGAGTAGCTAATACTCAGATAACCGTTGGGGAGAGAAGTCGTGCTGATGGAGAGTGCCACGCCGATAGTGATAGACAGGCTCTGGGTAACAGTGCCAATGCCGTCGCTTACCTGGACGGTAAAGGTGGAAGTGCCAGTCGCTGTTGGCGTGCCCGAGATAGCACCAGCTGAACTTAGTGATAGCCCCGGAGGTAAAGACCCCGAGGCAATCGACCAGCTGTAACTGCCGCTGCCGCCGGAAGCTACCAGCGTCTGGGAGTAAGCAGCACCAATAACGCCATTAGGCAGCGAGGCAGTAGTGATCGCGAGTGCCGGATTAACCGTAACATCTTCGGTAGCCTGGTAGTGAGCGAGAAGGGCACCTCCAGACCAGACATCGATGTAGACGTGGTAGGGGCCCCCGGCTTTCGGCATCGGCACCTGATAGTTTACTGTCAGGGAGCCCCCAGCCGGCAGACTAAAAGATGCACTCATACCCGAATCGGCCACCTTGGTCACATCTATATAGAGTTCAGTGGTGCAGGTCAAGTCTTGACCAGTGTTGTTGGTGAGTGTTGCCGTCGCAGTTTTAGCTACACCGGCGTTAAAAGTCGGGTCCTTAGCACGCACCCACTGAAATGCTTTTACTACGATTGGCTTCATATCCCCTCCTTCCTAACTTACTCCGATGTAGCTGATTTGAAAGCTGGTGGTCAATTTATTTGGTGGCCAAAGCTGATTAGTCGGATATACCGAAACATACCAAGTCATCGTGTGGGTAGCACCTGGAGCAGCATACGGCGGCATCTCGCCAGGATGGAAGGTAACGTTTAGCGTCTGGCTGGCACCTGGTGCTAGAGTTATACTTACTGCACTGGTCGCCCCACAGGGTTGCCCCTCCCAGAGGTAGCTGTATTCCAAACAATCAAAGGTTATCGTGTCTGAGAAGGTTGCATTCCCGATATTGGTAACCGTTATGGTAACTGTTTCAGCAGGGCCGCTTGTGGCACCCCTTGCCCCCGAAATATTGCCTGGCGAGACCGTCAGGTTGGAGAGCCTGATAATAGGTGCTGCCTCAAACTCGGTGAAGAATGGTTGGGCAACGTAACTCACATAAGGCACCGGTACATTTTCAACCACGATGGACGTCGGCCCCCATTGCTGCATCGAGGCGAAGCTGTAAATGCCCTTGAAGCCAGCGTGGGCGTCGACGTAGATAGCTCCAGGCGTTACCGATGAGTCCCCAGCCGTAAGCTCAAGCCAGGCCAGCCCCGCCAGCCCTTCGGGAACAACGTCGGCTATCGAGCAGCGGACATGTTTCAGGCTGGCCGAAGGGTCATAGAAGATATTGGTAAACGCTGAGACGGGGGCAGTTATCGTCCAGGTGGTAGTGCCCGGAGGCAGGCTGGCAATCCCCCCACCGGTAGGCTCTAGCTGGATGTAGGCGATTTGAAATCCCGCATCGAAAGTCTGGGCCGGGCTGGCACCCAGCGGAGGAACGGTAAACTGCTGGGCAGAGTAAATGTAGAGGTTTAGACTAACATACTTCTGGCCACTGGGCGAACTGGGGGCGTTAACTAGGGTCTGGCCGGTATTGTTAGTTATGGTAACCTTTACCTGGGATTTGTCCGCAAGCAGGAGCTGGAAATCGTCTATCGTGACCGGTGGTTTCGCTATCGTAACATCCTCAGTAGCTTGGTAGTGAGCGATAACGGTGCCGCCGGACGAAACGTCAATATAGACGTGGTACGGCCCACCCGGGCTTGACGGCATCGGCACAACGTAGGAAACATCTATAGAGCCCCCGGCCGGCAGAGTAAAGGGTTGGCTAACTCCGGAGGTAGCCACCTTGGTCACATCTATGTAGAGCTCAGTGGTGCAGGTCAGGCTCTGGCCGGTGTTGTTGGTGAGTGTTGCCTTGGCGGTGTGGGTTTCACCAACATTAAATGTTGGGTCCTTAGCACGTAGCCGCTGTAGCGCTTTTACTGCGATTGGTTTCATTTTTCTCTCCCTATGACCATATCACGGTGATGGGGGTTCCTGGATGAGCCGATTCGAAATGGTTTAAGAGATCTTGATAGGTCGACCAGGTGGTACCATCGATGGGGTCTACATATTGAGCCTGGGGAGCGGCTGAGGCAATGGCGCCCATGAAAACCACAGCCATCACCACGGTAAAGAGCCCCATCATTCCAGCACCAATAATCTTTCCCCAGTCCTGACTGTCGTTCATAGTTCACCTCACTGCCGATTTCACCATTGGCACCATCATCATCCCGAGCATGCCCAGCGCAAAGATACCCATCATCGGCGAAATAATAGATGAAATATCAACAGTAGATACAAGACCTAATGTTTGCATAATAAGAGTGCCGAGCGGCAATCCATAGCCATAGTCATCATCTTTCCCCGCTGCTACCCCCTGAGGCTTAATACAAACTGGGGGTATATAGTTATCTAACGCGGTCTCCGGTGAAAATGGCCAAATTATCTGCAACGGGGCACCAGTTACTGTTATTGGCTGCGTAACAACTACCCTCCTCTTCCAGGATTCGAAAATGAGTACAGCAATTCCCGAGCAGAATGGTGCGGCGAAACTCGTCCCACTCTTGGCAACAGTGGCCGTATCCGACTGGGAGCTGTCCATAAGAAGATTCTCCCCAAACATTATCACGTCCGGCTTGACCAGCCCCTCCTTGGTTGGACCGCGGCTGGAAAAGTCGCTAACGACAAAACTATTCTGGTCGGGTAAATACTCGGCTGAGCCAATGGCAAACACATCTTTCTCACACGCGGGAGAGGTAATAGTCCCTGCTACGGGGCCGCTGTTCCCGCAAGCAGCTACTACCCAGATATTTCTAGCTATGGCTGCCCTACAGGCAACCCTCATCGGGTTATTCGGATCGCCGTCATCTAGAGCGCCAACCGAGAGGTTTATCACCGACGGGGCGTACTGCGATTGGGCATCCCATAGCCCGATACAATCATCTATCGCCAGGACGACATTCTCATCAGAGCCTTCGCCATTCTTGTCCAGGATCTTCAGATTGAGAATCGAGCACTGCGGAGCAACAGCTAGAGCTACCGAGCAGACACTGGTACCATGATTGAAGTCATCCTCCATCGGGTCACTGGTATAATTCTTGCTATACACAACATGGCCGGCGATATCAACGTGAGTTTCCCTGATTCCGGAGTCTATCAGAGCCAGGTTAACCCCGGAGCCATACAGCGGGGGAGAAGTTACAGCCCTGGCTTTATCGAATCCGGTAAGTTCTATTACCTGGCCTGGGGTGTAAAGAGGAGCCGCCAGTATCGGCGAGGGAGGATATACTGCTGCCCTCACCGGCGCCTGAACCTTCGCCACCTCACTAACACGGCAGCCCATCGCCCTAAGCCGGTTTGCCTGCTCGGGGGTAAGGTTGGCGAAGATAATCCCCGCCCGCGGCGCTGCCTTGATAGCGGCGCCGCCGACACTCCTTACCTGTTCAACCGTAGCGCCTATTATCGAATACCTCATTTCTTACCTTCTATCTGTAGTAAAACCGCCCTTTCCTCTTGGCCAGCCCCCACAGCTTGTTGAGAGCCCAGACTATACCATTACTGAACAGGCAATGTGATACTGCTACGACAGTGAAGCCTTTGGGCAGTGTTGCGGTGCCTATGGGGGTTATCACTGAGACATCCCTGGCACCTGCGGGGGCATCGCTGGCAACGGCGATATTTGTTACTATCTGGGTGTCAGTAATAGAGCCGCTACCTCCGCCTGTTATGCCAGCCCCGAGATTGATTTCCGTTGCTCCGGTAAAGCCTGCCCCAATGATGGTTATCTGAAGCGTTTCCCCCTGCTTGGCCGAGTTGGGGGTTATCGAGGTAATATAAAGGGGAGATGGCACCGGGCCGTCCGGGATTATCTCGTACATCGTGGCATCAAGCTCATCTGGGGAAATGAGACACCAGCCGGGGCGAGCTACACCATTGATAACACAGCCTGGACCCCATCCCGGGCCCCAGGAGTTACGCAAAATCCTCCAGACTAGGGCAAGGTTATATCCCCAGATGCCTATGCAGTGATAGCCCACTATGGGGTCGGAGGCGCCTAGATTGTGGTAGATACCAGAAACATAGTTAAAAAAGCTCTGGTGGACTGCCATAACCGCAACCAGGGGTACCGTGTCCAGAAGAGACAGAATTTCGGTCGGGTCGGTAATGACAATGTAGCCATCAATCTTTTTGGCGTCTTCCCACCAGCTGGGGCAGATGCCTGCACCGCAGGCCATGTCATGGTCCTGGTAAGGTAGACAGGCCTCAGTGCAGACTCCCTTCATGAACTGGTTCAGCACGTCCTCTGGCTGGCTGCCATTCAGGCAGGATGCCCCGGGGGTGCAGAAAAAAAGGTGGGCGACGCTGAGTTCCGGGCAGGCATTCATATCCTGGTATTTGATGCGTATAGCGCCCTCACCAACGCCGATTACTCCCTCACCGCAGCATGAGCCGCAGTTGCCCTGGTCCCGGATGGCTGAGGCCCAGCTTGTCGTGTCGCTGGCCCCCGAAGGCGCTTTAAGATTGGGATGGACTGCCTTCACCATCCTTGGGGGTGGCTTCCGTAGCAATCCCAGCCTACTCAGCTGCTCCTCTGGGTGGAGCCTGCTGATTGACGTCTCGCCAGCCTCCCAGGTATCGGGTATAAACTCCACCACGTCCGTCGGGACGCCTTCAAGCTCAGCTGGCACAATGTGCTCAGGAGCGAGTTCAGCCGCGGCTACCTTCTTAGAGGCATAAAAGGTTATGCATGGGACCCTGGTGTCAACTCCCTTGACGAACTTAGTTGACAGCCCCGCATTTAGGTAGTTCGGCAGGGCTTTGAGCTCCTGCCAGTGCCTAGCTAGAACCTCTTTGCTCATTTTCTTCTCACAACCTTAGCAAACAGCATCCCGCCTATAGCCACCAAAACAGCACCAGCAGTAATAAGTATGTAGCCTAGCTGGGCATGCACCATTGCCTCAACAGTGATGCCCGCTACTCCCACACAGCATCCTGCTGTTTCTAAGCCTATAGCTAAAATTTTGGTCATCCGTTCACTTTCTTTCTAGCTCTGGCTGCGATTGCCCCGGAGATACGGCTGACAGCAACCTGCACGCCCAGGCCGGCGCCAACAGCGGATAAGATGTCATACGTAGTTAACCCGCTATTGCTATACTTGAAAGCCAGGGCATACCCTAAGGCGCTACCGAGGCCGCTCAACACCGCTGACATGAACGTTCTGGCCACGAAGGGGCTACCGCTCTTCATCCAGCCAATCACTCCGGCGATAATGCTGCCGAGAAAACAGCATCCAGCAATTACTAATGGGTCAAGATTCATGTTATCCTCCTTCCCTTATTTCCCCTGACCGAATCCCTGCATCATCGGCATTATCATCCCCATCATCATCCCCAGCAGCAGTAATGGCAGCATGGCCGTCATTGTGTCCCACATAGATGCCGGATTACCCGAGACGATAATGACGTTATCCTGAGAAGCGCTGCTGTTTCCCGTGACAGACGGGCTGTCAACCCAGACCTTCAGCCCGTACGTTCCATCGGCAATCCCACCCTGGGCCGATGGGGTAATTGGAAATTGAACGGTAGCGGTCATCGGAGCAGGGGTTTCCGCCACCGGTAGCGGCACATCAACGCTGCCCACACATGCATCAACCATATTCTGGATGCCAAGAGGCTTGGAGTAGGGGCCAGCCTTAATCGTGATAGTGGTGGCCTGCCCTACTGTGTAGCTGAAAGACACTGCTACCTGAGCGGTCTCCCCCACGGTAAAGTTCACCGGTGTCAGGGCCAAGGGGGCCAGAGCTATATTCAAATCAAGCACCATCAAACTCTCCTAAGCCTTGGCAAATTTGGTAATAGTAAAGTTAGCTATATCAGGTGTTAGACCGGCAATGATTAGAGCATCCTGGTAGCCGAATATCGCGGTACCACTCATAGCCGGGTTACCTAAATCAGGCGACCCGCCCATCACCTTGGCGTAGATGCTGGTCCAGTTCGAGCCGATGTTAGATGGGATAGTAAAGGTGTACGAGTCGCTTATTGTCTGAGGGGACGAGAAGGGGCCGAGATTCTTAGTATTTTGCCCGACCATCTGCTCGCTAAAGCCGAGAGCCCCATATATCCCGATAGAGTAGTAGATTATGGCGCCGGTTATCGCGGGCCCCGAGTAGCTGAAAGAGGTGCTTATCTGAAGCTTGTCGCCGGGCGCCACCGTTACCTGGTAGGGCGCAGCGTTCATGTAAGCTACTAACGCTGTCACCGGGTAGAGGTAACCCGCCGCCTGAACATACCACTGGCTGCCGTCATAGTAGTATCGATTGCCGGCAGCGTCCTGATACCACCCCGGCGAATACTCTGGGCCAGCCTCCCCTGCCTTAACTACCCCCAGGTTAAGATCAAGTGTCTTAACTTCCATTCCACTCCTCCTATACCTTCTGATAGCTTGCTATTTTGAACCCACTCACTGTTGGCGTCATTGCCGATGTGAGCTGTATAGTCTGTGATAGCTCGTTATCAAATACCCACTGGCTCCCATCCCAGTAGTAGCTGTAGAATGTTACCGCGACACCGGCGTCTGGCATTATAAAGGAGCCGGTAAATGATACCGAGCCGTAGGCCGACAGCAGCTGATAGTCAGGAGTTATGATAAACTGCGTTGAGTCGAATACCGCGGTAACAGCGACATACTCAGCGGCGCCGCTGATGTCACTTACCAGGACACTGGTAGATACCGTGGACCCCTTGCTGGCTGATGATGGCGCGGTAATATATAATACGGTGTTCATCCCTGCTACCCCTCTAGCAACGCAGCGGGCGCAGGCCCAACTAGCGGGGCTACCGCCTTCGCTGTTTCTCCCGCCGCTCTCAGCGTCTCAGGCTGTAACACCTGGCTCACTAATTTTTCGACTCCCCCAAGCACCATAAATACCAGCATCAGCGGAAATAGCGCCCAGATTGCGCCCACCACATCCCACTGCAGCGCGATGACGTTTTGTACTGGTGCGGCAGTTTGCTGCGCGGTAATATCCATTGCTACCCTCCAACTTTACAATCTCCCTTAGCAAAAGGGGCTGAACCACAGCATGGCTCAGCCCCCTCTGCCGACTTCGGCATTAAGGCAACAATCCGCCTCAATGAGATACTATCTCATACCAAGACCAGTTCTACGCCTGTTCCTTTTCACCCTAGCACCTCACATCGGCAGATAAGGGCTGCCATATGCAAGGTTACTCAAGAGCCAGCCATATCAGGCTGTACTTTGTGTCTGCCTCAACTCTCATGACGGTGCCAACAACTGTCTGCTGGGGACCCAGGTCGAACTCAGTAGAAGCACCAGGGTCGGCGGCGCCGCAAACTGCGGCATTGGCGTTTTCGGCACCGGCACTATCGAGTGATGCCCTGCTATGTGTCAGTGCAGCGCCCGGGTCAGCACTGGTACCGGTGGTGATATACTGAGCAGCGTGGCGTATGGCACCATCAACGGTTGGGCTTGGCGCCACTGCCCGGTGAATATAGATAACGCCGTCTGTCAGCACACTAGCCGGCCCACGAGTCTGGAACCATGCGAAGTAGCTGGCCGTTACCCCACATACCGGCACACCAACGAGCTTGGACGTCGGCGGTGACGGCTGGATTATGGTCCCGGTGTAGGGGTTCTGGGTTAGGGACATCCTGCTCGTGCCGTCTGTCGCGGTGGTCAGCGGCTCGGCTAGAGTAAAGGCGCAGATAGCACCGGACCCAGCCGCAGGGTGGGACAGGATTTTCTTTACCTGCCCCTTACCGGTGCCGTCCATGACGGCGAGCCAGCCACCGGCATACTGGTTGGCGGTGATGGCAGTAGCACCAAGCGTCACGGTTATTATGAGCGTGCCCACCGCATAGCTAGCCGTGGGCACCAGGTTATGCTGATTACCGTCGGGAACAGGCGCCTGGCAGAGAACACCGAGCGCTATGGCTACGGCTCCAGCTTGACCATACCGGTAGCGGCACGGGCCGATGTCCATGCAGGACCCTATCTCATAGTTCTGTGTGACAGACTGCTCGTAAACCTTCTGGTCGATACCACCGGGATAAGGTACGCCAAGCAGTTGATTGAGCGCCCTCTCAAACTGGGCTCTCGTAAAGTTTCTTAACATTTTGTCCTCCTAGTTCTTATTTCCGCCTCGGTTATAACACCGAGAGTCCGCTCAATGGCGGTGTCCTGACTTCTTTTCATTGGTAAGCCAGGGAATCCATCGTAACTAGGTTACAAGGGCCTTACCCCTGAAGCCATACAGCTGCAGAGTTGCGTTAACCGCACCAGCAGCAGCGGCGACAGTGTTGGTAACGTAGACCATAATAACTGTCCCACCTGGCAGCCGAAGTAACGTTGTCTTATTAGCGATGGCAAGTACGGTAGTCCAAGGTCCGAACTCATCGGGCTGGACACCACCGCCAACACCAAAGGTAACGTCGGCGGCATGGAATGCCTGGCCGGCCGAATTCGGCGTGGCTGCGTTATCAGGCCAGAGGTTACACCGCCAGTTGCCGGTGATGATGTTAGCACCACCGCTGGCAGGCAGTGTCAGGACGACGGCATTCAGGAACCAGACATCCCCGGTAGGGACCGTCAGACTATCGGTGTGTACGGTACCAATGTTTTCGCCAGCGACAACCGCAAGGGTTTTGAGGTCATATCCCTCCAGCCGGCCATCGAGGATTCCCAGGATATTCTGCTGTTCAGCCCAGACCAGCGGCTGAACTACCAGCTTATCCAGGTCAATAAAGGCTGGATTCCCGCGGAAGTAACCGAGTGAGAAGCTGCCCTCCCCGCGTCCTAGAGCGTACATCGGGGTGTATTGAGTCTGCAGCGGCGTAACTAATGGGTGGATAGTCTTATCTACTAAAGCTTGTTTACCCATGATATACCTTCCTTTTCGTTCGATTAGATTAGGGCATCGCCGGCGTTATTTTACCGCCCCGGACATTGCCCCGGTCATGCCCTTCATCATCGGCATCATCATCGCCATAAACATCATCAACATGAACAGCGGCATCATGGCGTTAATCATGTCGGTGATAGATGTGGTCTGTAGACCAGTAACTTGCTGTCCTGTAACCATCAAAATAACCTCGCTTTCTCAGTTTTAATCCACCGGCACTTACCTGTTATGTAGCCTGGAACGCGCCGGTCATGCCCTTCATCATCGGCATCATTATTGCCATGAACATCATCAGCATGAACAGCGGCATCATGGCGTTGATCATGTCGGTGATAGACAGCGTCTGGCTTGGAATGACGCCTGGGGCTACCGTTAGCTGCCCACCCGTAACCTGATTTGCCTTGACCATCTAACTCCTCCTTTGTCTATGGATAACTCTCCCTCTGTCTATGGACTGTGTAGAGTCTCTCCGCCTCTCTCTCGACGCAGGCTACGTCGTTCTCCGGGCAGAAGGCTTCGGCTCGGTTAACCGCCCAAAGTCCGTACTTTTTGACGAGCGGTTCCTTCGCCTCCCAGGGAATAGAATGATGGCCGACCGCCCGGCTCATCCCCACTGCCACCCCAGCCAGGATGATGCCCGACGCAAACAAATAGGCCAGATTAATAATGGAGCCCATCTCGTCGGAGAGAGCCATAGAAACAGAATCAGCCTACTATTTACCGTAGGCTGCCTTCATGTTCTCGTAGCACTTGTCGAAGAGATCACCCGCTGCCTTGGACATGATGTCCTTGAAAGCCTTCACCGGAGCGGAGCTCGAGTCTACCGTGATACCCAGGTAGCTGGAGAGCTTCGAGGTCATCTTGGTGATAGCGAGGTCGCTAGTGACACTCCTGACATACTTTTCCTTCGCAGATCCTTTTGAGGCCATGTTGCAATCCTCCTTTCTTCCAGACCGGGCCGGGTGGCACCTGGTCCTTTTTCGGAGGTCTGCAACCTCGGCCAAAAAGGAAAGGGGGGTCTGCCCCTGAACCTTCTACCGAAGGTTGCAGACCCCCCTTTTATTTCCCTTAGAGCTGCCGATGAAAAGAGTAAGCCCGAAGAGCCGACTTTCACCGGCTAGCTCTTCGGGCTACAATTTAACGCTAGCACTATTAGATTAAGCTGTCAAGTCTGTATAAAAGTCTAGATTCTTACTCTCCTCCCCTGCTTCTTTGCCCTGATCACTAAGTCGTCACGGCGGACTCTAACTACGTTGACCACAATCTCCACCTGGTCACCTGCTCGAAGCTCGAAAGACTTTACCCATGATTTAGGCACCGTGACCGCCAGGCTGTTGCCGGTCTTAAAGAGTGATCTCTCCACCAGAATAGGCATTAGCAGCTCACTTCCTGTACCTCTCCATGATGTTCTCAGCGTATCGGAGGCAGCCCTCCTGGAGTTGTGGAGACAATGCTAAGAACCTCTTTACCCGGGCTGCCCGCTCCTGTTTCTCCTTCTTGGTCATCTTCACAGGAATAGTGGGCGGTACGCCGGTTACAAATTCAAGAGCCTTCGCCGCCTCATCTAGATCAGAGCCAGCCACTAAACTCTCTTCCCTTCCATGCCGAACATCTGATAAAGACCGTTGGCAGTGCTTTTTAATAGACCCTCCAGTATCTGCGGGATCAATTGTGCAGCTTCAGGGTCGTCACTCTCCAGTTTGACCTCCAGGGAGTTAGATGCCCCATCCGTATGAACAACGTAGCGGATTTTCTTGGTGAACTGCTGCATCTTAAGCATATCCTGATACTGCTTCGGACTTAAGAATGAAAAGGGATTCATATTATCCTCCTCACTTTGCTCGCTCATCAACGAGCCCTGGTATTTTTTCAGTTCGACCGGGGGTAACGATTCCTAACATGCGCTCCCACATCGACTCCATAGCTCTAGCCATAAATCCCTGCATTGGGTTCTCGACAGTAGCAATATCCGCCTTCTGCTTCTTCAGCTCTTCAAACTTAGCGTCGATTCGACCCAGCACGCCACCGACCGCACCCATCGCTGCTGTCTCAGCCATTTCCATACTCGACTCCTTAGCTCTGGCTGCAGCTGCGTCCAGCTCCTGTCTTGACTTGTCCATCATGTCAAGCATAGGCTTAACCATCTCGGCAAAAGCCTCGGCTTCACCTTTTCTAATCTGGGTCATTCTCTGCACCATCTCGATACAGGCAGCCCATTTCATTAACGCTCGAAAATCTCTTTCCCCATCAAGACCATCTTTGAGAACAAGTTGGCGATAAACTGCCTCTGGAGCGATGACCTCGCCTTTACCATCCTTCAATATCATCGGCAAGGTTTCTGTCCCACTTCCCTCAGTTGGCTTACCTTCAGGCTCGACCATTTTGCTTAGCACCAGACGTACTGTAGATGGCTTGAAACCGAGTACAGTAGTAAGCTGTTCAAACCCGAAGCCTTTTTCCCAGTAATAGGTTATCTGCTCGGTCTCGCTGGCGTCCTCGGGCGGCGGTGGCACCTCTTCACCTGGGGTGGGTGAAGGCGATGGCTGAGATTTCTCAGATGCGGGAGGTAAAGCTAGAGTTTGTTCCTTGTTTTTCTCAGACTGGCCGGCTAACTGCCGCGTATCCTTAGGATGAGCGTTAGCTACATGTCCACCTAATTCCTGCTTTGTTTTGAACTTCCTGCCACATCTCTTACACTTAAACATTTTTACCTCCTGGTCATTTTAGTAAACGACTCTATTAGCAGATATGGGTAGCAGATATGCGCAGTAGATATGCGCAGTAGATATGCGCTAGTAGATATGCGCCTAGCAGATATGTGTCCATCATTTTCAGCCTCCCACTTATTATCTTTCTTGGCGATATTCTAGGGTTTTTAGTCTCAGACCTCCCCTCCTCCCCCGTCTATCACCCCGTTTTCATCCAAAGTCCATTTGAGAACAGAAATTCTATCTTCCAGGAATCCCTGCATATGCCGAGTATAATAATCACAGGTAAATCTAAACCATTGTTGGTCTTCCGGTGGTAGTACGCCAATAGCCTCTCCCATTTCGGCGGTCAGGTGCAAAGCTGCTAGCCCCTGTCCCGGTGAAATCTGCTCCACGGTTAAGAAAGTCTCAGGTACTTCAATATTACGAGCTGCCGTAAAGCCGGCAAGCATTTCCTGGTAATATCTAAGTTTGGCCCTAATTTCTGTCTCGGTTTTCATGGTTTCAAACTCCCAAAAGCAGGCTAACCGCTTTTTCTACCCCTAACTGGGGCGCTAACCGGGCTACCCTGACTGCATCTCTGACATCTTGTGACCGGCCATTAAGGGAAAGAGCTATTTCTTCGGCTACCTCAGGATCGATACCTTCTCGGCTAACCAGGACACCTTTTACCACCCGGGTAAACTCTAGGGAACCGTAAGCAGAAAGGCGCCTGATGGCGAAACGAGACCTGAGCTCCGGCGATAACCTGGTATCGATGTTGGTGGCAGCCACTACCCTAATATCTACTCTGGCATCAAGCTCCCTGCCTTTCTTAGCCCTGACCAAACGGCCGCCTTCCATGATGCTGAGGAGGGCGGCGGTGTCGGCAGCATTCACTTTGTCCAATTCATCGATGAGTAGTACCTTTGGCTGCCGCTCTGTCACCATGTCCCACAAGCCGGCCTTGGATATCGCTGAGCCAACTAACCAGAGGGCGAGCTCCCCCCCGATTCTTTCGATGTCCCAGAGGAAAAGAGTCTTGGCCAGCGCTGGAGGTCCGGTCAAGAGGACATGGACCGGTTTCTCCGCGGAAAGGCAAGCCCTGAGGAGCTCTTTTACATCGTCGTGACCGATTATGTCCTCAAAAATATCCTCAGTCACCCCTATTTTTCGATTCTCGTGCGTCTCAGCGGGAGTGGGGCCACCAGCAATCACCGCCCGTGCCTTCTGGGTAAGTTTATAGCCATGGTAAGAATTGGACTCATAGACATCCTCAATAAGTCCGTCCATGCGGAGCTTAGTCAGGTTACCTGGCCAAACTCCAACATCGCGGGACCGCCAACCCAGCTTGCCGGCAAGGCTCTCCGGGTCAATGCTGTCCTCTGCCTCGGCTATGCGACGAAGCAGTTCAATATCGGTTCCCATCACTGCCACCTCCTTTGATTATCTCGGCAATCGATTTCAGAGTTTCTCCAGTGCCGGTACCAATTGTTGCATCATTAGCACTAACGGTACCATCATCCCCATTAGAGCCACTGCGCTCTGCATCAGCCCGTGGCTCTCGCAACACTCGCCTTTCTTCGGCTTTTCCGGCACGCCCGCTTTGAGGCACATGTCTCTTCCTCCTTTTCTAAATATTGGGCAACATGAGATAAAAACCAATCCACTTCCCGGTGTACTGTCTCCCCGGTAATATTGTGCATATCATGAGCAATTATTTCCTTGGTGCTAGAGTCTATTTTAAGCAGTAGGGCTAAGTGGCGACCATAATCTACCCGGGACTCTGGGAAATAAACACCATAGAGAATCCAGAGAAAGCTGTTTCTAACTTTCTGGTCCTGCTCAACCAGTTTTGTTCCATCCTCTGTCCACAGTTTCAGAAACTCTTGAAGAGTCACTGCCACCCCCTTTCTATCTTGATTAAGTTATAGGCCGCCAGCACCACCTGAAGTAAGCCGGATGTCCCTTCAAAACCAGCAGTATCTGGATGAAGTCTATGCAGAAGGTCTCGGTACCGCTTCTTTACCTCCTCATCTGAAGCAGACTTATCCAGCCCGAGGATCACGTAGGGGTCAATCTGCTGCCCCACCATGCCACTGAGTTGAGACATATCTATGCCCATCGTCCGGATAAATTGCGTAAACTTACGCGGATTAAAGGCATCCTTCAGGATGTCGTTAATCCACCCCTGAAGCTCTTGCATTATTACCTGTAAGACGTGCTCCTGCATCCTAGCTATCCGGTCCACTTAATTTTCCCCTCCCTCTCTAAATACACTATAAAGGCTTTTCACAAAGAATCTGAAACGCTCTAAAACAGTTTCTGCTTCGGCTCCTCTACCTCCAAAGGAGGCATTAGTCAGACTGGCAGCTATCCTGTATAACTCTATCTGTGATTGAGCGTTTGCCATTGCTCTAGCATAAGCCTCAGCGCTTTGAGTTTTCTCCGGATGGTCTTGAAGTATATGAACCATCCGCTCTTCCTCGGTTAGGAAGTCATCCCTTGAGCAAAAGAAGCACTTCATCGCTTACCTCCTCAAACAAACCAGTCCACGGTTATCGGCCCTATGCCTAGATAATTAAAATAGGTGAGCGCATAAATAAAATCCCCAGGCAGCGGCACGACATCCTGAGGTAACACCTGAAGATTTGCTCTCCAGAATACCTCGGCTACCGCCTCGGAGCACACCATAAAAGAGTCCCTCTGATACTTCAAAGGGAGAGGTATCCCCAGCTTCTGACAGATGAGCCTGGGGAGAATATAGCCAGGAACACAATCAAAGTCGTATTTTGACTGGGGATCAATGGCTATTTCCAGGGCTTCGTGGAGAACCAGAGGCTTGAATTGATCATAATCCGGGCGCAGCCGCATGACTACGACCTTCTGCCCCACGTAGTCATAAACGTTAGTCAAAGTAGCGCCCCTGGCCGGTATCGATTCGTAAAAGAGAGGCGGCATGTCCGGGTAAGGGCTACCGTAGAACATCATCACGTGTGTGTAGGGACCACCCAGTCCCCACCTCATGAGTCGAGAATAGAGGTCTTGCTCCTCGTTAATCCAGACGAGGACATCAACAGGCTGTAATTTTTCTATCATGGCTTAATCCCCCCGTGTTTTTCTATCTCCGCCTTTATAACCTGCTCGGGAACAGCCTGAAAACCAGGGTGCCCGGGCAGCACCAGGCCGCCGGGTGTCTTGCCCTGCTCAATCCTGATGTGTGGTAAGAGGAAGAGCAGAGCCCCCAGGAACTCCTCGTGGTAGGGGCAGAGACCGTGGGCGCTGTTCCCACTGATAACGCCCCGAGTGCAATCCGGCACCGGGCACCTGGTCAATTTAGATATTTTCCCATCACGGAAGACTTCACCCCGGGCAACTCGCTTCTTATCTTTCTTATGACTCATCTTGCCCCTCTACTATCCAGAATCAGCTCATAGGCCCAAGTAAGGCGCTTCACATTGAGGCCGCCGTTGTCCGACTTTAAGTAAAACACGTACCCCTTTTCGCAATAGGTGCGACTGCCCCTAACTCTGGCGTGGAAGCACTCGTAGAGCGTTCTTTTCACTATTTGTTTCTCTCCAACGGGCGTCTCTTCACTCTTATCGACTCTCTGGTCTCGATGTAAAGGCATGACGACCAGGGCACGAAGACCCTGCTTCTGTGATGGCTTCTCCTGCCTTTTGCCACGCTGTCGCGCCAGTCATTAAGCCAGACGCCTAATCCTTTCCGCTCCAGCTCGTCACCCGGCTTACCAGCCATGAAAGGGCTATCGCCTTCTATCCTGGTCTCCTTGTTACCATCAATGGTTACGGTGGCGATAACCCTCATGGCTGCCTCCTGAGCTGCCGGAAGCTTCTGCCCTTGAGCTCGATAATCTTGCCCCTGGTCATTCCAATCAGACGGTCTACGGTGCTGCCTCCCATGAGGTCGCTCAGCGACGGCTGTCCCTCCAGGGGTAAGTTTGAGGTGACGACTACCGGCAGCCCTGACTTGTAGCGCTCGTCGACAATGTAGAAGTAGACCTCTCGAGTGTGCTCCGACGGCTTCTCCTTACCGACATCGTCGAGGATAAGCAGTCGCACGCCGCGCAGCTTGTTGTAGACATCCTCCTCACGCTCGTGCCAGCTATCCCCGTCCCTGATGTTATAGGTCGCCCGGATGCGCCTGATAAGACCGGGGCCGCTTTCGAAGCGCACCGGGCATGAGGCGTGAGCCGGGTCGCCGTCCCAGCTTGAGATAATATAGTTGGCAATGGCTACCGCCAGGTGGGTCTTCCCCAGGCCAAAGGCTGCCGAATAGAACACCAGGGACGGATATCCCACCGCCTGCTCCGGGGCAAACCCCTGGGCATAGTCGAAGGCTACCCGATATGCCTCCCGCTGGTACCGCCGGTCAAAATTATTAAAGGTCTTCTCTATCATCCATCCGGAAATCCCGCAGCTCGTCTTCCAATCGTTCTTCAGCTTTATTTTCTGCAGGGTGAGCGCTTCTTCGGCCTCTCTGGCTTCCTCAACCTCCCGCCTCGCCCGGCACGGAGGGCACTCTCTCGGCCTGATCACCCGTTCCCTGCCCAGAACGGCATAGTAGGCAACCTCGCCGGTGAAGGTCTGGTGGCAGCTCTGGCACTCAACCGACTCCATCGCCAATCTCCTGCTCGACGCTGGCGTCGGTTCCCGACTCGATGACCTCAACCCCGAAGAGTTGAGTCGGCCGATGATATCTCTTATTGGCTCCAGTCCGCTGCCCTCGTTTTGCTGCTGGTTCATTTTGCCTCCTGAGCTGGTTGAGCGTGCCCTCTCGCTTGTGCTTCAAATAGAAGGGGAGTCTATGAGGTATTTGCTCGATAATCAACGGCGGTTCTCTGGCGCGGCAGGAGCTGTCATGCTCTTTCGCCCAGAGATACCACTGCTTGAGGTCGTCCAGGGAAGCCGCGGCTGCCCGAACTGCCCGGCAAACCAGGTTTATCAGGACATCCCTGTTGGCCAGGGTAATTCTTTCCTTATCGCTCACCCAGTCCAAAAACACTCCGGACTGCTTTTGATATGGTTTTACCCTCGGCAAGCTTCCACAAGGTAAGGGTGATTTCTTTTTTGAGAAATCCCCTATAATGCTTTCTTTATATAAGCTTTCTTTAGTGCTTTCTTTAGTAGTAGCTATTTCGTGTCTGGTTGGACACGCCACCGTGTCCCGTTGGACACGATTTTGCTCATTTCGTGTCTGGTTAGACACGGCCTTGAAAAGCGTGTCTGATGGGACACGCTTTTGAGCCTGGACGTCTTTGTTGCACGCTTTGAGTAGTCTTTTCAACCAGCGGTAGTTACCCCCGTTCTTCTCCCGGGAAAGCAGCCCCTCCGCCAGCTGAATCGAGCGCCGGCAAACACATTGAGCCGAGAAGACCTCAGGCGCCCAGCGGTTGGGATGATTTACCCGGTAGAAGGTATTGCCCTCCAGAGGCTCCGCGGCCACTATCTTACGCTCCATCAGCCGTTTCAAGGTGTGGTTGATGCTGGCCCGGGACATCAGGGTTATCGCCTGCCAGAAGGTCGATGAAATCTCATCGCTGTCCCGGAGATAGCCATCGGTCTGGTTGAGGAGGGCGACTACCAGCCGGAACTCCTGGCTGCTCAGCCGGGCCCTGGCCAGAGCCATCATTGTCTCTCGGTGGTTGGGTACAAAGCTGTACTGGATCTTCTCCACCGGCATGGCTGTGCTCCTTCCTATGTTTTCCGTGGCTGACTGTCCCCGAAATTGGTGACCAGGACACAGGGGCGGGGCAGGCTGGCGATAAAGGTCCTGACAAAGCTGGCCATAGCCCCGTTCCTGGTGTTGGGCATACGCTCCCAGGTGATGTTACCTCTAGTCGTTTCCCAGACCGTCCTCGTCCAGTCGACAAGTATCCAGAGGTCAAAGCACCGGTAATCTTTGCTGGCAAAGCCGAAGAAATAGAGCTGGCAGACCAGGTTAAACCAGTCACCGGGCAATCTGCGGACGGGGTCGTTGTAATACTCTACGGTAATATCCCGTAGAGGCAGAAACTTCGGAGCGGCAAACTTCTCCTGGCAGGTAAGCCTCATCCCATTTTTGAGGGTGAAGATGACGTCAATCCCCAGCTCTTTATCCAGGGCGCCGAGCTCGACATGAAGGGGAAGAGGCAGGCCCGTGGGGTAAACCCGGCTGATGTCTTTAAGCCCGGGTACGATTTCCCGATAGAGCCTATCCGCCGCCGGGCGCATCCTCTTTTCAAACCGGCGCCTGCGGTTGCGCTCAAATGAGCTGCTCTCCTTTGGGGTCATTCCCTCTGGCATGGCGGCTCTCTTCGAGAGAAGATAAGGACATATTCATGAACAACAGGTATGAACGGGGCATTGCCGTAGTCAAAATAACGGCTTCGCCCCTCGATTAGCTTAACCAGCACGGCATCCAGAGCTGCCAGATTAAAACCGATAATAGCCGAGTGGATGGGTTGGATAACACCGTCTTTTCTCGGGTCACTACACAGAATGCAGAGATGTCCATTGCTACTAAGGTGCCGCAGCAGCTTCTCCACGCAGATTTTGAGTTTATCTATGTAGTCGGCCAGCGAGGGGCACCGGGAAAGGTTGTTGGGATGGGCGATGTCGTAATCAACGGCATCATGGTACGGAGGGTGCCAGAAGATGAGGTCGTAATCCCCTTCCGGCTCCTCAGTTACCAGGTCAAAGCCGGTGCGCAGGTCGAGCCCGGCGTAGGGTATGTCTCCCATGTCGAAGGCGACCTCCCCAGTCGTCCCGGAGCCTTCCATCGGGTCGAGAACTGACTTCGGCTGATAGTAGTCAATGAGGTCAACCAGCAGGTAGCCCGAGGTGTTGCCTGGGAATTTCGCATCTCCCCAGGGGCCGCGGTCATCGTAGCGGACAACTGATTTCAGGTGGCCCCGGTTCCTGAGGTGCTGCGCGATGAGGTCTTTGCGCTGATGATATTCCCGCAGGGCGCGCTCCACGGTAGATTTGCCAACGTGACATCTTTCCGCAACATCCCGCAGGGACATGCCGGATAGATAGTCGCGGATGCCCTGCCTGGTGTCCCAGTTTTCAGCGGTTGAAAATTGGGACAGTACCCGGTTTACCGTGCCGATAGCACAGCCCATCTCGGTGGCTATTAGCTGCTGGGTCATGCCCTTCTCATGAAGGCTGAGGATAATCTCGTCCCGCTTGGCATTGGATACCGGCAGCCCATGCCGGGCATTCAGGGCATAGGCTCTGGCCATGAAAAGGTGCGGAGAGCAGCCGTCGAAGCTAACGGGGACAGTCGTTAGGCCCTCTCTTCTGTGAGCCTCCACCCGGTGCCACCCGTCAAGGACAGTCATGGTCTCTTTGTCGACCACCACGGGCGGCAGCTCTTGCAGCGAGTCACGGTATCTCTCAATCGCCTCTTCATCAAAACCGCTTCGCGGCCAGATTGACCTATCCAGCTTGAGGTCACTGATATTTATCTGCTCCGACATCAATGCCTCCCACTACCGTGTTTGAGTTCGGGATTGGGTCGCCTTAATACGCTTCGTCATCGCTGCCGCACGGATACGATCTTGCGGTAGCATTCTGCAGGTGGATCGACTATTTCTTCCTGGCAACTAACATTTAGCTCTGCCCACACCGCCTGGCGACTCATGTTGAAGTCCTCCCAACAAGCCTGGTATAGCTCACCGAAATTTTTGATGGTTTCCGGGTCTCGCTTTACCGCCGGCCTGGCTTTTTCTTGCTCCAGCGCCCTGTCGATGGCTTCGTCCGCCTCTCCGAGGGTCCTGCCTTTACCTATCCAGTCCTCTTTGAGGCTGTTGACGCCCAGCACGGCGTGAACCTTTTCTTCATCCAGGCCTTTTCCCTTCTGGTAGGCCCAGAACTTCGCCCAGTCAGGCTGACCGTTCCTGGTAAAGGTCGGGGCATCGCCGCCCTTGCTGCCTTCCCCCTCGGTGACAATATGATACTCGGCCTCGATGACCTTCTGGACCTCGTCTATTCCCTTTTCCCTGCCCCGGGCAAGCCACTCCGAGGTGAGCTCCATCATCTTCTTTCGCGCTTCGGGGAAGGTCTCCCTCACCCAGCGCTTGATGGCTCTCACTCTGGCTTGATTCCCGGGGAGCTCTCCGGCCGGTGTGCCGGCGGCCTTTGCCTTCTCCCACTCCTTCCGCTTCAGCCAGCCGTAGGCGATGCTCTCGGTGCCGTCCCTGGTTTTACCCGATGCTTTCCACACCCAGGCCTCCTCGTCATCGCAGAGGTCTTTCTTGAACTCCTTGTCGGTAACCGGCTCGGTTATCGGCGGCCCTATCCACCTCTCGGGGCAGGCTCTGGCAGCCAGCGATAGCCAGCCGTCCTCGGTCAGCACCGGCTGCACCACCTTCCTGTCCTTGTTCTTGAAGGTGACCGGAATAATCTCGCCTAATAAGGGGTCAAGGTCCAAACGGATGCAGTCCATCAAAAATAGGGCAGCCGATGGGTCATCAAGGTCCGCCCTGGGGAAGCGGGTCTTGATCAGCGCCATGGCAGTGCCCACCTCGTATCCCCCGGGCAGCATCTTCTTATCTATCTTATCCTTGATTACCAGCGGCGCTCCCTGGCCTCGGCGATACGCCTGCGTCCAGGTTTCCTTTTCTACGTAGCCGTGGTGGTCACGGCTGCGCGGGCAGCCGATCTCAAGTGTCCCCAGCTCCGGGTTGGTCTTGATGGCCAGCTCACCGCCACACTCGGCGCAGAGGTTTGTCCTGACAATGTGCTTCATCTCTTCATACTGATTCTGATCTACCTGTACCATCGCATACCTCCTCGTTACTCTTTGTGCCATTACTATCCCTACCAGCCGCAGCGTTGCTATTCTGCCTGGCAAGATAGGCCCGGGCGATCATCCGGGCCAGAATTCTTAGCCCCGGTGATATAGGCTTACCTCGCTCTGTCTCTAGGCAGGTCTTCTTCATGGGAATGCTCAACAATAAAGAGGTCGTCAAAGCTCAAGGGGTTCAGGGTCTCCAGTATCCGCTGCCTCAGCCTGGGGCTCGGGTACCTGTCTCCATTCATCAGCTGGGCCATGTAGCCGGTGGAGAGGCCCAGCATCCTGGCCAGTGAGTTCTGTGACATGTTGCGGCGGGCAAGAAGGATATCAAGAAAATCTCGGTTTAGCCTCACTTTAACCATTGGGCCTGTCCTCTGATATATGTAGCAAGCAAAAGCTCTATAAATAATGCTATCACCAGAACAGGCAACTGTCAATAGGTTTGTTCTATCTGGCGTTCAAACGCTTGCAAATATTGGCAGAGTATGCTATAATAGCGCCAAGAGGTGAGAAGAATGGCCACTTTCGGAGAGTACCTCAGGGGCCTCAGGGATAGGCAGAGAATGTCGCTCCGCGACGTGGAACGAGAGTGCGGCGTGGCTAACTCCTACCTATCCCAGATCGAGAAGGGTGAGAGGCCGGCGCCCAGCCCGGATATACTGAGGCGGCTGGCTAAAGCCTATAATGTCCCGCCCAGATACCTTATGGAGCAGGCGGGCTACCTCGATGAGCCCGAGGTGAAGGCTACCGAGGCGGAGCGGGTGAGCGCTGCCTTCGAGTACGTGATGTCTGACCCGGACTATAAGCTTGGGGCTCGTATCAGGAGCGAGGGCCTGAACACTGAGGCCAAGAAGGGTATCGTTATCGTATATGAGACCCTTACCGGCAAGAAGCTGCTGACGCCCTGACAGCGCGAGGTAATGACGTTGTCTAAAGAAGACAGGCTGGGCGATTTCTGCCGCTTTGTCATTGAGAGTCGGGGAAGGCCGGTTACGGATAACCCGGTACGCCTGGCAGCGCTGCTCAGAGAGTACGCCGGCATCCAACAAACCCCCAGTCTTGACACGGTGCTTGGGCTGGCCCACTCCTTTGGCATCGATACCCAGGCCGTGGACTACCTTCCCACCGGCGGCACCAATATGACAGCGAACGGAATCTGGTACATTCATTACTCAGCAAAAGACAAGCCGGCTACCCAGAAGTTTACCATGTTCCACGAGCTGTTTGAGGTTATAGATAAGACCTTCAAGAGCGTTGACCGGTCTCACTGCCGGCTTTGGGACCCCCAGCTCAGCCGATACGCCGACTGGTTTGCCGCTGCGGTGCTGATACCGCACGATTTCTTCGTCAGGCGGATGCACGCCAGCGGCTGCGATGTGGCCCGCCTTGGTGAAGAGCTGGAGCTGTCCCACCAGTGTCTTCTTATTGCCTTTGGCCAGCATTTCGCCGATATTCCGGTGGTAGGCGTGCTCTACGAATACTGTCCCGCTAGGCCCCTGGCTGGGCCGCTCGCCGAGACCAGGGACTTTGCCGCCAGCCTGGTGGTAAAATCTCCCCCGGCGCGGTGGGTGAGGCAGCTCTGCCCCGTCCAGCCGGTGCCCGCCCGCAACAGCCGCCCTTCTCCCGGCACCCTGGTGTGCGCCGCGATAAATACCGGCCGGCCGCTGCTGTGGCGGCAAGAAGGCAACGAAGGCTACCCTGTAATCCTGGTGAGGCCTCTTCTCTGGGGAGGGCTGGAGCCATACCGCTTGATACTGCTCGCCCTTCCTGATGAAGAATACCACATGATCTCACCCCAGGTAGAACGAATAAAGCCGGTGGCGCTCTGCGAAGAGGATTCCTGCCCCTTTGAGGGAATATACCCAATCTGCCAGGAGTGCAACTGGAAAATAGCGGGAGGATATCATGAGTACTGAAATGAAAAAGGCGGCTATCTACGCCAGGGTATCTTCGGAAAAGCAGGATACCGACCTCTCCATCGCAGCCCAGCTAAAGGCGTTGAGGGAATATGCTGCCCGGAATAGCTGCCATGTGGTAAGGGAGTTTGTCGATGAGGCGGAGAGCGGACGCACGACTGCTCGGCCTGCCTTTCGAGAGATGGTGTCCACGGCGCGCCGGCCACAGAAGCCCTTCGATGTCATACTAGTCTGGAAGTACTCCCGCTTTGCGCGGAGCCGTGAAGACTCCATTGTCTACAAGACGATGCTCAGGAAGAGCGGCGTCCAGGTTGTCTCTATTACCGAGCCGTTCGAGGATACCCCTACCGGCAGGCTTCTCGAGGCCATGATCGAGAGCCTGGATGAGTTCTATTCAGCTAATCTAGGTGAAGAAGTCACCAGGGGAATGAGAGAGAGCGCCTCTCGCGGCTTTTACCTTTCCAGCAACGCACCCTATGGGTACCGGAAGGTGAAAGTGAGAGATGGTGACAAAGAGCGCCCCAAACTTGAGATAGAGCCTAACCAGGCAAAGATAGTGGCTTCTATTTTTGATGGTGTGGTTAAGGGCAAAGGGCTTAAGGAGATAGTCAAGGAGCTAAACCACAGCGGTATTGCCGGGCCGAGAGGGAAGGACTGGGGAAAAACAACGATACATAAGATCCTTAACAATGAGGTATATGCCGGAATACTGGTCTGGGGGCGAATCAGCAAACGGGGAATGAAACCGATCAAGGTCGAAAACGCCTGGCCGGCTATCATTGACAGGGAAACTTTCGACGAAGTGCAGGCGAAGCTCAGAGAGCGGGCGCCGGCTCAGCTCAATCCCAGGAATGCAGGCAGTCAGTACCTGCTCAGCGGCATCGCCAGGTGTGGCTACTGCGGCAAGGCTCTCATCGGCCAGGAGGCCAAGGCAGGGCGATTCAACTATTACGTCTGTGGCACCCTGCTCAAGAAAGGAGCCGGCTCCTGCCAGGCTCGCTACCTCAACACTGAGAAGTTTGAGGGACTGGTAATTAGCAAGATAAAGGAGCACATACTGACCGAAGACAATCTGAGGGAGCTCGTGCGAATGGTCAATGAGGAGATGGATAATGTTGCCGGCGATTATCGAGACGAGCTAGGTGTAATCGCAGACGAAATTGCCGGAATTAACAACCGGCTGGAAAGGCTATACGATGCCCTGGAAACAGGAAAGCTGAGACTTGATGATGTCGCGCCTAGAATCCAGCAGTTGAGATGCCGGCAGGAGCAGCTGCAGTCAAGAAAGTGGCACCTTGAGATGCTGCTATCAGACAGGCGAGTCGAGCTGGCCAACTTGGAGACAGTAACACTGTATGTTAAGGACCTGAGGAATCTGCTCGAGGAAAGCTCGCTGACTGAGCGGAAGTCATTTATCCGGAGCTTCGTTAAAGAGGTAAAGGTGACCGGTGATGAAGTCTTGCTGACCTATACCATGCCTCTCCCACCCCAGGGAATATCCGAAGAGAGGGTGGGAGTTCTTTGTTCCGTCCACTATGGTGGAGTTGAGGGGACTCGAACTGTCAGCTAAATGCAAAAATTAACTCAAAAG
>CAYNGD010000012.1:0-53655 GCA_964396965.1 uncultured Dehalococcoidales bacterium
AACTGACAAAATCGCTGAACATTAAACCCTGACATTTTCTCTTGACAACGACACATATATGGAAAAGCTAAAATCGGGGGCAGAAAAACTGGGGCTGGGGCTCGGCCCCGCCCAGCTTGAGCAGTTCGAAAGCTACTACCGGGAGCTTATTGACTGGAACCGGCGGCTGAACCTCACCGCTATAACCGGCTACGAAGAGGTACAGCTAAAGCACTTCCTCGATTCACTGACCGTGACACTGGGCTGTAATCTGCAAACGAAACAAAAAGCCCTCCGCCTTATTGATGTCGGCACCGGCGCCGGCCTGCCGGGAATACCGCTTAAAATCGTCTTCCCAGGAATAAAGCTCACCCTGCTTGAGGCCACGGCTAAAAAGGCCGATTTCCTGCGCCATATAACCCAAAAGCTTGGGCTGGCTAACGTCGAAGTCGTGGTGGGGCGGGCGGAAGATGTTGCCCACCAGCCTGGCTACCGGGAGGGCTTTGACCTGGTGCTCTCCCGGGCGGTGGCTTACCTGCCGGCGCTGGTGGAGCTGGCCCTGCCCTTCGCCGCTGTCGGCGGCAGCTTCATCGCCCAGAAGAAGGGGAATATCGATGAGGAGATAGGGCGGGCTGATAAGGCAATCGGCCTTCTCGGCGGCCGGCTAAGGGAACTAAAGAGAGTTGAATTGGCCGAGCTTACCGATGAGCGCTATTTAGTAGTAATCGACAAAGTTTCGTCGACCCCGGAAAAATATCCCCGCCGTCCCGGCATACCGGCTAAAAGACCGATAATATGAAATAAAGTAACTGAAAGGGCGTCCAAGAGGGGCGCTAGCCCCTCTTTTTTTATCTTCCCCCTCTCCAAGATTGGAGAGGGGGATTAAGGGGGTGAGGTTGATAAACCCTAAAGACAATAGTAAAATACGATTATGATGATGGAAGGTAAGAAGAACATGGAAACTGGAACCTGGAAGGTCAAGACAGGCCTTGCCCAGATGCTCAAGGGCGGGGTGATTATGGACGTGGTCAAACCAGAGCACGCTAAGATTGCCGAAGCCGCCGGCGCCTGCGCGGTGATGGCGCTGGAGAGAGTCCCCGCTGATATCAGGGCGGCTGGTGGAGTGGCCCGCATGGCCGACCCAACGGTTATCGAGGCTATCATGAAGGCGGTCTCCATACCGGTAATGGCCAAGTGCCGTATCGGTCATTTTGTCGAGGCCCAGGCGCTAGAGGCGCTGGGCGTCGATTTCATCGATGAATCGGAGGTGCTTACCCCGGCCGACGAGAGCCACCATATCTGGAAGCACGATTTTAAAGTCCCCTTTGTCTGTGGCTGCCGTGATTTGGGCGAGGCACTGCGGCGCATCGGGGAGGGGGCGGCCATGATTAGGACCAAGGGCGAGGCCGGTAGCGGTAATATCGTAGAGGCGGTAAGGCACATGCGGGCGGTAACGGACAGCATCCGCAAACTGGTCAATACCTCTCAGGAGGAACTGATGGCTCAGGCCAAGGAACTGGGCGCTCCCTTTGAGCTGGTGGCCGAGGTGCACAAAATAGGCAAGCTGCCGGTGGTCAATTTCGCCGCCGGTGGGGTGGCCACCCCGGCTGACGCCGCCCTGATGATGCAGCTCGGCGCTGACGGCATCTTCGTCGGCTCGGGCATCTTCAAGTCCTCCAACCCCGAGGCCAGGGCCAAGGCCATCGTTGAGGCTACCACCCACTTTCAGGACCCCAAAATCATCGCCGAGGTCTCCAAGAACCTGGGCGAGGCTATGCCCGGGCTGGATATAAAGCAGATACCTGCCGAGGAACTGCTGGCGCCTAGAGGGTGGTAAAATGGTAATCGGCGTCCTGGCCGCGCAGGGGGCCTTTGTCGAGCACATCGATATCCTGCGTCAGTTGAAGGTAGAGGCCAGGCCCGTGCGACTTCCCCGGGATTTGACCGGTTTGGACGGGCTGATCATTCCCGGTGGGGAGAGCACCTCCATCAGCAAGCTGATGCTGGCCTATCACCTGATGGACAAGGTGAAGAACCTGGCCAAAAGTGGGCTTCCCGTGTTCGGTACCTGCGCTGGCATGATACTTCTGGCTGGTAAGATTGCCGACTCTGATGTGGTGCCTCTGGGCCTGATGGATATCGTCGTTGGCCGCAACGCCTTCGGCCGGCAGCGGGAAAGTTTTGAGACCGAGATCTCGATACCGGTGCTGGGCAAAAAGCCCTTTCCCGCCGTATTCATCCGGGCGCCGGTGATTAAAGAGGTAAACGGCAAAGCGGAGGTACTGGCCAGCCTGGCTGACGGCACCGCCGTGGCAGCCCGGCAGGCCAGGATGCTGGTCTCCGCCTTTCACCCCGAACTGACCAGCGATTTGCGATTTCACCGGTATTTTCTGGATATAGTCTCTAGCCGCCAGTCGGGAGGATAACCTTGCAGAAGGTAATCACTGATGACCTGGACGCCCTGGTCGATATTCTACCGCCGCATATCCGCCAGCCGCTGCGCCGCCAGAAGGACATCAGTGAGCTTTTAGAGGTAATCCTTGACCTGGGCCGCCCCCCCGAGGCCCGCTTCCCCCTCCGCGAGGTGATTCTCAACCCCAAGGAGGTTGACCAGGAGGACATTGACTACGTGGCCGCCCGTGTCAGCAGCTTCGGCGAGGACAACCGTGCCGGCATCGAGCGCACCCTGCACCGTATCTCGGCCATCCGCAATCGCAAGGGGCGCATCATCGGGCTGACCTGCCGGGTGGGTAGAGCTGTCTTTGGCACGATAAAGGTCATCGAAGACCTTATCCAGCTGGGCAAGAGCGTCCTGCTTCTGGGCCGCCCCGGAGTGGGCAAGACCACCATGCTGCGCGAGGTGGCCCGGGTGCTGGCCGACGACCTGGACAAGCGGGTCATTATCGTGGATACCTCCAATGAGATTGCCGGCGACGGCGATATTCCCCACCCCGCCATCGGCCACGCCCGCCGCATGCAGGTGACCACCCCCAGTATGCAGCACGCGGTGATGATTGAGGCCGTGGAGAACCATATGCCCGAGGTAATTGTCATTGACGAGATTGGCACCGAGCTTGAGGCTTTAGCCGCCCGGACCATCGCCGAGCGCGGCGTTCAGCTGGTGGGCACCGCCCACGGCAACACCCTGGAAAACCTGGTGATGAACCCCACCCTGGCCGACCTCATCGGAGGCATCCAGGCGGTAACCCTGGGCGATGAGGAGGCCAAACGGCGTGGCACCCAGAAGTCAATCCTGGAGCGCAAAGCCCCGCCCACCTTTGATATCGTCGTTGAGATTCAGGACCGGGACAAGGTCGCCATTCACCCCGACGTCGGCCAGGCGGTTGACGCCCTGCTGCGCAATCAGATGCTGGCCACCGAGGTCCGCTGGCTGGACGAGAGCGGGGAGGTCAAGAGCCAGAAAGAGCTGCCGCCGGCGGCAACGGAAAGATCCGCCAGGGTTAAGCCGCAGACCCGGGGAGATAAGCCGCCCAGACTCTACCTCTTCGGGGTGAACCGGGGGCGTATGGAGCAGATAGCCAGGGACATGCAGCTCAGCCCGGATATCGTCGAAAATTTAAAAGAGGCCAACCTGCTGGTAACCCCCAAGAGCCACTATCGCCGCCGGCCGCAGAAGGTCAGGGAGGCCGAGGCGGCCAACCTGCCCATCTATGTCCTCAGGAGCAACACCCCGGCCCAGTTCCGGCAGTTTCTGAACGCTATCTATCCCCGGGCTGGTACGGAGAAGGCCGACCTGTTTAAATCGGCCATCCTTGAGGCGGAGGCGGCGGTGGAGAATGTAAGGGGCGGGCAGGAAGAGGTGGAGCTCAGCCCCCAGAGCGCCTATATCCGGCGCCTGCAGCACCTCATCGCCGAGAAGAACAAGCTTTCCTCGCGCAGCACCGGCAAAGACCCCCACAGAAGGGTGAGGATTTATAGGTAGAAAATGGGGTAACCATGAGTTCTAATTTGAAAAATTGGATGGGCAACCGGCGGATAAAGGTCAAAGAAAAACAAAGGGAGCTCAAAACATTAACAGACGATGAGTTAATGCAACGTGATATTGCCTTGTGGGATTCGCTAGAGTCACAACATGAAGCAGAGCATATATTACATGAGGCTATCCTCGAAGAAGTCAATAGGCGGTCTATGGCTGCTTGTTGGTTTTGGAGAAGATGGAGAAGACCTAATGAATGTAAGAAATGGCTAGAACATAAGAAGAGGACTGATGAAAAGGCCTTAAGTTGGTCTAAGAAAATTTCTTCCCTTTCCCCTTATGAAGGGGAGAGGGATAAAGGGTGAGGGGTTATAGGTGAGTCAACTACTTGTTGAATGGGGCAACATTAATGTTAATTATATGTGGCTAGCCATAGGGATAATTTTTTTATCTTTTACTATCGTATATTTCCGCTTAGCATTGAAGTCTAGGCAGAAAGTTAGTTTAAAAAATATAGAGATTAATAAATTAAATGAAGAAGAATTCGCGCCGAGGCAGGGTGCAGGTATAGAAGTAATAAGAGATGGTCAGGATATTGTGGTTCGTAGTAAAGGTTTAGAACTTATTGCGAGCCAATTGAACAAAATGACAAGAGATTTTGAACAGCACTTAAATCAAAACATCTTTCCTAAAGTACAAAAACACCTAGATGAAATATATCGAACCAGTGGCAGAGGTTTCTGGATAGCTGGTGTATTGGCTCTACTATCCACAGTCTTAGCATTTTTAAGTGCGTTTATGGTCTTGTAATTTGCGGGTGTTTAAGAGGGGCGAAGCCCCTCTTTAGGAAAAAACTTCCCCTTCCCCTTAACAAGGGGAAGGGGAAACAGGGGATAGGGTTAATAAAATTATGTCCTTATTCATAACCTTTGAGGGAGGGGAGGGGAGCGGCAAGAGCTTCCAGGCCAAGGCGCTATTTCGGAGGCTGTCTAAGCTGGATGTCCCCACCATCCTGACCCACGAACCGGGAGGCACCCCCTTTGGGGAAAGGCTGGGGCGCTGGCTGAAAAAGGCTAAGGATGTCGAAACAGCGCCGCTAACAGAATTGATGCTTTTTAACGCCTGCCGCGCCCAACTGGTGGCCGAGGTCATCAAGCCGGCACTGGCCAGTGGCAAGGTGGTCATCAGCGACCGCTACGCCGACTCGACCACCGTCTATCAGGGCTACGGGCGGGGGCTGGATTTAGACATGGTCAAGGCGACCAATAGGGCGGCCACCCAGGGCTTAGAACCCAACCTGACTATCCTGCTGGATATAAAGGCAGAGAGCGGGCTTGCCCGCAAGCTGGCCAAAAAGCCAGACCGCTTTGAGCAGGAGGCCCCGGCCTTTCACCGCAAAATAAGGGAGGGTTACCTCAAGCTGGCCTCTGAGGAGCCAAAGCGCTGGCTGGTAATTGACGGCGCTCAGCCCAAAAAGAGGATAGCCGATGTTATCTGGCCGAGGGTAAGCCGGTTGATTTCAGAAAGGGGAGGCTAGGTTGTCCCAGAAGCGAGTCATGGTGGCCATGAGCGGCGGGGTTGACTCATCGGTGGCAGCAGCCCTGCTCAAGCAGGACGGCCATGATGTCAGCGGCATACACGCCAGGCTCTGGCCCGACGCCGACCCCATAACCGATCTGGAGCGCACCTGCCGGCTCCTGGATATACCCCTCCATAAACTTGACCTGGGGGAGGAGTTCCGCCGCCAGGTTGTTGATTACTTCACCAGAGAATACGGGCGGGGACGGACCCCCAACCCCTGTGTCGTCTGCAACCAACAGATAAAGTTCGGCCTGCTGATGGATAAGGCTCTGGAGATGGGCGCCGACTACCTGGCCACCGGCCACTACGCCCGGATAGAGCCTTCGCCTGATGGCTACCGCCTGTGCAAGGCCGCCGACCAGGCCAAAGACCAGAGCTATTTCTTATATATTCTGGGGCAGAGGCAGCTTGAGCGCCTGCTCTTTCCTCTGGGAGAGCTGAGAAAGGAGAATGTTAAGAAAATAGCCGGTAAGCTGGGGCTGCCTACAGTAAGCTGGAGTGAGAGCCAGGACGTTTGCTTCGTCCCCGATAATGACTACCGTTCGTTTATCGCTGGGCAGCTATCCTTCCAGCCGGGGGATATAGTTGACATAAAGGGAAAGGTTCTGGGCCAGCACGACGGCCTGGCTAAATACACGGTGGGACAGCGGCAGGGCCTGGGGCTCAGCTCCAGTGAGCCGCTCTACGCCATAGAGCTGGACGCTGCCAATAACCGGCTGGTGGTGGGCAGCAAAGACCAGCTCCTGCACAGCGTGCTTCTGGCCAGCCAGCTGAACTGGGTATCGGGCAGGGCCCCCGATGGGCCAATCAAAATGAAGGCCAAGGTACGCTATAAGGCCCCGGAGGTAGCCGCCGAGCTCTATCTTAACGACGTTGCTGAGCTCCGTTTTGCCGAGCCCCAGCAGGCAATTGCCCCTGGACAGTCGGTGGTGTTCTACCAGGACGATTTTGTCCTCGGTGGGGGAATAATAGATGCCGTCCTTCATTGAGGAGGAACTGCTGGCGGCGCAGGGCTACCGGCTCGTCGCCGGTATCGATGAGGTCGGGCGCGGTGCCCTGGCCGGCCCGGTGGTTGCCGCCGCCGTCATCCTGCCCATCGGTTTAGATACGCCCTGGCTTGATGGGGTCAGGGACAGCAAGCTGCTTACCCCCCAGCAACGCCAGCTTTTCTTTCACCATATCCAAAAGGCGGCTATCGCCATCGGCATCGGCGCCACCGCCCATGACCTGATAGATAAAAATGGCATAGTCAGCGCCACCCGGCTGGCCATGAAACAGGCCGTAGAGCGGCTTTCACCGCCGCCCGAGTCCCTGCTCATTGACTACCTAAGCCTCCCCGAGGTCCGTCTCCCCCAGAAAGGGATAACCGACGGCGATAACCTGTGCCTCTCCATAGCCTGCGCCTCTATTATTGCCAAGGTAGCCCGTGACTGCCTGATGGTGGCCTTTGATCGGGTCTATACCGGCTACGGCTTGGCCCGGAACAAGGGCTACGGCACCGAAGAGCACCTCGCCTCCCTGTTCCGGCTCGGCCCCTGTTCCATTCACCGCCAGTCATTCAGTCCGGTGAAGGACATCATGCTCCACCAGCGCTTATCTGGGAAAATAAGATAGCGGGAAAAAATAGTAAATAATTATTAGAGGGGACTAATTATGACCAAAGAAGAGATTTTCGCCTTTATTAACGCCAACCCCGACTGCCATATGGCCACCGTGGATGGCAACCAGCCCCGCGTGTGTGGCATGCACGTTGTTAAAGCCGATGAGGAGGCATAATTATGGAGATCGGCATCTACAAAGACGTATATAAGCAGCTTCAGGCCAACCCCAACGTGGAGCTGTGCTTTAATAATTTCAAGCAGGGCATCCAGGTAAGGGTAAGCGGCACCGTTAAGGCCGTGGCTGATACCAAGCTCAAAGACGAGATAATCGCTCAACGCCCCTTCCTAAAGCCGCGGTTTGAAAAAGGCGGCTACGAGGCAATCGGCGTCTTCTGGGTAAAAGGCAATGCACACGTCTGGACAATGGAAACCAGCTCCGAACCCAAGAAATATATCCAGCTTTAGGCGAGAGATGGAGCGCCGAGACACCGGTATTCTGGGTGAGAAGATAGCCAGCCAGTTTCTCAGGAAGCGGGGCTACCGTATCAAGGAAGCCAACTACCGCTGTCCCGAGGGTGAGGTTGACCTTGTCGCTGAGCATAAAGATTGCCTGGTCTTTGTTGAGGTCAGGACCAAAAGGAGCCTGGCCTTCGGCACCCCTGAAGAGTCAATTACGGCGTCTAAAAAGGAAAGATTAAAGAAAGTAGCCGCCTACTATCAGCAGACACATGATGCTCTCCCCCAACAGTGTCGCATTGATGTTGTTGCTATTGAGTTGGACAGAAAAGGCAGGCCGTCGCGAGTTGAACTGATTGAAAACGCGATTAGCGATGACTAGCGCCTTTCCGCTTTAACTCCAAATCCGGCTGTGTTAGAATTTAGCCACGATGCTGGAACAGAGGCGGCGTATTATCGATGCCAACCTGAACCGCGCCGGCGAGGGGCTTCATCTGCTGGAAGAGCTGGCCCGGCTGATGCTCAACGATGCTGAGCTTACCCGGCAGCTGAAGACAATGCGCCATGAGATAGTCAGGGGCGACCTGGCCTTTAATAAGGCGCTTGTCCAGTCCCGGGACTCGGCGGGCGATGTCGGCGCCGATATGGAAGTCCCGGGGGAGGGTGGCAGGGAGCTACCTGTTATAGTAATAGCCAACTCCCGCCGGGTCCAGGAGGCGCTGCGGATTCTGGAGGAACTGGCCAAGGTTCCAGGCACTACGCTCAAATTAGCGCCGAATAAATTCAAAAGAGCCCGCTTTGAGCTCTACACCATAGAACAGAAGCTCCTCTCCCGGCTGCTGCGGCGGGACAAGGCCAGGCGCTTGACCGGCCTCTACGCTATTATTGATAGCCAGAAACTGGGCGGACGCAGCCACCTTGAGGTGGCCGGGCAGATGATTAGGGGTGGGGTCAGTGCCATCCAGCTGCGCCATAAGTTAGATAATAAAGATGAGCTGTTAGCCATCGCCCAAAAGCTGAGAGAGTTGTGCGCTGAAAATAACGTGCTTTTCATCGTTAACGACCACCTTGACATCGCCCTGGCGGCTGGCGCCGACGGCCTGCACTTGGGCCAGAAAGACCTGCCGGTGAGAGTAGCACGAAGGCTGCTGCCGATTGATATGATGGTTGGCGTGTCGGTGACCAGGGTAAAGCAGGCTAAAGAGGCGGAGGCAGGCGGGGCGGACTACGTCGCCGTGGGCTCGATGTACCCGACATCATCTAAGGAAACGGCGGTAGTGGTGGGCCCGGCCAGGCTGCGCAAGGTGAGGGAAGCGGTAGGCCTGCCCCTGGTGGCCATTGGGGGGATTAACCAGGATAACGCTGCCGAGGTGGCCGCCGCCGGCGCCGACGCGGTGGCGGTGATTGGTGCTATAATGCAGGCGGAAAGCATCGAGAAAGCATCCCGAAAGATAATAAAGGCCTTCGAGGGAAAATGAGCGGACTGACCGAAAATCTGGAAGAGATTGCCGAGCGTATCCGTCAGGACTTTGAGGCCAGAGACGCCGCCAGGGAGAAGGTGCTGCCCCTCTGCCGGGAGGCCATCCGGCACTGTGCCAACGCTATCCGGGCGGTGCACCGCCAGCAGTTTGACCAAGCGGAAAAGCTGCTTAAGCTGGCGCGAGAAAAGTTAACTGAGGCCGAGAAGAGCACCGCCGGCTACGGCGAGCTTGACTACGCCGGATTTGTCCGGGACGCCAGAAAGGAGTTCGTCGAGGGCACGGTCACCCTGGCCCTGGTCACCGGCAAGCCCCTGCCCGGCCCAGATGAGGTTGGCGTTGATGCCGCCGCTTACTTAAACGGGCTGGGCGAGGCCGTCGGTGAGCTGAGGCGCTATATACTGGACAGCCTGAGGCGGGATAGTCTCTCCAGGGGGGAGGTGCTGCTATCGGCCATGGACGATATCTATAACGCCCTAGTCTCCATGGACTTTCCCGATGCCATCACCGGCGGTCTGCGCCGCACCACCGATATGGTGCGCGGCGTGCTGGAGAGGACGCGCAGTGACCTTACCCTGGTGATGGGGCAGCAGAGGCTGGCGGACAGGCTCACCGATTTTTCTGAGAAATAGGCGGCCAGAACGGTGATTTTATCTAAGCATAATGGCGTAGTTATCCTTGACCATTATAGCTGTGTATGATAAGATAATTCTGGTTGAATGAACTGCGTCTTTCGGAATTTCCCCCTTTAACTAAGCAGGCAAAGGAGGGCAAATGGAGCCTAAAATCGGCGTGTATGTGTGTCACTGTGGGACCAACATCGCGGGCACAGTGGATGTGGAGGCGGTGGCCAAGTTCGCGGCAACACTACCCAATGTGGCGGTAGCCCGCCACTATATGTATATGTGCTCCGACCCGGGGCAGGACCTTATCCGCCAGGATATCAAGGAGCTGGGGCTCAACCGTGTTGTGGTGGCGTCCTGTTCGCCGACGCTGCACGAGCGAACCTACCGGCGGGTCTGTCAGGAGTCGGGCTTAAACCCCTATCTGTTTGAGATGGCCAATATCCGGGAGCACTGTTCCTGGGTGACCGAGGACAAGGCCGCCGCCACCGAGAAGGCCAAGGCGCTGGTCAGCGCCGCGGTAAGGCGGGTCTACTATCAGGAGCCGCTGGAGACCAGGGAGGTCCCGGTCAATCCCAACACCCTGGTGGTGGGAGGTGGCGTGGCCGGCATTCAGGCCGCCCTGGAGATTGCCGACTCCAAGCACAAGGTCTATCTGGTGGAGAGGGAGCCCAGCGTCGGGGGACACATGATACAGCTGGACAAGACCTTCCCCACTCTGGACTGCTCGGCCTGTATCCTCACCCCCAAGATGAGCCTGGTGGGCGCTCATCCTTATGTCGAACTGATGTCCTACAGCGAGGTTAAGGAAGTCTCCGGCTACGTGGGCAACTTCAAGGTCAAGATAAACAAGAAGGCCAGATACGTTGATGTTGACAAGTGCACCGGCTGCGGCGAGTGCTCCAATGTCTGTCCGGTTACCGTGCCCAACGAGTTTGACCTGGGGCTGGGCAACCGCAAGGCCATCTATCGCCCCTTCCCCCAGGCGGTGCCCAACGCCTTTACCATCGATAAGCGTGGTTACCCCCCCTGCCGGGTGGCCTGCCCTGCAGGGGTTAATGCCCAGGGCTATGTTGCCCTTATCTCCCAGGGCAAGTTCAAGGAAGCCCTCGAGGTGCTGCGGCGTACCATGCCCTTTGCCGGCGTCTGCGGGCGGGTCTGCACCCACCCCTGCGAGAAAGAGTGCGAGCGGGGCAAGGTTGATCAGCCGGTATCGATACGTTCTTTGAAGCGCTTTATGGCTGACTATGAGGTGAATGCAGGCCGGGAAAAGGCTACTCCTATCGAGAGGACCAAAGAGGACAGGGTGGCCGTTATCGGCTCCGGCCCGGCGGGTCTGGCCTGCGCCTACGACCTGATAAGGGAGGGCTATCCGGTGACCGTCTTCGAGGCGGCCCCCAAGGCCGGCGGCCTGCTGCGCTATGGAATACCGGAATACCGCCTGCCCGAGAAGGTCCTGGACAACGAAATCAGCTACGTCCAGGAACTGGGGGTGGAAATAAAGACCAACAGCCCGGTTACCGACCTTGAGGATATCTTCAGCCAGGGCTACGAGGCCATCTTCCTGGCCAGCGGTGCCTGGGTGAGCCAGAAGATGGGCATCCCCAACGAGGATGCCCAGGGCGTGCTCCACGCCCTTGATTTCCTGAGGAAGGCTAACTCGGGGGAGAAGGTTGAGCTGGGGAGCAAGGTGGCCGTTATCGGCGGTGGTAACGCCGCCGTGGATGCCGCCCGGGTGGCCAAGCGGCTGGGGGCGAAAGAGATTGTCATCATCTACCGGCGTTCCCGGACTGAGATGCCTGCCGACGCCGGCGAGGTTAATGAAGCCGAAAACGAAGGGATAACCCTCCACCTGCTGGCGGTGCCGGTCAAGGTGCTGACCAAGGATAACAAGGTAACCGGCATCCAGTGTATCAGGATGGAGCTGGGCGAGCCCGACGAGAGCGGGCGGCGGCGCCCGGTGCCGGTCAAGGGCTCCGAGTTCGATATTGCCGTCGATAATGTGATTATGGCCGTCGGACAGGGGGTGAACAAGGCCGCCCTGCCCAAAGAGCTGGAGTACACCAACTGGGGCACTATCAAGGTTGACCAGACAACCCTTGAGACCAATATCGAGGGCGTTTTCGCCGGCGGGGATGTCGTTTCCGGACCGGCCGATGTCATCGCCGCGGTTGCCGCCGGCAAGGAGGCGGCTATCTCCATTGACCGCTACCTCAGAGGGGTTAACCTGAAAGCGGGCCGGCCCAAGCCGGTCAAGAAGGTGGCGGAGGTCTCCAAGAAGGGGGTCAAGGAGAAAGCCAGGCCGGTGATGCCCACCCTCGACATAGCTAAACGGGAGAGCTTTGCCGAGGTCGAGCTGGGCCTTGACGAGAAGACGGCCGTTGAGGAAGCCCTGCGCTGCCTGAACTGCGGTGTCTGTTCGGAGTGCCTGGAGTGTATCAAGGCCTGCCAGGCGAACTCAATCGTCCAGGATATGGAGGACGAGACGGTCGAGGTTGAGGTGGGCAATATCATCGTCGCCACCGGCTACGACGCCTTCGACCCGACACCCCTCTATCAGTACGGCTACGGGCGGCTGGATAACGTGCTGACCGCACTGGAGTTCGAGAGGATGATTAACGCCTCGGGGCCGACCGCCGGCGAGGTGTTGCTTAAGAACGGCTCTCACCCCAAGACGGTGGGCATCATTCACTGCGTGGGCAGCCGGGACGAGAAGTACCATGAGTACTGCTCTCAGGTGTGCTGCATGTACTCGATGAAGCTTGGTCACATGATAAGGGAGCATGTCCCCGGCGCCCAGATAATTGATTTCTACATTGACCTCAGGTGCGTGGGTAAGGCCTTTGAAGAGTTCTATAACCGGGTTCTCGACGAGGGGACGACCTTCGTCCGCGGACGACCGGCCGAGGTGACCGATATCGCCGAGAGCCCTGAAGAGGAGGGCAAGCTGATTATCATCGGTGAGGACACCCTGGTGGGGCGACAGCGCCGCGTCCCGGTGGATATGGTGATATTGAGCATTGCCCTCGAACCCAGGGCGGATGCCGGAGATGTCGCCCGCCTGTTCTCGGTCAGCCGCAGCGCCGACGGCTTCTTCCTGGAGAAGCACCCCAAGCTCGACCCGGTGGCTACCATGAACGATGGCATCTTCGTGGTGGGCTGCTGCCAGTCGCCTAAAGATATACCCCAGACGGTGGTCCAGGCTTCGGCGGCAGCGGCGCGGGCTCTAGCCGCCATCAGCGCTGGCTCGATAGAGGTTGAAGCGGCCACCTCGGTCATCATGGAGGAGCTCTGCTCCGGCTGTAAGACCTGCTCCGACCTCTGTCCTTTTGGCGCTATCACCTTTGATGATAAGAAGAAGGTCTCCAGTATCAACGATGCCTTATGCAAGGGCTGCGGTGTGTGCGTGGCCGCCTGTCCCAGCGGTGCCATAGTTGGCCGACACTTTACCACCCAGCAGCTTCTGGCGGAGATAGAAGGGGCGCTGCTGTAAGGCTATGTATTTAGAAAAAGGAGGAGTGTAGATGGCTGAGACAATGGTCGAGGCTCCGTCGGCCAAGACGAGCTTTATTGACGAGGTCTGTTCCATCCCCGGCGGTGAGGCTATCCGTTCCTGTATTCAGTGCGGTATATGCACCGGCTCCTGTCCCACCGCCAACAACTGGGACTACCCGCCGCGGCGGGTTATCGCCATGGTGCGGGCGGGCTTGAGGGAGGAGCTTTTGTCCAGCAATTCCATGTGGTTCTGTGCCTCCTGCTACACCTGCACGGCGCGCTGCCCACGGGATATCAAGCCGGCCGATATCATGCATGCCCTGGAGGTGCTCTCCATACGCAGCGGCCTGAGCACCAGAAAGAGCCGGACGCCAGTGATGTACCAGTGCTTTATCGATTCGGCCAAGGCCTATGGCCGGGTCTTTGAGATGGGTGTGATGATTAAGCTCTTTCTAAAGACCAACCCCCTTTCCGCCCTTAAGCTGGCGCCGTTGGGCCTGGGTCTTTTGCTGCACGGGCGGATGCCGCTCAAGCCGACCCGGATAAAGGGGACGAGGGAACTCAAGGCTATCCTGGATAAAGCCAGGGCTCTGGAGGGTGCTAAATGAAATACTATAGCTATTATCCCGGTTGTTCGGCGGAGGCGACGGCGATACCCCTCGGTCTTTCGGTGCCGCCGGTGGCCAAGGCACTGGATATGGAGCTGGTCGAGCTCGAGGACTGGAACTGCTGCGGCTCCACCCCCTACAGCTCGGTGAACAAGCTTGAGGCCGGCGCCATGGCCGCCCGGAACCTGGCCCTGGCCGAGAAGACCGGTTTCGACCTGGTAACCCCCTGTTCCAACTGCTACGTTATCCTGCAGTCGGTCAATACCCATATCAAGGAGCTTCCCAAATACCGGGAGCAGATAAGCGAGGCGCTGGCCGCGGCTGACCTGAAGTACGGCGGCGGGGTCAAGGTGCGGCACCTAGCCGAGGTCTTCTACACCGATATCACCCCGGAGGTCATAGCCAGTAAGGTAACCAAACCGCTCAAGGGGCTTAAGGTGGCTGCCTACTACGGCTGCCAGCTGGTCCGTCCCAACGGCTTTGACGACCCGGAGTCGCCTCACTCGCTGGACGAGCTGGTGACCAGCCTGGGGGCCGAGGCCGTCCCCTGGGAGATGAAAGCCCGCTGCTGCGGCAGCTCACTGGTAATGCCCGAGCAGGAGGTGGCCCTGGGGCTGGTCAACAAGATACTGAGGAACGCTGAGGCCCACGGGGCGCAGTGCCTGGTTACCCCCTGCCCCCTCTGCCAGATTAACCTCGATGCCTACCAGAGCCAGGTCAACAGCCAGTTCAAGACCAGCTATAACCTACCCGTCCTTTTCGTTACCCAGCTGCTCGGCGTTGCCCTGGGCATACCGGCCAAAGAGCTGGCATTAGAGAAGAACATCGTATCACCGATGCGGGTCTTGGCTCCCTATCTATAGGCTGGTTGCTTGTAGTATAATAATGTAATTGTGGCTAGATTATCCTTCCGCTGGAGCTATATCGTAGCCCCGGTGATTGTGTTTATTCTTTCTGTAGCCCTTTTTATCTACTTTTATCACCTGCTTCCCGCCCAGGTTGCCGTTCGTTTTGGCTCTGCCGGCACCCCCGCTAGGTTTCTTGGCCGTGGGGCAGCTACGCTGTGGATGCTGCTGCCGCAATTTTTGCTGGTTCTGCTGGCGGCAGGCATCGCCTGGGGGGTTGCCCGGCTGGATGCTATATTCGGCTGGGCGAAGGGTGGGGTGAAGGCGGGGCGGATAGTGTCCTTCATGGGCAACATTATCGCCCTGCCCCAGCTCATTATCTTCTTTGCAATGCTGGATATTTTAGGCTACAATTCATACCAAACACACTTCCTGCCGATGTGGATAGTCTGGCTGGTTATCCTGGTTCTGGCGACCATAGCACTGGTGATGGTAGCCGTATTTATTTACCTGAGGGCTAAAAGGGCCATGTCCCGGCCCGAGAAATAGGGGAGAGATAAGACTAATTTTTAGATATTGCTTTATTTCCCACCCTCCCGCCCATAGAGGTTAGACCTCTATCAACTCCTTAAAAGGGTGAAAGGAAGATACCATCCCAATGGGGGTGGGGTAAAAAGGGCTTTAGCCCTACCTTAAAGGGTGGTGGGCGGGAAAAGATAAAAAGCGGGGTGGGGAAGCAAAGCGAAGGAGGAGAGTTTGACCGAACCGGCCCAGAATAAAGTAGATATGGAAAAGCTGGTCTCCCTCTGCCGGCGGCGCGGCTTCATCTTCCCCAGCAGCGAAATCTACGGTGGCCTCTCCAGCTGCTGGGACTACGGGCCGCTGGGGGTGGAGCTAAAGAGGAATATCAAAGAGGCCTGGTGGCGGGCGGTAGTCCAGCAGCGCGATGATATGGTCGGTCTGGACTCAAGCATCCTGATGCACCCTCAGACCTGGCAGGCCAGCGGCCACCTCGAAGGCTTTTCCGACCCGCTGGTGGAGTGCAAGAGCTGCCACCTGCGCTGGCGGGCTGACGAAATAAATACCGACTGCTGCCCCGGGTGCGGCGGCGAGCTTACCGAGCCGCGCCTATTTAATCTAATGTTCAAGACCTTTATGGGGCCGGTTGAGGGCGAGGCCAGCATTGTCTACCTGCGCCCGGAGACCGCCCAGGGTATGTTCGTTAACTTTGAGAACGTCTTGAACACCACCCGGAAGCGGCTTCCCTTCGGCATCGCCCAGATAGGCAAGTCCTTCCGCAATGAGGTCACCACCGGCAACTTCATCTTTCGCTCCCGCGAGTTCGAGCAGATGGAGATTGAGTACTTCGTCAGGCCGGGGACGGACAAGGAGTGGTTCGAATACTGGGTCTCGGAGCGCCTCAGCTGGTACGCCGGCCTGGGCATCAAGCGGGAAAATTTAAAGCTGCGCCCGCACGCTAAAGAGGAACTGGCCCACTATGCCCGTTCCTGCTCCGACATCAACTACCTCTTCCCAATGGGCTGGGCCGAGCTGGAGGGCATCGCCAACCGGGGGGACTTCGACCTGGTGCAGCACGCCAAGTCCAGCGGCAAGACACTGAGCTACTATGACGAGGAGACCAAGGAGCATATCGTCCCCTATATCATCGAGCCTTCAGCCGGTGTTGACCGCACCTTTCTGGCTGTCCTCTGCGATGCCTATGACGAGGATATCGCCGAGGGGGAGAAAAGGGTGCTGCTGCACCTGAACCCCGACCTGGCCCCAATCAAGGCGGCGGTGCTCCCTTTGAGCCGCAAGGAGACGCTTGCCCCGCTGGCTAAAGAGCTTTACGCCGACCTGCGCCAGCAGTGGATGGTGAGCTACGACGATGCCCAGAGTATCGGGCGGCGCTACCGCCGCCAGGATGAGATAGGCACCCCCTTCTGTGTTACCGTTGACTTCGAATCTCTGGAGGACAGGCAGGTCACCATCAGGGAGCGCGACAGCCTGCGGCAGATAAGAGTCCCTATCGAGAGCTTAAAGAGTACCTTTGCGGCCAAGCTGGCCGGTGAAGATTTGTTTGTCCTGCCCCCCGGCGGCAAGATTTGGAAGGAATAATGAAAATCCTCCACTTTGCCGACCTCCACCTCGGCGTTGAGAACTACGGGCGCATCAACCCGGAGACCGGCCTATCCACCAGGCTTGAGGACTTCTTAAGCGCCCTGGACAGGCTGGTTGACTATGCCATAGACAACAAAATTGACCTCGTCCTCTTCTGCGGCGACGCCTACCGGAGCCGCGAGCCGACCCAGACCCAGCAGCGGGAGTTCGCCAGGAGAATCAACCGCTTGGCCAGTGGCGGCATCCCGGTCTTTCTTTTAATCGGCAACCACGACCTGCCCAACGCCATCGGGCGGGCCACCAGCACCGAAATCTTCGATACCCTGGCGGTCAAAAACGTCTATGTCTCCAACCGCCCTGAAGTTTACACCATCCCAACCCCAAGCGGCAAAGTCCAGATAGTCTCGCTGCCCTGGCTGAGGCGCAGCGTCTTGCTGACCAGGGAGGAGACCAAGAACCTCACCTTCGAGCAGATAAACCAGAAGATGGAGCAGATATTGACCGATGTCATCGTCGCCAAAGCCAGAGAGCTTGACCCCGAGCTGCCATCTATACTGGCGGCCCATGTCTGGGTTACCGGGGCTAACGTCCGGGAAGGGTCAGAAAAGTCGATGGTTATAGGGCAGGAGCATACCCTGATGCTGAGCAGTGTCGCCCAGCCCGCCTTCGACTATGTCGCCCTGGGGCATATTCACCGGCACCAGGTCCTGAGCCAGAGCCCGCCGGTGGTCTATGCCGGCAGCCTGGAGCGTCTTGACTTCAGCGAGGCCGATGATGACAAGGGCTTTTACCTGGTTGAAATCGGGGACAGGGATGAAGGAGGCAAACGGGCGGTCTCCTTTGAGTTCCACCCGGTGGTGGGGCGGCGCTTCCTCACCATTGACGTTAATATCTCCGCTGAAGATGCCGGGCCGACGGCTACCGTATTAAAGGCCATCGCCGAACATAAGGGCGAGCTTAAAGACGCCGTAGTCCGGCTGAGCATCAGCCTGCCCGCCGAGCTTGAGGGCGAGCTCAGGGAGGGCGAAATCAGGAATGCCCTGAAATCAGCCCACTATCTGACCATCGCCAGGGATATAAAACGGGAGAGCCGCCTGAGGCTGGGGGGGATAGCCGCCGAGGAAATAACCCCCCTCGACGCCCTGAAGACCTACCTCCAGTCCCGAAAGGGCTTAAGACCGGAGCGGGCCAGGCTCCTGCTTGACTACGGTCAGGGGCTTATCAGCCAGCTAAAGACGGGTTCGTAACGCAATCAATATCTATCGGATGGGACCATCGGGGGAGGAGTAGATTAAACTAGGTCAGATTACAGATTACCGGCTTAAATTGCTTGACTTATCCTGCCCTATCAGATAAACTAGGTATTGGGTGCTATCAGACAACCAGACTGGTTTTGAGCTGAGAACTTCCCCCAAGGTCTCAGCTTTATTTTGGTAAAAGCAAGATTCTATGAAGATTGCTATTAGCGGCAAAGGCGGCGTGGGTAAGACAACACTGGCCTCTCTGCTCTCCAGGATATTTGCCGAGGCGGGCTACTCGGTAATAGCCATAGACGCCGACCCCAATTCTAACCTGGCCGCCACTATGGGCGTCCCCGACCCTGAAGAGATAACCCCAATCTCCGAGATGAGCGAGCTTATCGAAGAGAGGACGGGGGCCAAGCCGGGCAAGTCCGGGGGTATCTTCAAGCTCAATCCTAAGGTGGACGATTTGCCGGAGAAGTACTCCCTTAAATCCAACGGGGTTAGATTGATGGTCATGGGGCGAATCAAGCAGGGCGGCACCGGCTGCTACTGCCCGGAGAACTCCCTATTGCAGGCGCTGGTCACCCATCTGCTCCTGGGCAGGGACGAGGTGGTTATTATGGATATGGAGGCGGGGGTGGAGCACCTGGGGCGGGCCACCGCCAGGGCGGTGGATAAGTTGATTGTGGTGGTGGAGCCGAGCCGGCGCAGCGTTGAGACCGCCCGCCGGATTAAAAAGCTGGCCGAGGAGATTAATCTGCACAATATCGCCGCCGTGGGCAGCAAAGTGCGGAACAAGTCCGAGCGGGAGTTTCTGACCGCCAGCCTGCCCGATTTTGAGTTCCTCGGTTTTCTCCCCTACGAGCAGGCTTTGGTTGAAGCTGACATGGCCGGACGGCCCCTCTTTGAAGCCAGTCCCAGGATTGTCGATGAAGTCAGGAATATCTACCAGGCCCTGTTAGCGAACGTTTGAGACATGAGCGCTTTAATATAAAGGCTGTTAAATTTAACAAGGAGGTTGCAGTGGCTTACGACGCAACGAAGTTGAAGGACTGGCAAATTTCCGAGGCGGCTGAGGAGAACATGCCCACCCAAGATGAGTGGCGGGAGAGGCTTAATCTACAGAAGGACGAGATTATCCCCTACGGCCGGTTATGCAAGCTCGACTTCCTCAAGATTATGGAGCGTCTTAAGAATAAGAAAGACGGCAAGTATATCGAGGTAACCGCCATCACCCCCACCCCTCTGGGAGAGGGGAAGAGCACCACCTCCTGCGGGCTTATGGAGGGCCTGGGCAAGCGGGGGCTTAATGTCGGCGGCTGTCTGCGGCAGCCTTCGGGCGGGCCGACGATGAACATCAAGGGCACCGCCGCCGGCGGCGGCAACGCCCTGCTTATCCCTATGACCGAGTTCTCGCTGGGGCTTACCGGCGACATCAACGATATTATGAACGCTCACAACCTGGCCATGGTGGCCCTCACCTCCCGGATGCAGCACGAGCGCAACTATGATGACGAGCAGCTGGCCCGGCTTACCCGGATGCCCCGCCTCAACATTGACCCCACCCGGGTGGAGATGGGCTGGATCATGGACTTCTGCGCCCAGAGCCTGCGCAATATCGTTATCGGTTTGGGCGGGCGTATGGACGGCTTCACCATGCAGTCCAAGTTCGGCATCGCCGTAAGCAGCGAGCTGATGGCCATGCTCTCCATCGTCCGTGACCTGGCCGACCTGCGGCAGAGGATGGACCAGATTACCCTTGCCTATGACAAGAAGGGCAAGGTCATCACCACCGGCGACCTTGAGGTTGGCGGCGCCATGACCGCCTGGATGCGCAAAACCATCAATCCCACCCTGCTGTGTACCGTGGAGTACCAGCCCTGCATGGTTCACGCCGGTCCTTTCGCCAATATCGCTGTCGGCCAGTCTTCCATCATTGCCGACCGCATCGGCCTGAAGCTATTTGATTACCATGTCACCGAGAGCGGCTTTGCCGCCGACATCGGCTTTGAGAAGTTCTGGAACGTCAAGTGCCGCTACAGCGGCCTCAAGCCCCACGTATCGGTGCTGACCACCACCATCAGGGCGCTCAAGATGCACGGCGGCGGGCCTAAAGTTGTCGCCGGCATTCCCCTGCCCGAGGCCTATACCAAGGAAGACCTGGGGCTTTTGGAGAAGGGCCTGCCCAATATGCTGCACTTCATCGGGGTTATCCGCAAGTCCGGCATCAACCCGGTGGTCTGCATCAACTGCTTCCACACCGATACCAAGGCGGAGATTGCCTTGGTAAAGAAGGCAGCCGAGGCCGCCGGCGCCCGCTGCGCCGTATCCACCCACTGGGCCGACGGCGGCGATGGTGCTCTGGAGCTGGCCGACGCCGTCAAGGATGCCTGCGAGGATAAGACCAACTTCAAGTTCCTCTACCCCAACGAGATGAAGCTGCGAGACCGGGTGGCCATAATTGCTAAAGAGGTATACGGCGCCGCCGGCGTGTCCTGGACTCCCGAGGCGGAGGCCAAGGCCAAGAAATTTGAGGCCGACCCTAAATATGATGAATACGCCACCATGATGGTCAAGACCCACCTGAGCCTTACCCACGACCCCACCCTCAAAGGGGTGCCCAAGGGGTGGATGCTGCCGATACGTGACATATTAACCTACTCCGGAGCCAAGTTCCTCTGCCCGATGGCGGGGACAATCAGCCTGATGCCGGGTACCTCCTCCGACCCCGCCTTCAGAAGGGTTGATGTTGACGTCAAGACGGGCAAGGTTTCCGGTTTATTCTAGTTTAAGGAGTGCTGTTTGAGTTTTAATATCGCCGTAGCCGGAAAGGGCGGCACCGGGAAGACCTCGCTGGCGAGCCTGGTTATCCGCTACCTGCTTAAAAAAGGCGCCGGGCCGATTCTAGCTATTGATGCCGACCCCAACGCCAACCTGGGGGAGAGTCTAGGACTTGACATAAAACAGACGGTTGGCTCCATCATCGCCTCATTCAACGAGGAGAAGATAAACATTCCTGCCGGCATGACCAAGGAGGCCTACCTGGACTTCAAGCTGAACGAGGCGGTGACCGAGGCCAAGAATATTGACCTGGTGACCATGGGGAGGGGGGAGGGGCCGGACTGCTATTGCTACCCCAATGTTATCCTGAGAAAGTTCGCCGATACCCTCTCCGGCAACTATCCCTACACGGTTATGGATAACGAGGCGGGGATGGAGCACCTATCGCGGCGGATCACCCAGAACGTGGACGAGCTGCTGCTGGTCTCCGACCACTCGGTGAAAGGGGTGAGGACGGTAGCCCGGATAAAGGAGCTGGTGAGCGAGCTCAAGCTGGTGGTGAAGCGGCAGTCGGTGCTCATCAACCTTGTCCCCGACGGGCTCGACCCGGCGGTAGCCGACGAGCTTAAAAGGCTTGACATTAGTCCCGCCGCGGTAATACCCCTGGATGACGAAATATACCAGTATGACCTGAAGCTAAAACCGCTGCTTGAACTGCCCGATAGCTCGAAGGCGGTGCAGGCGGTTGATAAACTGATGACCAATCTTCTTGGTGTAAAGGGGGGAAGCAAATGACGGCACAACTTATCAAGGGCGCTGAGGTGGCCGCCCAGATACGCGAGGAACTCAAAAAAGAGATTACCGAGCTAAAGGCCAAGCACAACGTCGTGCCTGGGCTGGTCACGGTGCTGGTTGGGGCCGACCCGGCCTCGCAGGTCTATGTCGGCGCCAAGGAGAAGACATCTAAAGAACTGGGCATCTACTCGGAGAGGTATGACCTCCCCGAGAAGACCACCCAGCCGGAGCTTCTTAAGTTAATCGCCAAGCTCAACAAGGACCCCAAAATAAATGGCATTTTGGTCCAGCTGCCCCTGCCCAAGCACCTCAACGAGGAGGAGGTCCTCTACGCCATCGACCCCAGGAAGGACGTTGACGGCTTCCACCCGGTGAACGTGGGCAAGCTGATGATAGGCGAGCCGGACTACATGCCCTGCACACCGGCCGGAATCCAGCAGCTTTTAATCCGCTCCGGCACCCAGATTGAGGGTGCTGAGGTGGTTGTTGTCGGGCGGAGCAACATCGTGGGCAAGCCCATCGCCAATATTTTATTGCAGAAGGCGCCGGGGGCCAACGCCACCGTCACCGTCTGCCACACCAAGACTCGCGACATCGCTTTCCATACCAGGCGGGCTGATATATTAATAGTGGCCGCAGGACGGCCTAAATATATCACCGCCGATATGGTCAGGGAGGGGGTGGTCGTCATTGATGTGGGCGTGAACGAAATAGGCAGGACGGCCGAGGGCAAAAGGATACTGGCCGGCGATGTTGATTTTGAGGAAGTCAAAGAGAAGGCCAAGGCCATCACCCCCGTCCCGGGTGGGGTGGGGCCGATGACGATAACCATGCTGATGATGAACACGGTCAGGGCGGCCAAGCTAGCCGCCGGACTAGCCTAGGAGGCAAACAATATGGAATATAAGGTTGAGAAAAAGAAGGCGCCGGAGTGGGGGGAGGTAGAGGTGCTCGGTGCCACCTACGAAGAGGGCAAGCCCGAGGGCGAGGAGGTGGGGAGGTGGCGGCAGAAACTACAGAGCCGGGAGGATAAGCTTAGGTACCTTAGGAGCGGCGAGCGCTACTGGTTCAGCGATGACTGGTTCGGCAGCGAGAAGCGGAAGAACCCGGCCTAAATTAAGGAGGGAGCAAAATGGCCTTTGAAATACCTAAGGCCGCCTATAGCGGTAAAATCAGAGAGATGAAGCTGGGCGCTGGTACTAAAGCGGTAACCGTGGGCGGCGAGACCTCCTACCCGTTTTACCTCTTCGAGGGGGAGATGCCGCACCCGCCCCGGATAGCCATGGAGGTCTGGGACATGCCCCCCACCGACTGGGCCCCAGCCGCCCTGGAGCCGTTTCAGGGGGTGACCGAAGACCCGGTGGCCTGGGCCAAAAAGTGCATTAATGACTACGGCGCCGAGATGGTCTGCCTGCAGCTGATCAGCACCGACCCCAACGGCCTTGACCGGGGCGCCGATGAGGCCACCGCCGTGGTCAAGAAGGTGGCCGATGCCGTCGATGTCCCCCTGATTGTCTGGGGAACGGCCAACCACGATAAGGACACCGAGGTCTTAAGGCAGGTGGCCGAGGCCTGTCAGGGCAAGAATCTGATTATCGGGCCGGTTGAGGAAGGCGATCACAAGAAGATTGGCGCTGCCGCTATCGGCTACCACCATACCGTGGGAGCCTCGACGCCGATAGACATCAACCTGGCCAAGCAGCTCAATATTCTGCTGGGCAACCTGGGTGTGCCCGACGATTTGATTATAATGGATCCCACCGTCAGTTGCATTGGCTACGGTATCGAGTACTGCTACTCGGTGATGGAGCGGATGCGGATGGCGGGACTGACCCAGCAGGACGATAAACTGCAGTACCCCCTTATCTGCAACATCTCCAAGGAGGCCTGGAAGACCAAGGAGGTGCACCTGGCCGATAATGAGCTTAATATGGGGGATGCCAGGAAGCGGGGGATCCTGCTGGAGGCGATGTCGGCTATGGTTCTGGCGGTAGCCGGCGGGGATGTCCTGATTATGAGGCATCCCGAGGCAATAAAGCTGGTTAGGGAGATGATAGCTGAACTAACCGCAAAATAATTACCTGGGAGGGTGATGAGAGATGACAGAAGAAAAGGCGAAGAGCATTGACCAAGCCACTATCGAGATGATAGAGAAGGCGGCCAGTGATGGAGCTAGGGTTGTTTTTGAGCGAGCCGCGGGCATGAGGCCCTGCCCGATAGGCTCTGAGGGCAGTTGCTGTTCTATGTGTTCGATGGGGCCGTGTCGGGTGCCGTTACCCAAGAGTAGGACTGAAACCCCGGAGGAGAAGAGGAAGCGGACGGGTGTCTGTGGGGCTACCCCCGAGACCATCGCCGCCCGCAATTTCCTGCGCAAGACGGCCGCCGGGGCGGCCGCTCACAGCGACCACGGCCGCCGGGTGACCGAGGCCTTCCTGCTGGCGGCTAAGGGTGAGGCCAAAGGCTTTACTATTAAGGATGAGCAGAAGCTGCTCCAGGTGGCCCTGGACTGGGGAGTAGAAATCGGCGACCGCACTAATCAGGAGATAGCCATTGACGTCGGCGAACTCGCCATCAAAGAGTTTGGCCGGCAGGAGGGTGAACTCCTCTTCCTTAGGAAGGCGCCGCTTAAGCGGCAGGAGTTGTGGCGGAAGCTGGGGGTTGCCCCCCGGGGCATTGACCGGGAGGTAGTTGAGGCCATGCACCGCACCCATATGGGGGTTGACCAGGACTACAAAAATCTGCTCCACCAGGCGGCTAGGGTTTCTCTGGCCGATGGCTGGGGCGGCAGCATGATTGCTACTGAGCTCCAGGATATCATGTTCGGTACTCCGGCGCCGGTGCTCAGCCAGATAAACCTTGGTGTGCTCAAAGAGGACGAGGTTAACCTGATCATTCACGGGCATGAGCCGCAACTGGCCGAGATGCTGGCGGTGGTGACCCAGGACCCGGAGATGATTGAATACGCCAAGTCCAAGGGAGCCAAGGGGATAAATCTGGCGGGCATGTGCTGCACCGCCAACGAGATACTGATGCGCCATGGGGTACCTATTGCCGGCAATTTCCTGCAGCAGGAGCTGGCTATAGTTACCGGCGCCCTGGAGGCGATGGTGGTGGATGTCCAGTGTATCATGCAGGGCATTGCTGATGTTGCCCGGTGCTTCCATACCAAGATAATTACCACCGACTCCAGGGCCCATATTGAGGGCGCTACCCACATTGAGTTTGACGAACGTGATGCCATTGAATCGGCCAAGGCCATCGTCAAAGCGGCTATTGACAACTTCCCCAACCGGGGCAAGAACGTCCGTATTCCTGATGTCAAGACTGACCTTATTGCCGGTTTCAGCCACGAGACCATTAACTACCTGCTTGGCGGGCTTTTCCGTGCTTCTTATCGTCCCTTAAATGACAATATCATCAACGGTAGGATAAGGGGGGTGGCTGGTGTCGTTGGCTGCAACAATGCCCGGGTTACCCACGACGATGTTCACGTCACCATGGTCAAGGAACTTATCAAGAACGATGTGCTGGTTCTGCAGACGGGCTGTAGCGCTATGGCCTGTGCCAAGGCCGGGCTGATGGTACCCGAGGCAGCTAAAGAGTTTGCCGGCGCCGGTCTGGCCGAGGTCTGTGAGACCGTCGGCATACCACCGGTGCTGCACCTTGGTTCCTGTGTTGACAACGCCCGCATACTGATAGCCGCCACCGCCATGGTCAAGGACGGCGGCCTGGGCGACGATATCAGTGACCTGCCTGCTGCCGGAGCGGCGCCGGAGTGGATGAGCGAGAAGGCCATCTCCATTGGCCAGTACTTTGTCTCCTCCGGTGTCTTCACCGTATTCGGTGTTGCTTGGCCTACCCTGGGCAGCCAGGAGGTGACCGATTTCCTGTTCAAGGATATGGAGGAGATGTACGGCGGGAAGTGGGCTTTTGAGCCCGACCCGATTAGGGCCGCTCACCTTATGATTGCCCACATCGACAAGAAACGCAAGGCCCTGGGCATTGACAAGGCCAGGGAGCGGGTGCTTTACGATATGGCGATGAGGCGGGAGCTGGAATAAGAGAAACTATAACCTGGAGAGGGGGTTATGAGATATGTCCAAGATTATTGCCTCGGCGGCGATTAGGGGTGCCTATAAAATCGTAGACCAGGCCGAGAAAAAGTGGCAGGAGGCAATGGATAAGTTTGGCGCGGGTGAGCCGGTGGGCTTTCCCAACACCGCCTACTACCTGCCGATAATCTACGGTATTCTGGGCACCAAGGTGGAAAAGCTGGGCGATATGGAGCCGGTGCTTAAAAGGTGTAAGTCCCTGTTACCGCCTCCGGTGAGAGAGGAGCACCCTTTGCCCTATCTGGCGCCGGCTCTTGACGCTGGCATGGCTACCTTCTTCGCCGAGGAGCTGATAGAGGCGGTGAGGTACCTGGAACAGCCCGATTTCTACATCAATGGGGAGGACCCTACTGCTGATAATATCTGGCTGGGTGCTGCCGACGATGTCATCCTGAGAAAGAGGGGGATCGAGTTTGTTGACGGCACTGCCCCTGGCTTTGCTGCTATCGTCGGGGCGGCCCCGACCAAGGAGATAGCCGTCAATATCGCTCAGGAGCTCCAGCAGAAGAACCTCTACGTGTTCATGGCCTCCGAGTACAACGGCCAGAGGTTCGCCGAACAGCTATTGGAGGCAGGGGTGCAGATCGGCTGGCCGACGCGTCTGGTCCCCTTCGGCCCCGACATCAGCGCCGCCGTCTTCGCCATGGGCTTCGCCACCAGGGCAGCCATGTCCTTCGGCGGCATCGAGCCCGGCGATTTTAGAAAAATACTCATCTATAACAAAGACCGCATCTTTGCCTTCGTTCTGCCCATGGGTTTCGTTACCGATGAGTGGTACGCCAACGCCGCCGGCGCCGTTAACTGGGGCTTCCCCACCATCGCTGATACTCCCATACCCGAGATACTGCCCACCGGCATCTGCACCTACGAGCACGTCGTCTCCAACGTCCCCCACGACCAGCTGGTGGCCAAGGCGGTGGAGGTGAGGGGACTTAAAGTTACCGTGGCCGAGGTGCCGGTGCCAGTCGCCTACGGCCCCGCCTTCGAGGGGGAGAGGGTGCGTGGCGAGGACATCTTCCTGGAGTGCGGCGGTGGGCGGACGCCGATGGTGGAGTGGGTCACCACCAAGCACATGGATGAGGTTGAGGACGGCAGGGTCGAGGTTATCGGCCCGGATATAGACGATATCACCGCCGGTTCCAAGCTGCCCATGGCCATCGCCGTTGAGGTCGCTGGTCGTGAGATGCAGGAGGACTTTGAGCCTATTCTGGAGCGCCAGATTCACCACCTGGTGAACTACGCCCAGGGCTTGATGCACATCGGCCAGCGTGATATCGCCTGGATAAGGGTGGCTAAACAGGCGGTGGACAAGGGCTTTAAGCTGCACCATATCGGCGATATTCTTCACGCCAAGCTGCACCAGGACTTTGGCCGCATCTTCGATAAGGTACAGGTAAAGATATATACCGAGGAAGACAAGGTAAAAGAGGTGGAAGAAAAGGCGAAGGAGGTCTACCGGACACGGGATGCCCGCATTGAGGGCATGACCGATGAGGGAGTTGAGACCTACTACTCCTGCACCCTCTGCCAGTCCTTTGCTCCCAGCCACGTCTGTACCATCAGCCCGGAGAGGACGGGTCTCTGCGGCTCCTACAACTGGATGGACTGCAAGGCCTCTTTTGAGATTAACCCCACTGGTCCCAACCAGCCAGTGGAGAAGGGGGAATGCCTCGACCCCAAGCTGGGGCAGTGGAAGGGAGTCAACGAGTTCGTCTATAAGGCCTCCCGGCAGAAGATAGACCACTACAACTTCTACAGCATCGTCTATGACCCGATGACCACCTGCGGCTGCTGCGAGTGCATCGCCGCCGTCCTGCCAATGTGCAACGGGATAATGACGGTAAATAGGGAGTACACCGGAGAGACCCCCTGCGGGATGAAGTTCACCACCCTGGCTGGTACCATCGGAGGGGGCTTGAGCACACCCGGCTTCGTCGGGCACAGCAAGTACAATGTCTGCCAGAGGAAGTTCATCGCCGGCGACGGCGGTATCAAGCGGATGGTCTGGATGCCCAAATCGCTTAAGGATGAGATTGCCGACCGGCTCAAGGCGCGGTCCGAGGAGATCGGCATCCCCAACCTGCCCGATATGATTGCCGATGAGACGGTGGGCACCACCGAGGAGGCGATTCTCCCCTTCCTGCAGGAGAAGGGCCACCCGGCGCTCAGCATGGACCCGCTGCTGGGCTAGAAAGGATTAAAGAACTGCTGTTACAGCGATGACAGCTGATAAGCCGCTCTTACTATTGATATAAGCGGGGGAAGGAGTTTTGTTATGCCTCTTACCGGGATTGAGATATTCAAGTTGCTGGCCAAGACCAACTGCAAGGAGTGCGGGGAGCCTACCTGTCTTGCCTTCGCCATGAAGCTGGCCGCCGGCAAGGCGGAACTTTCCGCCTGCCCCTATGTCTCCGAGGAGGCCAAGGCCAAGCTCTCCGAGGCCTCAGCGCCGCCCATCCTGCCGGTCACCATCGGCGTTGGCGACAGGGCGTTTAAAGTAGGCGGCGAGACGGTTATGTTCCGCCATGAAAAGAGGTTCGAGAACCCGCCTGGTTTTGCCCTCCTCATCAGTGACGGCATGGACGATGCCGAGGTAGGCCGCCGCCTGGAGAAGTTCAAGCTCCAGTACGAGCGGATAGGGCTGACCCTGCGGGCTAATTTGATAGCGATAAAATGTGACTCTGGGGATAAAGCCAAGTTCGAGGCTCTGGTGGGTAAGGTGAAGCAGGGCAGCGATGGCGGCCTTATCCTGATGAGTGATAACCCGGAGGTTATGGCGGCTGGAGTAGCCGCCTGCGCTGACAGAAAGCCGCTGCTCTACGTGGCCACCGAGGAGAACTGGGAGAAGATGGCCGAGCTGGCCAAGGCGAATTCCTGCCCTCTGGCGGTTAAAGCCGATGGCCTGGAGAAGCTGGCCGAGCTTACCGAAAAGCTGACCGGGGCCGGGGTGAAAAATCTGGTGATTGATTCCGGTGCTAGGAAACTGCGCCAGGCTTTCGAAGACCAGTTGATCATCCGCAGTGCCGCCCTGGCCAAGAAGTTCCGCCCGCTTGGCTTCCCCACCATTGTTTTCCCGGCCGAGATGACCGATGACCCGATGAAGGAGGCGGTCATCGCCGCTATCTTCGTGGCCAAGTACGGCGGTATTATCGTCCTCTCCGATTTTTACGGGGAGAGCCTCTTCCCGCTGCTGGTGGAGCGGCTGAACATCTATACCGACCCCCAGCGCCCGCTGGCCACTAAAGAGGGAATCTACGAGATTGGCAAGCCCGACGAAAACTCGCCGGTGCTCATTACCTCTAACTTCTCCCTGACCTATTTCATCGTCTCCGGCGAGATAGAAACCAGCCGTGTTCCCAGCTGGCTCCTGGTCAAGGATACCGAAGGTCTTTCGGTGATGACCGCCTGGGCGGCGGGTAAGTTCGTCGCCGATGCGCTGGCTCCCTTCGTCAAGAAGTCCGGCATTGCCGATAAGGTCAAGCACCACAAGCTGATAATTCCGGGCTACGCCGCCGCCGAGAGCGGCGGCATGGAGGAGGAGCTGCCCGGCTGGGAGATTCAGGTTGGCCCCAGGGATGGGTCCAACATACCGGCTTATCTCAAGAACTGGAAACCATAAAGGGGGAAAGATGATCCTTATTGGCGAAAATCTAAACATAATGTCCCAGACCCTTGGCCCGGCGCTGCGGGGCAGGGACCCCAAGCCTGTCCAGGAGATGGCCAAAGCCGAGACCGATGTTGACTATATCGACCTCAACATCGGCCCCGCCCGCAAGGCCGGCGACGAGATGATGGAGTGGGTGGTCAAGACAGTTCAGGAGGTTACCGATAAGTTGCTGTCGCTGGACACCACCAACCCGGTGGCCATGGAGGCCGGCCTAAAGGTATGCAAGAGCAAGGCGCTGATTAACTCAATATCTTTGCAGCCGGGAAGGCTGGAGCAGGAGCTACCCCTGGTCAAGAAATATAACGCCTCTATGGTGGGGTTGCTTTGGGGGGCCGAGGGGATGCCCCGTGATTCCGCCGAGAGGGGCGTATTAGTGGCCGACCTCATCTATAAGGCCGGGGAGGCCGGCATCCCGATGGAGGATATCTGGATAGACCCCATCCTGACGCCGGTATCGGTGGAGATAAACCAGGTCAAGGCCTGCTTTGAGTTTATGAGCATGCTCAAGGACATCGCCCCCGACTGCAAGTCCACCATCGGGCTGTCCAATATCTCCAACGGCACCCCCGCCAACCTACGCCCCTACCTCAACCGAACCTGCCTGATAATGCTGATGAGGTACGGGCTCTATTCGGCCATAGTTGACGCCTTTGACGCCGAGCTGATAGCCATCGCCCGCGGCCAGAGACCGGAGATAGTTTCCCTGGTGCATAAGGTGATGGACGGCGAGAAACCCGACCTGGCCTCGCTGGGTGAGGAGGAGGCCAAATACGCCAAGACGGTGCGGGTACTCACCGGCGAGTCCCTTTATTCTCACTCCTGGCTTGAGGTATAGGCTAGAAAGGGAAAAGATAGATGAGCCTGAAGCCGAAGTTCGAAGCCGGCAAGTTTGTCATCACCACCGAGGTTGGACCGCCCAAGGGGACGGATATTGCCGAGCTGGAGGAGGCGGCTGGGCTACTGCGGGGCAGGGTGGACGCCGCCAACGTCACCGACCAGCAGAGCTCGGTGATGAGGCTGGGCTCGCTGCCGGTCTGCCATATGCTTAAGGACAAGGGGCTCGACCCGGTGTTCCAGATGACCTGCCGCGATAGAAACCGGCTGGCCCTGCAGTCAGATTTGTTGAGCGCTTGGGTGCTGGGTATTGAAAACGTGCTGGCCATCACCGGCGACCTGCCCGCCCTCGGTGACCACCCCCAGGCCAAGCCTGTCTATGACCTTGATTCGGTGCAGCTCCTGGAGGTGGTTGGCAAGCTCAACGGTGGCCATGATATGGCCGGCAACGAGCTTAAAGGGAAGACTAATTTTTTCCCGGGGGCGGTGGTCAACCCGGGGGCCAACACCGAAGCTGCCCTTGAGCTGCAGATAATCAAGATGGAGAAGAAGATAAAGGCCGGGGCCAGGTTTTTCCAGACCCAGGCCATCTACGAACCGGAGTTGTTTGCCAAATTTATGAAAAGGGTGGAGGGCTTCAAAACCCCGGTGCTGGCCGGTATCATACCGCTGAAATCAGTCGGTATGGCCCGGTTTATGAACAAGAACGTGGCCGGTATTTTTGTGCCGGAAAATCTGATTGAGAGGATGGCGGCCGCCGAAGATAAGGTAAAGACCGGCATCGAGATCGCCGCCGAGCTGATCAGGCAGCTTAAGGATATGTGCCAGGGGGTGCATATCATGGCCATCGGGTGGGAGAAGAAAGTCCCGCTGCTTCTGGATGCCGCCGGACTTTAACCCACCCCCCGAATTGTGTTATTCTTTTAGGCATAATGAAAAATAGCTCATTATCAATACCTAAATATAAGAACTATGAGTACGGCTATAGCCTTGCCTTTAAGCTGGCCGGTGAGCAGCTGGCCGGAGTTGACATAAAAGAGCAGTGCCTAAAAAGCGGCGCCGAATATAAAGTAGCTGATTCCGAGCAGATAATAACTGTTGAGTTCTTAAACCAGCCCTATAAGGTTAGTTTGCCCGATGTTGAAATCTCGCTGGCAAATAGTGAAGCTGAAGTCCCCGCCAGCGATAAGATTCTGATTTTACACTATCTGACCCTGGCCAGCGGCGTTCCTCTCAGTAATAGGCCGATTGCCTTTCAGGAACTCCCCGAAGGGGCCAGCTACCAGCGGACTTTTGCCAAGCGTTCCATAGAGCCTCTGGTCAAATATTTCGGTGGTGAGCCGGGGCGGTTGATAGAGATGGCCAAAAGGCTGGGCGGCCAGAAACTAGATTACGGCGACGCGGCGGTGAAGATTAACGGCTTCAAGAAGGTGCCGGTAACCCTAGTCCTGTGGCGGGGCGACGAAGAGTTTCCCCCCCGGGGCAATATATTATTTGACTCTACAATCTCTGAATATCTATCCACCTATGATATAACCGTGCTCTGCGATGCCATTGTCTGGCGGCTGGTCAGGGCCTTGAGAGAGGGGGGTGCCAATGCCCGCTGAAGCCAGCCTCACTGAACAGGTGGACGAAATACTGACCCACTACAGCGGCCAGAGCAGCGACCTCATCGCCATACTCCAGGAAGCCCAGGAGAAGTTCGGCTACCTGCCCGCCGAGGTGATGCAGCGGGTGGCCAGGTTCCTGCACCTGACCGATAACATGGTCTACGGGGTGAGCACCTTCTACTCCCAGTTCAGCTTTACCCCCACCGGCCGGAATAAGATAAGGGTGTGCCGGGGGACGGCGTGCCACGTGAGGGGTGGGGCACGCATCCTGGCTGAGATTGAGAAGCGGCTGGGTATCAAGTCCGGGGAGACCACCGCTGACATGGAGTATAGTCTGGAAACGATTGCTTGCTTCGGGTCGTGTGCCTTAGCCCCGGTGGTGGTGGTTAACGATAACGTCTACGGGCGGATGACCACGGCCAAGCTGGGGCAAATCCTGACGGGGACGGAATAGGGTCATGGCGAAGGCGACAAAATCTTTTGATGAGATTCGAAGCCAGGCGATATCGGAGTGGAAGGCTCTGGAGGGCAGCGATAAGCCTCGTATCCTCATCGGAGATGCCACCTGTGGCCGGGCCGCGGGGGCCCTGGCTTTGATTGATGTTATCCGGAAAGAACTGGCCAGGCATAACGTCGAGGCTACCATAATTCAGGTTGGCTGCATCGGGCTTTGCTATATTGAGCCTCTGGTCACCATCGCCAAACCAGGCCGCCCCTACATCTTTTATGGCGATGTCACCCCTGAGCTGGCTGCTCAGCTTATTGAAGACTACCTTGTCAAAGACGACCCCCGTCCTGACCTGGCTCTGGGCAGTCTGGGCGAAGAGGAGATCAGCGGCATCCCCAGGCTTTTTGATCTGCCTATGCTTAAACCCCAGGTACGCATCGCCCTGCGCAACTGCGGGATTATCGATCCCGAGAACATCAACCACTATATCGCCAGAGACGGCTATAGCGGCCTGGTCAGGGCGCTGCTGGATATGACCCCGGAGCAGGTCATCGACGAGGTCAAGCGCTCGGGCTTGAGGGGAAGGGGTGGTGCCGGCTTTTCCACCGGCCAGAAGTGGGAGTTCTGCTACAAGGCACCGGGTGACCAGAAGTACGTGATTTGTAATGCCGACGAGGGTGACCCCGGTGCTTTTATGGACAGGTCTCTCCTCGAGGGCGACCCCCATGCCGTCCTGGAGGGGATAATCATCGGCGCCTACGCCATCGGGGCCAGCGAGGGCTATATCTATATCAGGGCTGAATACCCGCTGGCGATTAAAAGGTTGCGGCTGGCCTTAAAGCAGGCCGAAGAAAAAGGCTTCCTAGGCGATAATATATTTGGCTCCGGCTTTAATTTCCGCATCCACATCAAGGAAGGCGCTGGTGCCTTCGTCTGCGGCGAGGAGACGGCCATGATGGCCTCTATCGAGGGCAAGCGAGGCATGCCCCGCCCCCGTCCGCCCTTTCCTGCCCAGGCTGGCCTGTGGGGCAAGCCGACAAATATCAATAACGTGGAGACCTGGGGCAGTGTATCGGCGATTTTGCAACGGGGCGTTGACTGGTTCGCCGGCTATGGCACGGAGAAGAGCAAGGGGACCAAGACATTCGCCCTGACCGGTAAGATAGCACGCACCGGGCTGATAGAGGTGCCATTGGGCATTACCCTGAAGGAAATCATCTACGGGATCGGCGGCGGAATCCCCGGCGGCAAGCGCTTTAAAGCGGTCCAGACCGGCGGCCCTTCTGGCGGCTGCCTGCCGGAAAGCCTGTTAGACCTGCCTGTTGACTATGAGTCGCTGACCCAGGCCGGCTCCATCATGGGCTCTGGCGGTATGGTGGTGATGGACGAAGATACCTGTATGGTGGATGTCGCCCGTTTCTTCCTTTCCTTTACCCAGTCCGAGTCCTGTGGTAAGTGTGTCCCCTGCCGTCTGGGGACCAAGCAGATGCTGGACATCCTCAACGATATTACCCACGGTATAGGTAAGCCGGAGGATGTTGACCTGCTGCTGAATTTGAGCGAGCGGATCAAAGCCGGTTCGCTCTGCGGCCTGGGGCAGACAGCGCCCAACCCGGTTCTTACCACCATTCGTTACTTTGGCGACGAATATGAGGCGCATATAAAGGAAAAGCGATGTCCGGCGCTGGTCTGTACCGATCTGGTCAATTATTATATTCTTCCCGAAAAATGTCAGGGCTGCCTTATCTGTCTGAGGAACTGCCCTTCTGAAGCTATAACCGGCGGCAAGCGATTGGTCCACATCATCGACCAGGACAAGTGCACCAGGTGCGGTACCTGTCTTGATGTTTGCCCGCCTAAATTCGGGGCGGTGGTAAAGGTCTCCGGAAAAGAGCTAGAGGTTCTTGATAAGCCAGTTCCGGTAACATCAGCCAAGAGGGGTGCAGAAGCTTCAGGTGAATCTACCGGGGGTTGATGAGGCGTAGAATGGGAACGATTACTATAACTATCGACGGGCAGGAGGTCGAGGCCAAAGCCGGTATGACCGTGCTTGAGGCGGCCAAGTCGGCGGGCATCTATATCCCTACCATGTGCGCCGACGCTGACCTCAAGCCCTACGGCGGCTGCCGCCTCTGCGTCGTTGAGATTGAGAAGATGCGCGGCCTGCCCATCGCCTGTACCACCCCGGCCACTGAGGGCATGGTGGTGCACACCAATACCCCGGCGGTCAATGAGGTGCGCCACAGCGTTGTCCAACTGCTGCTGGCCGACCACCCCAGCGAGTGCCTCATCTGTGACCGGAGGAAGCGCTGCAGCCCCTATGACATCTGCCTGCGCAACGTGGCCGTGACCGAACGCTGCGTCACCTGCGCCAAGAACGGGCACTGCGAGCTGCAGACCATTGTTGACTATTTGGGCGTTCATGAGATACGCTTCCGCCGGACACAGCGCTCACACTCCATTGACGAAAGCAACCCCTTCTTCTACCGCGACCTGAACAAGTGCATACTCTGCGCCAAGTGCGTGCGGGTCTGCGACGAGGTGGTCGGAGCCAGCGCCATCGCCATCATCAACCGCGGTTACGCCAGCAAGGTGGCGGTATTCGGCGATAAGCCGATGCTGGACTCTTCGAGTTGCGTCTCCTGCGGTGAGTGCGTCGCCCACTGTCCGGTGGCGGCGCTGATGCCCAAGGAAGATAAGCTGCCCACCGAGGAGGTGGCCACCACCTGCACCTACTGTGGGGTGGGCTGCGGCATGTACCTTGGGGTGCGCGAGGGCAGGGTAATAAGTGTGCGGGGCAGCCGGGACAACACGGTCAATAACGGATTATTATGCGTCAAGGGGCGGTTCGGCTTTGACTTTATCAATCACCCCGACCGTCTTAAAGTGCCGCTTATCAGGAAGGACGGCAAGTTTGTCGAGGCGAGCTGGGACGAGGCCCTAGAGCTGGCCGCCAGCCAACTGGCTAAATATAGGCCGGAGGAAACAGCCGTAATCTCCTCGGCCAAGTGCACCAACGAGGAGAACTACCTCGCCCAGAAGTTCGCCCGGGCGGTCTTAGGGACAGCCAACGTTGACCACTGTGCCCGCCTCTGCCATGCCCCCAGCGTGGCCGGGCTCCTGCAGAGCTTCGGCAGCGGGGCGATGACCAACTCCATCAACGAGTTCCGCGATTCCAGGTGTTTCCTGGCCATCGGCACCAACACCACCGAGGCCCATCCCATCATCAGCCTGGAGATAAAGCGGGCGGTGAACAACGGGGCCAAGCTGATTGTGGCCAACCCCCGCGAGATTGACATGGTGCGCTGGTCCTACCTCTGGCTGGAGCAGAGGCCGGGGACCGATGTCCCCCTGCTGATGGGGATGATGAAGGTCATCGTTGACGAGGGGCTGGCCGACCAGGCCTTCATTGACGAGCGCTGTGAGAACTTCGATGAGTTCAAGAAGTCGCTGAAAAACTTCGGTCTCGATTTCGTGGAGAAGACCACCGGCGTGCCCAAGGATAAGATAGTCGAGGCGGCCAGGATATACGCCACCGAGAAGCCTGCGGCCATATTATACGCCATGGGCATCACCCAGCACTCCCACGGCACCGATAACGTTATCGCCACCGCCAACCTGGCCATGCTCACCGGCAACATCGGCAAGCCGGGGACTGGGGTGAACCCGCTGCGCGGTCAGAACAATGTCCAGGGGGCCTGCGACATGGGTGCCCTGCCCAACGTCTATCCTGGCTACCAGGCGGTGACCGTTGCTGATATTAACCAGAAGTTCGAGTCGGCCTGGGAGGCTGAGCTTCCCGATAAGCCGGGGCTGACCATCACCGAGATTGTTGACGCCGCCGAAACCAAAAAGATAAAGGCGATTTATATCATCGGGGAGAACCCGCTATTGAGCGAGCCGAATATCGCCCACGCCAAAGAGGCGCTGGGGAAGCTGGAGTTCCTGGTGGTGCAGGACATCTTTCTATCGGAGACAGCGGAGCTGGCCGACGTCGTCCTGCCCGGGGTGAGCTTCGCCGAGAAGGACGGCACCTTCACCAACACCGAGAGAAGGGTGCAGCGGGTGAGAAAGGCAGTCGAGCCGGTTGGCGACTCAAGGCCGGACTGGCTGATTACCTGTCAGCTGGCGCAGAGGATGGGTAATAATGGCTTCGAATTTGACAATCCCGCCCAGGTTATGGACGAGATTGCCAGCCTTACCCCCAGCTACGGAGGCATCAGCTACCCGCGGCTGGAAGAGGGAGGTCTGCAGTGGCCCTGCCCCACCCCGCAGCACCCCGGCACCCCCGTCCTGCACACCCAGCAGTTCAGCCGGGGCAAGGGGCGGTTCATCCCGCTGGAGTATAAGCCTTCGAAGGAGCTCCCCGACAAGGACTACCCGCTGGTGTTGACCACCGGGCGCAGCCTCTACCACTTCCACACCGGCACTATGACCCGCCGGGTGGAAGGGCTGAACGTGTTGAAGCCGGGAGGTGAGGTGGAGATGAGTCCCGCTGATGCCTCGAAGCTGGGCATCGCCGACGGCGAGATGGTCAAGGTCATCTCGCGGCGGGGAGGGGTGACCGCTAAGGCCAAGGTGACCGAGGCTTCGCCGGAGGGGGTGGTCTTTATGACCTTCCATTTTGCCGAGAGCCCGGCCAATCGGCTGACCAACCCTGTCCTCGACCCGGTGGCCAAGATACCGGAGTATAAGGTCTGCGCGGTCAGGGTGGAGAAGGCGAATGGCTGAGATAATGGCGACGATAGACGGACGCCAGGTCAAGGCCAAAGCTGGTATGACCATCCTTGAGGCCGCCAAGGCCAGCGGCATCGACATTCCTACCCTCTGCTACCACCAGGATTTATCTCCCCTCGGCGCCTGCCGCATCTGCGTGGTCGAGGTAGAAGGCTCGCGGACGCTGGTCGGTTCCTGCCACACCCCCATCACCGAAGGCATGGTGATACATACCCGCTCCCCAAAAGTCCTGGCCGCCAGAAAGATGATTGTCGAGCTTTTGCTGGCCAGCCACTGCGGCTCCTGCTTTATGTGCGACAAGGCCAACATCTGCGAGCTGCGTAAGCTCGCCGCCGATTTAGAGGTGGGGCTGCCCCGCTTCCAGATGAGGAAGAATTTTTATCCTCTGGAGGATGTCAGTCCCTATATCGTCCGCGACCTGACCAAGTGCATTATGTGCCGCCGCTGCGTCCGGGCCTGCCGCGAGATAGCCGGGCATAACGTCTTCGCCGTTGCCTACCGCGGTCATGACGCCAAGGTCGTCGTTGATTGCGACCAGCCCATAGATAAGGACGTCTGCCGCGACTGCGATGTCTGCATCTCGGTCTGCCCCACCGGGGCGCTGGGCAGGCCGAAAGAGGCCAAAGAGGAGAAGAAGGGGAAGCCTTTGATTATAACCAGTTGAACGCCGGTTCCGAGGACGGGATATAATGAGCAAGATTGGCCAGGGAAATAAAACCCGGAGCCAGGAAAAGAAAGACCTGCTGGTGCTGATGGAGCGTGAGCAAAGTAGGTCTGGTTGTTTATCCAGGGAAACTATCGCCGAGCTGGCCGAATCCCTCGGGCTGTCGGTAGGTGAGGTCTACGGGGTGGCCAGCTTTTACTCCTTCCTTTCGGTGGAGCCGCAGGGGCGGAACGTAATCAGGATATGTAAGAGCCTCCCCTGCTATCTTAAGAACTCCCAGAATATAATCGAGAGCGTGCGGAAGGCAATCGGGATAAAGCCCGGCCAGACCACCCCCGACGGGCGGTTCTCCTTTGAGCTGACCAACTGCATCGGCGCCTGCGACCGGGCGCCGGCGATGATGATAAATGACGATGTCCATGTTGATTTGACGCCGGGTAAGATAGCTAAAATTTTAGAGGCGTATGAATAGGGCAGGGGAGACTTCGCCGTGCCGGAGAAACGGGTAGTATTACAGAACTGCGGGGTTATCGACCCTAAGGACATAGCCAGCTATCTGGCGGCAAACGGCTTTAAGGCCTTGAAGAAGGTGCTTAAGCTATCGCCGGAGAAGGTAATCGAAGAGATAAAGGCCTCGGGGTTGCGGGGTAGGGGAGGGGCGGGCTTTCCCTGCGGGCTGAAGTGGGAGCTGGCCAGAAAAGCCCCCGGTGACGAGAAATACGTTATCTGCAACGCCGACGAGGGCGAGGTGGGGACGTTCAAGGACAGGTACATCCTGGAGAACGACCCCTTCAGCCTCATTGAGGGGATAGCTATCGCTGGCTATGCCGTCGGCGCTAAAAAGGCCTATATTTACCTCCGCGCTGAGTACCGATTCCTGCTTGATTTGCTTGAGAAGGCCATCGCCCAAGTCAAGAAGAAGGGGTTCTTGAAGCACCTAGATATTGAAGTCCGTCTGGGTGCCGGCGCCTACGTCTGCGGCGAGGAGTCGGCGCTGATGGACTCTATTGAGGGTAAAAGAGGTGAAGTCCGCTACCGGCCTCCCTTCCCGCCGACCAAAGGCTTGTGGGGCAAGCCGACCATAATCAATAATGTCGAGACGCTGATGAATATCCCCCGCATAGTGCTCAACGGGGTGGAGTGGTTCAGTAAGATGGGGACGGAGAGGAGCAAGGGGACTAAAGTATTCTCGGTGAGCGGGGATGTACGTAAGCCCGGTGTCTATGAATTAGTCCTGGGCAGCAGTCTTAAGGAGCTGGTTGAAGAATTGGCCGGGGCGGAGAAGGTGCAGGCGGTCCAGGTGGGCGGCGCCACTGGCAGAATCATACCGGCTGACAAACTGAATACCCCGCTGTCCTTTGAGACCGTTCTGGGCGCCGGGGCGGTTACCGTATTTAATAAGAGCCGGGACATCATTGATATTGTCTATCGGACTTTAGAGTTCCTGGCTGAGGAGTCCTGCGGCAAGTGCACTCCCTGCCGGGAGGGGACAGAGGCCATGGCCGGCATCTTGGAGAGGTTTTATAAGGGAGAAGGGAGGGAGCAGGATATTACCGTGCTGGGTGAGCTGGCCGGCACCATGGCGCTAGCGGCTATGTGCGGTCTGGGGCAGGCGGCGCCGGTTCCGGTAATGGACAGCCTGCAGCATTTCAGGGGTGCTTATGATAAACGTATTCAGAGTTAGGGGTGGACTATGATAACCATAACCAACCAGAAGCCCTTGGAAGAGGTCATAAAGTCACTGGGCAAGGCCAGGAAGGTATATCTTATTGGCTGCGGCACCTGTGCCACCATCTGCCACACCGGCGGCAAGACCGAAGTCATTGAGATGAAGGAGAGGCTTGAGGCGGCGGGCAAGGAGGTTACCGGCTGGATGGTGGTGCCCACCGCCTGCGATGAGCTAACCCGGGATGCCCTGGAGGAACAGTCCGCTGAGATTAAAAAGGCCGACGCCGTGCTGGTAATGAGCTGCGCCTTCGGCGTCCAGACGGTGGCCATGTTCAGCGATAAGGCAGTCTATCCGGCGCTGAACACGCTCTTCGTTGGCAAGGAGGAGGCGCCCGGGGAGTTTATCGAGGTCTGCATGCAGTGCGGCAACTGCGCTCTGGCCTCTACGGCTGGGATATGCCCGCTGGTCAGGTGTGCCAAGGGCCTGCTCAATGGGCCCTGCGGCGGCTCGGTGGGGGGCAAGTGCGAGGTATCGCCGGATACCCCCTGTGCCTGGCAGCTGATCTACGACCGGCTAGCGGCACTGGGGCAGCTGGACAAACTGGAGGAAATCGAGCCCATTCGTGACTGGAGCGCCAGCCGTGAAGGAGGACCCCGCCGAATTAAACTTTAGGCTTTTAAGCGGGCTTTAGATGAATAACAGCGCCAAGGAAAAGACAGTTCCGGCTGATGATGAGCTAGAGTACAACCCTGAGGAAGCCGCCTTCAGGATGTGGCTCAGGGTATTCTACACCATAAGGTGGATTACCATACTGGGCATCCTGGCGGCCACGCTGGTGGCTTCCCTGATATTCCATATCGGCTTCCCCACGGTGGTAGCCTACGGTGTCTGTGGCTTCCTTGTCCTGTGTAATCTGGCGCTTTTATACCAGTCCCGAAGGCTGGAGAGGTTACCCTCCAGTCAGGTAATCCACCAGGCCAGGGTCTGGGGCACCGTTCACCTTCTGCTCGACCTGGCCGCCTTCACTGTTCTGCTTCACTTCACCGGGGGCATAGAAAACCCCTTCATCTTCTATTTCGTCCTTCACATCATTGGGGCCAGCATCATACTGCACTATAGGGCGGTGTATTTACTGGCCACCTCGGTGATTGTGGCGGTGGCACTGCTGGTCGGCCTGGAGTACACCGGGGTGATACCCCACGTCAACCTGGCCGGCTTCGCCGACCCGACGCTCTACCGGATGGGGAGCTATGTCCTGGCGGTCCTGATTGTTCTGGGCTCGGCTCTATTCGCCACCACCTATATGGCTACCAGTGTTGCCGGTGAGCTGAGGAAGAGGCAGCGGGAGGTGATGCTCTTAAGCCAGCGCCTGCTCAGGCAGCGGACGGGGGAACTGGAGCAGGCCTCAGTGGAGATAGCCAAGCTGGAAGAGGAGAAGAGCCGCTTTCTGCGCTTTCTGGGTATTGCCGCCCACGACCTGAAAGCCCCCCTCACCGCTATTCAGGGCTTCCTCTGGATAATGCTGGGCGGCTATTCCGGCGATATCACCGAGAAACAGCGCAACATGCTGGAGAGGAGCACCAACCGCATCAAGGGGCTCTTGAATTTAATCAGCGACCTTTTAGACATACCGCGTATCGAGACCGGGCAGATTGTCGAGGAGATGAAGCTGGTCTCTCTGAGCAAGGTAATCCGGGACTCTGTCCGTGATATGCGCGAGCTGGCCAAGCAGAAGAAGGTGAAGCTGGAGTTGGAATTGGCCCCGGACCTGCCCAAAATCTACGGCTCAGCCCCCCGCCTCCAGCAGGTGCTTACCAACCTGGTGGGCAACGCCATCAACTATACCCTCGAGGGCTCGGTGACCGTCAGGGTGGGCGAGAAGAAAAAGGAGATACAGGTTGAGGTCATTGATACCGGCATCGGCATCCCCCCCGATGACCTGCCCCGCCTCTTTGAGGACTTCTTCCGCGCCAGCAACGTCGAGAGCAAGGGCACCGGGTTGGGTCTGGCCATAGCCAGGAGAATTGTGGAGGCCCACGGGGGAAAAATATGGGCGGAGAGCCCTTATCCGGAGACGGGTAAAGGGAGCCGGTTTACCTTTACCCTGCCCAAGAAAGCTGAAACTAAACGGAGGTGAGGTGATGAAAGCGGGAACAAACCTGGAGAAGGTCCTGGAGGGCGGTAAGTTTGCCGTCACCGCCGAGGCCGGCCCGCCCAAGGGGACCAGCGCCGCCGTGATGCTGAAAAAGGGCGAACTGCTGCGCAACTGCTGTGACTCAGCCAATGTGACCGATAACCAGACCGCCATCGTCAGAATGTCCAGCCTGGCGGGGAGCGTTCTCCTCAAGCAGCAGGGGGTTGACCCGGTGATGCAGATAGTCTGCCGGGACCGCAACCGCTTGGCCATTCAGAGCGACGTGCTGGGGGCAATCGCCCTGGGGGTGGGCAATTTCCTCTGCCTCTCCGGCGACCACCTAAAGTTCGGCAACCACCCCACCGCCAAGAGCGTTTTTGACATTGACTCTATCCAGCTGATTCAATCACTTAAGAATATGCGTGACGAGAAGAAGTTTATCTCCGGCGAGGATATCTCGGGTGAGGTGCCGATGTACATCGGTGCGGCGGCCAACCCCTACGCCGACCCCTTCGAGTTCCGGGTGGTCAGGCTGGCCAAGAAGATAAAGGCGGGGGCCGACTTCATCCAGACCCAGGCGGTCTACGATGTGGCCAAGTTTGCCAAATGGATGGAGATGGCTGTGGATAAAGGGCTGGATACCAAAACCCATATCCTGGCCGGGGTGATACCGATAAGGTCAGCCGGTATGGCCCGCTATATGAGGGACTATGTCTCCGGGGTGAGCGTCCCCGACGAGATAGTCACCAGGATGGAGCAGGCCGAGAACGCCAAGGAGGAGGGGGTGGCCATCGCCGTCGAGATAATAGAGCAGCTTAAGGAGATACCCGGTGTCCACGGCGTCCATATTATGGCGGTGGGCTGGGAGGATATCGTCGCCGAGATAGCCAAGCGGGCTGGATTATTGCCCAGACCTATATTATAATGCAGAGGAGGGAAAATGCCGTCCAAGATACTGGTAGTTGATGATGACCCCGACATCCTGGAAGCGATAAGTCTGATTTTAGAGTCTCAGGGCTATGAGGTCATAACCGCCCGGGATGGGGTGGAGGGTCTGGCTAACCTCAAGGCGGAGAAACCAGACCTGCTGGTTCTTGACCTGCTGATGCCCAAGATGGACGGGTTTGCGGTGTGCAAGGAGCTTCAGGACCCGCGGTGGGCCAAATATAAGGATATACCTATTTTAATTTTAACCTCGGTCAGAGAGGAAGCCAGCCGCCGACGCTATGAGCTGGAGACTGGGCTTGAGCTTGATGTTGATGACTATGTGGAGAAGCCCGTCGCTCCCGATACCTTGCTGGAGAGGGTAGGGCGGCTGATTAAACGTAAGGGAAGCACCTGAAGGGGAGATTAGGAATGGAAAAGAGAGCTAAAATCCTGCTCGTTGACGATGATGCCGATTTTGTCGAGTCAACCAGGACGGTGCTGGAGAGCAAGCCCTATGAGGTAATCGTGGCCGGCAACGGGGATGAGGGAATAAAAAAGGCCAGGGAAGCCAAACCCGACCTCATCATCCTTGACATCATAATGCCGGTCAAAGACGGTTTTACCGCTGCCGAGCAGCTTAAGAAGGACCCCCAGCTCAGCCGGATACCGACCATAATGCTGACGGCGTTCGCCGAAAAGCATGCCGAGGCCTCGATGCCGGTGAGCCGGGGCCTCACTCTGGAAGCCGAAGATTATATCGAGAAGCCGGTAGCCCCTAAGGAGCTGCTGGCCAGGGTGGAGAAGCAGCTCAAGAAGTCCGGCTTTTAGCGGCTATGGGCTCGTAGCTCAGCGGCAGAGCGGTCGGCTCATAACCGATTGGTCCCAGGTTCGAATCCTGGCGAGCCCACTTTCGGTCACCCCTGATTATCGTCAGCTGGGATAGGGTCTAGCTCCCCGACAAACTGCACTCCGTCGGTCATAGGCTCAATAGTGTAAATGTCGTTGCCGATGATGGTGCTGTTGAGCATATGGATGGACCACAGTTCCGTGGAAACCAGGTAGCCGTCTTCAAGCGCGGCTTTCATAAGGTCCTGGGCGAAGTCGTCGCAGTCGTAGGTGTCAGGGATATACTCCCTCTCGTTAATGTCATTACTGGCCAACCAGGCTTTCAGTTCCTCTACCGAGGTAAACTGCCTCGGGTGTGCCTTGCCTTCCCAATAAGTAGCCTCTTCCTGTGCTGCGGTTAATTCGGTGGCTAACTGCTTGACCTCAATATCCCGCTGGTTTAATTCAGAATTGAGCCGGCTTACCTCTGCGCTGTAGATCAATAGGTCTGTTTTTTGTTCCTCAATAACAGCGCTAGCGTCTTGAAGCCTTCCTTGGTAATCTTCGACCAGGAATGGTGAAGCTAGAGCCGGGAATAGCGTAAGGGCATCATTTACCACTGGATTCTCTTCTTCCAATTGCTCAGCTGACGTGGTGTTGATGTGGATAGACGCAGTGTGCTCCGATATGTGAATGCTGTTGCCAGGAGCTAGAACGTGTGCAGCTGTTACCTGTGGGATTGCTAGAAGACTGACGATTATCAGTATGGGTAATATAGATTTTAGTGCCCTCATTACTCATTTATATTTATCACAGCCTCAACCTCATATGAATAGTCCAATAGTCGTAAAAAGGGTAGTCACTTAGTAGGAATACGAAAGTCATAGATTTTACTAAAGGTAAGTTCACATAATATTTCAGCGAGAAAAAAGGGATTCGGTGTTGTATAATTGCTGGAGAATCTGGATAAGGCGGTGAAAATAATGGCAGATAGACTGATTCCAGAGCTGGAGGCGCGGCAGATGGCCAAGGCGCTTCTTGACGAGTTTGGCATAACCGAGGGTTTAAAGAAGCAGTATGCCAAGCAGCCTGATGAAGCGGAAGAACTGATTGACCGGTACGGCCGGTTTTACTGGATGGTCCGCGAGATGCTCAGCAAACCGCCGCGGCAGAAATGAAGCGGCTTTAAGGGTTTGGGTGGTAGAGGGGAAGGTTAACTATAATCCTTTAGTTTTTGGAGCTGGTAGGGGGGCCGGGCAAAGTGGTGCTTTTAGCCTCTCCTGGGTTATATTGCTGACATAACAGCTATTGTGCGTCCCAAAAATTTACAGGAAAGAGCGGCTCAGGCTGTTAAGCAGCTCACTTTAGTTTGGGGAGTTTATTTAATAATTTTGCAACTCGCTTCCTTTCTGTCTTATTATTTTTAAGTTCGACTCTCAATTGGCCATAAGCGACACCGAGGTCATAAATAACTTTCGCAACATTAAACTTAAGTTTGCCTTTTTTATCTAGGTCTATCGCTTTATTAGAAGTCCAATCATTATCAATTTCAAGTTCTTGGATACCGCCTACTTTAGCAAGATATTGGTGCGTCAGCGCATTTCGTAATTGGTACATACAAATATTTTTGTAGTCAATGCCTGGCAGTAAATTGATGCCTTCTTCAAACCGGTATTTCACAGCACCTGGTGAGTTATTGCCCAATTTATCGTTTTTGACACCGCCTAAATTCAATAGTGTTCATACAGCCTACTGCACAGAGAAAGTTCGCTTTAGCTAGAATAGAAGCTTTCTTGAGATCATTTAACTGGCATTCCATAATGTGATCTAGTTCATTGATGATGTTCTTTTCATTTATGCTCAACATTTCTAGCACCTCTTAGTTTAGGTATACCATGTTCTTCAGTTTATGTAAACCTAACACTCGCCAATGTCAACTGGGTGTTTTAGCACAATTTACTCTCTACCATACCTGCCAGCACCGAAAGCTACAATAATGAAGAACAATGCTACGAAAAAGGTAATTATCTTTTTATCTGAAGGGATAGTAAGTATCGCTGCGGGGATACTGGCTAAAAAGATTAGAAGTAAAACTTGCGCCCAAAAAGGCATATTATTCATACCCCCATTATACCACAATTTTCCCCTAAAGATTATGTAAAGTTATCACCTATTTATCCAGAGGGGTGTCTAAGAGGGGCTTTGCCCCTCTTTTTTAAAAAACTCTCCCCCTCCCTTTTTTAAGGGAGGGGGATTAAGGGGGTGGGTTTCCCCTAATCCTTAAAGGATAAAAATACCCAAACCCTGGGGGGACAAGGCGGGGCTAAATCAGGCCGCATACCCGTCAAGGTATCAAACCATTAGGGGAAATTTTTAGAGGCCTAGATTTTGATTTCAGAGCGTCGTTTTTGAAACGGGTTGTTTTGCCCGGGAAAGCGCCTGGCCCACCAGCTCCATAAGCCTCCTCAGCCCCCATCCCTTAACCGCCGAGACCAGCGCCGTCTCCTCATCGGCCGGCGCCCGGGCGGCAAGATATTTCAGCGCCCTCACCTCGTCCCAGCCCTGGCCATCCGGCAGCAAAAGGTCAATCTTGTTCAAGGCCGTAATCCGGGACTTGTCCAAAAGTTCCAGCTCGGCCAGGATGTCCTCCACCACCTGGCACTGCTCGGCGGCGTTGTGTGCCGTCAGGTCAACCACATGCAAGAGCAGGCTGGCCTCGGCCAGTTCCTCCAGGGTTGCCTTGAAAGCGGTGATGATGGCGGGGGGAAGTTTTCGGATAAAGCCGACGGTATCGGTGAGCAGCACCGTGCTTTTATCGGGCAGTGTCAGCCGGCGGGTGGTGGGGTCTAAAGTGGCGAAGAGCTTGTCCTCGACGAAGACACCGGCTTTGCTTAAGGCGTTGAGCATGGTGCTCTTGCCGGCGTTGGTATAGCCGACCAGGGCTACCACCGGGATGCCGCTCTTCTGGCGCTGCTGCCGGTAGAGCTGGCGGTGCTTTCTGATGTCGTCAATGCGGTCCTTGAGGCGATGTATCCGGCGCTGGAGGAGGCGCTTATCGGTCTCGAGCTGGGTCTCGCCGGGGCCCCTGGTGCCGATGCCGCCGCCCAGCCTCTCCAGGTGGCTCCACTGCCCGGCCAGGCGCGGCAGCAGATACTGGTGCTGGGCCAGCTCCACCTGAAGCTGCCCCTCGCGGGTATGCGCCCTTCTGGCGAAGATGTCCAGAATCAGGGCTGCCCGGTCAATCACCTTTACCCCGAGGGCGTCCTCCAGGTTTATCTGCTGGAGGGGCGAGAGTTCGTCGTCAAAGATGACCAGGCTGTAGCCGGTGTCGGCTTTGAGCGCTATCAGCTCCTCCAGCTTGCCCTTGCCCAGGTAGTACGTCTTCGAGGCATGGGGTAAGTGCTGCACCAGTCTTCCGACTACATCGGCCCCGGCGGTAGCTGCCAGCTGGGCCAGCTCGTCCAGGGAGTCTTCCACCGACCACCGGTCAGCGCTGCCTTTGCTGCCTACGGCCACCAGCAGCGCCTGCTCCGACGAAGGACGGGTGACGATTGCGCCTCTAATAATAGTACCTCATTTATTATGTAAACTAAAGAATCGACTTCAGTCTTCTCTTGCTGTCGCGCCAGGCGGAAAGGCGCGATAGCCCCTTGACCACGGCAGCGTCGGGCACGGTCAGCGATACCCGGATGTAGCCATCGCCCTGCTTGCCGTAGCCCACCCCCGGGGTGACCACCACCCCCACCTTTTCCAGCAGGTCGGTGGCGAAGTCCAGCGAGTTATAGTCCTTGGGGACTTTAGCCCATATGTACAGGCTGGCCTTGGGCGGCCTGGCCTTGAGCCCCATGTTGTTCAGTACCTCGATAATCAGGTCGCGCCGTTTCTGGTAGATGATGTTATGCTCCGGGATGCAGGCTTGAGGGCCGGTTAAAGCCTCGATGGCGGCGTACTGGATGGCCTGGGGAATCCCCGAATCTAAATTGGACTTGAGCCTCTTCAGGGCGTCAATCACGGCAGCGTTGCCCACCACCATGCCCACCCGCCAGCCGGTCATGTTGTAGCTCTTGGACAGCGAGTGGAACTCCACCCCGACCTCTTTGGCCCCTTCGGCTTGAAGGAAGCTGGGCGGCTGGTAGCCGTCGAAGGCAACCTCGGAATAGGGCCCATCGTGGCAGACAACGAAGTCGTGCTGCCTGGCCGTTTCCACTACTCGGTTGAAGAAGTCAATCTCGGCGGTGGCGCCGGTGGGGTTGTTGGGGTAGTTGAGCCAGAGCAGCTTGGCCCCCTTAAGGGCGTAGGCCGGTATGGCATCGAAGTTGGGCAGGAAGTCGTTCTCCTCGGTGAGGGGCAGGTAGTGGGGGCTGCCGCTGGCCAGCATGGTGCTCACTGAATAGACGGGGTAGGCCGGATCGGGCACCAGGGCAATGTCACGGTAGTCGAGCAGGCAGAAGGCGATATGGGCGATGCCTTCCTTGGAGCCGATGAGGGGCAGAATCTCGGTGTCCGGGTCAGTGGTGACACCGAAGCGCTTCTGGTACCAGTCGGCGATGGCCTGGCGGAGTTTGGGCAGGCCATCGGTCTCCGGGTAGCGGTGGTTGGCCGGGTCTCTGGCCGCCTGACAGAGCCGTTCGATGATATGGGGTGGTGTGGGGATATCGGGGTCGCCGATGGCGAAGCTGACCACGTCCTCACCCTTGGCCTTTTTCTCGGCGATCTTCTTGCTGATTTCCATGAAGAGGTAAGGTGGTAAATGTTCAATCCTTCTTGACATTTTCATTAGGCCACTCTCCAGTAAAGACAATTTCCGCCGGGCCGCTCAGGTAGACCTCCCCCAACCCGTCCCACTCCACGCCGAGGATGCCGCCCGGTAGTTTTAGCTCAACCTTATTATCGATGTAGCCGTAGAGCCGGGCGGCTACGGCGATGGCGCAGGCACCGCTGCCGCAGGCCAGCGTCTCCCCCACCCCACGCTCCCAGACCCGGGCCTCTATCTTCTTGCGGCTTAATACCTGGGCCACCTCGAAGTTTACCCGCTTGGGGAATATGGGCAGGTTTTCCACTATCGGCCCCAGCCGGGACAGCGGGAAACCGGCTACCGGGTGCTGCCAGAAATAGACGGCGTGGGGGTTGCTCATTGACACCAGGTTCAGGAGCAGGTTGGTCTTGTCTATGGTCAGGGGATAGCCCAGCATCTTTTTTATGTCAACTACATCCCCGCCCGGCTCGATGACCACTGGTATCTCCCGGGCGGCGAACTTCGGCTCCCCCATGCTGACCTTGATGCTTACCGCCTGGCTGCCCGACCACTCCAGCTCTACCTTTCTGATGCCGGCGGGCGTTTCCACCAGTAGCTGGCCGGTCCCCGTCCTGACCAGCCTCCTCTCCAGGACGTATTTCACCAGGCACCTCAGGCCGTTGCCGCAGGCCTCGGCCTCGGTTCCGTCCGGGTCAAACATACGCATCTTGAAGTCGGCTACCTTAGACGGCAGCGCCAGCAACAGGCCGTCGGCGCCAATGCCGAGGTGGCGGTCGCACATCGCTGTCGCCAGCCGCGACCAGTTGTGCTGGGCCTCGTAGGTCTCCAGGAGGACGAAATCGTTCCCGGAACCCTGCACCTTGGTAAACTTCATTTTAGCTCCTGCAAGTTCTTTTTCAGCCAGGCCAGAATTTTAGCCTCTTTATCCTTATCTATATTGAACCACCTTATTCTATCATCTTTTGGCCTGAACCAGCTATACTGGTGTCGGACCAGCCGGTGGCTCTCGAATTTTATCTGCTGGACGGCGGCCTCGAGAGTCAGCTTGCCCTGGAGAAACAGGATAATCTGTTTATAGCCGATGCCGGATATGGCCGGCAGGCCGGCGTTATAGCCACGCTCCAATAGCCGTTTGACCTCGTCCACCAGGCCCCGCTTAATCATCCCGTCCACCCGCCGGTCAATCCTCCGGTAAAGCTCCGCCCTCTCGGCGGTGAGGCCGATGATAATGGTATTAAAAGACGGCGTTTTTTTGCCCTGCATTTGGGAGAAGGGTTTTTCGGCGCGGCGGTGTACCTCAAGCGCCCTGATAATGCGGCGCAGGTTGCGTGGGTCAATCTGCTTCGCTGCCGCCGGGTCGAGCCGGGCCAGCTCCTGATAAAGCTCCTCCCCTCCCCCGGCGGCCTTCTTCTCCAGGCGACGCCGTAGTTCCAGGTCGGGGGCTACCGCCGGTATCTGCCAGCCCTCCAGCACCGACCAGACATAGAGCCCGCTGCCGCCGACCAGCAGCGCCAGCTTCCCGCGCTGATTAATGTCTTCAATGGCCTTATAGGCAAGCTGCTGGTACTGGGCCAGGCTGAAGTCTTCATCGGGGTTAATGATGTCAATCAGGTGGTGGGGGATCAGGGAAAGCTCCTCCGGGGTTGGTTTGGCGGTGCCGATGTCCATATAGCGGTAGAGCTGGCGGCTGTCGGCGCTGACTATCTCACCGTTAAGGGCCTGGGCCAGATAGAGGGCCAGCCGGCTCTTGCCGACGCCGGTGGGGCCGGCCACCGCTACCAGGCGGTTCATCCTGCCCGCTTCAGGCTTGAGGTCTGTCTGGCTATGCCCAGGAACTCGTTCGCCTCGAGGCTGGCGCCGCCGACCAGCGCGCCGTCTATTTCCGGCTGCTGGATGAACTCGGCGATGTTGGCCGCGGTGACGCTGCCACCGTAGAGGATGCGCACCGCCTGGGCAATCTCATTACCATGTTGCTTCGAGATATGCCGGCGGATAAAGGCGATGGTCTGGTTGGCCTGCCCGCCGCTGGCCGCCCTGCCGGTGCCGATGGCCCAGACCGGCTCGTAGGCCAGGGTCAGTCCGGCGGAATAAGCCTGGCCTGAGGTCAGGCTCAGCTGCCGGGTCAGGACGGCTTCGGTCTGGCCTGACTCGTTTTCCTCAAGTGTTTCACCAATACATAAAATTGGGTTGAGACCGACTTTGAGCGCCGCCTGCACCTTCTTGTCTATCATCTCCACCGTCTCGTTGAAATAGTGCCTCCGCTCGGAGTGCCCGACGATGACCAGCTGGCAGAGCCCGGCCAGCATCAGCGGCGAGATCTCGCCGGTGTAGGCCCCCTTGGCCTCGAAGTAGAGGTTCTGCGCCCCCAGCTTCACCGGGCTCCCTTTAAGCAGCTCACTGATGGCGGCCAGGGAGATAAAGGGCGGGCATATTACCCTCTCCACGTTGTCGATGCGCTCAAGTTCCGGCAGCATCTCTTTGACCAGTGCCACCGCTTCGGCTAGGGAGGTGTTCATCTTCCAGTTACCGGCAATCATCGGGAGGCGCATCTCTTTAAGCTCCAAATTTGGTTAATTTCAGGGCGTTGGCCATGGCCAGGGGCATAATCTGCGTTGCCGGCAGCCGCCCCAGCCCGCCCATAATGCAGGCCGTTTCAGAGAGCGCCCCTACCCTATCGGCGCGGCAGTACTTGGAGTAGAGCAGTACCGGCACCGGGTGCCAGCTGTGTCCCTTGAGCAGTGCTGGCGTGGAGTGGTCTCCGGTGACCACGATGACATCAGGCTCGAGGGCGGTCAGGGCGGGCATGGCTTTATCGACCTCTTCGATAATTCTGGCTTTCCGGGCGAAGTCTCCGTCCTCACCGGCGGAATCGGTTCCCTTTATGTGGAGAAAGAAGAAATCGTAAGCGGCGTAGTTCTCTTTCAGGACGGCGAACTCTTCTTGTACAACGGCTCTGGTATCGAGAAGCTCCATCCCCACCAGCCTGGCCAGCCCGCGGTACATCGGGTAGCTGGCGATAGCCGCCGACTTCAGTTTGTAGATTTCGTTCATGGTAGGGATATCCGGCCTGCGGGAGAAGCCGCGCAGCAGCACCATGTTGGCCGGGTGGTGGCCGGCCAGTATTTTTCGGGCCTCGGCGATAAACTCGTTGGCGATTTTTGCCGTCCGGCGGGCTGTTTCCGTCTGGGCTTTGACCGTCTTCGGCACCACCCCCAGCTGCTGGGGGTCGGAATCGCTGAGCTCCGGGGCCAGCCTCTCCCCCCGGAAGACCACGGCAAAGCGGTGCTCCCGTACCGGCAGGACGAAGAGCCTGACCCCCTCTATCTCTATTTTTTCGAGCAGCTGGCAGAGCTCGGTGCACTTCTCGGTGGAGATGCGTCCGGCTCTCCTGTCGGTAACAACTCCGGCTTTGTCCACGGTACAAAAATTGCCACGGGCGGCGATGTCCTTCGGTTCAATCTTAAAGTCTATCCCCATCACCTCCACCACCCCCCGCCCTATCTCATATTTGACCGGGTCATAGCCGAAAAGGGCCAGATGCCCCGGGGTGCTGCCGGCGGTTATCCCCGGCCCCACCGGCTCGCTGAGGCCGCAGATACCCTTCGCTGCCAGGCTGTCCAGGTTGGGGGTATTGGCTGTCTCCAACTCGGTCTTGCCCGTATCGGGGTGGGGCAGGCCGCCCAGGCCGTCCATAACCAGCATTACGATTTTAGCGGGGGAGGTAATGGAGAGCTGCTTTATTAATTCCAGGTTATCCATTATGGTCAGCATTTCTTATCGAGCAGTGCCTCGACGCCGGGCAGCTTTTCACCGCCCAGGAAGCGGAGCGAGGCCCCGCCACCCGTGGAGACGAAGGTCATCTTATCGGATAGCTTCATCCCGGTTACCACCTCGGCGGTGGAGCCGCCGCCGATAATAGTGGTGGCCTTAAGCCTGGCCAGGAGCCTGGCCATGGCCTGCGTCCCCTTGGCAAACTGGTCTATCTCATCTATCCCCATCGGCCCGTTCCAGAATATGGTCTGGCATTTCTGCAGTTCCGCCGAGAAGTTTTGGACAGTCTGGGGGCCGATATCGACGATCCGCAAGTTAGGCGGTATATTCTCTATTGATACCACCCTGGACTCGGCCTCGGCGCTGATTTTATCGGCGACGACTGCGTCAACCGGCAGCATCAAATTAACCCCCTGCCTGGCGGCTTCGTCCATCAGCTTGTTGGCCAGCTCCAGTTTATCATCCTCCACCAGCGACAGGCCTACCTGGTAGCCCTTGGCCTTGAAGAAAGTGGCCGCCATGCCGCCGCCGATGAGGATAGAGTCCACTTTATCCATGGTGTTGTTCAGGACGCCTATCTTGTCGCTCACCTTGGCGCCGCCGGCCAGCTCGGCAAAGGGGTGTTTGGGGTTGGCCAGGAGGCCCTCCAGGACCTTGACCTCCTTCTCCACCAGCAGGCCGGCCACCGCCGGCAGGTATTTGGGCACGCCTACTATTGAGGCATGGGCCCGGTGGCAGGCGCCAAAGGCGTCATTGACGTAGATATCAGCCAGGTGGGCCAGCCTTCGGGCGAAGGCGTCATCGTTGGCCTCTTCTTCAGGGTGAAAGCGGATGTTCTCCAGGAGTATAATCTGCCCCGCCTTTAAATTTCCTACCGCCCTGTCGGCTTCGGGGCCGAGGCCATCGTCGACCACCGCCACCTTCTGCCCTATAATCTGCGACAGACGCCGGGCGACGCCGGTCAGGCGCAGCTGCTCGACCACTTTCCCCTTGGGGCGTCCCAGATGGGAGCAGAGTATGACCCTGGCCCCGTGGTGGGTGAGGTATTTGATGGTAGGCAGTGCCGCCCGGATGCGGCTGTCATCGGTGATGGCACCCGTCTTTATATCAAGGGGAACATTGAAGTCAACCCTGACTAGGACCCTTTTGCCGCTGACGTCTATGTCCCTGATGGTCAGTTTGTTCATGTTTCAATCTGGTCTTTAACGTTTGAAATCGAGCCGTTCTTTCATAGCTGGCTGGAGAAATAGCTCCAGCGCCTTTCTGGCGATGCCTTCGGCATCAAGGCCGTATTTGGCCCGGAGCCGGGCCTGGCTGCCCTGCTCGACGAATTCATCAGGAATGCCGATGGTCTTGACCCAGATGTCGCTGATACCTGCTCGCTGTAGAAGCTCGATGACGCTGCTGCCGAAGCCGCCGCTTATGGTGTTCTCCTCGACTGTGACCAGGCGCTTGATGCTGCCGGCCAGCTCTTTGATGAGTTCGACGTCAAGCGGCTTGGCGAAGCGGGTGTTGACCACGGTGGCCTCGATGCCCTTCTCGGCCAACTTCCAGGCGGCCTCAAGGGCGGGGGCCACCGTAGCCCCGATGGCTAGTATGGCTATATCTTTGCCCTCTCTTAACACCTCACCTTTACCGATGGGAATCTGGTGCAGTTCGTTATCCATCTCTACGCCTATCCCAGAGCCCCTTGGATACCTTATGGCCATGGGGTGGTCGGCCCTCACTGCTGTGTAGAGCAGGTGCTGGAGTTCGTTCTCATCCCTAGGGGCGGCTATTATCAGGTTGGGTATCAGCATCAGGTAGGAGATGTCAAAGGTCCCCTGGTGAGTCTTGCCGTCGTCGCCGACGATGCCACTGCGGTCAATGGCGAAGGTTACCGGCAGATCCTGGAGGCAGACATCGTGGATGAGCTGGTCAAAGGCGCGCTGCAGGAAGGTGGAGTATATGGCCACGA
>CAYNGD010000013.1:0-46429 GCA_964396965.1 uncultured Dehalococcoidales bacterium
TCGAAGCTTCACCCTGGCCATGGGTAGCTCACCCGGCTTCGGGTCTAATCCGTGCGACCATAAACGCCCTATTAAGACTCGCTTTCGCTGCGGCTTCGTAACGCTAGTTACTTAACCGGCCACACAGATTAACTCACCGGCTCATTCTTCAATAGGCACGCCATCAGGGGATAAACCCCCTCTGACTGCTTGTTGGCATACGGTTTCAGGTACTATTTCACTCCCCTCCCGGGGTGCTTTTCACCTTTCCCTCACGGTACTTGTTCACTATCGGTCATCAAGGGTATTTAGCCTTGCCCTGTGGTCAGGGCGGATTCCCACAGGATTCCTCGTGTCCCGTGGTACTCAAGAACAGACTAGGAGCCTCCCCCTTTCATCTACGGGACTATCACCCTCTATGGTAGCCCCTTCCAGGGACATTCAACTAGAGTTCGGTTTATAACTCCCCGGCCTATTTCAGGTTCAGCCAGGTCTGCCTTACAACCCCCGGTAAACACAGGCCCTGACGCCGTTAGGTTTACCGGGTTTAGGCTCCTCCCTTTTCGTTCGCCACTACTCAGGGAATATCTTTTCCTCGGGGTACTGAGATGTTTCACTTCCCCCGCTTACCTCCGCCCAGCCTATGTGTTCGGCTGGGGGTACCTGGGTTTTACCCAGGCGAGTTGCCTCATTCGGGAATCCCCGGCTAGGCTTGCTCGACAGCTCACCGGGGCTTATCGCAGCCTTGCCACGCCCTTCATCGGCCCTTGATGCCAAGGCATCCACCGCATGCCTCTTCCCGCTTGACCCGCTTCAGACTTGATATTAGTCCACGGATATTCAATTGTTAATGTGCTGGACATAAGAAGGCGGCTTGGTGATTCCCACCAAGCCGCGCTTGGCTCTCACCAATAGCCCGAATTATGTCGCCACTATCCTCATATGTGATAAGATATTATCACAACGGTAAGGCTTTGTCAAGCGTAGTTTAGCCCTATTTTGGCCATTGTTAGCACACTTGTTGACAGCCGCCGATAGCTGTGGTATTATTACACACTGTCGCTAGGTAATCCGGCTTACAGCCGACTAGATTGAGCCTAAAGTTCAGTCTTCGGCTTTAATGGATGAGTTACAGCTCATCCATTATAATTGTGTGGCAGCAGGAGGAATAGATTGCCAACGGTAAATCAGCTGGTCCGCAAAGGACGCAAAAAGCTGGTCAAGAAGACCAAAGCTCCGGCTTTGCGCCTAAGCTATAATGCACTCAAAAACAGGATGGTGCCCGGCAAGGGCTCCCCGCAGAAGAGAGGGGTCTGCGTCCAGGTAAAGACCACCACCCCCAAGAAGCCCAACTCGGCGCTGCGCAAGATAGCCAGGGTGCGGCTGACCAACGGCATCGAGGTGACCGCCTACATCCCCGGCGAGGGGCATGAGCTCCAGGAGCACTCGGTGGTCTTAATCAGGGGCGGGCGGGTCAAGGATCTGCCCGGCGTACGCTATCACATTATCCGCGGTGCCCTCGACGCCAGCGGCGTGGCCAACCGGCGTCAGGGCCGCAGCAAATACGGCAGCAAGAAAGTGGCCAAGGCCGCCTCGGCGGCAGCCTAGGAGATAGAGATGGCAAGGCGGGCTCAAGCCAGCAAAAGAGGGACTTTCCCTGACGCCAAATACCACAATGAGACCGTGGCCCGGTTAATCAACAAGGTGATGACCCGGGGCAAGAAGAGCACGGCGGAGAGAGTGGTCTATGGCGCTATTGACATCATGGGGCAGGGGGGAGCCAAAGAGCCGGTGGCGGTTCTGGAGCAGGCGGTCAAGAACGCCACTCCCCAGCTTGAGGTCAAGCCGCGACGGGTGGGGGGCGCTACCTACCAGGTGCCAATAGAGGTCCGCCCTGACCGGGGGCTAGCCCTAGCTCTACGCTGGCTGGTAGCCTCGGCCCGGGCCAGAGGCGGCAGATCCATGGCGGAGAAGCTGGCTGCCGAGCTCAGCGAAGCCGCCCAGGGACAGGGAGTGACCATAAAAAAGCGTGAGGACACCCACAAGATGGCCGAGGCTAACCGAGCCTTTGCCCACTACCGATGGTGAGGAGAGGACTGTGCCCAGGAATTTCCCTTTAGAACGAATACGTAATATCGCCATTATCGCCCATATCGACGCCGGTAAGACCACCGTCACCGAGCGGATACTCTATCACACCGGCCGTACCTACAAGATTGGCGAGGTTGACGAAGGCACGGCGGTGATGGACTGGATGGAAGAAGAAAGGCGGCGGGGCATCACCATCACCGCGGCGGCCACCACCTGCTACTGGAAGGAGCACCGCATCAATATCATCGACACGCCGGGGCATGTTGACTTCACCGCCGAGGTGGAGCGCAGCCTGAGAGTACTCGACGGCGGGGTGGTGGTCTTCGATGCCGTGGCCGGGGTTGAGGCCCAGTCGGAGACGGTCTGGCGGCAGGCGGACCGCTACGGCGTGCCCCGAATCTGCTTCATTAATAAGATGGACCGGGTGGGGGCTAATTTCCAACGCACCATATCCATGATTGAACAGCGCCTCCATGCTAAGCCACTCCCCATTCAGCTCCCCCTGGGCAGCGAAAGCAATTTCCAGGGCGTTATCGACCTCATCGAGAACAAGGCCTGGAGCTTTGAGAGCGACCCGGCCAAGCCGCCGATAGAGATTGCCATACCGGAGTCCGAGCAGGCCAAGTGCGCTCAATACCGCCAGGCGCTTATTGAAAAGCTGGCTGAAAGCGACGACCAGATTTTAGCGGCCTACCTGGAGGGCACTCCCGTCAGCCCATCAGATTTAAGGCAGGCCTTAAGAAGAGTAACGATAGCGGCCAAGGGGGTGCCCGTTCTCTGCGGCAGTGCCCTCAGGAACAAGGGCGTCCGCCCCCTACTCGATGCCATTACTAGCTACCTGCCCTCGCCAGCGGATATGCCGCCGGTAAGGGCGACCGATGTCAGGGTCGGCGGCCAGGTCACCCGCCCCGCCCGCGACGACGCCCCCTTCTCGGCGCTGGCCTTTAAAGTCGTCTCCGACCCCTTCGTCGGCCGGCTGGTCTATTTCCGGGTCTATTCAGGAATGGTAAAGGTGGGGGCGCAGGTCTATAACTCCACCTGGGGCAAGCGGGAGCGCATCGGGCGTTTGCTCAGGATGCACGCCAACCGCCGGGAGGAGACCGACGAGGTCGGCACCGGCGCCATCGTGGCCACTCTAGGCCTCAAGAATACCTTCACCGGCGACACCTTATGTCACTATTCCCAGCCGATACTCCTGGAGGCCATTCGCTTCCCCGAGCCAGTGCTCTCTGTGGCCATCGAGCCCAGGACCAGGGCCGACCAGGACAAGCTGGGCAGCACCCTGACCAAGCTGACCGAGGAGGACCCCACCTTCAAGGTGCGCTACGACCGGGAGTCGGGGCAGACAGTCATCTCGGGCATGGGCGAACTCCACCTGGAATACCTGGTGGGCCGGCTGCTCAGCGAGTTCGGCGTCGAGGCCAAGGTGGGCAAGCCCAGGGTGGCCTACAAGGAGACCATCACCCTGCCCGTCGAGGCGGAGGGGAAATTTATCCGCCAGAGCGGCGGCCACGGCCAGTACGGCCATGTCCTTATCAGGCTCGAGCCGATGAAACGCGGCGGCGGCTTTCAGTTCGTTGACCAGGTCAAGGGCGGGGCCCTGCCCAAGCCTTTTATCCTGGCGGCGGAGACGGGCATCAGAGAGGCCATGGAGACCAGGGGAACCAGCGGCTACCCCCTGGTTGATATCAAGGCCACCATCTATGACGGCAGCTACCACGAGGTTGACTCATCGGATATCGCCTTCAAGATGGCCGGCTCGATGGCGCTGCGCAACGGCGTCAGCCGGGCTAGGCCCGTACTACTAGAGCCAATTATGAAAATAGAGATAGTTGCACCGGATGAGTTCCTTGGTGATATAATGGGTGACCTCAATTCCCGGCGGGGAAACATCGAGTCTATCGAGACGCGCGACGGGATGGCGGTTATCCGCGCCCTGGTGCCCCTGGCCGAGACCTTCGGCTACGCCACCAGTTTAAGGTCGCTGACCCAGGGCCGGGCGGCCCACTCCCTGGAGTTCGCCCAGTATGAGGAGCTGCCGGCGGAGCTGGCTGACCAGATAGCCGGCAAGGCCGCTGTCAGGTAGAAGAGGGAATATGGCAAAACAGAAGATAAGAATCAAGCTAAAGGGCTACGACCACAAGCTGCTCGACCTTTCCGCGGAGCAGATTGTGGCCGCCGTGGAGCGGACCGGGGCGGTGGTGGTGGGGCCGGTGCCGCTGCCCACCCACATCAAGCGGTTCAGCGTTATCCGCTCCCCCTTCATTGATAAGGACTCGCAGGAGCAGTTCGAGATCAGGACGCATAAAAGGCTGATTGATATCGTCGAGTTGACCTCCAAGACGATAGACTCTCTGAGCAGCCTGAATCTACCGGCCGGAGTGGAGATAGACATCAAGCTATAGGTATAAGATGATGGTTCAAGGAATTATTGGTCGAAAAATAGGCATGGGGAGGATATTCGGCGACGACGGCCAGGCCCTGGCGGTAACCGCCATCGAGGCCGGCCCCTGCGTGGTGACCCAGGTCAAGACCACGGACAAGGAGGGCTACAACGCCGCCCAGCTCGGCTTCGGCGAGAGCAAGAGGCTCAACTCCCCCCAGAAAGGGCACCTCAAGAAGCTGGGGCAGTTCAGGCACCTCCAGGAGTTCCGATTAGCCGATACCAAGGATATTAAGGTAGGCGATAAGATTGATGTCAGCCTGTTCAAAGAGGGCGACCTGGTCGATGTCCGCGGCGTCTCCAAGGGGAAGGGTTTTGCCGGCGTGGTCAAGCGCTATCACTTCGCCGGCGGCCCCAAGACCCACGGCCAGTCCGACCGCCACCGCGCCCCCGGCTCGGTTGGTTCGACCACCTCGCCGGGCCATGTCCTCAAAGGTAAGCGCATGGCGGGACACCTGGGCCACCGGCGGGTGACGGTGCGTCACCTGAAAGTATATAAAACAGACTTGGAGCGCAACCTGCTGCTGGTCAGGGGGGCTGTCCCCGGGGCCAGGAACGGGCTGGTGCTGATAAAGAAAGCGGGAGGGGGTAAATAGTGGAGGTTCCGGTCTATAACGTTAGCGGCCAGGTGGTCAGAAACATTGAGATAAGCGACCGCGTCTTTGCCGCCCCTTTTAACGAGGCGGTGGTGCACCAGGCGGTGGTCAGGCAGCAGGCCAATGCCCGCCAGGGTACCTCCAGCACCAAGACCCGCGGCGAGGTCGCCGGCAGCACCCGCAAGCTCTACCGGCAGAAGCACACCGGCATGGCCCGGGCCGGCAGCAAGAAGTCACCAACGCGGCGGGGAGGCGGTATTACCTTCGGCCCCAGGCCGAGGAGCTACCAGCAGGATATGCCCAAAAAGATGCGACAGCTGGCGCTGCGCTGCGCCCTTTCCGCCAAGACCAGGGACGAGGAGCTGAAGATACTGGAGGAATTAAAGTTCGACCAGCCCAGGACCAGGGATATGGCGTCAATTTTGGTGGCGCTGGGGATAGACTCCACCGCCCTTATCGTGACCGATAAGCCGGAGGAGAATTTAATCAAGTCGGCCCGCAACCTGGCCGGGATTAAGACCATGCCGGCCAGCATACTCAGCGTGGTTGACATACTGTCATCCAAGATGTTATTGATGACCGAGCCGGCGGTGCGCCGGGCGGAAGAACTGTGGGGGAGAGGCAACGATGCACCTGTATAAGGTACTACAGCGCCCGCTGATAACCGAAAAGAACTCGGCCCTTCAGGCCCAGGGCAAATACGCCTTTAAGGTCGCTCAGGAGGCCAACAAGGAACAGATTAAGCAGGCAGTGGAAAAGGCCTTTAAGGTAACCGTCACCGGGGTCAACGTGATGACGGTTGCCGGCAAGAGGCACCGGATGCGGGGCCGGGAGGTATCCAGCCCTCCCTGGAAGAAGGCGCTGGTCACCCTCAAGCCCGGTGACAAGATAGAACTATTCGAGGGGGTATAAGTGCCACTAAAGCAATATCGCCCAACTTCACCCGGAAGGCGGGGCATGAGCGGCTCCAGCTTTGAGGAGATAACCAAGAGCCGGCCCGAGAGAGCGCTTTTGTCTCCCCTCAAGAAGAAGGGCGGGCGCAGCAACCAGGGGAAGGTTACCGTCCGCCACCGCGGCGGCGGCGCCAAGCGCCGGCTGCGCCTTATCGACTTCAAGAGGGATAAGCCCGGGGTACCGGGCCGGGTGGCGGCTATTGAATACGACCCCAACCGCTCCGCCCGCATCGCCCTTATCTTCTACGCCGACGGGGAGAAAAGATATATTCTGGCCCCCAACGAATTGAATGTTGATGATGTCATCAAATCGGGCGAGGGCGCCGAGCTGAAACCGGGCAACGCCCTGCCCCTCAAGCTGATACCCACCGGGACGATGATACACAATATTGAGATGACGCCGGGGAAGGGGGGGCAGCTGGTGCGCAGCGCTGGCGCCGCCGCCCAGCTGATGGCCAAGGAAGGCGAATACGCCCTGATAAGGATGCCCTCCAGCGAGGTGCGGCGCATCCGCAGCGACTGCCTGGCCACCATCGGGCAGGTGGGCAACCTAGACCACCGCAGCATTGCTCTGGGCAAGGCCGGACGCAAACGGTGGCTGGGCATAAAACCCACGGTAAGGGGCTCGGCGATGAGCCCCCGCGACCACCCCCACGGCGGCGGCGAAGGCAGGTCCCCGGTGGGCCTGCCCGGCCCCAAGACACCCTGGGGTAAACCGGCCCTGGGCTACCGGACGCGCAAGCCCAAGCCTGGAGATAAAATGATAGTCAGGCGGAGGGGAAAGTAACCTAATGTCAAGGTCAACCAAAAAAGGCCCGGCGGTAGATGCTAAACTGATGAAAAAGGTCGAGACGCTCAGCCGCGCCGAGGAGAAGACGGTGATAAAGACCTGGGCCCGCTGGTCCACCATCACCCCCAAGATGGTCGGTCTTACCATCGGCGTCCACGACGGGCGGAGGCACGTGCCCATTTATATTACCGAGAACATGGTGGGGCACAAGCTGGGCGAGTTCGCCCCCACCCGGACCTTCCGGGGGCATGTGGCCAGGAGCGAGAGGGCCAAGAAGTAGGCAGTAGATGGAAGTAAAGGCAGTGGTTAAAGACACCGGTATCTCGCCGCGCAAGGTGCGCCCGCTGGTGGATATGGTGCGGGGCAAGAGGGTGGAAGAAGCGCTGGCCCTGCTCAAATTCAGCCCCACCCCCACCGCCAGAGTGGTGGCCAAGGTGGTGAAGTCGGCGGCGGCCAACGCTGAGAACAACTTCCAGATGGACCCCGCCGATTTGAAGATCGTCGGCATCTTTGCCGACGAGGCCAGAATGATGAAGAGGTTCCGCCCCCGGGCGCGGGGACGGGCCACCCCCATCCTCAAGCGTTCCAGCCATATCACCGTTATCGTTGCCGAGGAGGAAACCGTTGGGACATAAGGTACACCCTTTTGGCTTTAGAATCGGCGTCATCCGCGACTGGCAGGCCAAGTGGTATGCCGAGAAGGACTATGTCAAGTTTCTAGAGGAAGACATGAAGCTGCGCCGGGCCATCCAGTCCCAGTACAACGATGCCGGCATCTCCCTGGTGGAGATTGACCGCCAGGCCAACAAGGTAGCCGTAACCGTCCACACCGCCCGCCCTGGCGTGGTCATCGGGCGGGGCGGACAGAGGGTTGACGAAATGAGGCTCCATCTGGAGAACCTCATCGGCAAGAGGATTCAATTGAACGTCTTGGAGGTGCAGCAGCCGGAACTTGATGCCTACCTGGTAGCCAGGGCGATAGCCGAACAGATTGAGCACCGTGTTGCCTTCCGCCGGGCGATGAAACAGGCCCTATTCCGCACCATGCAGGCGGGGGCCAAAGGGATAAGAATCAGCTGCGCCGGCCGACTGGGCGGCGTCGAGATAGCCCGCCGCGAGGTTACTCACCAGGGGCAGGTGCCCCTGCACACCCTGCGGGCGGATATTGATTACGGCTTCACCGAGGCCCACACCACCCTGGGCCGCATCGGCATCAAGGTCTGGGTTTATCGGGGCGATATCCTCCCCGAGGTCAGCCCGCCAGCGGCAGAGGAGGCCCTGGCCGAGGCAGAAGAGGCCAGAGCCGCCGAAACCAAGCCGGCTCCTGCCGAAAGGAAGGAAAGACCGGCCAGGGCGGAGAGAAAACCCAGGGCCAGGGCAGCGGCCGCCAAAGCCAAGACAGAAACTAGAGAAGAAGCCGCCAAAGCAGAAGAAAAAGTTTCCAAGCCAAACACAAGGAAGACCGCCAGGAGAAAAGCGGCGGTAAACAAGGATAAAGAGGAGACAGATGCTACAGCCCAAGCGGGTGAAGTACCGCAAGAGCCATAAAGGCCACCGCCGGGGCCAGGCCCAGGCGGGCAACAGCATTGAGTTCGGCGACTACGCCCTACAGGCGCTAGAATCGGCCTGGCTCACCAGCCGGCAGATTGAAGCGGCGCGGCGGGCCATCACCCGCTATATCCGCCGCGGCGGCAGCGTCTGGATTCGCATCTTCCCCGATAAGCCGGTGACCAAGAAGGCGGCGGAGACCCGCCAGGGCGGGGGTAAAGGCTCCCCCGACCACTGGGTGGCGGTGGTCAAGCCGGGGCGAATTTTATTCGAGATGGCCGGGGTCAGTGAGGCGACCGCCAAGGGAGCGATGCGCCTGGCCTCGCACAAGCTCCCCATCAACAGCCGGTTCGTGGTCAGGGAAACTGGCGCCACCGGCGAGACCAAGGAGGCAGCCTAGATGAAGGGCGAAGAGATCAGGGCTCTAAGCGATGCCGAGCTGGTCAAGCAGCTGGAGGAATCCCGCCAGGAGCTGTTCAACCTCCGCCTTCGCCTGGCCACCAAACAGCTGGTCAACCACCGCGAGATTCCGCGGGTAAGAAAGAGGATTGCCCAGCTCCAGACGATAATCAGAGAAAGAGAGTTAACCAAAAAGGTAACCGCCGATGGAAAGCAAGCGTAAATCCAGGCTCGGCCAGGTGGTCAGCGACAAGATGGACAAGACGGTGGTGGTGGCGGTAGAAACGCCCAAGCGCCACCCGATATATAGGAAGACCCTGAAGAGGGTAGTCCGCTATAAGGCCCACGACGAGAAAAACCAGTGCCAGGTGGGCGACAAGGTAATAATCGTGGAGACCCGCCCCCTCTCCCGGGAGAAGCGGTGGCGGGTGGCCGAGATAGTGGCCAAGGCCGAGGTGGTGGAGATTTCGCCCGAGGAAATAGCCCGGGAAGACCTGGCCAAGATTGCCCCGGAGAAAAAGGCCAAGGAAGAGGCTGAGCCTGAGGTCAAGGCCGAGGCAGCCGCCGGGGAAGAGGTTGAAGAGGCCGAGGTTGAGGCGGAGAAGAAACCAAAGGAAAAAGCAGCCGAGGTCAAAGCGGAGAAAAAAACCAAGACCAAAGCTAAAGCAAAGCCAGAGGCAGCAACGGAGGAGCCAGAAGCATGATTCAAGCCTATACCAGGCTCAAGGCCGCCGATAACACCGGCGCTCGTGAAATTATGTGCATCAACGTCCTGGGTGGCACCAGGCGGAAATACGCCCGCGTCGGTGATGTCATCGTGGCCTCGGTAAAGAAGGCCATCCCCAGGGGGGCGGTCAAGGAGGGGGACGTGGTCAGGGCGGTAGTCATCCGCTGTGTCCAGCCCTACCGGCGCCCGGACGGCTCCTACATCCGCTTTGACGAGAACGCGGCGGTGATTCTGACCGATAAGAACAACCCCAAGGGGACCAGGATATTCGGGCCGGTAGCCCGGGAGCTGAGGGACAAGAACTTCGCCAAGATTATCTCGCTGGCGCCCGAGGTGGTATAAGGATGAACATCAGAAAGAACGATATGGTGCTGGTCATTGCCGGCAAGGACCGGGGCAAGAAGGGCAAGGTGCGCTTCGCCTACCCCAAGACGGAGCGAATAATGGTGGAGGGCATCAATTTCGTTAAGAAGCACAGCAAGGCCAGGGGAGCGGTGCGGCAAGCGGGTATCATCGAGCAGGAAGCAGCCATCCCCGTCTCCAATGTCATGCTGCTCTGCAGCAAGTGCAATAAACCGGCCAGGGTCGGTTTCCGCTTCCTGGCCGACGGCCGGAAGGTGCGGTTCTGCCGCGTCTGCAACGAGGTAATCGACTAGATGTCAATGCTCAAGGAGAAATACAGAAAAGAGGTCATACCCCGGCTCATGGAGCTGGGCGGCTACCAGAATATCATGCAGGTGCCGCGCCTGGAAAAGGTGGCCATTAACATCGGCATCGGCGAGGCGACCAGCGATGCCAAGGCGCTGGAGGCCGCCGAAAAGGACCTGGCCGCCATCTCCGGGCAGCACCCGGTTATCACCCGGGCCAAGAAGTCCATCGCCGCCTTCAAGCTGAGGGAGGGGATGACGGTGGGCCTGAGGGTGACCCTCAGGGGGGAGCGCATGTACCAGTTCCTGGAGAAGCTGGTCAACGCCGCCCTGCCCCGGATGCGCGAGTTCCGCGGGGTCTCCCCCGGTTCCTTCGACGGGCGGGGCAACTACACCCTGGGTTTTAAAGAGCAGACCATCTTCCCCGAGATAGAATATGATAAGATAGACAAGGCGCGGGGGCTGGAGGTATCAATCGTGACTACGGCCAAGACTGATGCCGAAGGCAGGCAACTGCTGGAACTACTGGGCATGCCCTTTGCCCGGGACTAGAGGTTAAATGGCTAAGAAATCAAAACTGGAAAAATGGAAGCGGCCCACCAAATACAAGGTGCAGCAGCATAACCGCTGCTTCCTGTGCGGCCGCCCCCGGGGCTATATCCGCCGCTTCGGCCTGTGCCGGATTTGTTTCCGCCGGCTGGCCCTGGCGGGACAGGTCCCCGGGATAAGAAAGGCAAGCTGGTGAGGTAGCTATGACGGTAACCGACCCGATAGCCGATATGTTGACCAGAATACGCAACGCCATAATGGCCCGGCATGATTTTGTCCTGGTGCCTTCCTCGAGGACCAAGATGGCCATCGCTCGCATCCTCAAAGAGGAAGGCTTTGTCAGCGACTACGAGATTCTGCGGAGCAAGCCGCACCGCTCGATAAAGCTCTATCTCAAATACGACGATAACAACAAACCCATCATCTCCGGGCTGGAGCGGGTGAGCAAGCCCGGGCTGAGGGTATATGTCGGCCAGAAGGAGATCCCCCGCGTCTACGGCGGCCTGGGGGTGGCCATCATCTCCACCCCCAAGGGGGTAATCACCGGTAAGCAGGCCTGGCGCCAGGGAATCGGCGGAGAGATACTTTGCTACGTATGGTAAATATGATAAATAAAGCTCGGGGTGAGAACCATGTCTAGGGTAGGCCGGATGCCAATAGCGGTGCCGGCGGGGGTAAAGGTGACCATCAAGCAGGACAGGGTCACCGTAACCGGCCCTAAAGGGGAGCTGGAGCGCCGCTTCAACCCGGATATGAGCATCACCCTCAAAGAAAATATCCTGACCGTCTCCCGCCCCGATGATAGCCGGGAGCACCGCTCCCTGCACGGGCTGACCCGCAGCCTGCTGGCCAACATGGTACAGGGGGTAAGCGGCGGCTTTGAGAAGACGCTGGAGATAGTCGGGGTGGGCTACCGGGCGGAGAAGGCCGGAGACAAGCTGGTGCTCCGGGTGGGCTTCTCCCACTCGGTGGAGGTAACCCCCCCGCCCGGCGTCTCCCTCAATGTTGAAGGCAACAACCGCATCAAGGTCAGCGGCATTAACAAAGAGGACGTGGGCGAGACGGCCGCCGAAATCAGGGCCATCCGTCCCCCCGACGCCTATAAGGGCAAGGGCATCAGGTACGCCGGCGAGGTGGTCCGCCTTAAGGCGGGCAAGGCCGGCAAGGCGATAGGACAGAGGGCGTAATGGACAAGGGTGAAGCCAGAACAGCCAGGCAGAGGCGACACCGCCGGGTCAGGGCCAAGCTAACCGGCTCTGCCTCCCGGCCGCGGCTCTGCGTCTTCCGCAGCCTTAACCATATCTACGCCCAGGTCATCAACGACGAGCAGGGGCACACCCTGGTCACCGCCTCAACCCTGGACCCGGAGATAAAGGGGCAGACCAACGGTAAGGCCAAGTCGGCCCAGGCCCAGCTGGTCGGCTCACTGGTGGCCAGGCGAGCTTTAGATAGCGGCGTCAAAGAGGTGGTCTTTGACCGCGGCGGCTACCAGTACCACGGCCGGGTAAAGGCCCTGGCCGAGGCCGCCCGCCAGGCCGGACTGAAATTTTAGGAGTATTTTAAAGCCAGTGGAAAAACCGCTAAACAGAATAGACCCCGCCGAACTGACCCTCAACGATAAGCTGATTTATATCAACCGGGTGAGCAAGGTGGTCAGGGGGGGCAAACGCCTCCGCTTCAGCGCCCTTTCCGTAACCGGCGACGGCAACGGGCATGTCGGCATCGGCGTGGGTAAAGCCAACAGTGTACCCGAGGCCATCAACAAGTCAAGCGCCATCGCCAGAAAGAACCTGATTAAGGTTCCCCTGGCCGGGACGACCATACCCCAGGAAGCCATGGTCAAATTCGGGGCCGCCCAGGTGCTGTTAAGGCCAGCTGCCCCGGGCACCGGCATCATTGCCGGCGGCAGTATCCGGGCGGTGGTGGAGGCCGCCGGCATCAAGGATATCCTGACCAAGTCGCTGGGCAGCCCCAACCGCATTAACACGGCCAAGGCCACCATGCTCGCCCTCAGCCAGCTCAAAAACCCTGAAGAGGAGCTTGCCCGCCGACGGCCGGCCGTGGCTAAGGAGGCAGGCGGTGGCTAAGCTGCGTATCACCTTGATTAAAAGCGGCATTGGCTACACCCAGGACCAGAAGCGGACGCTCAAGGCGCTGGGTTTCCATCGGCTCAACCAGAGCGTTACCCACGACGACCGCTCCTCGGTGCGGGGTATGATTAACAAGGTTAAACACCTGGTCAGGGTGGAGGAGGCAGGCTGATGCTACTGGAAAAACTCTCCCCACCCCACGGCGCCAGGAAGTCGAAGAAAAGGGTGGGGCGGGGCGACGGCAGCGGTCGCGGCACCTACTCCGGGCGCGGCTCCAAAGGGCAGAAGTCCCGGGCGGGGTACAAGATGCGCCCCGGCTTTGAAGGCGGGCAGCTGCCCCTGATCAAGCGCCTGCCGGAGAAGCGCGGCTTTCACAACCCCTTCCGCACGGAGTACAGCACCGTCAATATCGGCCAGCTCAATATCTTCGAGCCGGAAAGCGAGGTCACCCCGGAGAAACTGGTCGCCGCCGGAATAGTAAAGTCGCTAGGCCAGCCCATCAAGATTCTGGCCGGTGGTGAAATCAGCCGCCCCCTGGTAGTCAAGGCCGACAGGTTCTCGGCGGCGGCCAAAGCCAAGATAGAGGCCGCCGGGGGTAAGGCTGAGGAGGTGAGGCATGCGGCCCAGACCGACTAGGCCACGGCTGTTACAGGCCATGGTTGACGCCTTCAGCCTGCCCGACCTCAGGCAGCGCATCCTCATCACCATAGGCATACTGATTATCTTCCGCTTCGTGGCCCACATACCTCTTCCCGGCGTTAACCTGGCGGCGCTAAAGCAGTTGTTCCAGAGCAACGCCCTGCTGGGCATGCTCGACATGTTCAGCGGCGGCGCCATGCGTCAGTTCAGCGTCGCCTCGATGGGCGTTTACCCGTATATCACCGCCTCAATCGTGATGACGCTGCTGGTGCCGGTCATCCCCCAGCTGCAGGCCCTCTCCCAAGAAGGGGAGGCGGGCCAAGATAAGATCAACCGCATCACCCACTGGCTGACCATACCCATGGCCGGCCTGCAGGGCTACGGGCAGCTGGTCTATCTCCAGCACGAGGGCGTCCTGAGCAGTGTCGGCGCTCTGCCCATGGCCACCATGGTTGTCTCGATGATCGCCGGCACCATGTTCCTGGTCTGGCTGGGTGAGCGCATCACCGAGTACGGCATCGGCAACGGTATATCCATACTAATCTTTGCCGGCATTGTCGCCGGCTACTGGCAGACGACAGGGCAGGTCTTCATGGCGGTAGGCCAGGGGCAGTGGACCGGGGCGGTGGCCTACGTTATTATCGCCCTGCTCACCTCTGTCTTAATCGTCATCTTCACCGAAGCTCACCGCCGCGTCCCCGTCCAGTACTCCCGCAGCGTCTTCCGGGGCGGGCGGATGTACCGGCAGTCAGGCTCAACCCACATCCCGCTACGGGTAAACACCGCCGGCATGATACCCCTCATCTTCGCCATGTCACTGGTCATCTTCCCCGGCACCGTCGCCAGTTATTTCGCCGCCCCGTCGGGGTCTGCCCCCAACTTCGCCAACCATATTATGAACCTGTTCAACCCCAACGCCGCCCTGCCCATGGGCCTGTTCTACTGGGGGCTATATTTTCTGCTTACGGTTGGCTTTACCTTCTTTTATACTATGATTATCTTTGAGCAGCAGGACCTGCCCAGCACCCTGCAGAAACAGGGGGGCTTTATCCCCGGCATCAGGCCCGGCCCCCACACCAAGGAATACCTGGACGGGGTGATAAAGCGCATCACCTGGGCGGGGGCCCTCTTTCTGGCGGTGGTGGCGGTAATGCCCTTCGCCGCCAGGCAGATAAGCAACGTGCAGGTAATACAGCTGTCCAGCATGGGCATGCTGATTGTGGTCGGCGTGGTGCTGGATACCATGAAACAAATAGAAGCCCAGCTGGTGATGCGCCGCTACGAGGGTTTCATTAAGTGATGTATATTATCTTTCTGGGTGCTCCCGGAGCGGGCAAAGGAACGCAGGCGGCCAGGCTGGCCGAGGTGCTGGGCCTGGTGCACATCGCCACCGGCGACCTGTTTCGGCAGGCGCTGGAACGGGGAACTGAATTAGGCCTGAAGGCCAAATCTTATATGGAAAAGGGGACGCTGGTGCCCAACCAGATAACCATAAGCCTGGTTCTGGAGCGCCTCTCCAACCCAGACTCCGTCCGGGGGGCAATACTGGACGGCTTTCCCCGCAACCTGGAGCAGGCGGGGGCGCTGGATGAGGCCTTAAGCCAAGAGGGCAAGACGATAGATAGAGTGGTCTATATCAAGGTCGCTGAGAAGGAGCTGCTAAAGAGATTGAGCGGACGCTGGATCTGCCGTAAGTGCCAGACGCCCTACCACATTACCGACTCATCCCCCAGGGTGGCGGGTAAATGCGACAAGTGCGGCGGCGAGCTCTACCAGCGCCCCGATGATAAAGAAGAGAGCGTCAGGAAGCGGCTGGAGGTCTATTTCAGCGAGACGGCGCCGCTTATTGACTATTATGTCAAAAAAGGTAAACTATTAGAGATAGACGGCGAGGGAGGGGTGGCCGAGGTGGCTCAGAGAATAAAGACGGCCCTGAAGGAGAAAAATCGGGCCTGAATGGGTATAATTATCAAATCGGAAAGGGAACTGGCCCTGATGCGCCAGGTGGGCCGGATTGTGGCCGCAGTGCTGGCTATCTTGATGAAACAGGTGAAACCGGGAATGAAGACCAAGGAGCTGGATATTATCGCCGGCCGGGAGGTAGAGAGGCTGGGAGCCAAACCCTCGTTCAAGGGCTACCGGGGGTTCCCGGCTAACCTCTGCGTTTCGGTTAACGACGAGATAGTCCACGGCATCCCCGGCGAGCGGGTACTGCATAAGGGCGATATCGTCTCCCTTGACTTCGGTGCGTCTTTTAACGGCTTTCAGGGCGACACCGCGGTGACGGTTGGGGTGGGCGAAATCAGCCCCCAGGCCAGAAAGCTGGTGGTGACCACGGAAGAGGTGCTCAAGGCCGGTATTGCCGCCGCCCGTTCCGGGGCCAGGCTGGGGGATATCTCGGCAGCGATACAGAGCTACGCCGAGTCCCGCAGCTACTCGGTAGTCCGCGAGTACACCGGCCACGGCATCGGGCGGGAGATGCACGAGGAGCCGCAGATACCCAACTTTGGCCTAGCTGGAACCGGGCCGGTGCTAAAGAAAGGAATGACCTTAGCCCTGGAGCCGATGGTCAACGCCGGCGACTGGCATACCCGGGTCGGCGACGACCAGTGGACGGTTTCTACCGCCGATGGCAGCCTCTCCGCCCACTTCGAGCACACCGTGGCCATCACCGACGGAGAGGCGGAGATACTGACCAGCCGGGAAGAGATCAATGGCTAAGAAGGAGGCAATAGAGGTCGAGGGTACGGTGGTCGAGCCGCTGCCCAACGCCATGTTCCGCGTCGAGCTGGCCAACGGGCACAAGGTGCTGGCCCATATCTCGGGTAAGATAAGGTTGCACTATATCAGAATCCTGCCCGGCGATAGAGTTTTGATAGAGCTCTCGCCCTACGACCTGAGCCGGGGCAGGATTACCTATCGGTTCAAGTAGCGGGGTTTAGTGATGAAGGTAAAGGCTTCAGTTAAAGTCAGATGTGAAAAATGCAAGGTGGTGAAGCGGCGCGGGGTGGTCCGGGTAATCTGCTCCAACCCGCGGCACAAGCAGCGGCAGGGGTAGCCGCGCTCTTTAAGGAGGCTGTAGATGGCACGTATCGCCGGAGTGGATATACCGAAGAACAAACAGGTCTGGGTCTCGCTGCAGTATATCTACGGCATAGGACCCACCCTGAGCCGCAGGATTCTGGCCCAGGCCGAGGTCGAACCTACTATTAAGGTAAGCGACCTGGCCGAAGACCAGGTCAACCGACTGCGCGAGATTATTGATAAGGGCTATAACGTTGAGGGCGAGCTCCGCAAAGAGGTTGACCTCAACATCAAACGCTTAATTGAGATTGGCAGCTACCGGGGCAGCCGGCACCGCCACGGCCTGCCGGTGCGGGGACAGCGCACCCGGACCAACGCCCGGGCCAAGCGCGGCGCCCGCAAGACGGTAGCCGGACGGGGCCAGCGGCGCGGCATGGCCAAGAAGTAACCGGGGGTAGCTAGACGGAGGTAACATGGCACAGAAGAAACGAGCCAAGACCAGAAGGCGGGAGCGGAAATCGATTCCGGTAGGCAAGGCCTACATCCAGTCCACCTTCAACAATATTATGGTAACCCTCACCGACCCGCAGGGCAACGTTATCGCCTGGGGTAGCTCGGGCACGGCCGGTTTCAAGGGCTCGCGCAAGGGCACGCCCTATGCCGCCCAGCTGGCCGCCCGTGACGCCGCCCGAAAGGCCATGGAGCACGGCCTGCGCCAGATAGAGGTCTTCGTTAAGGGGCCGGGCAGCGGGCGTGAGGCGGCTATCCGTTCCCTCCAGGCCTCGGGGCTGGCCATTACCAGTATCCGGGACGTGACGCCGATTCCGCACAACGGCTGCCGTCCCCGCAAGAGGAGGCGGGTCTAAGATGGCCAGGTACACTTCAGCTGTCTGCCGGTTGTGCCGCCGCAGCGGCGATAAACTGATGCTCAAGGGCGAACGCTGCTTCGGCCCCAAGTGCGCCATAGAGCGGCGGCCCAAGCCGCCGGGGCAGCAACCCATGCGCCGCCGCCGGCTCTCCGACCGCGGTGTGCAGCTGCGGGAGAAGCAAAAAGCCCGCTACAGCTACGGCGTCCTGGAAAGGCAGTTCCGCCGGTTCTTCAGCCAGGCACAGCAGCAGGCCGGTATCACCGGGGACAACCTGCTGGTGCTGCTGGAGAGACGGCTGGACAACGCCGTCCACCGGCTGGGCTTCGCCGATTCCCGCGCCCAGGCCCGCCAGCTGGTGCAGCACGGGCACATCACTCTCAACGGGCGCAAGACCGATATACCCTCGGCCCTGGTTAAGGAGGGCGATACTATCAGCTGGACGGAGAGCAGCACCAAGACCGAGTACTACAAGCGGCTGGCCGCCAGCATCGAAAGCAAGGTCATTCCCGGCTGGTTGAGCCTGGACATAGAAAAACTAATCGGCCGGGTGGTAGCTCTGCCCACCCCCGACGAGATTGAGGCTAAAATCGAGTGGCAGAGCATAGTCGAATACTACTCCAGGTAGGTCAAGGAGGCAGCGTTTTGTCTGGTTTAGCCATAGCCAATATTGAGTGTCTGGAAAGCGGGGAGAACTTCGCCCGCTTCAAAGCCGAACCCCTGGCCAAGGGCTTCGGGGTCACCCTGGGCAACGCCCTGCGGCGGGTGCTCCTCGGCTACCTCCCCGGGGCGGCGGTGACCCGTGTCAGAATCGAGGGGATTCAGCACGAATTTGCCACCATCCCCTCGGTCAAGGAGGATGTCACCGAGTTCCTGCTCAACGTCAAGGCGCTGCGGTTGAAGCCCATCTCCGGCCAGGCGGGCAAGCTGACACTGGCCGTTGAGGGAGAGGGGCGGGTTACCGCCGCCGATATCGAGCCCTCCACTGATTTTGAAATAGCCAACCCCGAGCTCTATCTGGCCACGCTGGACTCGCCGGAGGCCAAGCTCTATGCCGAGTTTGACGTGGAACTGGGCGAGGGCTACCGGGAATCTGAGTCCGGCGACGACCTGCTCATCGGGACCATACCCATCGACGCCATCTTCACCCCCATCCGCAAGGTCAATTTCACCGTCGAGCCGACCCACATTGGCGAGGAGATGAGCCAGGAGCGCCTGGATCTGGAGGTCTGGACCGACGGCACCATATCGCCGGTGGACGCCCTGAGCCAGGGGGCTAAGATTATATCGGAGCAGCTGACCCCCTTCATTGACTATGCCCGCATCTCTCGCCTGGAGGTGGAGAAGGAGTTTATCCGCGCCTCCATCCCCGACGAGACCTATAACATGCCGGTGGAACAGCTCGACCTTTCGGTGCGCACCATGAACTGCCTGCGCCGCGGCGGTATCACCACCGTGGGCGAGCTGATAAGCAAGGGCGAGAAGGAACTGCTCGCCCTGCATAACTTCGGGCAGAAGTCCAAGCAGGAGGTAGAGGAACGGCTGGCGGCGCTGGGGCTGTCACTCAGCCCCAAGGCCGGGGAGGAAACCGGCGGGGAGGAGAAAGAATGAGGCACCAGATAGCCGGCAGAAAGCTGGGCCGACCCTCAGACCACCGCAAGGCGCTATTCCGCAACCTGGTTACCGACCTGCTCAACCATGAGAAGATTACCTCCACCGAGGCCAAGGCCAAGGAAATACGCAGCCTGACCGAGAAGATGATTACCTTGGGCAAGAAGGGCGGGCTCAACTCCCGCCGCCAGGCGCTGGCCTATATTCTGGACGAAAAGGTAGCGGCCAAGGTCTTTGACGAGCTGGCCCCCCGCTACGCCGAGCGCCCCGGCGGCTACACCCGCATCATAAAGCTGGGGCCAAGGCTGGGCGACGGGGCACCTATGGTCAGAATCGAGCTGGTGTAATAACGGAGGCAGTTTGACAAAAGATAGCCAGGTTTTGCTCATCATTGAATACGACGGCAGCGGCTACCACGGTTTCCAGTGGCAGAACGGCCTGTCCTCAATCCAGAAAGAGCTGGAGAAAGCCATACGGAAGCTCACCGGGGAGAGGCGGCGGGTGATCGCCGCCAGCCGCACTGATGCCGGCGTCCACGCCAAGGGCCAGGTGGTCGGCTTTAGGACCCGGGCGGAGCTGGCCGCCAAGAATTTTGTTAACGGGCTGAATCACTATTTACCCGGCGATATCGCCGTCAAGGCGGCCTATCGGGTAAACGGTGACTTCCGCATCCGCCGCGGCCCCCTCAGCCGGGAGTACAGCTACTATATCTTGAATAGCCCCACCCGCTCCCCGATGAGGGAAGGCCGGGCCCACCGGGTAGCCGGCCAGCTCAACGTTGAGGCGATGAACCAGGCCGCCCAGACCCTTATCGGCGAGCACGACTTCGCCTCATTCTTAAGTGGCGACGGCAGCTGGCTGGAGAGCACGGTGAGGAATGTCTTCAGCGCCGGGGTGGAAAGGGAGGGGGAACTGGTCGTCTTCCGAATGGCGGCCAACTCATTCCTGCCCCATCAGGTGCGCAACACGGTGGGGACGCTGGTCAGGGTCGGCCTGGGCAGGATGAACCTAGATGAGTTTCGTAGTATAATGGAAGCGAGGCTCCCGGGAAGGGCGGGGCCAACCGCCCCCGCCTGCGGGCTTTGCCTTGACCGGGTAAACTATCCCGTTCCACCGGGGGAAGCAGCATCATGAAAACCTACAGCACCAAAGCCGCCGATATCCAGCGCCAGTGGCACGTTCTCGATGCCTCGGGGCAGACCCTGGGCAAGCTGGCTACCAGGGCAGCCACCCTGCTCCTGGGCAAGCACAAGCCCATCTTCAGCCCCAATCTGGATACCGGCGATTTCGTGGTCATCATTAACGCGGAAAAGGTCAGCTTCAGCGGCAATAAAGAGGAGAAGAAAATCTACTACCGCCACTCCGGCTATCCGGGGGGGCTTAAAAAGGTCACCCTGGCAGAAAGGGAAAAGACCGACCCCGCCAGGGTGATTGAGACAGCGGTCAGGGGGATGTTGCCCACCAACCGGCTGCGGGCGGTCAGGATGAAGAAGCTCAAGGTCTACGTCGGTGAGGCCCACCCCCACCTGGCGCAGACCGGGGCTAAAAAGGGAGATTAAGTGGCTAAAACAGCGAAAGAAAGCTATTTTTACGGCACGGGCCGGCGTAAGACCTCGGTAGCCAGGGTAAGGCTGGTGCCGGGCACCGGCGAAATCATCATCAACGGCACCCCCTACGAGGAGCGGTTTCCCCGCCCCGAACACCGCCGCAAGATAACCCAGCCGTTCCTGGTGACCGAGAACCTGGGCAAGTACAACACCGTGGTCAAGGTAGAGGGCGGTGGCATAACCGGCCAGAGTGGGGCCATCAGCCATGGCATCGCCCGGGCGCTGGTAAGGGCCGACGAGAACCTCAAGCCGGTACTGCGCCAGAACGGCCTGCTCACCAGGGACCCCCGGGTCAAGGAGAGGAAGAAGGCTGGGCTCAAGCGGGCGCGCAAGGCACCTCAGTACACCAAGAGGTAATCAGGGCGCTACCCCACCCCAACTTTTAACGGGTGTTTATTTTCCCATACCCACCCGCCCGAAAGGTTTTTTTTACCCTCTTTAACTTCTTTCCCCACCTCCAACTGGGGTAACGTCCCCCTTTTTCCCCCAGGCAGGGGAATAAGAGAATATATCGCCGTCGCTTAATGGGGTGTGGGGCAGAAAGTTTTAAAGGCACAGCCTTTGTGGGCGAGTCAGGGTGGGAAGAAAAACAACCGCCGAAAAGCCGGAAATCCCACATCCCTTGACGCCCAATTAGTTAACTGGTTATAATCCTCCTGTATCGCTATATGCCGAAGTGGCGGAATGGCAGACGCGCTACGTTCAGGGCGTAGTGTCCGTACGGACGTGAGAGTTCAAATCTCTCCTTCGGCACCATCTTTAAGCGCTTGTAGCTCAGATGGATAGAGCGCAGCCCTGCGGAGGCTGAGGCCGTGGGTTCGAGACCCGCCAAGCGCGCCATATTAAACAAGCAACTGAAAGGTCAGAGGCTTTTCGGGTATATGAGGGCGGTTAGCTCAGCTGGTTAGAGCGTCTGTCTTACACACAGGAGGTCAGAGGTTCAAGTCCTCTACCGCCCACTTTAGCCTCAATTTTGGCCGCCGACCCCACCACCAGCCCGAAAAAGGGCACCTGTTTTCCCAAAAATGCACGCAATGTAGCACAAAGTAGTGGTGCATCACCCGGCCAGGGTCTAGACTATCAGCGTAAGGAATACGAGGCGATGACGCTTCAGGACGCACTGGTAGCCTATAAGACCTACGCCGGGGCTGAGGGCAAGAGCCCGAAGACGGTGGCCTGGGTTGTTACCAGCGTGGGCTACTTTGCCGAATTCCTGGAACCCAGGCAGCAGGACATAAGCACCATCACGGCTAACGACCTGCGACGGTTCATTATCGCCCTCCAAGCAAGAACAAAGTATGCCCATCACCCCTACAATAAGCCACAGCAGGCCAAGCTGTCGTCACAGTCCATCAAGACCTATTGCCGGGCGATAACCGCCTTCTTTGGCTTCCTGGAGCGCGAGGACTTTGTCAAGAGCAACGTGATGGCCAAGGTGAAGATGCCGAAGGTGCCGGACAAGGTGGTCCCCACTTTCTCGGAAAAAGAGGTGGAGAGGCTTCTGGCCCAGGCCGACAAGAGGAGCAACGAGGGATTCAGGAACTACTGCCTTTTACTGACCTTCATTGATACCGGCATCAGACTCAGCGAGCTGGCCAATCTCAAGACCGACGATATTGACTACGAGCAAAACCTGTTCCGGGTAATGGGGAAAGGGCTGAGAGAGCGTTTTATCCCCTTCGGACGCAGGGTGGCCAAAGCACTAATGAAATATCAGCTCAAGTGCCGACCGGAGCCTGTCGGTACCGATAACTTCTGGCTCAAATGGGACGGGCAGCCGCTATCATCCAACAGGATACAAAAGATCGTCAGTGCTTACGGTAAGAAAGCAGGACTGAAACGCTGCTATGCCCATAAACTCCGCCACACAAGCAGCGTCATGTACCTGAGAAACGGAGGTGATGTCTTCAGCTTGCAAAAGAAGCTGGGACACAGGAGCTTGGTTATGACCAGGCACTATTCGAACCTGGCCGATAGCGATGTCAGAGCGCAGCACCTGAGGTACGGGGTAGCGGACAGGCTTAAGGTTTAACCTCCGCCTTCATTGCTGCTGGCGCTTCCAATCCTTAAGATTTCCGAGCCTCTTCATCTCGGTTACCAGATTTTCTGGACAATGGCCGTAGCCTGTCATCTGATCTATAGGATAGCCTAATTTCAAGGCTACCGCCGTTGCTTGAAGCTCTTCCACATCGGCTGCTGAGAACCACCGTCCGAACCTCAGATAAGCCATGATGTCTTCTTTGAACCACAGCAGCTTCTTCCAGCCCGGAATACAATCTGGCAACTCTTTAAGCCGATGCTTCCGTCTAACAGTCTCCACATCGGCATATAAAAGTGTCGCCACACCCTCAGCATCCAAGACTTCAGGTAGGTCAGCCGCCAAGGTTCCCAATTTGGCTGCACAGACTAAACAGAGCTTGCCAGAATTATCTGGCGCTAACTCCCTATGGCACCATGCACATTGCCTGTCCATTTTCACCCCCCCAACCACGAAAGTAGTCTAGAGTTGTGGTTCTACCTCGGATTATAAGCAAGAATAATGTGGAGTGCAACAGCAATGATAGCGAAATTAATAGCACTATCTGCTATCAGAAAAATCATGAGTCTTACTCGCATCAGCCTGGTAGCAGGAACATTATTTAATATAAGGAGGGTGAAATGAGGCTTTCTAAAGAAGATGTTGATGCAAAGATTATCGAGCTGTACAAAAGTGGCTGGAGCTTTAGACCACTCCAAAAGCGCTACCACAAATCTCCGAATTACATAGCTAACCTTGTTAAAGATATAGAGGTAAAATGTTCCGCCTGCGGCCAACCAAAGGGGAAAGGGCGTTTCCATGCCTACCATCCGGACCGAGTTCACCGCCCGGATTTCACCATACCACTTTGCCCATCGTGTCATGCTAAAGAGCGAGCGAAATTAAAGCGAGAAGAAGAAAAATCGCAGGTTAGTGGAGTATTGTCAACAACAGAAAATACAGCGGGCAAATTAAGTACCGCTCTTCCCACATTCCCGCCTGGCCCACTCTCACCAACGGGAAGGAAATTTCTGACAATTGTAGTCGTAGCAGCAGTAATAGAAGCTTTGTTCCCAGGATTCTTTGAGAGGCGGTGGAAAGAGATTAAAGATCATTAGCAAAGGTCTTAGTTGCGTCTCAGCCAAGCAACCCTAGCGGGGTGATTACTTAAGTAGGTCACAATATGGCTTGTATTCTATTTCCCTGATTGTTACATTACAATAAGATGGAAAGTGTAATGCCGTAAGTAATTACCGGTGGACAACACGGTATTGCCTGGAGGCAGAGGACGTTCTTGATTTATGCGTCAGGCGGTGTATAATTTGGTCAAATATGATATGAACTGATAGGGACATATATCGAGTTTGAATGAGGCCTGTATGCCAGGAAGGGTGATGCCGAGATTTTTGTTGCCCAGTTTCCGGATCTCAGGTTACTTTATTAATTATAATTAATAAAATTACTAAAGGGGGTAACGTTCCTATGAGTAAAAGAGGGGAATCTAAAGCGGAGCGTCCCATAAGAGTTCTAATAGCGAAACCAGGTCTTGATGGGCATGACCGTGGAGCTAAGGTTGTGGCGCTAGGGTTACGCGATGAGGGCATGGAGGTAATCTATACTGGCATAAGGCAGAAAGTTGAGGACATAGTTAAAACTGCCGTCCAGGAGGATGTTGACGTTGTTGGCTTAAGCTCCCTCTCGGGGGCACACAGCCACTACCTTCCCAAGATAGTTGAGTTACTTAAAGAGGCAGGCATGGGAAATGTATTGTTCATCATGGGGGGCATTATACCGGAGGAAGACATACCTACGCTTAAGAAAGCAGGAATGAAGGCAGTCTTTGGTCCTGGAACTCGCATCAAAGACATTGCCGAATTTATCAGGCAAAATGTTGCGCGATAACTCGAGCAAGACCAATATGAATGATAATATCGCAGGTCTAGTAGAGAGGATGCTGGCTGGTTCGGAAACTTGCCTTGCCAGGCTCATCACCCTTTTAGAAAATGATAGTTCAGCTCTTAATAAGATAATGGAAATTATCCATCCTTATACAGGCAAAGCGTACTCCATTGGGGTTACAGGTGCTCCTGGCGTAGGCAAGAGTACCCTGACGAACGCTCTGGCAGAAGTAGCTAGGAGCAGAGGGGCATCAGTGGGGATTGTAGCTGCAGACCCAAGTAGTATGCTACACGGTGGAGCTCTACTAGGTGACCGAATAAGGATGCGACAGCATTACTTAGACAACAAAGTATTTATTCGTAGCATGGCGACTCGGGGTAACCAGGGTGGATTGCCGAAAAATATCAGTGGTGTAGTTAAGCTACTTGATGCTTATGGCAAAGACATCATTATTTTGGAAACCGTGGGGGTAGGACAAGCAGAAATGGGCATTGCCGGAGTAGCTGATATTATCGTGCTCGTTCTTTCACCTAGCTCTGGGGACAGCATCCAGTTTATGAAAGCAGGTGTCATAGAAATTGCGGATGTGATTGTAGTTAATAAAGCAGACCAAGGTAACACTGAGAATCTAGCCTCAGAACTGAAAAGTGTATTGTCTAGGCCCGATACACCCCCTCCCGCAATTCTAGTCACCGAAGCAATTAATAATGTAGGTATTAAAGAACTTTACGATGAATTAGAGAAAATAAGAGACAAAACTAAAGGGGTTAGACGTTAAGAGTCAAAATGCGCTCTGCCCCTGGTTTCTATGGGAAGCTTCTTTGGGGATGGCATTATCGAGACTTAGGTCTGCTACAGCTTCTTTGAACGGTAGTTTTCTTGTTCTAGTCCTTTAAGCCGACGAGCCTAGTCTATTCTCATGCTGCCGCACTCTTTTCATGAACTGTAGTAGGCGTGGGCACTTACCCCGATCTTCTTGCTGATTACGGCAACTGTTCCCCCCTGGCCTAAGAGAATTTCCGTAATTTTGCCTATTGACAAAGTTGGTATCATGTGGTAAATAAAGTAAACAAACGTTTGTTCACTTTGTGAACCGATTAACCGATTGTTTGGTATCATATCGCCATTAGACAACCTTAAGGAGGAGTACGAAAATCCGAGATACCATCCTAAAAGAAGCAAGAAGACTTTTCCACTTTAAAGGGTTTGTTGGAACTAGCATCAGAGATATCGCTAGGGCTTGTGGTTGTACTCCAGGCAACATCTACAGCCACTTCCGTAGCAAAGAGGATATCTTTTACCAGGCGCTCTTGGATGAGATGACTAGGTTTATTGATGCGATCAAGGTGCTAGAGAATGACTCTAATACCAGCGCGGCTGAGCAGCTAAGAAGCTTAATCCGCATCCATATGGAACAAACGGTAGGCGTACCAAAAGGGCAGAATCTATATTTTGAAATGGAAATGCGTTATCTCTCTGCTTCCCATAGAGCTGAAATCGTTCAATTGCGCAATATCTATGACAAGATCTTAAGAAAAATCATACGCCGCGGTATCAAAGACGGTATCTTTGCAGAAGTGAATGAGAAACTCGTTAACTATGCTATCGCTTCAACAATTATACGATGTAGGTTGTGGTACTCACCAACGGGAGAGTCGTCCTTAAATAAGACAGCTGATGGCATATATGAGTTGTTTCTTAATGGATTGCTCGCGAGGTCCAAGGACTAGCAAGTGGGAAAAGTAAATTATTAACCTTCTATCGCTAAACATCAATTAGTGATTGTGATTAATTACTTTGGTAGGTTGAACTGGTGGGAGCAGCCATAAAGATTAACATTGATTATGAAAAGTGCAGCGGTTGCAGAATCTGTCAGCAAATCTGCACATTTTTCCATTACCAAGAGTTTAACCCAAAAAGGGCGAGAGTCAAGGTTGTTCAGGCGAGGAGTAACGGGCTTTTCATACCTAAGACCTGCAATCAGTGCAAAGAGTGCATTGTCCTCTGCCCTGAAGAGGCCATATATTGGGATAGCGAACTAGGCACCATAGGAGTCGATGCTGACAACTGTAGTGGCTGCGGCATATGTGTTGATAACTGCGAACAAATGGCAATATCCATTGACCCTGTTACCGGAAAAGCTAATATTTGCGACCTATGCGCCGGAGCACCACGATGTGTAGAGTGGTGTCCAGAAGGAGTGCTCCACTACTAATGATAGAGCATTTTCATATCCATCGCTTCGCAACGAACCGATTAGTAAAAAGAGGTTCAATATGATAGCAGGGGACGGCTGGATGGGAACGATCCTCAGGGTGGACCTCTCTAAAAGGCAAACCTGGAAGGAACCGCTCACGGCGGATTTAGCTCACAACTTTGTTGGCGGTAGAGGTATTAACTCTAAAATATTGTATGACGAAACCGACCCACATACTGAACCCCTGTCACCCGATAATCGGCTTATTGTCGGCACTGGACCAGTTACCGGTACACTTGGTCCGTCAGCCGGGAGATTCACGGTTACAGCAAAATCACCATTAACCGGTCTCTTGGGTGATGGCAACGGGGGGGGCGATTTTGCAGCCGAGCTCAAGTTTGCCGGATATGACCATATCGTAATACAGGGTAGAGCTGAAAGTCCGGTTTACATTTGGATCAACGACGACGAGGTAACCGTGCGAGATGCCCGTCACCTGTGGGGTAAAAATACATGGGAAACTGAAGAGATAATAAGGAGCGAACTTAGGGATCCATATATTAAGACGCTATGTATTGGACAAGCTGGCGAAAACCTAGTTAGGCTGGCATGCCCTATTGCCAGCGGTGACCGAGCCCCCGGACGAACTGGCACAGGTGCGGTAATGGGGTCAAAAAACCTCAAGGCAATAGCAGTAAGGGGATCTAAGTCAGTTAAAATAGCCCATCCCGAGGCGTACCTGAAAATTGTCCAAAGATGGTACGATGATATGCGCGCTCAGCCCATGTACGCCACTATGAAGAAATTAGGGACTTCTCATCTGGTAAAATTTTTTAACTTGTTTTATGGTTTGGGAATCAGGAATCAGCAGGAGGTTAATTTACCTGAGGAAGTGCTGGGTCCTCTTTATGGAGAGAATTTTGTACCAAGGTATGGGACTAGGCATGTGTCATGCTTTTCCTGTCCCACCTCCTGCAGCAACCTTTGTCTCGTCAAAGAAGGTCCCTACGCTGGAGAAAAGGGGAGGAAGCCGGAATTCGGAAGCATATCTGGGCTGGGGTCTTTAGTTGGTGCTTGCGATGATTTTGCCTTCGTTCTCAAGGCTACAAATTTGGCGGATCAATACGGCCTAGATACGATTGAGACCGGGGCAGCCATTGCGGCGGCGATGAATTGGTATCAGGAGGGGATTATAAGCCAGCAGGATACCGACGGATTAGAACTCGAATGGGGGAACCAAAAAGCAATTATTGAGTTGCTGCGTAAAATAGCCTATAAAGAAGGATTTGGTGACATCTTAGCGGAAGGGCCGCTGAAAGCAGCCAAAAAGATAGGCGGGGATGCCGAAAGATATGTCCATCACTCCAAGGGAATGGGGATGAGCACTACCCGCGTGGCATTTCTTCTTGGCTCAGTATTAGCCCTGTCCATGTCACCCCGGGGCTTCGACCATCTAAGAGGCCTTCCTCAGGGAGCAATGATACCGAGGGATATAAAAACAGACTTTCCGATCATACTGGACACCGATTATGACCCTCTGTGGGCACAGGTAGTGATAAATTCAGAGCGTGTCTGTACTGCCGCTGATATGTTAGAGTTATGCAAGTTTAATACAGAATGGGAAATAGGCCGCTCGTTTGGTATTGCCAGAATGGCTAGGCTTCTGACGGCAATCACTGGCGTTGACTTCGGCGAGGAACTATTGACCCAGGCCTGTGACCGCGTTTCTAGCCTGGAAAAGGCTTATATAGTTAGAGAGGGTGAAAGGCGTGAGGATGATAACCCTCCACATGACTATTTTGAGAAAGCCGTCTGGGATGGACCGAACAAGGGATGGCAGCTTGATAAGCGTAAGTTTGAAGAGGTAAAGGACCACTACTATGAACTTAAGGGCTGGGATAAAAATACAGCAGCTCCGACGAGAAAAAAGCTGGAAGAGCTTGGCCTGAAATATGTGGCGGATGAGATGGAACGACTCGGTGTCTATGAGGGGGGCGAAGTGTAATACCAGCACAGAGCAAAGCTTATTAGCAAATTAACAATTAGGGGGAATATTATGACAGTTAAGGATGTGAAGAGAAATTTGCCAGGTTATAAGGGTGGCTATGTGGGTAAAATTTTAAAAGTAAACCTCTCCACGGGCGATATAGATGAAGAAGGTTTGCCGAGCGATGAAGTTTTAAGGAAATACATGGGGGGCTGGGGATTAGGTATGAGATACCTCTATGATTCGATGCCACCGGGTTATAGTGCTGCAGATCCACAGAATCCTCTAGTCTTCATGACCGGCCCCTTAACCGGTCTCCGTTTACCAGGAGCCAACAATATTACCCTCGTCACCAAGAATTTTAACACTGGGTATACAGCGAGCCGCTCTCACACTCACGGTAGTTTTGGTACACTAATCAAAGCTGCTGGTTACGATGGCCTTATTATTACTGGCAAGTCAGATAAACCGGTTTACCTTTGGATCCACGACGGCAGTGCTGAACTCCGTGATGCCAGCCACCTATGGGGACAAAAGGATAGCCATGAAACAGCGGACGTCATAAAGGAGGAACTAGGGAATTCTAAAATTAGTGTTGCCGCTATTGGGCCGGCTGGAGAGAACCTATGCGCTGGCAGCATGATTTGCAACGACGAAAACCATGCTTTCTCACACTGCGGTGTGGGCGCTATTATGGGTGCCAAGAATTTGAAAGCCATCGCTGTGTTTGGTAATAAGCCGATCCCGGTAGTAGACCCCGAGAGAGTGGCTTCCATGAGGAAAGAATGGATAAGGAGAATGCAGATCCCTGGACACTTTGGCTGGTACCAATCCAAAAATAATGCGATCAAAAAGAAGGATTATCGTGAGAGGGCGTCATGGTTCGGTTTTTGCGGCAAGAATTTACTTGTAAATGAGCTAAAAGAATTTGGCCTTGGTCTCAGTCAGCAAGAATGGATCAATAAACCCTGTCCCAGGTGCCCACTAAATTGCTCCGCTGATATAAGGATAACCACTGGCCCGCATAAAGGCTATTTGGCAACTCCAGGACCAGGAGGTGAGCCTATGGAAGGAGCAGGCGCAATACTGGGTATCACGGAGCCGGGTACGTACATTTACCTGAATGACCTTTATGACCGTTTTGGCATCGAATGTAGCGAGGTCGGCTGCACCATGGCTATGGCGATAGAAGCCTACGAAAGGGGTCTCATTACGAAGGAGGATACTGATGGTCTGGAGCTGGAGTGGGGTGATGGAAAGGTAGCAGAGGCCTTGTTGAAAAAGATTGTTTACCGGGAGGGGTTTGGCGATATCCTCGCTCGCGGTATCAAGAGAGCAGCGGAACATATTGGTGGGGATGCTCCAGACTTCGCTGTCAACATCAAGGGCACAGGTATGAATCTTCACGATTGGAGATCAGCTTGGGGAACATTGTTTAGCCAGATAGTAGGAGGTGGAATCAGTTGGCCGGCAACCAGTGTCGACGTCCATAGTGTAGAGCCAGACATCGGTTATCCTGAACAAACTGGCCCCTTTGATTGGGCCGCAAAACCCTTGGAAGCGGCAAAAGCCGGCATGATAAAATCTATGAACGACAGCAGCGGGCTCTGTATGCTTGTTACTTGGGGCATTCAAGGTGTTTTCCAGCTCACCGCTGATAGTATCAACGCTGCTACTGGCTGGAACGTTACCCGAGATGAGCTGATTGAGGCTGGGCAGAGGGCTATGCAATTGGAGCGCGCGTTTAATGTGAGACATGGGCTCGAACCAGCAGATGATTGGACCGTCTCAGCAAGGTTGATTGACCCGCCTAATGATGGCCCAGCAAAAGGCATGTCAATTAAGCCGCATCTGGTTGGCATGGTCAAGGAATATTACAGGCTCATGGGCTGGGATGAGAAAACCGGGAAACCATCTAGAGCCACTCTTGAAAGATTAGGGCTTGATGATGTGGTGAAGGACCTTTGGGAATAGAGACTTCGGGGAGAGGCTGTTGTTTCACATGCTCCGAATAGAAAAGTAGATATGCGAAAATACGATAAGGAGGTTAAATAATATGTGAACTTTTACGCAGTAAAACTTGGTAAAGCTTGCCAAAAACCTATCCTTATTAATATTGAGTAAGGAGAAACAGATGAATAAGAGGTTATTCTTAATTCCGTTGGCATTACTTTTGGCCCTCAGCCTGGTGATTATCGGCTGCCCGGCTCCGCCGACAACAACCCCGCCGACAACAACCCCACCAACGACAGCCCTACCAACGACACCAACAACCACACCACCCACGGAGTTACCACCCCTAAAAATAGGGGCCATCATACCGGTTACAGGCCCTGACCCAACTGCCCTGGAGATCGAGCCTGGCATCAGGATGAAGCTTGACGAGGTCGGCTGGCAGGTTGCAGGCAGGCAAATACAGCTTATAGTTGAAGACGATGCATTTGACCCAACAACTGCTGTGGAAAAGGCGAAGAAACTCGTAGAAGTTGACAAAGTGGACGCGATTTTCGGCTCACTCCTTGTCAGTTGTTCGCTGGCGGTTGATTCTTATCTCACACAATATAAGATACCTCAATTCCCTTTCGTTGAGGAGCCTCCTGATGCATTCGTTATGGGGGGCAGGAACGTGTTTAGCCTCTACGGTACACAAAGGGGGGTTTGTCAGTACCTAGGAGCGTATGCTTATGACCAACTAGGCTACAAGACAGCCGCAGTAATACATCAGGACTTTGTAGCCGGAGAGGAACTCAGTCAAGGCTTCATTGATGGATTCGAAGCGGCAGGCGGGACGATTGTTCAGAGACAGCGGGTGCCCATAGGGACTATGGATTACGCTCCGTACGTGACAGCTATTAAGAAAGCCGACTGTGTGGCTTTCTGGCTGCTTCCAGAAGAGGACCTGCGCTTTATGCCGTTGTACTTTAGCTCCAAACTCGGCATGCCTTTAATGCTAATGCATTGTTCTTTCCCAAATGTCATGCTACAAATGGTAGGCGACGATGCTTTGGGTATGTACAGTGTACACCGGTGGTGTCGAGATCTTGATTACCCTTTGAACGAACAATGGGTAGACGCTTTTATAAAGAAATATGGAAATGATCCTCAATATTTGGGAATTAGCGGTTACGAAATTACAAGTATTTTTCTACAAGCAGTGGAGGCTACAGGTGGCGATACTACGCCTGATGTAATAAATAATGCCATCCGTAATGTCAAGATGGATCTACCTTCAGGCGTGACTTCCTTTAACGACGAAGGAATTGCTATTGGAGATCTGCATATCCTACAAGCTCAGAAGGTTGGGGGGACAGAAATGTGGGCGCCGATCTTCACGTATAATCAAATACCTTATATCGAAGGTATGCAGCAATAGATAAGCAAACGTAGCGTTGTGAAAGTTTAGAAGGCAGAGGGCAATATAGATTCGATTATATTGCCCTCTGCCCGGGAGTTCTTTTGAATACAGTTGTCGTCAGTTTCCTAAACGGAATATCTTACGGCATGATATTGTTTCTCATAGCGTGTGGCTTTTCTCTAATCTTTGGTGTTATGGGAATTCTGAACCTAGCGCATGGGGCACTATATATGCTTGGTGCATATTTCGGTTTAACTCTAGTCGGCTACGGCGTTAATTTTTTCCTGGCTGTTTTGCTGGGTGCAGTTGGTGCCGGACTGATGGGCTTACTGTTTGAGCGTCTATTCTTAGCTCGCCTCTACAAACAAATAGACGAACAGGTGTTACTAACTTTAGGGCTCGTTTACATTTTTTCGAATGTGGTTCTATGGGTCTGGGGACCATTTGCCAAGATGGGCACTGCCCCCGTGTCTGGTTCTGTGGCAATAGGAACTTTCTTTTTCCCAACATATCGATTGTTGCTTATTGCTGTTGGATTGGCTGTAGCTATAGGTCTATACTTTTTCCAAGAGAGGAGCCGGTATGGTGCCATTATCCGGGCGGGAATGTATGATAAACGGATGACAATGGGTTTAGGTATAAACTATGGCTTAGTTTCTAGCCTTGTGTTTATTTTGGGCGCATTTATGGCAGGGTTAGCCGGCTTTATCGGGGCGCCAATAATAGGAGCATATCCTAGTATGAGCTTTCAAATCTTGCTTTTGGCGTTAGCCGTAATTGTTATTGGTGGCGTAGGTTCCATCCAAGGAGCACTATTAGGAGCTATACTGATAGGGCTTATTGATGCTTTCGGTAAGGCTTTCTTCCCAGATTTTGCCTTGTTTACCATTTATCTAGCCATGATAGTAGTCTTGCTAATCAAACCTGCTGGGCTTCTCGGGAGAGCACGATAACTGATGCAACGGACGAAATTCAATATTGCCAGTGGGCGACCATGGTCTGAGTATTTGCTCCGTTTCGCTCCTTATATTCTGGTTGGGGTTATCCTTGTAGTATTGGTTCCTCTATTGCATATTTACATCCAAAGCGTTGTGGCTGAAATTCTTATTTATGCAATTTTTGCGATGAGTCTAAACCTTATCTATGGGTATGCAGGGCTTTTTTCTCTAGGACATGCCGCTTTCTTTGGTGTAGCAGCTTATACTACAGGCATCCTAATAGTGCGCTATGGCATCAACAGCTTTTGGTTGACTGCTCCTGCTGGTATTTTGATGGCGGCGCTTGTGGCTGCGATCTTCGGTGTTATCGCACTTCAAGTAAAAGGCCTGTACTTCTTGTTCGTCACTATGGCTCTTGGAGAATTACTTAGCAGTGTTGCTCTGAAGTGGCGGACCGTGACCGGAGGAAGTAACGGCTTGGTTGGGATACGATATCCGGTTCTCGGTTTATCTGGTTCAGCCATAACTACCACATCTTTTTATTTCTTGGTTTTTATAGCCTTTGTTATTTGTCTATTCCTAATATATCGGTTAGTAAATTCCCCCTTTGGACAAGCTATACAAGGTATACGCGATGATGAGGGACGAATGAGACACCTAGGCTACAATACTTGGTTATATAAATATCTTGCCTTCGTTATTGCAGGGGCGTTTGCGGGAGTAGCCGGCGTGCTGTTCGCACATTTTAGCGGAATCGTGGCCCCCTTACACTTAGATGTCACAACGTCCACCACAGTGATGCTCATGGTAATCCTCGGCAGCACTAGCGTGGTCTTTGGCCCTGCCCTAGGAGCTATGGTAGTCGTACTCTTAGAAGTAGTCGCAAGCATGTATACTCCTGAACGTTGGCCCCTAATTCTAGGGGGTGTTTTTGTCATAACGGTCATGTTTATTCGGGGAGGTATAACTGCTCACCTAGTTAATATGTGGAAGAGGATAAGATATAGCTATGGAAGCATTAAAGATTGATGGATTAGCAAAAAACTTCGGTGCTCTTGAGGTATTAAAAGATCTCTCACTGACTGTGAAGACTGGCGAGCGTGTGGCTATTATTGGGCCTAATGGTGCTGGAAAGACCACGCTACTCAATGTAATTAGTGGGGAGTTGGTTCCTACATCTGGCCGAGTATACGTTTTGGGACAAGAGATTACCAATTTACCTGCACACCGCCGTGTTCATACCGGTTTGGCTCGCTCTTTTCAGTTAACTCGTGTTTTTCCCAATCTTACCATTCTTCAAAATATCTTATTAGCACTTCAAGGTACCAGACCCTCTCGTTACGAAATGTTTCGCCAAGCTATTGCATATAACAATCTCGTGTCTAAAGCGCAGAGGTTGCTAGAATTAGTAAATTTATGGGAAAAGAGAGACGAACCTGCACATGCTATCTCTTATGGGGAACAACGTAAAATGGAGCTAGCTCTCAGTCTAGCTTCAGAACCAAAGGTATTGCTGCTGGACGAACCTAGCGCTGGGCTAGATATTGGCGAAATTCCTGACTTTGTCAAAATAATGATGACTTTAGCGAAGGGCATTACATTGGTTTTCTCAGCGCACGATATGGAGGTAGTATTTGGTCTGGCAAATCGAGTGGTAGTGTTGTACTACGGAAAATTCATTGCCGATGGAACTCCTCAAGAAATAAAAGCTAATCCAACGGTGAGGGAGATTTATTTAGGGGTCGAAGATGATGAAACCAGTGCTAGAGTTAGATGATATCCATACTTATTATGGCGAAAGCCATGTGCTACAAGGTGTTTCACTGAAAGTCGAGGAGGGCTCTGTAGTAGCCCTTCTAGGCCGTAATGGTATGGGTAAAACAACCACTATTCACTCAATCATTGGCTTCACCTCGCCACGCTGTGGCAGGGTAACCTTTAAAGGAAAAGAACTCATTGGTCTCCAGCCCCATAAGATTGCTCAAATGGGCATAGCTTTGGTTCCACAGGGACGTTGCATTTTCCCGTCACTAAATGTAAGGGAAAATCTTACTATGGCAGCACGGGGCGGTGGTAAAAGTGGGGCTTGGTCTCTAGATAGAGTGTATTCCCTGTTTCCGATTTTGAAGGAGCGAGCAAACTACAAGGGTAATCTCCTAAGCGGCGGGGAGCAGCAGATGTTGTCAATTGCTCGGGCTTTGATGACTAATCCTACCCTACTTCTTATGGATGAACCTTCAGAGGGGCTGGCTCCTTTGATTGTTCGAGAACTTGGCAACGTTATCAACCAACTTCACAATGACGGGCTTCCCATTCTATTGGTAGAACAGAATCTCAACATGACCTTAGCAATAGCTGACTATGTCTACATATTAAGTAAGGGTAGAATAGTATATGACTCTGCACCTGCGGATTTGAGGAAGAATGAAGAAGCTAAGACTTGTTATCTAGGTGTATCAGTATGAATGTTTCGAATGAACAAAAAGATGCGATCTTTGTGCTAGCTCAGAATATGTTGGATATCAGATTTGAAGATATTCCACGTGAGGTGAGGGAGATTACGAAGAGGAGCATACTTGATATATTGGGTGTTATCATAGCAGGAAGCGAGTTGGGCGAAGGATGTAGGGAAATAGTTAACCTGATTAAGCAAATGGGGGGCAGAAAAGAAAGCACTGTTCTGGTCTACGGGGATAAGGTCCCTTGCGCTTTGGCTGCCTTCGGTAACGGTGCAATGGCTCACTCACTGGATTACGATGATGACCATAGACAAGCGGCAGTGCACCCAACTCTGGCTACATTTCCTGCCGCTCTTGCCGTTGCTGAAAAAGTGAAAGGCATTACCGGGAAGGAATTTATTACAATAATTACACTAGGGAATGACCTAGTTTGCAGATTGGCTTTAGCGGTTACTACAGGTCCCAGGGGAAACAAACTTGACTGGAATATGACCTCAGTAGTCGGGGTTCTTGGTGCCGCTGCCGTATCTGCTAAACTACTTAATCTTGACCAAAATGGGATGGTCAACGCTTTGGCTATTGCAGCGCAACTTGCTTCAGGAACAGGAGAAATTGGTTTTAGTCTTGGTAACAAATATCGAGGTTTGTACGGTGGCCCTGTTGCAGCCGGGGGGGTTATGTCGGCATTGTTGGCTCGTGAGGGCATCACAGGTCCAAAAAATTGCTTTGAGGGAAGAGCGGGTTTATATAATGTACATTTTAACGGCTTGTATCGTAGAGAGTCATTGATGAAGGATTTGGGTAAGACATTTGAAGGTAGAAATGTCGATTTTAAAGCATGGCCTTCATGTGGCCATACGATGAATCATATTCAGGCAGCGCTACGAGTTATGGAGAGAAATAACCTCCGAGTCAGCGATATAGTGCAGATCATTCCCATCGTTGGCGAACAAACTCGGGCTCTCTGCGAGCCATTGGAGCTGAGGCAAAGACCTAAGTCTTCATTAGATGCAAAGTGGAGCATACCATGGACCATAGCGTGTGCTATCTTGCGAGGGGAAGTCACACTTAATGATTTTACCCCAGATGGTATTAAAGATGCTAGCACAATTGAACTCGCTCACAAAATAACGCCTGAATTCCAACCGCAACAGTCGTCAGATTCATATAAGGTGCCCCCCGGGATTGTGCAAATAAAAACTAAGGATGGCCGTATATTTTCTGAGCAAGTGGAATACTGGCATGGAGCTCACCAAGACCCCATGACCATGGATGAAATTATATCCAAGTTCCGAGACTGTGCTTCGTATGCTGCAAAAACTATATCCAAGAAAAAGGTACTTCGCCTAATTGATATGGTGGACAGTCTGGAGGAAATAAGCGAAATGACTGAGCTTATTAACCAGCTCACTGAATGAGGTAAGGTAAGAGTGGATAATTTAACTGAGATAACAAAAGCACAGAGCCAATGGGAAGATACTACATTAAAGAGTTGGCTAGGAGGGCATCCCGAAAGGCAGATATACTCTGAGATATCTAAACAACGCCTATATACACCGAAGGACATAGCCAACTTTGATTATTTACGAGACCTTGGGTTTCCTGGTGACTATCCATATACTAGGGGTCTTAATCCTACAGGTTATCGTAGCCGTCTATGGCATATTGCTGAGACATCAGGTTTTGGAACACCGGAAGATACTAACAAACGCTGGAAATTTCTCCTCAGCCAAGGACAGGATGGGGTGAGCTTATCTTGTGATCTTCCAACCCAACAAGGCTATGACCCGGATAACCCTCTGGCAGAAGGAGAGGTAGGCATTGTTGGAGCATCTTGTCCTTCATTGAAAGATGTGGAGACCATGTTTGACGGAATCCCAATGGACAAGATAAGGATACGAGGCTCAACGTGCCATCCACACATGATCCTTTATTCGATGATGATAGCAACAGCAGAGAAGCAAGGCATTTCTAGAGATAAATTAACCATTACTGTCAATTCAGACGTTCTAAATGAGTACATATCCAGACATAACTATATCTTCCCGCCTGAAGGTGCCTTGCGTTTGACATTAGACTTTATGGAGTATGGTCTAAAGCAAATGCCAAAAACAAGTTATTTACTTGGTAGTGGTTACCCAATTGCCGAAACGGGAGCCACTATTGTGCAAGCTTCAGCTATTATGTTAGCTACTGCATTTACTTATATTGAGCGCGCTCTTCAGAGGGGTATAGCAGTTGATGATATAGCTTCCCACACAGGTTTTAACATTCATGTTGGGACAGAGTTCTTTGAGGAAATAGCTAAATTTCGTGCACTGAGAAGAGTTTGGGCTATAACAATGAAAAAAAGGTTTGGTGCCAGAAAGGCCACCGCTTTACAATTCAGATTTGGACCTGGTACTGGCGGCTCACTGTTAACGGCGCAGCAACCAGAGAACAACATCGTAAGGGTTACCATAGCAGCCCTCGCTGCAATACTGGGCGGTTGTCACTTTCTACATACATCTTCCTTTGATGAAGCACTGGCAATACCAACCGAAAAAGCTGTCAGCATTGCTCTAAACACGCAGCACATTATAGCCCATGAAACAGGGGTGCCCGATGTAATGGATCCACTTGGTGGTTCTTATTACGTTGAGGCCCTAACTAACGAGATTGAGAAAGAGATATTGGCCTACCTCGAGAAAATAGACGCCAAGGGTGGCATAATCAAAGGGATAGAATCTGGGTGGATCCAAGGCGAAATAGCTCGCTCGGCTTATATAAAGCAAAAGGATATAGAAGATAAGAGGCGGATCATAGTGGGAGTAAATAAGTTTGTAGCTAAGGAAAAATCAGCTATTAAAATTCATAGGAGCATGGAGCCAAAGACAGCACTGGAGATGCGAGAAAAGATGACAAAGTTGAGAAGAGAAAGGGATAACAATGCGGTGCAGCGCAGTATGGGAGCATTACGTAAAGCGGGCCAAGGTAACGATAACCTGGTGCCCTTCGTATTGGATGCGGTTAAGAACTACGCTACCATAGGAGAAATATGCGACGTTTTTAGGGATGTTTTTGGCGAATATCGGCCGCCGTTGCACTGAGTCCAATAGTTAGATTAAGGATATCAGAAACTTATGGCACTAGTTAGTATTTACGGTAAGCCGGCAGCAATGGGCACTTTATTACGGGAGGTGCTATCCCTCAAGAAAATATCTCCTATTTAAAGGGGAAGGGGGAAATGTCGTCTTTAGTCCGGGCATAACAATTAGGTAGATAATTACTACACAAGGAAAAACGTGAGGAATGAAAGGGAGAAATAATAGTAAAGACCTTCTGGGGTCTTTTCGGGTTCTCGATTTAGCTGACGAGAAAGGCGCTTTTACTGGTAAGATACTCGGTGACCTTGGCGCTGACGTAATTAAAATAGAAAAGCCTGGGGGTGATGAGAGTCGTAATATTGGCCCATTTTATCATAATATTCCTGATCCAGAAAAAAGCCTCTTCTGGTTTGCCTATAACCTTAACAAAAGAGGAATAACTTTAAACATTGAGACGAGAGATGGGCGACAAATGTTTAAAGATTTGGTCAGCAGAGCTGATTTTGTTATCGAATCCTTTTCCCCTGGCTTTATGGATAGCCTAGGCTTGGGTTATCATGACCTTAGTAATATTAATAACCGCGTTGTGGTGACATCTATTACACCTTTCGGCCAGACTGGCCCATACAGCAGTTTCAGAGCATCTGATATTGTGGCCGAGGCAATGGGAGGATTTATGTACATAACAGGCAGCCCTGATGGTCCTCCGGTAAGAATGAGCTTTCCGCAATCATATCAACTGGCCGGGGCGTATGCCGCTGCAGCCACAATGATAGCTCACTATTATCGAGAAATGACCGGGGAGGGTCAGCATGTAGATGTGTCTATGCAAGCATGCATAGCACTGGCGTTGTCTAATGCGATCCCTCTTTGGGAATTAAATCGCGATGTTTTAAAGAGGTCTGGAGCTTTTCTAGTTGGTCGCGGGATACTAGTTAAGTCACGTATACTTTGGCGATGTAAAGATGGTTACATAGTGTTTCACTTAATGGGGGGTATTCTCGGTGGGAAGGGCAACAGAGTAATCGCTAAATGGATGGAGGAGGAGGGGATGATGACCGAATTTTTACAGAAGATGGACTGGGAGTTTGACGTGTCAAAGCAGACTCAGGATATTCAAGACCAAATTGAGACGGAATTTGCTAGATATTTTGCGAAACACACAAAGATGGAACTTTACAATAAGGCGCGAGAAAGCGGCATTATGCTATACCCCTTGAATTCGGTCAAAGATGTCGTGGAGAGCCCTCAACTGAAGGCAAGAGATTATTGGGTTGAAGTAGAACATCCTGAACTAGGAACTACCCTCAGGTATCCTGGTGCCTTCATAAAAGGATCACTAACTCCTTGCAGAATAAGGCGCCGGGCTCCTCTTATTGGTGAACATAACAAAGACATATACGAGAATGAACTAGGGTTATCACGCGATACTATTTGTATGTTAAAAGAGGCAGGAATTATTTAGGTGTCTGATTGCTTTCGAAGAAATACGAGGTTTGAATAGTGATGCAATTCGAAGATGTGTTCGGGGGGCTAAAGGTGGTAGATTTGGGGTGGATTTTAGCTGGTCCGCTGGTTTCCAAATTCTTGGCTGACCATGGTGCTACCGTTGTCTGGATTGAGTCAATGAAAAAGCCTGACCTTTCAAGAGTAAGCTCACCATTTAAGGACGGAATACCTGGCGTAGACCGTGCTGGTTACTTTGCTTGGTCGGCAGCTAACAAATACAGCATACAAATCAACCTGAAACATCCAAAAGGGATAGAGGTTGCCAAGAGGCTGGTAAGCTGGGCAGATGTTGTGATTGAGAACCGTAGGCCTGGGGCAATGGAGAGAATGGGGTTAGGCTATGAGGAACTGAGAAGGATAAAACCAGGTATCATTATGATACGCAGTTCTAATCAGGGACAGACAGGCCCCTGCGCTTCGCAACCCGGGCTCGGTCTTCATCTAAATGGGCTAGCCGGATTTGATAGTTTCATTGGTTGGCCTGATCAAGAACCGATTTCATTGATGGTAGCTTACTCTGACTATCTAACACCACCTCTTGCAGCCGCTGCGCTTATTGCCTCTCTGGATTACCGCCGTAAAACGGGCAAGGGGCAATTGTTAGATGTCTCACAGCTTGAAGCAAGCATGCAATTCTTAGCGCCACCCCTGCTTAACTACTCAATAAATGCTGTAGAAGAGAATAGGATGGGTAATTCCTGTGACTATGCTGCGCCATATGGGGTATTCAGGTGTAAGGGCATAGACCGCTGGTGTGCTATTGCAGTTTTTAACGATGCAGATTGGGAAAATTTTTGCAAGGTAATTGGTGACCCTCCTTGGACAAAAGAAACAAAATTTTCCACCATGATAGGTAGAAAACAAAATGAAGAGGAACTAAACAGGTTAGTAGAAACTTGGACGACTACACATACAACCGAGGAAGCAATGCATCTTCTCCAGAAAACAGGTGTGGCTGCCGGTGTAGTTAAAAATGCAAAAGACATATATGAGGACCCTCAACTGAGGGAACGAGAATTCTATTGGGTAATGGAGCACAGAGAGCTGGGTAGGTTCACGCATCTAGGTCAGCCTCATACACTGTCCAAAACTCCTCCAAAGCCATATAGACCAGCACCATGCTTAGGTGAGCACACAGAGTATGTGTGTAGACAATTATTGGGTATGTCAGAGGAGGAGTTTGCTGAATTACTGGTTGCTGGTGTTTTTGAATAAGGTGAGCAAATAAGATTGCAGAAAAGGAGCAAGTTTAAATGGCAGTGAATGATTTAAGAGAATGGCTTAGCCTCCTCGAACAGGAGGGCGAATTAAGCAGAGTTAAGACCGAGGTGGATTGGGACTTAGAAATCGGAGGGATTTTGCGGGAAATCTGCGATACTGGTTGCTCAGCAGTATTGTTTGAAAACATTAAGGAATATAAAGATACAATTTGCACTAAGTTATTTACAGGTTCACTTGCGACATACGCAAGGATTGCCCTAATGCTTGGGCTACCTAAGGATACGCCATACCAAGAGCTTATTAGGGTTTGGAGGGAGCGTTCCCGAAAACCGATTAAACCTGTGATTGTTGACACAGCGCCTTGTAAGGAGCACATATTGAAGGGGGAAGAGGTTGACTTATTCCAGTTCCCTGTCCCTCATTGGAATAAATTGGATGGTGGTAGGTACATAAGCACCTTTGATGGCGTAGTAACAAAGGACCCGGATACAGGTTGGGAGAATGTCGGTGTATACCGGTCGGTCATCCACGATAAGAGTACCACCAGTATGTCGGTTGCCCAAGGTCAACATATCTGGATGCATTGGAGAAAGTATCGACGAAGAGGGGAGAATATGCCTCTGGCAATAGCCATAGGCTGTGACCAACTTTTGCCAGCAGTCGCCGCCAGTCCGGTACCGCCAGGAGTAGACGAATGGGACATAATAGGCGCCTTAAGGCAAAAACCCTTCGAACTGGTCCAATGCGAAACGGTAGATCTTCGTGTTCCAGCCTCTTCCGAGATTGTCCTTGAGGGTGAGGTCTTAACTGATATAAGAACATTCAAGAATGACGGCCCATTTGCAGAATTCACAGGTCATTACGGAGGTAAAAGCCAGAGGCCCGTATTCAAAGTGAATTGTATTACTTTCAGAGACGAGCCAATTTTTCAGGGAACAATTACAGGGCTTCCTATCACCGAGGACCATCGCCTCACTTCGGTGAGCCATAGTGCAATAATGTGGGACCTTCTGGATGAGAGAATGATAGGAGTTACTGGCGTTAACGCTGATCCAAGCACGGCATATGCCAACATAATTGTTCAAATAAATAATAGCTACTACGGACAAGTTCAACAGGTAGCAGCTAATATCTGGAGTTCGGGATTATCCAATATGATGGGCAAAAATATCATTGTATGCGATGAGGATGTGGATATATACGATCTTGGAAGAGTATTTTGGGCTATAGGCTACAGGGTGGATCCTACCCGCGATATTATTACATTTCCCGGCTGGATAAGTGCGCTGGACCCGATTGCACACCCTGATGAGAGGTTAGGGTTCGGTGGCAACAAAGGAACCAGACTCCTAATTGACGCCACAAAACCTATAGATTACCCGCGGTCGGATGTATGGCTTGGTGAGAAGTGGCCACCGATTGCTTATCCCGACAACGATACAATGAAACGAATAAGAGATAAATGGCTAACATATGGGATTAAGTAATTATATTAAGAGTAGCGAAAAGCAAACCAGAGCATGGCTCGGCCTGAGTCAAGATATGACAAAAGCTCACAAGGAGGGTTAACACAGAGATGCTAATAACAGGAGATGATGATGAGCGGTGTACTTGATGGTATCCGTGTGCTTGAGTGGTCAGCGTGGCATCAAGGGCCAGAGGCAGGCTCGATGTTAGGGGATCTAGGAGCAGACGTAATTAAAATAGAGGATAGGATTACAGGCGACCCCTTTCGCGGAGCAGAGAGCTTATTTGGGACGTCGATGAGTATGGGTAGTGCTAACATAGCATTTGAAATTACTAACCGCAATAAGAGGAGTATCACGCTTGACTTAAAAAAGGCCAAGGGCAAGGAGATCTTATATAGGTTGGTAAGCAAATCAGACGTATTTCTCACTAACTATACTCCAGCTACGGCAAAAAAACTTGGTGCTGACTATGGGAGCCTACTTGTGCATAACCCCAGGCTTATTTATGCAGTGGGTTCAGGCTTGGGGACCAGGGGACCCGAAAGCCACAGGCCTGCTTTCGATACGATTGCCCAGGCACGTTCAGGCATAATGTTCATGATAAGTGACCGTGATCATACCGAACCGTATCAAATAGTTGGAGGGGTAATTGATCAACTGGGTGCGACGGTATTGGCTTATGCCGTGGTTTCGGCCCTTCTTGCAAGGGAACGAAAGGGGATAGGACAACAGGTTGAGGCATCTTTACTTGGCAGTGCTATTCACCAACAGAAGACCAATTTGGGAGCCTTTCTTCTTTCTGGACGAGTCAGGGCAAGGCACTCAAGAACTAGAGCGAAGAACCCGCTGACTAATCAATACCGGTGCGCGGACAGCAAATGGATAATGTTGGCAGGTTTTCAGTCGGACAGGTATTGGCCTCAATTCTGCAATGCAATAGGCCACCCTGAGCTAGTACAAGACCCACGGTTTAAAGGTGTTTCAGAGAGGAGCGCTAACTGTAAGGAGTTGATAAAAATCCTAGATAACGTATTTATCGCACAACCCAGAGCGGAATGGCTAGCAACATTTGAGGCAGGCTGTAGTGATTTGCCGTTTGCGCCTATCCTGGAGATAAGCGATCTGGCGACAGATCCCCAGGTTTTAGAAAATGAGTACATTACGGATTTTGACCATCCCAGCCTAGGTAGGATTAAGGTTGTAGGTTGCCCTGTATGTTTTAGCGAGACCCCTGCAGAAATCAAACGTGAAGCACCAGCCTTTGGCCAGCACACTGAGGAAGTTCTTTCTGAATTATGTGGCTACACTTGGGAGGAACTTGCTCAACTGAGGGATGAACAAGTGATATGAAAAAAAGGAGGGGTTGTAGAACGATTTGGCACTATTTGGTATACAGTAGACCGGGAAAGGTTCCCGAACCAAATGATTTATACTTAGATAAATTTGTGGGACTGAATAAAACTCAGTTTACCCGATGATAAGGGGGGCCTTAGCATGGAAGGAAAGGCTAAAGCAGCACAGGTTGAACAAGGGTATATTACCCCCGAAGCATTGGCGGAGTTTAAGTCAAGAGTTGGAACTAAATTTCGGCTTGGGCCGAAGGGTAATGAACTGGCCTGCAGAGAAACAATAGTGAATTTTTGCAAAGGTGTAGGCGATGTCAATCCTTTATATAATGATGAAAAATACGCTAAAAAAACCCGCTATCGATGTCTGGTAGCTCCTCCTTCCTGGCTTTACAGCACTGCAGCTGGTGTGCAACAAGGGTTGCGTGGTGTACATGGCTTTCATTCTGGAGATGAGTGGGAGTTCTATAAACCAGTCCTTTTTGGTGACCGGATTAAGCCTGAGCAGATCTTCGCCGGGGTGGAGGAAAAGCCCAGCGAGTTTGCCGGAAGAATGATTATCGAATATCATGATAAATTATATTACAACCAGAGAGATGAGTTAGTCGCCAAGGCAAAGGGATGGATCATTAGGGCCGAGCGGCGGGCAGCGAAGAAGAAACGGAAATATTCACAAATTCAGTTACCCCATCCGTGGACAAAGGAGGAACTTGAAAAATTAGAAAGCGAGTTGTTGGCAGAAGAGATACGGGGAGACAAAGTCCGCTATTGGGAAGATGTTCAGATAGGCAAGGAATTGCCGCCGGTAGTAAAAGGGCCCCTAGGATTGACTGATGAAATAGCTTTTTGTGCTGGGTGCGGAAGTTATTATTTTGCAGCCCACAGAGCTGCTTTATTGCAGTATAAAAGTCATCCAGCGTGGGCTTTTAGAGACCGTAACACACATTCATTAGAGCCGGTGTTCGCAGTTCACTATAATTTGAGTGCTGCTTTAGCGGCCGGTGTACCTTATCCTTATGCCTGGGGAAGGCAAATGCAGTCTTGGCAAATTCAGCTTTTGACCAATTGGATGGGGGATGAGGGATGGCTAAAGAGATCCTATTGTGAGTACCGCCGTTTCGTTTACTTTTCTGATGTGGTCTGGGTCAGGGGTAAAATAATCAGCAAGTACATTGACGATAACCGAGAGCATTGCGTGGATGTTGAGACTAGTGCGTTCAACCAGCGTGGGGAAAACACGATGCCAGGTAGAGCAACAATAATCTTGCCGTCTCAGGAGGCTGTGAGTTGGCCAGTAGGGATAAGGTTGGCTAAATAATTCCCCCCGCAATTTTGCAGGTCTGGAAATTAATCTTTAGTGGCTGGCTAAACTCCAAAGCAGTTATTTATGGTATACAGGTAACAGACAATCTCTAGTTCTCTAAATCCGAGATAGCAGTTGAGGGAGCCGCAGACAATTAATAACTGCCCCGCACTAGGTAGAGTTTCGAAGTTCAGTTATGTCTGCGAGCAGCCATAACAATACTGGAGTGCCAACATGGAGAAAAAGGAGACACGAGAAAAATGGTTCTGGTAGTAGGTATAACTGGTGCCTCAGGTGTAATCGGGCAAGTGGCATCCCACCTTCAGTTAAAGGCATGGAGGTAGTACAAGATGGCAAACCAGATAGGTAAGAGGTATTACTGCACCAAGTGCGGCGCTGAGGTTATCGTTACTCGTAACGGCGAGGGCACTATTCACTGCTGCGGTAAACCAATGGAGATGAAGAAGTAGACCAACAATTGGGCAGGAGGTTTTATTTAAGTGGCAAGTCAATTAGGTAAAAGGTATCGCTGTATTAAGTGCGGCACTGAGATACTATGTACTAAAGCCGGCGAAGGCAAGCTGACCTGCTGCGGTCAGGAGATGCAAGTCCAGGAACCCAGGCCGGTTCCATCTTCGGATTAAAAGGGAGAAGTTGGAAAAGGGAGTGAAAAGATGTTAGTAACCGAGTTTCTCGACCTGGCCGCCCTGCTGGTCCCGGAGAGGACGGCCATCATATTTGAGGGCAAGCGCTATAGCTACGCCCAGCTAAAGGAGATGGTCAACCGCCTGGCCGATTCTTTAAATAAATTGGGCTTGGCTAAGGGAGAGCGAAAAGCAAAGGAAGTAGTCGACGCTTATTTAAAGGTAGGGCTTGATAGACCTAGTGCATTTCTGAGTGAGATCACAGATAATGTTAACGGCGTATCGAATACCAAACTTAACACTTTGTTAGTAGAATAAGGTCTCGGTGGACTAGGTGGCAAGACGGAAAGCCAGGGTAAAGGTTCTCTGTTCCGTCCCCTCAACCGGACCTAACGTCACTTTTGCAAAACCAATCGATACTTTCTTTGAACTGTCGATAA
>CAYNGD010000014.1:0-46183 GCA_964396965.1 uncultured Dehalococcoidales bacterium
CCGCTGCCAGATTGAGCGTGAAGTGACGAACTAAAAAGGTAATAGTATTAATTATAAAGAGTACCACCACGACAGGAAATCACAAATATACTGGTATGAAGTGTCCACTAACAATAGTCCATAATGTGCAGTTTAGGTTACAATTGAAGCTTTTGTGTGGCGTTTACTTATTGTTATCTTTAGTGCTCTCCAAAGTCGAGCCAAAGCCGGTCATACCACGAACGGTGTTCATCACCGGCAATCTTTCGATATTTAGCAGTAGTGTTAAAGCTAGTATGACCAAGGTGTTCCTGAAGTAACCTTAACCCGTCCCCCGAATTATCAGACTTCATTGCATGGACACTAAAGGCATCTCGAAGACGATGGGGACTAACCCCTCTCACCCTGCCGGTTTCTGGATTCACCAAATTTGGAAGGCCAGCTCTTCTGGCGCAGTCTCTCACTACCTGCCAGGCTCGGTGTCGGTTTATACAGAATATAGCCCAGGTACTATCAGCAGAAACAGGGTTGTTCCTCGTAATATACTCTTTCAGCAAATTCAGAGTATTCTCATCAACAGGCAGTACCCTTATTCTCTTTTGTTCTCTTCTACTATTGATAAATTGCCTCACTTTCGCGCCGCATTCTGGGCAAAAGGAGTGCCTTCTTGCCAGGCCTGCTTTACAGGCAGGACACGTCAGTTTTGAACGTGTCTTGAGATGTAGGATTGTTATGGTCGCCTGTTCGAAGTCTATATCACTTACTTTAAGATTAAGGACTTCTGATACCCGGCATCCCAGGCGAAATAGAAGCCTGACCAGCAGCCTATCTCTGGCAGAGCCAGCACATTTCTCCATCAATTCCACATCGCGAGGATCAAGATAGGTTTTCATGCTGGGTTACTGTCCCTCTTCAAGCGGTGCTTTGTAGAACTTCAGACTGTCGTTGAAGGTTACAGTACGGGTATATCTCTGTACCATCTCAAAAGATTCCCATCGGCCCAACTCCTTTATTGTCATGGTATCTACACCAGCTTGTCTGAGCAGACAAGCGAAAGTTCGCCTGAAGGTGTGCGGATTGCAGGGGAGTCCGGTTACTTGCCTTAGTCTCCGCAGCATGGATGATATACCCCATGTATTAAGGCCCCATATATTGCCGTCTGCCCGGTATTCACTGAGCCATGCCTGGAGGTAGTGCTCAGTTAAGGGTCCGAAAGGAGCCGCTGCTTCTATACGGCCCTTTCCAATTACCCGGATAGTCCGGTTGATCCAATTGATGTCATCAGGCTTTATGCTGGGAAGCTCTGACAGGCGAAGCCCACTTTCTGTAAATAGGGAAATAATTGCTTTATCCCTAACATTATCGAGCATATCCAATAAAATCATTACTTGCTCACGTGTCAGACTGGGTAAAATCAGCTTGCCCAACCGAGGAGCACGCGTGTGCTTCATAGGACTAGGCAGTCCGAAAGTTTCTGAACGCCAGTTGTAAAAAGTTTTAAGTGCCCGGTAATAGGCATGCCGGTTACCAGGATTCTTGAATTGGAGAAGAAACGCCTCGATATCCTGCCGCTGCGCGGTATTAACGTCCAGTTCAGAAAGGAATCAGCCGAGCTTTATTCGGTAAAAACTTAGAGTACCAGGCGATACCTCCATCGCTTGCCTTGACTGCAAGAACAGGTGCAGATAATCTACTCCTGTCTTTCTGCTGTCTCTTATGTCTTTCGCTTCCATTGCAGTACTTTAATGGCTCGCTCTAACGGCGACATGGCTTTGGCCTCGTAATAACGGCGTTTGAAGGTGTCTCGGCTGATCCATTGTTCAGTGCGTCTGCGATATTCTGCTGCTCCCCGCGACCACCCCAAATTTTCCACGTCTCGCAGCCGCAAAATCAGCGCATAATCTACCTGCAACCTCGGTCTGCCCAGATGCTTTGATGGATATTTCTCTTCAATTTTTGCGCCTCACCATCGTAAAATTGCATCTTTACTTTAAGAATAAACCGAGGTAACATTGTATGCTAGGAGATTGAAGTGTTACACAAAACTGCAATTATTGAAATTAGAAAGCGCATGGGTATTCCAGAGGAAGGACTGCCCAATGAGAAGAAAGCCCTGGCCTGGTACAGGGAGCATTTAAGGCAGGCTAGAGGTATAGAATTTAAGGGAACTTTTGGTTTTCACTATAACCCTTTCCAACGTATGTTCGAGTTTGATTACCGGAGTAGTCGTGATAAATTTTCGATTTCTGTTCCTTATCCCTTGGACCACGAGGTTCCTCTTGATAAAGAGGCCCTAAGCTTGGCCAAAAAATTAAATCTGCCCGATTGGGCAGCTCCAGCCTTGCGCCTAGTGCTATTAGTCGGGGATCCTCCTGAAGAGATGGAGCTAAGACTTCCTGAACATCTGATTGTCCCATTGAGAGGATACAGGATATTAGTTCATCCAGCAGAAGAGTTGACCCTGAGGCCCTGGCGGAAAATCGGTGAAATGATGGGCCTGTTGCCGGGTGACAAGGGGATGCGGGAAGTTCCTGGAATAATCACTTCATATAGTTCCGAGCGAGAGAACAAAAAAACGTGGCTGTACTGGCAGACTTTGATTGCCTACTCGAGAGCAATTGGAAAGCGCAGGATGGAAAATATAATAGGAAAGAAGAAGGGAAAGAAGAGGGGAAAGAGGGGATTACTGATAGAGACAGCAGAAATACTTAGAAGCGACTTTGATTGGGGATATTTGCCCGATTCATATACGGTCAGGCGTTATTTGGACCGAGCGCAAAAAAGGTGGCGAATTTTATTCAAAATGGTAGAAGAAGGTAAATACAAAATGGTAGAAGAAGGTAAATAATTGCTTAGAGGAGGCGGCTATGGCAAAAACATCGCAGAATTCATACCTAAGAGTTAAGTAAAAAGTTAAGTAATTATTTTAGGAGGACTCAAGAAATGCGCAAAACAGGCTCAAAAACAACTGGCAGCGGAGGGATTTGAACCCACGACCAAAGGCTTATGAGTCCTCTGCTCTACCACTGAGCTACGCTGCCACTGGCAATATAGCACGCTTTGAATTAGGGTGTCAATTCCACCCTCGGTGTTTCTAACGTTTGTTTATCTTCCCACCCAACCCGCCCTCATAAGCTGCGCTTCTAACACTTTCCTCCCCGCCCCACCGTACTTTTAACGGATGTTTATCTTCCCACCCAGCCCGCCCTATAGAGGTTAGACATCTATCAATTCCTTTTTACAGGGGGTGAGCAAAGGGGGAATTATAATGTCTCTCTTCCGGGGGGTGTGGTTAAAGAGATGAAAAGAGGCGGAGCCTTTTGGGTGGGTGGGTATGGGAAATAAAACCCTGGTTAAAAAGGTGGGGTGCCTAAAGTTGACGCTGGCTTAAGCTCTCTGCTAAAATTCAGTTCGGTTATTCCTCTCTTTGGCCCACTCTTGACCCTTAAAAGTTGCGAAGGAGGTCCGTTATGGCTGTTGACTATGAGAAGGAAGGCAGGATTGCTATCTTCACCATAAACCGGCCCGAGGTAAGGAATGCCCTGAATATGGAGACGATGCGTGAGCTCCGGAAGGTGATGACCGATTTCAGGGATGACCCTGACCTCTGGGTCGGCATCGTTACCGGTGCTGGCGATAAGGCTTTTTGCGGCGGAGCCGATATCAAGGATACCCTGCCCTTCATGAGGGAGCACTGTAGGGACCCGTGGGCAATGCCAGCCAGTATAATGCGGGGGCTGGAGATGTGGAAGCCGCTGGTCGCTGCCATCAACGGCATGGCACTGGGTGGTGGGCTGGAGCTGGCCCTGGCCTGCGATATCAGGATTGCCGCCGATAACGCCCGCCTGGGCACAACCGAGGTCAATCTGGGGCTGATTCCGGGGTGGGGGGGAACGCAGCGGCTACCCCGGGTTATTCCTTGGTGTAAGGCGGCCGAGCTGTTGCTCATGGGCAGGCCCATAGATGCCGAGGAGGCCTACCGCATCGGCCTGGTGAACAAGGTGGTGCCGCAGGCCGAGGTTCTGGCCACGGCCAAAGAGTGGGCTCAGATTATCTGTAATGCGGCGCCGCTGGCGGTGAGGTCGGCCAAAGAGGCCATGCTCAGGGGTGCGGCGATGACGCTGGAGGAGGGGTTGAGGCTGGAGAACGCGCTGGTGGCCTATGTCATGGGCACCGAGGACTTCGCCGAGGGCACCAGGGCTTTTGTGGAAAAGAGAAAGCCGGACTATAAAGCAAAATAATATAAGGGAGGGACGTCATGGAGATTAAGAAGGTCGGTGTCGTTGGCTGCGGCTCGATGGGCGGGGGCATCGCCCAGGTCTGCGCTCAGTCGGGCTACCAGGTGGTGGTCTCGGAGATAAATGACAAGCTTTTGAAAAAGGGACTGGCCTCGATTGAGAGGACGCTAGCCCGGAGCGTGGAGAAGGGCAAGCTCTCCCACCAGGACAAGGACGCCATAACCGGCCGCATCAAGGGTACCACCAGCGCCAAGGACTTTGCCGGCTGCGACCTGGTGATTGAGGCCGCCATCGAGAACCTGGAGCTGAAGAAGAAGATATTCGCCGAGCTGGACGGAATCTGCCCCCCTGATGCCATCCTGGCCACCAACACCTCCTGCCTATCCATCATTGAGATGGCGATGGTGACCAAGCGGCCGGACAAGGTGCTGGGGCTGCACTTCTTCAACCCGGCGCCGATTATGAAGCTGCTGGAAATCGTCAGAACCATTGCCACCAGCGACGAGGTGGTTAAGGTCAGCCAGCAGTTCGGCGAAAAGCTGGGCAAGACCACGGTTATCGCCCAGGATGCCCCGGGCTTTATCGTCAACCGGCTCTGGATACCCTTCCTGCTCCACAGTATAAAGCTCTATGAGGACGGTGTCGCCAGTCGGGAAGACGTTGATAACGCCATAATGCTGGGGCTGGGTTACCCGATGGGGCCGCTCACCCTGGCCGATATGGTCGGCATTGACGTGGTCAAGTTCGTCTCCGATGCCCTCTACGAGCAGCTCAAGGACCCGAGATACATCGTGCCGACGCTGGTGGACAAGATGGTGGCCGCCGGCTGGCTGGGGCGCAAGACGGGCAAGGGCTTCTACGACTATAAGTAGAGCCCGTTATTTTGCCTGCGATAAAGAATAACTAGCCACACAAGAAGGAGGCGTTTTTATGTCTGAAGTGGTCATTGTCAGCGGGGTAAGGACGGCCATCGCCAACTACGGCGGGGCGCTCAAAGATATCCCTGTGGTTAAGCTGGGCAGCATCGTTATCAAGGAGGCGCTGAGGCGCGCCGGATTGCGCCCGAAGCGGGACGCTGAAGTGCTGGGCTACGCCCCCCAGGCTTTTAAGGGCGAAGGCCCCATCGAGCTGGAGAAGAAGCACTCTGACTGGGGCGAGTCCTTGAAAGAGGTGAGGATAGACGAGGTTATCATGGGCAACGTCCTCCAGGCGGGGCAGGGACAGAATACCGCCCGCCAGGCGGCTATCTACGCCGGCATCCCCAAGGAGGTGAACGCCTACACCGTCAACAAGATATGCGCCTCGGGGATGAAGTCGGTGGCTCTGGCTGCCCAGGCGATAAAGGCGGGTGACGCCGAGATTATGGTGGCCGGTGGCATGGAGAACATGAGCGCCGCCCCTTATTATCTGCCCAGTGCCAGGTGGGGGGCCCGGATGTTCAACGCCGAGATGGTTGACGGCATGGTCCACGACGGCCTCTGGGAGATATTCTACAACTACCATATGGGGGTGACTTCGGAGAACATCGCCGAGAAATACGGCATCACCAGGGAGGAGCAGGACGAGTTTGCCCTAGAGAGCAACAACCGCGCCCTAGCGGCGATAAAAGCGGGCATCTTTAAGGAAGAGATAATCCCGGTGGAGGTTAAGGTAAAGAAGGAGGTCAAACAATTCGATACCGACGAGCATCCGAGGGAGACCTCGATGGAGCTTTTGGGCAAGCTGCCCCCGGTCTTCAAGAAGGACGGGGCGGTGACCGCCGGTAATGCCTCGGCCGTAACCGACGCCGCCGCGGCTCTGGTGGTGATGTCGGCGAAGCGGGCCAGAGAGCTGGGCTTGAAGCCGATGGCGACGATTAAATCTTACGCCTCCGGCGGCGTTGACCCGGCCTATATGGGGCTGGGGGTAGTTCCGGCCACCAAGAAGGCGCTCAAGCTGGCCGGACTAACCCTGGACGATATCGACTACATCGAACTGAACGAGGCCTTCGCCTCACAGTCGTTGGGCTGCGTCAGGGAGCTCGGTTTCGACCTGAGCAAGACAAACCGCTACGGTGGGGGAATATCGCTGGGGCACCCCATCGGCTGTACCGGCGCCAGGATTCTGGTCACCCTTATTTACGAGATGATGCGTAAAAACTACAGGCTGGGTTTGGCCACGCTGTGCATCGGCGGTGGTCAGGGGATGGCGATGGTTCTGGAGAGAAAGTAAAGCTACTTCCCGCGTTTCTCGTAGTCGGGGCACCAGGTGGCATTGGGGCGGGCCGGGTCGTGGCAGGAGCTGCGCCAGTTCCACTTGCAGCTGTCGCAGAGGAAGACCTTCATTCCCAGCGCCCTCTTGAGCCTGATCTTGAAGTTGTGACTCCAAGGGGGGTTGCTCCGGCCCGGCATTTTTGTTCCCTCCTAAAAGACATTTCTAGTTTAACAGAACGGTTGCCATCAGGCAATAATGGTGCCCCGGTAGGCTGGAGCTATTCCTCTATGAGTGTAATTGTGCTAAAATAGGGCGAGGTTGGGCTTGAGGTTGAACTATGACTTTGCCGAGAATGAGAAGGGTGTCGGTTCCCAAGATGCGGCGGAAAAAGGCCGGCGCCGAGGCCGAGAATACCGCCGAGGCCAAGCTGCATATGGAGTCAGTCAGCTCGGGGAAGCTGACCTGGGTCAACATTGAGCAGCCGACCAGACTGGAGACGGACTACCTGGCGCAGAACTACCCCTTTCACCCCCTCGACCTGGACGACTGCCTGAGCCGTATCCAGCGGCCCAAGTTAGATGTCTATGACGACTACCTGTTCCTGGTCTTCCACTTTCCCGTATTCAACCCGGAGGCGATGGTAACCACCCCCAGCCAGGTATCGGTTTTTATCGGCCAGGACTACCTGATTACCCTGCATAAGGGTGACCTCAAGCCGCTGGTAAAGCTGTTCAACCAGTGCCAGACTGATGGGGAGGTAAGGCAGGAGCACTTCGGCCAGGGTTCCGGCTTCCTCCTCTACCGCATCCTCGACCGGCTGGTTGACTACTGCCTGCCGATACTGAACAAGATTGGCGGCAATATCGAGGAGGTGGAGGATAGCCTTTTCGCCAGCAAGGGAATACCCAAGGCAATTGAGGAGTTATCCATCTTGAGGCGCGATGTCATCTCCTTCCGCCGCATAATCTGGCCGATGAGGGCGGTTATCGGCGGCCTGGAGCCCAAGATTCGCCGCTTTACTCAGATGGATATGGAGGTCTACTTCGGCGATATGACCGACCATGTGGACAGGATATGGGACGCCTTGGACGAGTATAAAGAGATAATCGAGGGGCTGAGTGATACCCATAACTCACTGTCCAGCTACCGCATTAACGATGTTCTTCGTGTCCTGACCATACTGGCCACCATTGGCACGGTACTCACAGTGGTAGCCAGCTTCTACGGGATGAATGTTCCCTTACCCGGGGGATGGTTAAGCGAAGGTGGTAACCCCTTTTCCTGGATTATCTTGCTAGTAGTAATGCTGGCTTTAATGTGTGGTATGTTGTTCTACTTCAGCCGCAAACACTGGATCTAGGATGAAGGTCTCTCACCGCTTTGTCATCGTTGCTGCCATCTTTGTCACCTGCCTCATCAGCGCCAATATCATCGCCGTCAAGGTAGTAAGCTTTGGCCCGGTTATTGTACCGGCGGCCATCATCGTCTTCCCGATAAGCTATATCTTCGGCGATATTCTAACCGAGGTCTACGGTTACCGTCTGGCCAGAAGGGTCATCTGGCTGGGATTTGTCTGTAATCTTATCTTCGTCTTTTTTGCCTGGCTGGGGCAACTTTTGCCCCCCGCCCCTTTCTGGGGAGGGCAGGAAGCCTATAAAAGCATTCTGGGCTACACGCCGAGGCTGCTCGTTGCCTCCTTCTTTGGCTATCTTATCGGCGAGTTTGCCAACTCCTTCGTCTTGGCCAGGATGAAGATTTTGACCCGGGGGCGCTGGCTGTGGAGCCGGACCATCGGTTCCACGATAGTGGGGGAGGGGTTGGACACCTCGGTATTTATCACCCTGGCCTACATCGGCACGGCTTCCTTTATGCCGGTAATGATTCTATACCACTGGCTGATAAAGACGGTATATGAAGCGGTGGCCACCCCCTTCACCTATGCCGTGGTGAACTACCTGAAGAAGAAAGAAGCCATTGACACCTATGACTATCAGACCAGGTACAACCCCTTCCTGGTCTGGGACTAGCCTCTATCAGGAAAGGACTAAAGCTAAATGAAGGTCAAGGTCTTGGGCGCTCATAACTGCGAGAGGCGGAACTTCAGGATGGTCAGCCTGCTGGTTGACGGCGTGCTGGCCATAGACGCCGGTGCCCTTACCTCCGGCCTTTCCCTGGAAGGGCAGAAGAAGATAAAGGCTCTTTTGCTTACCCACCAGCACTATGACCATCTCCGGGACGTCCCGGCCCTGTCCATGAGCCTCTTCCTCGGCGACGCCACCACCCGCATCTACTCCACACCGGTGGTGCTTGATGTCCTGGCCAGGAACCTGATGAATAACCAGATTTATCCCGACTTCCGGCGTAAGCCGGAACAGGAGCCCACGGTCAGCTTTACCGTGCTAGAGCCGAATAAGGCGGAGCTGATTGAAGGCTACACCGTCCTGGCGGTGCCGGTAAGCCACAGCGTCCCCACCGTGGGCTACCAGGTCACTGATGCTGACGGCAGGGTTTTTTTCTATGCCGGGGACGGCAGGCCGGGCCTGGCCGACGGCTGGCGTTATGTTTCGCCGCAGCTGCTTATCATCGAGGTCACCGCTTCAGATAGATATGTGGAGTGGGCGGCCGGCGCCGGGCATATCACCCCCTCCCTGTTGAAGCCGGAGCTGGCCGGTTTCCAGAAGGTCAAAGGCTATCTCCCCCGGGTGCTGGCGATTCACATGAACCCGTCGCTGGAGGAGGAGATAATCGCCGAGACAGCGGCGGTGGCTGAAGAGCTGGGCTGCTCCGTCACCTTTGCCCAAGAGGGTATGGAGATTAGTCTTTAGGGGGTGGTATGAAAGACACCCCGAAATTTATCGTTGACCGTAATGTGGGCAAGCTGGCCCGCTGGCTGCGGCTGATGGGCTACGATACCAGCTTCTTCGACGGCGGCGATGATTCTGAGCTGGTGGCTATCGCCAAAGCCGAGGGTCGGGTAATCTTGAGCCGGGATACCCAGATTATGAAGCGGCGGCTGATAACCAGCGGCCGGATCAGGGCGGTGCTTATCCAGAGCGACCAACCCGGAGAGCAGATTCGCCAGGTGATAGATACCTTAAATCTGGACAGCCGCTTTAAGCCTTTTACCATCTGCCTGGAGTGTAACCAGCCCCTGGTGGAGAGGGCTAAAGATGAAGTAAAAGAGCTGGTGCCGCCCTACGTCTTTAAGACCCAGGATTATTTTATGCAGTGCCCCAACTGCGGGCGCATATACTGGCGGGGGACGCACTGGCGGGCGATGACCAAAAGGTTGGAGAAATTTTAAACTCCTTGACCATCTTAAACTATATTGCTACACTTCAAGTTGAAAATGCTGGAGGGAGAGAGCTATGGCTTACAAGAATATACTGGTAGAGAAGAGGGAGGGGGTGGCCAGGATTATCATCAACCGGCCGCCGCTGAACATCCTGGATATTGAGACTCTGGAGGAGATGAGCCGGGCGCTGGCCGAGCTTAAGACGGCTGACGAGATAAAGGTGGTGGCCATCACCGGCGCCGGGGATAGGGCCTTCTCCGCCGGGGTGGCCGTCGGCGACCACATCGGCGATAAGTTGCCCAAGATGGTCGAGGTCTTCCACCGCCTGTTTATCGCCTTGGTCGAGGTGGACAAGCCCACCATCGCCATCGTCAACGGGGTGGCCCTGGGCGGTGGTTGCGAGATAGTGGCCGGTTGCGATATGGCGGTGGCCTCGGACAAGGCACAGCTGGGGCAGCCGGAGGTCAAGCTGGGGGTGTACCCGCCGCCGGCCTCGGTGCTCTTCCCGCGGATAATGGGGCGGCGCAAGGCCTTTGAGCTTATTCTATCCGGCGACAGCATCGATGCCAAGGAGGCGGAAAGAATCGGGCTGATAAACAAGGCCGTTCCCGCCGCCGAGCTGGAGAAGGCGGCTGATGAGTTCATCAGGCGCTTCACCGCTAACAGCGGGCTGACCCTGATGCAGGCCCGGCAGGCAATCTACCGCAACTTTGACCTCGATTTCCGGCAGGCGCTGGAGGTAACCGGCGTCGATGCCACCCTGGTTATGGCCGGTGAGAACAGCGTTGAGGGGCTGACCGCTTTCCTGGAGAAGCGGAAGCCGGTCTGGATAAGGTAAGGGGTTTTTTTTGAAGATTCTGACGGCGAGCCAGGTGCGCCAGCTTGAGCAGGCCTGCGCCAAAGCCGGCGTTACCACCGATATGCTCATGGAGAACGCCGGTAGGGTGGTGGCCGAGGAGGTGAAGCGCATCTTAAGCGGTGTTGATAAGAAGCACATCCTGTTCCTGGTGGGGCCGGGTAACAACGGCGGCGATGGACTGGTGGCCGCCCGCCACCTCCACGACTGGAGGTCTGATGTCACCGTCTATTTATTGGGGCGGAGGGCTGCCGATGACCCCAATCTGAAGCTGGTCCAGGAACGGGGTATTAGCTGTATCGAAGCAGCTAAGGATGAGGGCTTTAGCCAGTTTAATCAGGCCCTGGCCTCGGCTGACGCCGTTATTGACGCCCTTTTCGGCACCGGCACCACCCGGCCCTTTAGCGGCAACATTCTATCGGTGCTGGAGAAGGTGAACAAGGCTAGGAAGAAGCGCCCGAAACAACGTATAATCGCGCTGGACCTGCCCTCGGGGCTTAACGCCGATAGCGGGGCGGTTGACCCGGCCACGCCCTACGCCGATGACACTATAACCTTGGGCACGCCCAAGCCGGGCCTGTTCAACTTTCCCGGGGCGGAAAGGGTGGGTAAGCTGGCCGTGGTTGATATTGGCATGCCCGAAAATCTGGCGGAGGGAGCGGCTTCAGAATATCTCACCGCTGAGCTGGTTCGCTCGGTTCTGCCCGAGCGTCCCCTTCAGGCCAATAAGGGCAGCTTCGGTAAGGTTCTGGTGGTGGCCGGCTCGATGAACTATATCGGCGCCGCCTACCTGGCCTGCAGCGGGGCAATAAGGGTGGGGGCGGGGCTGGTCACGCTGGCGGCAGCGCCCACGTTGCAGGCTATCCTGGCGGCCAAGCTGACCGAGGTGACCTATATCGTCCTGCCTGAGGCCCGACCCGGCATAGTTTCCCCGGAGGCGGGCCGGTTGATAGCCCAGCAGCTTGATGGTTATAACGTCCTGCTCCTGGGCTGCGGGCTGGGGCAGGGCCCGGCGGCGGTAAAGCTGGTGCGGTCTATCCTGCTGGCCAAAGAACGGAGAGAGCTGCCGGCTCTAGTCCTCGATGCCGACGCCCTGAACATCCTGGCCAATGTACCGAACTGGTGGCAGCATCTGACCGCCGACGCTGTCCTTACCCCCCACCCCGGAGAGATGGCCCGGCTGACCGGAATGCCCATCGTCGAGATACAGGCTGACCGGTTGGGGACAGCCAAGAAGTGGGCGGCGGAGTGGCATAAGACCGTCGTCCTTAAGGGGGCCTACACCGTTATCGCCTCGGCCGACGGCAGGTCAGTAATCAGCCCGTTTGCCAATCCCGGGCTGGCTTCGGCGGGGAGCGGCGACGTCCTGACCGGGGCTATCGCCGGGCTGGCGGCGCAGGGACTGCCCCTCTTTGAGGCAGCCGCCGCTGGCGTCTATCTCCACGGCCAGGCCGGCGAGAGAGTGAAAGAAAGGCTGGGCGATGCCGGCATGATTGCCTCCGACCTGCTGCCGGAGCTGCCCCTGGTTATTAAAAATCTAAAGGAAAGCTGAAAAATATGCTGCTAGCGGTTGACATCGGTAATACCAGCACCACCCTCGGTGTCTTCGACGGCGAGAAGCTCCGCGCCACCTGGCACATGGCCACCGGCGTCCACCGCATGTCGGATGAGTACGCCGCCCTGTTGCTTAATTTGCTCAATTATCAGGGCCTGGAGACCAAGGATATTAAGGCGGTAGCCCTCTGCAGCGTTGTCCCCCCGTTGATTTCGACCTTCGAGGAGATGTTCAAGCGCTATTTCAGTATCGAGCCGCTGGTGGTGGGGGTGGGGGTCAAGACCGGGGTGAGCATCCGCATGGACAACCCCCGCGAGGTTGGCGCCGACCGCATCGCCGATGCCGCCGCCGCTCATCACCTCTACGGGGGGCCGGTAATCGTCATTGACCTGGGTACCGCCACCACCTTCGGCATTATTTCCAAGGAGGGAGACTACATCGGCGGCATTATCGCCACCGGCATCGCTACCGCCGCCGAGGCGCTCTTCACCCGGACGGCGCAACTGCCCCGCGTGGAACTGGCCCACCCCAGGCACGTCATCGGCACTAACACGGTGGCGGCCATCCAATCGGGGATTATCTACGGCTACGCCTCACTGGTCGAGGGGATGCTGGCCCGCATCCACAAGGAGCTGGGATTTAAGGCCAAAGTGGTGGCTACCGGCGGCTACGCCGGGCTCATCGCTAAAGAAACCGAGGTAATCGATGTGGTCAACCCCGACCTGACCCTCATCGGCCTAAGGCTTATCTACGAGATGAATAAGGGATGATAGGGAATTAAAGGGGTGAAACCCCTGTAGGGTGGGCAGGGTGGAAAGAAAGACGCTTAATATATGGGGGATAGGGGGATGACAATGCTAACTAATAAAACAATTATACTGGGCGTGACCGGCAGCATCGCCGCTTATAAAGCGGCTTATATCGCCAGCAAGCTTGTCCAGGCCGGGGCTAAGGTCGAGGTGGTTATGACCGGCTCGGCGACCAAATTCATCACCCCGCTCACCTTCCGCAGCATCACCGGCCGACAAGTGGTGGCCGACGTGTTTGAGCCAGCTCTGGAGTGGAATATTGAGCATGTGGCTCTGGCCGAAGCCGCTGACGTGGTGGTTATTGCCCCGGCTACGGCGAATATTATTGCCAAACTGGCCACTGGCCTGGCTGACGATATGGTCAGTCTGACCGTGCTGGCGACCAAAGCCCCGGTTATTCTGGCCCCGGCCATGAATGTCAATATGTTCCAGAACGCGGCCACCCAGGAGAACCTGGCCCGGCTTAAAGCCAGGGGTTTTATTATTGTTGACCCTGAATATGGCCGTCTGGCCTCGGGGGCGAAGGGCAAGGGGCGGCTGGCCGAACTGGATAAAATAATGGCCGCCATCGAGGGGGCGCTGGGCGCCAGCGCCGACCTGGCCGGTAAAAATATGGTGGTTACCGCCGGCGGCACCCGTGAGTATATCGACTCGGTGCGCTATATCGGCAACCCCTCTTCGGGTAAGATGGGCTATGCCCTGGCCGAGGCCGCCCGGGACCGGGGGGCTGAAGTTACCCTGATTACCGCCGCCTCGTTACCTGAGCCGGAGGGAATAACGGTTGTCCCGGTGGAGACCGCCGCCCAGATGAAGCGGGCGGTGGATAAGGCGGTGGCCAAGGCCGATGCCCTGCTTATGGCGGCTGCTGTCGCCGACTACCAGCTTAAGACCAAGGCTAAATCGAAGATAAAGAAAGACAGTCCGAACTTGGCTTTAGAGCTGGTGAGGACGCCGGACATACTGGGGGAGGTCAAAGGCAGTTTTATCAAAGTCGGTTTTGCCGCCGAGAGCGAGGACCTGGTCGCCAACGCCAAGAAGAAGCTGGAGAAAAAACAGCTCGACCTAATCGTGGCTAACGATATCACTGATAAGAAGAGCGGCTTCGGCGTTGATACCAACAAGGTAACCCTGATTGATAAAAGGGGCAAAGCCGAGAGCCTGCCCCTGATGAGCAAGCGGGAGGTAGCCGACAGGATACTGGACAGGGTGGTGGGGCTGCTGGGGAAGAAGAAATAAAAGGGAAGCGCCATATGGGTTTTTTGATTGCGGGAATAATAATTCTGATTATAGCTTCATTTTGGCATTCATATGCTTCAGTCGTTGCGAAGTCTTCACCCCTTTATCGTCCTGTGTTTTATTACTCAAACCGCAATTTTTTTCAGCTGGGTTGGCTGGTTCTCTTCTTGCTTGGTTTGTCTTTCTTATTTGTGTACCATTGGATTGCTGGTATTGTTGGCGGTCTCGTGTATTGGTTTTTACTACCGCTTATAGTTGCCCCTTTGGTGAGAAAGTGGTATCTGCCATCTTGGGATGAACTATCGGATGAGCTAAAAGATATTTTGAGGGAAGCGGGATATAGTAAGAAAAACTACTTGGATGGTCATTGGTGGAAGGAAGATATGGTAGGGGATATCTTAAAGGATTTGAAAAAGGGAAAATAGAAATGAAAACTCCTAATTATAAGCAAGGGGGAGTTGTAGATAAGAGGGGGCGAAGCCCCCTCTTTTAAAAAACCTCCTCCCCCTCTCCTGGTAAGGAGAGGGGGATACAGGGGGTGAGGTTGATAAGAATTCGAAGAGGTAGTTATGACAGAAGCACCGAGAGATGAAATGCCCAAAGCCTACGAGCCACAAAAGGTAGAGCAGAAGTGGTATCAGTTCTGGCTGGATAAAGGCTATTTTACCCCCAAAATTGACCACAAGAAGAAGCCCTTTGTTATCATCATGCCGCCGCCCAACGTCACCGGCGAGCTCCACATCGGCCATGCTCTTACAGCCACCTTAGAGGATATCATGATTCGGTGGCACCGGATGAGGGGCGAGCCGACGCTCTGGCTGCCCGGCGTTGACCATGCCGGCATCGCCACCCAGGTGGTGGTGGAGCAGATGCTGGCCAGAGAAGGGGTTGACCGCCATAAATTGGGGCGGGAGAAGACTCAGGCCAGAATCAGGCAGTGGGCGGAGAGCCGACGCCAGATGATTGCCCGCCAGCACCAGAGATTGGGGGCCTCCTGTGACTGGAGCCGGGAACGATATACCTTGGATGAAGGGCCGAGCCGGGCAGTGCGCACCGCCTTCGTGCGGCTCTATGAGAAGGGATTAATATACCGGGGGGAGCGGATTATCAACTGGTGCCCCCGCTGCGCCACCGCCCTCTCCGACCTGGAGACCGACCACAAGGATATCCAGGGCAATCTCTACTACGTCCGCTATCCTCTTGAACATAGCAAGGTGTTCATCACCGTGGCCACCACCCGTCCCGAGACCATCCTGGGCGATACCGCCGTCGCCGTTAACCCAAGAGACAAACGGTACCGGGCGATGGTGGGCAAAAAGGTCGTCCTGCCCGCGGTCAGGCGGGTGATACCCATTATCGCCGATGAGGCCGTTGACCCCGAGTTCGGCACCGGTGCGGTCAAGATTACCCCCGCCCACGACCCGGTAGACTTTGAGGTGGCCCAGCGCCACCAGCTGCCCCTGGTCAATATACTGAACCCGGACGTGACCATGAACCAGAATGCCGGCCCCTATGCTGGCCTCGACCGCTTCGAGTGCCGCCAGGCGATACTTGATGACCTGGAGAAAGAAGGGCTGCTGGTCAAGGTCGAGCCCTACGGGCACTCGGTGGGGCACTGCATGCGCTGCCAGACGGTCATCGAGCCGATAGCCAGCCAGCAGTGGTTTATCAATACCAAGCCTTTAGCTAGCCCGGCCATTGAGGCGGTGACCGGCGGTCGCATAAATATTATCCCGGAAAGGTTTACCAAGGTCTATCTTAACTGGATGGAGAACATCCGCGACTGGTGCATCAGCCGCCAGCTCTGGTGGGGGCACCGGATACCGGTCTGGTACTGCCTTGACTGCGGCCAGGTCACTGTGAGCGGTGATGAGCCCAAGGCCTGCTCTCACTGCGGCTCGTCGAATATTGAGCAGGACCCCGACGTGCTGGATACCTGGTTCTCGTCGGCGCTGTGGACGCACTCCACCCTGGGCTGGCCCGACGCTACCGAGGACCTGGGCTATTTCTATCCCACCACCGTCATGGAGACCGGCTACGACATCCTCTTCTTCTGGGTGGCCCGGATGATTATGATGGGGCTGGAGGACACCGGCGACATCCCCTTCAGCACCGTCTATCTCCACGGGCTGCTGCGCGATGAGAAGGGGGAGAAGATGAGTAAGGTCAGGGGCAACGTGGTTGACCCCCTCGATACCATCGCCAAGTACGGCACCGATGCCCTGCGCTTTGCCCTGACCAGCGACATATCGCCGGGCAACGATATCAAGCTGACCCCCTCCCGGCTGGAGGCCGGGCGCAACTTCGCCAACAAGCTCTGGAATGCCACCCGTTTCGTGGTCAGGAGCCTGGAACCGGGCGCCAGCATTGAGCTTGAGCGGGACAGGCTGGCCCTGGAAGACCGCTGGATTCTGAGCCGCCTTAGCGGCACCACCGATACCGTGGCTAGGCTGATGGCCAACTTCCAGTTTGGCGAAGCCCAGCGGCAGCTCCACGATTTCCTCTGGGGGGAGTTCTGCGACTGGTACATCGAGTTTGCCAAGATTCGCCTCTCTGCTGGCGATAGCTCGCCGCTGCCGGTCCTGGTCTATACGCTGGGGATCTCACTGCGGCTGCTGCATCCCTTTATGCCCTTCGTCACCGAGGAACTCTGGCAGAACCTCAAAAAACGCCTGCCCGCTAGCTGGCAGAAGACCGAGTCAATAATAATTGCCGCCTACCCCGAGGCCGATGAGAGAGCTATTGACCCGGAGGCGGAGCGGGTTATGGCCGCCATCATCGAGGTAATCCACGCCGTCCGCAACGCTAGGGCGGAGCATAAGGTGGCGAGCAGCAAATGGGTTAAGGCTCAGGTCTTTGCCGGTGAGCTTACCCCGGCCATCAAGGTTTATTCCCCGGCCATCGAGACGCTGGCCCGGGCCAGGCCGGTCAGCTTCCTGGAGAGGCGGGAGGAGGCGCCGACGGAGAATGTCCTGGCGCTGGTGCTGAAAAGCTCCGAGGTTATCATACCCATGGAGAGCATGGTTGACCTTGATGCCGAGCGCAGGCGGCTGGAGCAGGAGATAGCCCAGGCCGGGGCCGAGGTGGCCCGCCTTGAAGCTAGGCTCAAGGATAAAGCCTTCCTGACCAAAGCCCCGCCGGCGGTGGTGGCTAAAGAGCGGGATAAACTAGCCGAGAGAAAAGACCGGCTGGGGAGGCTGAAGCAGAGGCTGGCTGAGATTGACTAGGGTTCAATCTCAGCGGTTGCCAGCCCCTGGGCAAAGCCGTTAGCCCCCAGCCGCTCCAGCGCCTTCTTGGTATCGCTGGCCATCCTGGCCTTGTCGCTGTGTCTTAGCCGGTATTTGAACCGCCAGTAGCTGAACTCCTTGAGTTCGGCCAGACTGATAGACCGGAGCCGTGGGTAACCCTTCTCCCGCCGGAAGCGGTTGAGCAGGCTGGCCCTGGTCGCCCCGTATATCCGCTGGTAGGCCTCGTCGCTGAGGTTGTGCTCCTTGTTATAGCCCAGGGTGCGCTTTTCCTTGCGCACCTCCTCCTGCACCGTTAAAAACAGGGCCTCCTCCACGGTGACGCCGTAGAAATAGTTGAGGTAGTGGCAGTATTTGGTTCCGCCGACAAGCTCCTTGAATTTACTATTGCTCAGCTTGAGCGGCGGCTGGCCGTGGAAGAGAAGGGCCAGTTTTTCTTCTTCGGGCAGGAGGTCGTCCACCGCCTGGCAGAGCCGCTCCGCCAGCAGCAGCCAGTCGAAGGCCTCGCCGTCAATAAGGTACTGGTAGCGGCGGCCATTGACGGTCTCCTCGTTTTGAGTCCACCGTCCGATGGCCTCGAGCAGGGCGATGTACCAGTGCTGGCCTTTTAGAATAGCCTGCTCCAGTTGCCTTATGGCCGCGGCGCTGTCACTTGAGATTGTTTGGGCTGATTGAATGGTTAGTTCGGTCATTTTGGATTACTCTTGGGGCGGCTGTGACTCGGTCTTCAGCCTTTCGTAGTATTCCAGTTTGCCGGTGGTTACCAGCTCGGTAATCTTCTTGGCGATGGCCTCTCCCACGCCGGGGACTTCTCTGAGCCTGCCTTCTAGAGCCAGCTGCCCTACCTCCACCGGCAGCTCCTCAATGGAGCGGGCGGCCTTGCGGTAGGCCCGTATCTTGAAGATGTTGTCCTTTTTGAGTTCCAGCCGCTGGGCGATATCGACAAATACGGCGGCGATCTGTTGGTTGTTCACGGGGTTTCCCCTTAGCCACCGGGTAGAAAGACATTTACCCCCATGCCGGCCTTGGCGTAGACCTGCCAGGTTGTCCTCTCCTTGGGGCCTATCCTGGCCAGGTTCTGCACCAGGCGGATGTGGGCCTCACCCAGGCCGAACTTCCTCTTTAGCTCCTCTATCCGGGCTCTGGCCTGCCTTTCGTTGCCAAAGGCGCTTTCCAGCCCAAAGCCGTCTTGCTGGTAGCGCTGCCGGAGGGCGACCTCCTGGGCCAGGCCAAAGGTTACGTCTTGGACCAGCCTTCGTTTCCACATTGTTCACCTTCCACAGCAGTGTTTGTATTTCTTGCCCGAGCCGCAGGGGCAGGGGTCGTTGCGGCCTACCTTCTTGCCGCTGACCTTTGGCCTCTGCTTCTGGCCGTTGCCCCCGGCCTGGACCGGGGTGGGGGGCTTGGGGGCTTCCCGCTTGACCAGGCTCACCCGGTAGATACTGTGAACCACGTCGTGCTGGATGGTGGACAGCAGGTTCTGGAAGAGGTTGTGCCCCTCCGTCTTGTAGGCGACCAGCGGGTCACGCTGCCCGGCTGCCTGCAGGCCTATCCCCTGGCGCATATGCTCCATCATGGTCAGGTGCTCTATCCAGAGGGTATCGATGATGCGCAGCATCAGCAGCCTCTCCACCGCCCTCATGTTATCCGGACCTAGCTCCTTCTCCTTCTCCTCGTAGAGCAGGTGGGCCAGCTCGGTCAGCTTTTCCTCAATCTGGGCGGGCGGCATTGGTTCGACGGCCTCGGCGTTAAAGGTGGGGGGGAGGGGGAGGATGGTCGATATTTCGCCGAGCAGGCCTTCTATATCCCGGTCCTCGCCGTGCAGGCTGGCAGTGTGGGCGGCCACGATGTTCTTAATCTCGTCACTGACCATGGAGAGGATGTTTGATTTGAGGTCGGCGCCGGCGATTATCTTGCGGCGCTCGCCGTAGATAAGCTCCCGGTGCCGGTTGACCACGTCGTCATACTCCACCAGGTGCTTGCGGATATCGAAGTTATAGCCCTCCACCCGTACCTGGGCGCCCTCTATTGACTTGTTCACCAGCGAGTTCTCGATGGGGGTGTCCTCGTCCATGCCCGCCCACTCCATAAAGCCCTTGATGCGGTCGCCGCCGAAGCGGCGGACGACCTCGTCCTCCAGAGAGACGTAGAAGCGGGAGCTGCCCGGGTCGCCCTGCCGGCCGGCCCGGCCCCGGAGCTGGTTATCAATCCGCCTGGCCTCGTGGCGGTCGGTGCCGATGATGTGCAGCCCGCCCATCTCGGCCACCTTTTCATGCTCCTTCTGCCAGCCTTCCCTGTCGCCGTTTTCGGGGTTTCCCCCCAGGATGATGTCAACGCCGCGCCCGGCCATGTTGGTGGCCACGGTTACCGCCCCCGGCCTCCCCGCCTGGGCCACGATTTCACCTTCTCTGGTGTTTTCCTTGGCGTTCAGGATATGGTGGGTAATGCCCTTCTTATTGAGCAGGTCGCTTAAGTACTCCGAGTTCTCGATGGACACCGTGCCCACCAGCACCGGACGGCCCTCTTTCTGGAGCCGCTCAATCTCGCGCACCACCGCCTTGTATTTGGCCTTTTCGTCCCTGTATATCTGGTCGGGGAGGTCCTGTCGAACCATCGGCTTATTCGTGGGGATGACCACCACCTCCAGCTTGTATATCTTGTGGAACTCCTCGGCCTCGGTGATGGCGGTGCCGGTCATGCCCGCCAGCTTTAGATACATGCGGAAATAGTTCTGGATGGTGATGGTGGCGTAGGTCCGGCTCTCCTGCTGCACCTTGACCCGCTCCTTGGCCTCGATGGCCTGGTGCAGGCCTTCCGAGTAGCGCCGCCCGTGCATCAGCCTTCCAGTGAACTCGTCAACGATGATAACCTCCCCCTCCTTTGAGACCACATATTCCCGGTCACGGTGGTATATCTCCTTGGCGCTGAGGGCGTTCTGCAGGTAGCGGTGCAGCTCGGCGTTGGCCGGGTCATAGAGGTCGGGCGCCTTCAGCTGGCCTTCCCGCTTCAGCATCCTTTCCATATTGTTGATGCCGGTATCGTTCAGGCTGACGGTGCGCGTCTTCTCGTCAATTTCATAATCATAATCCCCTTCATTATCCCCTTCCTTCTTCTTTTTTAGGCTGGGGACGAGGCGGGCGAAAAGCTGGTAGCGCTGCCCCGCCTCGGCATCGGGGGCGCTGATAATGAGCGGGGTGCGGGCCTCATCGATGAGCAGGTAGTCCACCTCGTCAACGATGGCGTAGTTCAGGGAGCGCTGGACGCACTGGGAGAGGTCGGTGACCATGTTGTCCCGCAGGTAGTCAAAGCCGAATTCAGCGCTGGTGCCGTAGGTGATATCGGCGTTATAAGCCTCTTTGCGGGGGATGGGGCGGAAGTGGGGCCAGTGGCTATCCCCGGAGTCAAAATCGGGGTCATAGAGGCGGGCGGGTGAATAGTCGTCGGGGGACTGCATGGGGTAGATGCTGGCCACGCTCAAACCCAGCAGGTGATAAATAGGCCCCATCCAGTAGGGGTCGCGCCGGGCCAGGTAATCGTTGACGGTGACCAGGTGTACCCCTTGGCCGGTGAGGGCGTTGAGATATAGGGGAAGGGTGGCCACCAGGGTCTTGCCCTCGCCGGTCTTCATCTCGGCGATTTTGCCCTGGTGCAGGACGATGCCCCCCATGAGCTGAACGTCGAAGTGGCGCAGGCCGATAGTGCGCTTGGACGCTTCACGGACAGTGGCAAAGGCCTCAGGCAGAAGCTCGTCCAGCGAGCTGCCCTGAGCTAACCGCTCCTTGAACTCGGCGGTCTTGGCGCCGAGCTCGCCGTCACCAAGCTTTTCAAATTCAGGCTCAAGCTGGTTTATCGAATCTACTATGGGCTCTAGCCGCTTGAGCTCCTTCTCGTTGGAGTCAACCAGTCCGCCCAACCACTTAAACATTGTTCACCCCTGTTCAAACATAGCTCCTATGGATAGGCCGGTGTGAATGCGGTGGATGGCCTCACCCAGCAGGGGGGCTATGGGTAAAACGGTAATCTTGTCCAGTTTCTTGTCACCAGAGACGGGAACGGTGTCGGTAACCACCACCTCTTTGACCGGGCAGGAGGCTATCCTGGAGATAGCCTTGCCGGAGAATATGGGGTGGGTGCAGCAGGCGTAGGTCTGTTTGACCCCGTGCTTCTCCAGCGCCGAGATAACGCCCACCAGTGAGCCGGCGGTGTCTATCTCGTCGTCCACGGTGAGCGCCGCTCTGCCCTCCACCTCGCCGATGATGTTCAATGTCTCCGTCAGGTCGTCGTTGCCCAGCCGCCTCTTTTCCACAATAGCCAGCGGGGCATTGAGCCTGGCGGCTACATCCCGCGCCCGCTTGCTAATGCCGATATCGGTGGCCACCACCACCAGGTTATCGAACTCTCTTTTTTTAAAATAGTCGCTGAGCAGGAACTCAGCCGTCAGCTCATCAACCGGTATGTTAAAGAAGCCCTGAATCTGGGGGGCGTGCAGGTCCACCGTCAGCATCCGGTTGGCGCCGGCCACGGTGAGCAGGTCGGCAATAAGCCTAGCGGTTATCGGCACCCGGGGCTGGTCTTTCTTGTCGGTGCGGCCATAGCCGTAGTAGGGGATGACGGCGGTGATGCGTCCCGCCGAGGCCCTTTTCAGGGCGTCGAGCATAATCAGCAGCTCGACCAGGCTCCGGTTCACCGGCGAGCACAGGGGCTGGATGACGAAGGTATCCCTCTGGCGCACGTTCTCCAGTATGCGGACGAATATATTCTCGTTGCTGAACTCAAAGACCTCGCACCGGCCCAGCGGCATGCCCAGGTAGTCGGCTACCTGCTGGGCGAGGAGGGGGTGGGCATTGCCGGTAAATACCTTCAGCTCATCCACAGGCTCTTACCTCTCTTTTCTAATATCAATAACCGCCGATAAGGGCTTCCAAGAAGGAGACTTTCTTATAGAGTGTTACCGTTCTCTCTTTCCAGACGTAGGTCTGCTCGGCCACCAGCTTATACTGGGTCACCTCCGGTTGGGCGATTGCTCCAGAGTGGGTGGTATAGGGCTCCTCGACGTAATAGCCCTCCGGGGCCAGGTATTTCTCGGTACCCTGGTAGGAGGATACCTCCTTGAGGGGCAGGGCGCAGAAAACGATGACGAAGACAGCCAAGGCTGCCCCTATGCCTATAGCCAGTTTGTTCACCATGACAATCACCTCCCTTTAAAGACGGGTTTTCTCTTTTCACGAAAGGCTACGAGAGCCTCCCGGGTATCTTCTGAGGTCAGGCATATGGCCTGGCAGGTAGCCCCCAGTTCCAGCGCCGTCCCCAGGTCGGTATCTAGTCCCCGATGCAACTGGAGCTTAGCCAGCCGGTTGGCCAGCGGTGAGTTTAGGCTAATCTTCTTGGCCATCGCCATGGTTTCCTGCTCCAGCGAGGCGGCTGGTACCAGCCGGTTCAGCACCCCCAGCCTCAGCGCCTCTTCCGCCTCCAGTAAATCGGCGGTATAGATAAACTCGGCGGCCTTGGCCAGTCCCATTACCCTGGGCATCAGCCAGGCCCCACCGGCGGCCGGGGTCAGCCCCATCTTGGTGAAGGCTACCATGAATTTGGCATTCTCCGAGCCTATCCGTATATCACAGGCTAGGGCCAGGTCAAAGCCCAGGCCGACGGCGGCCCCGTTTATCATGCCGATGGTCGGTATATCCAGGTTGTATAGCTGGAGGATTATTCCCTGATAGACGTGGTGGAAGGTATCGCTGACTTTCTGGACGCTGCCGCCGTATTCCTCGACCATATTCTCGCTGACATCGCCGCCGCTGCAGAAGGCCCGGCCAGCGCCGGTCAGCACCAGGACCTTGATATCCTCGTCATTGTGGATGTCGGCCAGAGACTCGATCAGTTCCTGCTCCATCTCGCGAGTAATGGCGTTTAACCGCTCCGGGCGGTTCAGGATGATTTTAGCCACATTTGCCTCTTTGCTGAAAACGATATTCTCGAACTTGGCAGTATCCACCTCTTAATGCCTCCTCCCCCTTGAAAACAGGGGGGATATATATCTATATATAATAGCATAATACAGGAGTGATTGGTAAAAATCTCAGTTGTCAATGCCCGGCACCGGGAAGCGGGAGCACATCTGGATGACCTCTTCTCCCACCTCCTTTTTAATCTCAGAGCTATCAATATGGGTCAGGATTTTTATAATCCAGGCAGCGACTTGCTTTATCTCTTCTCTGCCGAAGCCTCTGGTAGTGACCGCCGGGGTGCCCAGCCTAATGCCACCAGTAATCCGGGGCGGCTGCTTATCGAAGGGAATGGCATTGCGGTTGACCACAATGCCCGCCGACCCCAAGGCCTGCTCGGCCTGCCGGCCGGTAATGCCGGTCTCGGTGAGGTCAACCAGGACCAGGTGGTTGTCGGTGCCGCCTGAGATTAAGCGCAGGCCGTTCTGCTGCAGCCCGCTGGCCAGAGCCTGGGCGTTGTCCAGCACCGCCCGCTGGTAGTCGGTAAAGCCGGGCTGTAGTGCCTCCTGGAAACAGACCGCCTTGGCGGCGATGGTGTGCATCATCGGGCCTCCCTGCATCCTGGGGAAAACGGCATCGTCTATGGCCGGGGCCAGCTCTTGGCGGCAGAGGATAAAGCCGCTGCGGGGGCCGCGCAGCGTCTTGTGGGTGGTTGAGGTGATTACCTCGGCGTAGGGGATGGGAGTGGGGTGCAGGCCCACCGCCACCATACCGGCGATGTGGGCCATATCCACCATCAGCTTGGCCTCCACCAGGTCGGCGATATTGCGGAGGCGCTCGAAGTCAATAATCCTGGGGTAGGCGCTGGCGCCGGCCACAATCAACTTGGGCTTGTGCTCTCTGGCCAGCCGCTCTATCTCCGGGTAATCTATCCTTTCCGTCTCCCGGTTAAGCCCGTAGTGGATGAAGTTATAGGACTTTCCGGAGAAGCTTACTGGAGCCCCGTGGGTCAGGTGGCCGCCGTGGGCCAGGCTCATCCCCATGACGGTGTCCCCGTATTCCAGCAGGGCATAGTACGAGGCCATGTTGGCCTGGGCCCCGCTGTGGGGCTGGACATTGGCGTGCTCTGCCTTGTAGAGCTCCCTGGCCCGCTGGATGGCCAGCTCTTCCACTATGTCCACGTTTTCGCAGCCGCCATAATAGCGCTGGCCGGGGTAGCCCTCGGCGTATTTGTTGGTTAGGAATGAGCCCTCGGCCTGGAGCACCGCCTGACTGGCGTAGTTCTCCGAGGCGATAAGGTTTATCGTCTCCCGCTGCCGCTTTGACTCCAGTTCCATCGCCCGGCTGATTTCGGGGTCGGTAGACTTTAAAGGGTCCATTTATCCTCCCGGCTTAAAGTCTACAACCGCACTTCCTCACTGTCAAACCCCCGTACTCTTTATAACCGTTACCAAAGTAGGTGAGTAATTTGTTTTAATGCCTGCCCCTTTACCCTAGACAACTAAAATGCTAGAATTCTAGCAAAAGGTGTTGATGTTTTAGCCAGAGGTAAATATATGTCTGGACACTCCAAATGGTCAACGATTAAACGGCAGAAGGGGGTGGCTGACGCCCGCCGGGGGCAGGTCTTCACCAAGCTTGCCCGCGAGATTATCGTGGCGGTGCGGGAGGGCGGCGATAACCCTGAGGGCAACTTCCGCCTCCGGCTGGTTATACAGAAAGCCCGCGATAACAACATGCCCCTGGACAACATAGAACGGGCTATCAAGCGGGGCAGCGGCCATGCCGAGGGCGCCAGCCTGGTGGAGATGACCCTTGAGGGCTACGGTCCCAACGGGGCGGCTATCCTGGTAAAGGCGGTGAGTGACAACCGCAACCGGACCCTGCAGGATGTGAGGAATATCTTTTACCGCAACGGCGGCAACCTGGGTGAGGCCGGCTGTGTCGCCTGGCTCTTCGACTCCAAGGGGGTGATTACGGTGGAGACCAACGGCCAGGACGCCGAGGGGCTGGCCCTGCAGGCTATCGATGCCGGTTCCGAGGACGTCAGGATAGAGAAGGGTTATATCGAGGTCTACACCAAGCCCACCGAACTGGAGAAGGTCAGGGAGTCGCTGGAGGCGAAGAATATCGCCATCGCCTCGGCGGAGCTATCCATGATACCCAAGAGCACCGTCGAGATGGATGAGAAGGCTGCCCTGCAGACACTGAAGCTGCTGGACAGGCTGGAGGAGCTGGACGAGGTCCAGCACGTCTCCAGCAATGTTGATTTCTCCGATGCCATCCTGGAGAAATACCAGGAATGAGTCCGGCCCGATGAGGATTTTAGGTATTGACCCGGGGACAGTAATCATGGGCTACGGTGTCATTGAAGCCGGTGACGACGGGATAATCCTGCTTGACAGCGGCGCTTTAGTCACCCGGGAGCGCTCCCCTATCGGGGAGCGCCTGAGCTTTATCTATCACCGCCTCCTGGAGATAATTTCACGCTATCAGCCCGCTGCCGCGGCCATAGAGCAGCCCTTTATGGCCAAGAACGTCAGGTCGGCGCTGGCGGTGGGCCGCGCCCAGTCCATCGCCATACTGGCCGCCGCCGAGAAAGGCATCCCAGCCTTTGAATACACCCCGGCCCAGGTCAAGCAGAGGGTGACCAACTACGGGGCCAGCACCAAGGAGCAGGTTCAGGAGATGGTCCGGCTCCAGCTTAATTTAGCCGAAGTCCCCCAGCCCAGCGATGCCGCCGACGCTTTAGCGGTAGCCCTCTGCCACCTCCACGAAACCCGTATAGACAGCCTGCTGGCCCAGGGAGACCAGAGGTGATAGCATTTCTCAAGGGAACCATGCGGGCGCTGGGCGGCGACTGGGCCGTTATTGACGTTAACGGTATCGGCTTCCGCGTCCATATGCCCACCTCCACCATGTCCGCCCTGGGGGCTATCGGCGACGAGGTCGAGCTGCATACCCACCTCCACCTCAGGGAGGACAACGTCAGCCTCTACGGCTTCGCCACCCCCGAGGAGCTCGGGCTTTTCCGGACCCTGCTCGGGGTATCGGGCTTAGGCCCCAGGCTGGCACTAGCCATGCTCTCGGCGATGAGCGTCGAGAAGCTGGCCATGGCTATCGCCAGCGGTAACACCGACCTGCTCTCCGAGGTCCCTGGCATCGGCAAGAAGACGGCCAACCGCATTATTTTAGAGCTTAAGGAGAAGATTGCCGCCGGCTGGCTGGCCGCCCCGCCCCCCGAGTTCGCCGAGGAGAACGCCGAGGTGCTGGCCGCCCTCACCTCCCTGGGCTACTCGGTAAGGGAGGCCAGCCACGCCGTGGCCGCCCTTCCCCCCGACCCGAAACTCACCCTAGAGGAAAAAATCAAGCTGGCGCTGGGCTATTTCGCCGCCAAGTAAGAAGCCACCCGCCGGCTGCCGGTAGTGCAGAGCCTTTGAAAAAGGGGGTGACCGATGGAGATAGAGTACGGAGCTGAGGTAAAGGACAAGAACGGCAAGGTGCTGGGTACTGTCAACAAGGTAATGCGGGACTCCTGGACGGGTGAAATCACTAAATTTCAGGTCTCCACCGAGCTGAGCGGGGCAGACTTTTTCATTTCCCCTGAGGATGTAGCTGAGGCTAGCCCGAGCGAGGTAAAGCTGAAGATCGCTTTTGAGGAAATCTAAGGGCGGCGGTATCCCGCCATAAAATTAAAGGAGTCCCCTATGGAAATTGCTCTCTATGTCATTATTTTCATTCTGCTGGCGGCAGTCCTGGTGCTCATCTTCCGCCCCAGGAAGGTGGAACTCCCGGCCGTAGACGAGCTTGAGGCCAAGCTCAGGTTCGCCCTGGCTTCGGCGGCCTCGGTCAAGGAGATACAGGACACCCTGGCTGGCCTGCCCCACGATGTCCTGGAGTCGATAACCCGCAGCCTGGGCCAGCGCACCGGCAAGCTCAACGAGCTGCTGGCCACCTTCGAGCTGACCAAGTACGATAGGCTCTTCTACCTGGGCGAGCCGGTGGACTTCGTCGGCATCAAGTACGGGGAGGGGGTTGATTTCATCGAGGTCAAGACGGGCCGGGCCAGCCTTTCCCCGGCGGAGAAGGAGCTCAAGGACCTCATCGAGTGCAAGATGGTCAACTACGTGCCGCTATCGGTGCAGCGCATCGGCATCGCCGAGGAGATAGACACTGCAGGAGAGAGCGATGAAGGCGACTGAGGGGCATATCGGGCGCGTCTTTGTCCTGCGCCTTGAGGACGGTGACCTTATCCCTGAATGCATCGAGCGCTTCGCCGCCGAGAAAAACATATCGGTAGGGCAGGTGGTACTGGTGGGCGGCATCGGCGGCGGTAAAATCGTCGCTGGCCCCAGAGACTCGGCAGAGATGCCGCCCGAACCCGTGCTTGTCCCCGTTGACGGCGCCCACGAGGTGGTCGGCGTTGGCATCATCGTCCCGGACAAGAACGGCAGGCCCACCCTCCACATCCACGCCTCGCTGGGCCGCGCCGCTAGAGCCCTCACCGGCTGCCTGCGCCCCGGCGTCACCACCTGGCTGGTGGGGGAGGCTATAATCTACGAGATTCTGGGGGCCAAAGCCGCCCGCCTGCCCGATAAAGCAAGCGGGTTTGATTTGATGGAGATGGGGTAGGGACAGAGGCCCCACCTTTTTTGACTTTATTGCAACTAAAGTGTTAGTATTAATTACGATAGTAAGTCCCAAACAGGGCTACTATGTAAGACCTCCCGCCACAAATGGGGGGTCTCACACTTTTTAAAACAGTAAAGCCTCCCGCCGTCTAATCCCCCAAAAAGCTAGCCAAACAATCCCCCCAAAAGCGTGTTTAATCCAATGGATATTATGGTATAGTGTTCTTGTGAGAAGCCCCGAGTAACCTGCCTAAATAAAAGGAGGGACAAAATGCCGACTGTAATTGTGGTATATAATGCCAAGGATGCCAATAACGCGGACGCTTATGAACAGTATCTAAAGAGGAAGAAGATCCCCTTTTTGCGGTCAAAGCCTTACATAAACTCGTTTGAGATGCATCGAGTTGATAAGGTGCTGGCACCTTCGATAGTCGGTGCCAAGAACCCGCCCTCGGAGCCCCCGTATCAGTTTGTGGCCAGGTGCGAGGTCAATGATATGGAGGCGTTCGCCAAAGACCATCAGTCACCCGAAATGCAGGCCTTCGAAGAAGAATACAGCGCCTATCTCGACCCGAATGGGCCTCTCAATGTGTTCACTCTCGGCCATAGGGTTGAGCCGTAAGGATAGGCATAGCTACAAAATCAGGGAGGGGCAACGCCCCTCCCATCGGTGCTTACATAATATTCGGTTATGGTTGGGCTAGACTACTGCCTAACCCTCATACTTGAAGGATACTCTCACCCTGGCCCGGTAGCTGATGACCTTCCCCTTATCAATCTGCATATCCAGCTCCTCAACCTCGGCGATGCGCAGGTCGCGCAGCGTCTTGGCCGCCGTCTCCACCGCCACCGTGGCCGCATCCTCCCAGGACTTGGGGCTGCTGCCCACCACCGTGATTATCTTGTAGACACTTTCTGCCATATTATCCTCCTTTAACTACTGCGGTATTTCAAGTCTATTAAATAAGTTGCCCATTGTCAATAGTGCGTTGTATCCGGCGCCCCCAGAGGCTATACTATTATTATGCCCCAGTTCGAGATTGTCTCCGACTTCAGGATGACCGGCGACCAGCCCCAGGCGGTTGATGGGCTGGTGGAAGGTCTAAATAAGGGCTTCAAGCACCAGACCCTGCTAGGAGTTACCGGCAGCGGCAAGACCTTCACCATGGCCAACGTCATCGCCCGGGTGCAGCGGCCGACGCTGGTCATCTGCCACAACAAGACGCTGGCCGCCCAGCTCTCTACCGAGTTCAAGGAGTTCTTCCCCGACAGCGCCGTGGAGTACTTCGTCAGCTACTACGACTACTACCAGCCAGAGGCCTATATCCCCCGCACCGATACCTTCATCGAGAAGGAGATAGACATCAACGAGGAGATTGACAAGCTGCGCCACGCCGCCACCCGCGCCCTCCTCTCGCGGCGGGATGTGGTCATCGTGGCCTCGGTCTCCTGCATCTACGGTCTGGGCGAGCCGGAGGAGTACCTCAGCTTCGTCCTGAGCCTCAAGAAGGGGGAGAGCTACCGTAGAGAGAAGGTCCTCAGGCAGCTGGTGGACATGCAGTACCAGCGCAACGACATCGACTTTACCCGCAGCCGCTTCCGGGTGCGCGGCGATACCCTGGAGATACAGCCCTCCTATGAAGAATTAGCCCTGAGGATTGAGTTCTTCGGCGACGAGATCGAGCGCATCACGGAGGTAGACCCCCTCACCGGCGAGCTATTAGGCGAGCTGGACTCGGTGGACATCTACCCCGCCAAGCACTTTGTTACCTCACATAATAAGCTGATGACCGCCATCGAGAGCATCAAGCAGGAATTGACTGAGCGCTTGGCCGAACTGAAAGGGCAGGGTAAATTATTAGAGGCGGCCCGGCTCGAGGCCCGCACCAACTACGACATCGAGATGCTGCAGGAGGCGGGCTACTGCCACGCCGTGGAGAACTACTCCCGCCACCTCTCCGGGCGTCCCCCCGGCAGCCCCCCCTCCACCCTGCTCGACTACTTCCCCGATGACTTCCTCCTCTTCATCGACGAGTCGCACATGACCATCCCCCAGATTCGAGGCATGTACCACGGCGACATCTCCCGCAAGCAGACGCTGGTGGACTACGGCTTCCGCCTGCCCTCGGCGCTGGACAACCGCCCCTTAAACTTCACCGAGTTCAACCAGCGCCTGAACCAGGTTGTCTATACCTCGGCCACGCCGGCAGAGTACGAGTACAAGCACAGCCAGCAGGTGGTGGAACAGCTGGTCCGCCCCACCGGCCTGCTGGAGCCGACCATCGAAATCAAACCCACCAAGGGCCAGATTGACGATCTGCTGGAGCAGATCAAGGCCAGGGTGGACAAAAAGGAGCGCTGCCTGGTGACCACCCTGACCAAGCGCATGGCCGAGGAGCTGGCCGACTACCTCATCGAGATGGGCATCAAGACCCACTACCTCCACTCCGAGATTGACACCCTGGAGAGGGTGGAAATACTGCGCGACCTCCGCCTCGGCGTCTACGACGTTGTCGTCGGTATCAACCTGCTGCGTGAGGGTCTCGACCTGCCCGAGGTCAGCCTGGTGGCCATCCTCGACGCCGATAAAGAGGGCTACCTCAGGTCTGAAGGTGCTCTAATCCAGACGATGGGCCGCGCCGCCCGCCACATTGACGGGCACGTCATCATGTACGCCGACATTGTCACCAGCTCGATGCAGGCCGCCATCGACGAGACCAGGCGCCGCCGCCGCATCCAGGAGGCCTATAATAAGGAGCACGGCATCACCCCCCAGGGCATCAGGAAGGCCATCAAGGACATCACCGAGCGGGTCAGGGTGGCCGCCGAGGTCCATGCCGTCTATGACGCCACCGCCCCCCGCACCAGAGAGGACGTCGCCCGGCTGGTCAAGGAGCTCGAGGGACAGATGAAGACCGCCGCCCGCAACCTCGAGTTCGAGAAGGCGGCATTAATCCGCGACCGCATCATCGAGCTGCGCAAAGAGTTCGAGCCGGTGGAGATAAAGAAGTGACCAATAACGAGGTAGAGACCAAGCAGGAGCGCCGGGAAAAGAAGCTCCAGAAAAAGCGCGAGCGCATGGCCAAGCACGGCAAGAATTTAGCTAAGGTCTATATGGATGCGATTATGAAGCGGTTAAGGGGGAAGGGGAAGTGAAGGGGCAGTATTGACTGCTACGGAAAACGGTGTTATGTTAATGAACAAATGACTGACGGATTTTCTCTAATCAAAATCGATGGCAAAATCGCAGAGCCAGCGACGGTTTTAATTCAGAAGATATCCGATGCTGTCGGTGGCTTATACAAGCCTTATCAGATTAGGCGTGTCGCAAAGGCAGAGGCTGAAGCAGAGGTTATAAAAGAGCAGGCTCAGATTGAAATCACTAACCTTCAACGCAGAGCACTTGCCCGTTTCGTCTCCGAAGAAGCACAGAAGCAAAATAACATTGAATCAATCACAGAAAAAGCCATCCCTCAGCTAAACGCTTCCTCCAATCCCCAAAACATGGAGAACGATTGGATAACTAATTTCTTTGATAAGTGTCGTATCGTCTCAGATGAGGAGATGCAGTTATTATGGGCAAAGATACTCGCAGGTGAGGCGAATTCCCCAGGAACTTATTCGAAGCGAACCGTTAATTCTTTAGGCTCTTTAGACAAGCGTGACGCGCAGCTATTTACCAATCTTTGCAGCTTCGGGTTCGTAATTATTGAAGAATTCACTCCTTTGATTTATGATGAACAGTCATCAATATACAACGACCAACAAATCGACTTTGATACGTTAACCCATTTGGATAGTATTGGCCTTATTAGATTTGAGCCACTAACCGGTCTTTCAAAGATCAAACTATCCCAGCAAATAGATATTTACTATCACGGGACCGCTTTCAAAGCAGAATTCAAGAATCCTGAGAATAACGATATGGAAATAGGCAAGGTTATTCTCAGCAGCACTGGAAAGGAACTTGCAAGAATCTGCAATTCAAAACCAATAGATGGATTCCTCGATTATGTCATTGGAAGATTGTCTCACAAAGGACTGGTTATCTACTCACCATATCCAAAACCAGAAATATAACAAACTAGTCACCTACCCCTTATCTCCCTTTCCCCTCCTCTCACCCATAATACCCCCAACTTAACATATTGACAATACCCAAAAAAGCAGGGTGTTTTTAAGAGGGGTGCCACCCCTCTTTACCTTAAAAGGGCGGCGGGCGGGAATAGATATAAAGATATGTTGTCAAGACCCCTGAAGGACAAAAAAAGTCCCCCTATTGACAAGTAGTAGTATAATAGCGGTGGCACCGACTATCTAGTAAAAGTAGGTGGTAGAGATGGCCGAGATTCCAAAGGACATGAAGTTCCTGCTTTTCGGATTTGGGGCTAGGTGGCACGCAAAGTGTATGATGGTCTTAAACTGGCTGGGCCTGGCCAGCTTGATAGTGGGAATAATAAGCGCCGCTATTGGTAAAGGGCTTGGCCTGGGGGCGACAAACTGGATACTGATAGCGATTGCACTCTGGCTATGGGGTCTAGCATCGTGGTTTACGTCATACCATGCCGCCAAGGAAGGGATAAAATAACCTAGACCTCCTCCCCCTCTCCTCTCTTAAATCCCTCCTCCTCAAGATCCTCCATGATGCGGGCGGCGCGGGGGTAGCCGATGCGCAGCCGCCGCTGCAAGAAGGATGTTGATATGTGCTCGTGCTCACGGGCAAGCTGCCGAGCGGCGTCCATTAGGGGGTCGGCGGGAAAGCCTCCCCTCACCCCTACCGTAGGGGTGACCTCCTCCATCCGGGGCATCACCGCCTCCTCGCCCTTCTGGCTGTTCCAGAAATAGACCAGCCGCTCCACCTCGGCATCGGAGGTATAGCAACCCTGGAGGCGCTTGGGCTTGGCCGCCTCGGTGGGCATAAAGAGCATGTCCCCCCGTCCCAGCAGCTTTTCGGCGCCGCCCATGTCCAGGATGGTGCGCGAGTCCACCTGGGAGGTGACGGCGAAGCTGATGCGGGTGGGGAAGTTGGCCTTGATCAGGCCGGTGACAACATCCACCGAGGGGCGCTGGGTGGCCACGATAAGGTGGATGCCGGTGGCGCGGGCCAGTTGAGCCAGACGGCAAAGGACGTGCTCCACCTCGTCAAAGCCGGCCATCATCAGGTCGGCCAGCTCGTCAATAACCAGTACCAGGTAGGGGAGCCTCTCCCCGGCCTCCTTGCTCTTGTTATAGCCCTCGATGTTGCGGGCGCCGGCGGTAGCCAGCTTCTGATACCTCTTGTCCATCTCCTGGTTGAGCCAGCGCAGCGTGCCTACCGCCTTATTGGTATCAACGATGACCGGGGCGGCCAGATGAGGCACGCTGTTGTAGGAGGTCAGCTCCACCCGCTTGGGGTCAACCATGATGAACTGTACCTCACTGGGCGGGGCGTGCATCAGCAGGCAGCAGATGATTGAGTTTAAGCAGACCGTCTTGCCGCTGCCGGTGGCCCCGGCGATAAGCAGGTGGGGCATCTTGGACAGGTCGGCTGCCACCGCCTCCCCGCCGGCACCCTTGCCCAGCGCCAGCGCCAGCTTGGACTTGGCCTTGAGCTTCTGGAAGGCGCTGGTCTCCAGCACCCCCCGCAGGCTGACCATGCCGTAGATGGTGTTGGGCACCTCCACCCCCACCATAGACTTGCCCGGCACCGGGGCCTCAATCCTGATGCTGGGGGCGGCCAGGGCCAGGGCCAGGTCGTTGGCCAGCGAGGTAATCCTCTCCACCTTGACCCTGGTCTTGGAGACCTCCTCCTGCCTTATCTGGATATTGCCGTCCCGGTCCCGCTCCTTTATCTCCCTCATTTTGCGGTCCCAGCCCGGCTCTATGCCGAACTGGGTGACGGTGGGGCCGGCGTTTATCTGCACCACCTTGGCCTCAACGCCGTAGCTGGCCAGGGCGTCCTCGATAATCTTGGCCCGCTGCATATTGTCCGCCTGCCCGAACTCGACGTCGGGCACGCTGTCCAGAATATCAATCGGCGGCAGCCGCCAGCCGTCAACGGTAACCAGCGACGGCGACTCGCCATATTTCTTCCAGACCTCCTGGGCCACCTGCCGCAGCTCCTGCTGGGCCGGGGTGGGGGCAAGCAATGGTGGCTCCGCTTCCGGCTCTCTTAGCGGCGGCTGGGGTGTAATCAGCGGGGGCGGTGCCATTACCGGGGGTGGTGTCGGTTTTTCAAGGGTTGGGGGTGGGACGTAGGCCTGCGGCCTGGGGGTGGGGCGTTCCCGGAGCTTCCGGCCCACCCAGCTGAAAAATTTGCCCAAAAGCCGCCAGCTTAAGCCCGGGGCCACCAGGATAAAGCCTAAGATTGCCAGCCCCAGCAGGCGCAGCGCCCCCAGGACAGGGTTAGCCCCGATAATCCCCTGGCCGAAGCTCCCCCCCAGCCCCCAGAAAGACATTATCCCCCAGGCGACAAAGATAAAGGCGATGCCGCCCAGCCACTGGTTCCAGTGGTAGATAAAGGAGAGAACCCGCTGCCCCCAGATTATTCCCACCAGCGTGCCCAGGGCCAGGACCAGGAAGAAAAGACCCCAGCCGAACAGGGCTAAGGTGCCATCCCAGATTCCGGACGCCCAGGTGGCAATCGTCGACCAGTACCAGAAGGCCAGCCCAACGATAATCACCGCCAGTATCAGCCGTCTCACCGGCGGCAGCCAGATGAAGTGGAAAAACCGCCTCAACCCCGACCCGCCCCTGGGCCTGGCCTCTCTCCCCGTCTGGCGCTTGGCTTTCCTTTTAGCCATATCACTAAACCTTGACCATGACCGGTAGAATCATGGGACGGCGCTTGGTCTGGTCGTAGTAGAACTTGTACAGTATATCCCTGACCTTGGCGTAGATAAAGCCCCAGTCAGCCGGGCGGGCACCGCTGTGGTCTAGAGCCTTGGCCACCAGGTCGCGGCTCTCCTCAATCATGTCCTTGGCCTCCCGGGTATCGACAAAGCCCCGCGAGACGATATCGGGGCGGCCCACCAGCTTGCCGGTCTGGCGGTTGACAGTGATAATCACCATCACGATGCCGTCCCGCGACAGCATCCTGCGGTCGCGCAGTACCACCGTGCCGACATCGCCCACGCTCAGGCCGTCGACATAGACATTGCCCGAGCTGACCTTGCCGTCCACCTTCCCTGACCACTGGCCGAGCTCGAGGACATCGCCGTCCTCCAGCAGGAAGATATTTTTCTCCGGGATGCCCACCGACTGGGCCAGCTTGGCGTGAAAGCTGAGGTGGCGGAACTCGCCGTGAATGGGCATAAAAAATCTGGGCTTGACCAGGTTCAGCAGCAGCTTCAGCTCCTCCTGGCTGCCGTGCCCGTGGACGTGGACCTGGGCTACCTTGTCGTAGAGCACCTGGGCCCCCTGCCGGAAGAGGCTGTCCACAGTGCGGTTGATGAGGGCCTCGTTGCCGGGGACGGGGGTAGCCGAAAGCACCACCGTGTCCCCGCGCAGGATATGGACGTGGCGGTGGTCCTGGTTGGCGATGCGCACCAGGGCCGAGGTCGGCTCCCCCTGGCTGCCGGTGGTGACGAAGACCACCTTGTTATGGGGGGTATTCTTAAGCTCGTCTATCCGGGCCAGTATGCCTTCGGGGGCCTTGAGGTAGCCCAGCTCCAGGGTCATTTTCACTATATCGGTCATACTCCGCCCGATAATAAAAACCCGGCGTTCATGCCGGGCGGCGGCGTCAATAACCTGCTGGATTCTGGATACCAGCGAGGAGAAGGTGGTCACAATCACCCGGCCCGGCGCCTCGGCCATGACCCGGTCCAGGTTCTCGCCCACCAGCCTCTCCGAAGGGGTATAGCCGGGCAGTTCGGCATAGGTGGAGTCCGACATCAGCAGCAGCACCCCCTGCGCCCCCAACTGGGCCAGCCGGGAAAGGTCGGTAGGCTTGCCGTCTACTGGGGTATAGTCCAGCTTAAAATCGCCGCTGTGGACTATTGCTCCCAGCGGGGTGTGGATAATCAGACCGGCGGCATCGGGTATGCTGTGGCAGACCGGGAAAAACTCCACCCTGAACCGGCCCAGGTTCACCTGGCCGCCGTAGGGCACCGCATGGAGCTTGGCCCCGGCCAGCGCCTTTCTCTCCTTGAGCTTCACCTCGATAAGGCCGTTGGTCAGCTTGGTGGAATAGACCGGCGCCTCAAGCTGGGGCAGGAGGTAGGGCAGGGCGCCGATATGGTCTTCGTGGCCGTGGGTGATAACGATGCCTTTTATCCTATCTTTCTTGTCCAGCAGGTAGCTGATGTCGGGGATGACCAGGTCAATGCCCAGCATTTCCTCACCGGGAAACATCAGCCCGGCATCAATGATGATGATATCGTTTTCGTATTCCATCACCATCATGTTCTTGCCGATTTCGGAAAGCCCCCCCAGGGGGATTATTTTTAACTTCGATTTAGCCTTTGGTTTAGCCATTATCTTTCACCTAAAACATGCTTAGTTGCTCTGGCTCCTGCTTGGCCTCGGCCACGCCTTCGGCTTCGGCCAGGAGCGTCGGAATCCGGCGCATATCCTCCTCTATGGCCTGGCGCAGGCTGGCCTGGTGCAGCGCCGCCGCCGGGTGGTACATGGCGTAGTAGATAACGTTATCCCGCTTCTGGGCGGTGCCGTGAATCTTGCTGATGCTCTTGCCGGGGAAGAACATGGCCATGGAGTAACGCCCCAGGGTGACAATCATCTTGGGCTGGATAATCTCAATCTGGCGTTTCAGGTAGGGGCGGCAGTTCTGAATCTCGGTGGGCAGAGGGTCTCGGTTTCCTTGAGGGCGGCACTTAATCACATTGGCGATGTAGACCTGCTTGCGGCTCAGGCCGATATAGGCCAGCAGCTCGTCCAGAAATTTACCGGCCGGCCCGACGAATGGGCGTCCCTGCTGGTCTTCGTGCCAGCCTGGTGCCTCGCCGATAAACATTATGGCTGCATCCTCCGCCCCCTCCCCCGGCACCGCCCTGTTCCGATATTTAGCTATCTCGCACTGCTGGCAACGCTCGATTTCCTGGTTAAGCTCGCTCAGAGCTGACATACTAACCGGCCTTTTGATTTATGATATCACGGGCAATATGTCAAGTCAATTTCCTATCACCGCTGGCGAAGGCGACGGCGTATTCTTTAGAGTGGGAGAGGCTGACCGCCAGCTCACTCAGCCCCATCACTTTGGCCTGCTGCTGCGCCCGGCCGTAGAGATTGACCACCGGCTGGCCGCCGGGGCCGGACAGTACCTCGATATCTTTGAGGCTGGCTTCCCCGCCCAACGCCTTAATCACCGCTTCCTTGGCGGCGAAGCGGGCCGCCAGCGAGGGCAGCTTTTGGCGGTAGAGCTTTAGCTCCGAATCGGTATAGACCCGGTTGAGTAAGCCTTCCCCCCAGCGGGCGACCGCCTTTTCCAGGCGGGCTATTTCGACGATATCGACGCCAATACAGTGCATAACCGGCCTTAACATAAAACTGCTTTTGGGGATTATAGTCTATTTTAGGGGTGTGTTCAAGCTTGGGACAGCCCAAAATTTTTTTAAAGTCTTGTCTTTCTTCCCACCCGGCCCACCCTCATAGGCTTCGCCTTTAAAACTTTCTTCACCACCCCAAACGAGGGGCTGGGGACACTTATCCATTGGGGTGGGGGGAAGAGAGTCTAAAAGGGTGCAACCCTTTGGGTGGGAGGGTATGGGAAGAAAAACTCAGGTTAAAGAGAGGGCGGGGGGTCAGAGCCATCTGAGACTGCCTGATTTGGAAATCCACCGCCCTGATGCTAAAATTAGGGGGTTGGGAAAGGGGCTCGCGGTTTGCAGCACTATATCGGAACATCGGGCTGGCACTATGAACACTGGCGGGGGCTGTTCTATCCGGAGGGGCTGCCCAAGGCAAAGTGGCTTGAGTTCTACAGCCGCCATTTCCACACCGTTGAGCTCAATAACAGCTTCTACCACCTGCCCTCCGAGGCGGCCTTCGCTAACTGGTACCGCTCAACGCCGGATAGTTTCACCTTCGCCGTGAAGGTGAGCCGCTTTATCACCCACATCAAGCGGCTTAAAGATGTGGAAGAGCCGGTGGCTAATTTTCTGGAAAGGGCTAAGATATTGAAGGAGAAGCTGGGCCCCCTTCTCTACCAGCTTCCCCCCAGTATGCACCGCGATGATGGGCGCCTGGAGTCCTTCCTGTCTGTTTTGCCTCCAGAGCTAAAGCACGTGCTCGAGTTCCGCCACCAGTCCTGGCTTGACGAGGGGGTGTTTGAGATTCTGCGCCGGCATAACGCGGGGCTCTGTGTCTTTGATATGCCCGGGCTCAGCTGCCCCCTGGCCGCCACCGCCGATTTTGCCTACCTCCGGTTTCACGGCAGCACCGGGCTCTATTACAGCTCTTACTCTGACCAGGAGCTGGCGGGGTGGGCGAAAGGGCTGGGCAGTCTGGCGCCGGAGGTGAGGGCGGCTTATATCTATTTTAACAATGACGCCGAGGCCTTCGCAGTGAAGAACGCTATAACTCTTGGCGGTTATCTGGAAAGGTGAGCTGATGGACTATAAGCTGTTAGTGGTGGATATAGACGGCACCCTGCTGGGCAGGGAGAGGAGCATATCAGCGGAGAACAGGAGGGCGCTTGACCGGGCCCGCCGGTCGGGGGTGAGGGTCGCCCTCTCCACCGGGCGGGCGGTCAAGGCCTGCACCTCCATCTTGGAGCAGCTGGCGCTGGACGGCTATCATATCTTTTTTGACGGCGCTTTGGTCTCCGACCTGGACAGCGAGGTCTATGCCCGGCCTCTGGACAGGGGGGTGGTGGGGGAGGCGGTTGACTTCGCCCGCTCGCTGGAGATAGACCTCGAGCTCTATTCAGCGGCCCACTATTTTGTCGAGCGGGAGACCTGGTCAACCGATGCTCATCGCCAGTTCTTCGGTATCGAGCCCTCTGTCGTGGACTTCAGCGGCCTGTGGCAGCGGGAGAGAATCATCAAAGCGGGGCTGGCCTCGGTTAGCCCCGAGCAGGTGGCCAAGGCCAGGCAGTTTTCCGCCAGGTTTGACGGCAGGCTCCACTTTTCCATCGCCCGGTCGCCGGCTTTTCCCGGCGTCGAGTTTACCAACGTGGTAGCCCCTGAGGTATCCAAGGGGAGGGCGCTGGAGGCGCTAGCCCTTCACCTAGGCGTTCTTTTAAGCGAGGTGATGGCGGTGGGGGACGGCACCAACGATATAAGCCTGCTCGCCAAAGCCGGTCTGGCGGTGGCCATGGACAACGCCCCCGACGAGGTCAAGGCGGTAGCTGACCATATCGCCCCTGATGTTGACCAGAACGGGCTGGCGGCGGCCATTGAACGCTTTTTGCTGTAGCCCTGGCCGGTTTTAAGATTTAGAAGCCGGCGCAGGTGCCGATGAAGGAGTGGAGCGGCTGCAGGTCCATTATTAGATAGGTGGCCGAATTCCACAGGATAATAGCAAGCAGCCCGAAGTTCAAAAGCCAGAGGATTCTTTCCTTACCCAGGAAATAGAGGGCACCGACCAGCACTGCCGCTATTATTCCTTTGATTAATACGCTGCTGCCGAGGCCGGCCATCAGCGGGTTAGCCTCTATCGCCCCCGCCTTCAAGCTCATCTTGGTTAGATAGGCATCGGCCATATTCAGGGCTACGAAGGTTATCGCTGTCATCATGGTTGGGCTCCGGCTTCCCAGCTAACCGGACAGGGGGTACTTATTAAAATGGTAATCCCCCGGATGGGGGGGGTCAAGGTGACTTTTCCTATCCTAAGCGACCATTCTGGAACTCTACCGCTGGCTTGACCGGGACTATTTTACCAGTACTATTGTATCCCCTCGGCAGTACCTTCAGGTGATTTACAGTTTAGCTGCTGATAAAGCATAATTTGAACAAGATTGACATATACCAACCCGGCTAATTTTAAAGGGGGCTTACACTATGCCGGTTAAAATCAAGGGTGAGATCTACTACCGGACATCGGAGGCCTGTCGGCTGGTGGGGATAGGTAGGTCTACTTTTTTAAGGTGGCTTCGTAAGGGAACTCTGAACGATGCCTCCTACCGTGATAAGCGGGGGTGGAGGCTGTTCACCGAGGATGACGTTGAGAGGATTGCCCGGGAAGCCAACCACATTTCATAGACAGGGCAGGTTAAATAAGGAGGACGGTAATATGGCCAATATAATTGATGAGGCGGCCCAGGAGCTTAAGGAGATGAGCGGGGTCTCCGATGATTTAAGGCAGAGGCTCAGTCTGATTATTGAGGAAGAGGGGAACCGGATAAGGAAAGAGGCGGACAAGAAATCGGCTCACATTATTGCTGGGGCTCGGGAGGAATACCGGCAGCGGTTAATCAATGTCCTGGCCCAGGAGCGGGAAAAGATAAAGAGAGAGGCGGAGCGGGAGGCGGCGGCAGTTATCGCCAAGGCCAAACAGAAAGGTGAGAATATAATTACCGAAGCCAGAACCGAGGCCCAGAGTCAGGCGGAGCAGATTATCGCCGAGGTGAGAGGGCAGGCTGAGCAGGAAGCGCAAAGGTACATCGACGAGACCAAGGAGAAGACCAAAGAGGTGGTGGCCGAGTTCGAGGGCACCATCAGGAAAGAGAGCGAGCAGAAGGCAGAACAGATTATTGCCGAGGCTAAGGAGAAGAGCGCGCAGATTCTTGCTGAGGCCACCGAGAAGGCAAGGAAGCAGGCCGAGCAGGAAAAACAGCGGGAGAAGAAGCTCTTTGTGGAGCGTGCCAGGGAGGAAGCGGCTGACATTGTGGCCAGGGCACAGCGGGAGGCTGAGAAGGAGGCCAACCTGATACTGGCTAACGCTCAGAAAGAAGCCGAGGAAAAGGCTAACGGCATTCTCAATGAGGCGAAAAAGTCGGCCAAACAGGTTACCGGCGAGGCCAAGGAGACCGGTAAGAAGCAGGCTGAGGAAGAGCTGGCCAAGATCAAGGCTGATGCCAAGCGCGAGTCAGAGTGGGAGGCAGCTCAGATTATTTCGGCGGCTAAACGGCAGGCGGAACAGATTGTCCGTGAGGCCAAGAAAAAGCAGAAATAGCAGGCTCAAGTCAGATAGCCGGAAAAGTTAAGAGGGGACCTTTAGGTCCCCTCTCCTGTTTTGTTTAATAGTATTCGCCGCCGCCCCTGCGGCCAATCCAGAAGCCGATAAAGAAGAGCACCAGCGCCCCCACCCCGATGAGGACATAGAGCAGCCAGCCGCTAAGATTTGGGAAGCTGAAGATAAAGCCGACCTTGAACTGCCCGGTGCCGGTCCAGGGGCTGGCATTGGAGGCGGCATCTACCGTCCTTATCCTCCAGTAGTAGTAAGGAGTCTCAGAGTTATTTGACGCCAGCGCCTCATCCTTGGTCAGGGTGTACTCCGAAGTGGTTATCCCCGTCTTGTCCAGTAGCACATTGGTGAAGTTGGCGTCGGTGGCTATCTGGAGCTCGTAGGTTATGGGCAGGCTCTGTTCAGGCTGGCCATTAATATCGGTGGTGACATCCTTCCAGTCAAATTTGGCCTTTGAGGACGCTTTGCCGTTCATGTAGGGGAGCAGGGGTGGTGGTGTCTCCGGCGGCGTTGACTCCATGTAGAAGTTTACCGACATACTGCTGGTACCGTCACTGGCGGTTATGGTGTGCTCGCCATGCTCGCTGGCGGGGACTTTAATGGTAGTCGAAAAAGACCCGTCAGCTCCGCTGTTGGTGGTAAACACAACCGGCGTACTTTCGTAGGTGATGGTTATCTCTGAGTTTGGTTTGAAGCCGGTGCCGCTGATGGTTAAATCCTGGCCCACGTAGCCCGGCGAGTTGGCGTCGGTGGTGGGGCTGACGCTGACCTCGGTGTTTATTTTGAAGGTGGCGCTGGCCGAGTTATTGCTCTCGTCCTTAGCCTTAACATCATAGCTTCCCGCCCCCAGTTCGGGCACATTAAAATTGGTCTCAAAACTGCCAGAAGAGTCGGTGTTACCGGTCGCCACCTCATTGTTATCGAAGGTGATGGTAACCCCCTTGCTCTTGGCAAAGCCGGTGCCGGTAACCTTGACGCTATTGCCGATTGACCCGGAAGTCGGGTCGATGGTCATCGCCGGCTCTACCGTGAACTTAGCCGTGGCCTTGTCACTGCTAACGGTAACGGTTATAGTATGGCTTCCCTTGGCGCTCTCGGGAACGGTAAAAGTGGAGCTGAATGCACCGCTGCTATCAGTTGAGGTATCGCCCCCCAACTCATTAGTCATATCCGTGGTATCGTATTTTATAGTGATGCTTTTGCTGGTGCTGAAACCAGAGCCAGTAATATCAACCTCAGTCCCCACCGTTCCACTGTTGGGGCTGATGGAGAGTCCGATGACGCTGACTTTGTATGTACCCTTGGCGACTATGGTGTACCTATCAGTATCATAGGCAGCATAGATATAGTATGTGCCGCTGGTGACATCCGCTGTTATATTACCATTGGTAAGTGTATCGGGCACATAAAAATCGGTATCGAAACTGCTATCGGTTCCGACATCTCCTGCAGCCACCCTTTCGTAGGAATCAAGGTTGCGAATATCATCCCCCACACTGGCACTACCGCTGGCAAAGTAGAGATAAACCGTTGAATTAATGGTAAAACCTTCGCCATAGACTTCGACATAATCGCCAATTGTACCGTGGTTGGGGGTAACTGTGAGATATTCCGTCGCCAGTGCCGGCGCGACCGGTATGACTACTATCAGCATGGCCAGAATAATTGCCGTGGCCAGAATGCTTAAAAATCTTTTACCTTTCACCATCTACCTCCATCAACATCGTTTTAACTGCCTGGGGGCCTTCTTTATATTTTATAACGAATATAACCCAAAAACGTTATGAATTTATTAAGAAGTCCTAAATTATTTTGGGGTGCCAACAACTTCGGGGTCAGTTCCGCCGCTTCCATCATTTTTTCGCCAAACTGCAAACCTGCTTCAATAATAAACTATGCCTTTGCACGTGTCAATGGTACTTAAGGGCGACAAAATCTCGTTGACTGGTTAGAACAAATGTGCTAATATCATCACGCGGCTTTTGAGGAATTAGAGATGGTTTTTGACGATTTGGAACTGGACCTGCCGCCGGAGTACTGCCATTACCAGGATAACGGGTGCGAGTTTGCTGATTCCTGCCTTGACTGTCCCTTCCCGGACTGCCTCTACGACCAGCCCGGGGGAAAGCAGCACTGGCTGAAGGCTCTGAGGGATGAGGCTGTTTTGAGGCTGTTTGATGAGCAGGGTAAAAAGGTGAAGGAATTAGCCCTTATGTTCGGCGTCAGCCGCCGCACCATCCAGCGGATACTGAAACAGACCAGGGATATATCTACCCCGAAAATCAAGACTCTAGGGGGGGCTGATGGATAAGAACTCAATTATCTCACAGTTGAACCGTCAGGATATCGACCGGCGGCGGGGCTACCGGCAGTGGCTCGATTTCTACCACGGGCGGCAGTGGGAGGGGAGAGAGAGGCGGGGAGAGAAAAGGCTGACCTTTAACTACGCCAAGGTCTTTATCAACAAGGTCAGCTCTTACCTTATGTCCGAGGTCAACTTTGGCGTTAACGCTGTCGAAGATTCAGCCGGGGCTGAGGCTAAAGCCCGCCAGGCCGAGGCCGCCCTGCATGAAGTATACCAGGAAAACAACCTTGAGCAGCTTGACCTGGAGACCGAGATTGACTGCGCCGTACTGGGCGACGCCGCCTATAAGGTCAGATGGGATAGCCAAGCCAAGAGGGTGAGGGTTACCGCCCCCGATGTCCAGGGCATCTATGCCTGGTGGCTGGGGGACGATAGCTCTAGGGTATGGCGGGTAGCCTCTAGCTATAGCCTTACCGTAGAGGAGAGCCAGCTCCTCTACGGCGTTAAGCCCAGGGGCAAGACGGCCACGGTGGTTGAGCTGTGGACTGACGGCCAGTTCGAGCTCTACCTGGACGACGGCCTCATCGAGAGCAAGCCCAACCCTTACGGCTTCATTCCCTTTATCATCTACCCCAACCTCAGGGAACCCAAGCAGTTCTGGGGCGTCTCTGACCTTGAGGCGATTGTGGAGTCCCAGCAGGAGCTTAACCGGGCGATGTCACAGCTGTCCCGAATCCTGGAGCTATCGGGTAACCCCATCGCCGTGCTGGAGAACGTGGAGGAGGCTGAGGACATCTCGGTCAGGCCGGGGGCGGTCTGGAATATACCCGAGGACGCCAAGGCCTATTTGCTTGATTTACTTCAGGGGGGTGGGGTGGGGCTGCACATAGACTATATCAACCTCCTCTATAGAATCCTGCACGATATTTCCGAGTCCCCCCGGGCTGCCTTCGGCGGCACCGAGCGCGACCTCTCCGGGGTGGCCCTTGAGATTGAGCTTAACCCGCTGCTGCATAAAGTAAGGCGGAAGCGGATTATCCGCACCGCCGTCTATAGCCGGCGCAACCGGATGATTCTGAGGCTCCTGGAGAAATACCGGGGGATGAGCTTTGGCGAGAACCGTTTGCGGGTAATCTGGGGCCCGATACTGCCTCAGGACCTGTCACGGCTGGTGGCCAACGAGCAGACGCTTGTGCAGAGCGGGATACACTCGCGGCGGGGGGCGATGGAGGAGGTGGGCATAAAGGACCCGGAGAGCGAGTTCAAACGGTGGCTGGAGGAGAGAGAAACTATCTTAAAGATGAATAAGGCGCTTAACGCTAAGTCTACCAAAGGCGGAGAGGGAGAGAGAGCTTTAGCCTTGGAGACGGGCGCGGGTGAATCTCCATCTTAAGGAGGCAAAATGGCCAAAAACAACAGTTTACCCCGAAAATCAGGACCTTCCGAGTTCCCGGACAACGGTCAGAACCAGGATAGGGAACCCGACGGGGGGGAGCTGGCAGCGCGGCTGGCCGAGAGCGAGGCGGCGCTGGCGGAGAAAGGCTCCCAGATCTTCCAGATGGAGCAGGCCCTGGCCGAGAGGGACGAGCAGATTACCGCTCTCAAGCAATCAGTGGCCGAGCTGGAGACGAAACTGACCGAGCTGGCCGACAGCCGGTCCCAGGTGCTGGCGAGCTACCGGGCGCTGGTAATAAGCTCTAACCCCGACCTGCCCGAGGAGCTTATTGCCGGAGACAGTGTCGAGGAGATTGACCAGTCCCTGGCCAGCGCCAGAGCCCTTATTGACCGGGTGAGGCAGCGGCTGGAGACCGAAATCGCCGGCGCCAAGATACCGGCCGGGGCGCCCCTGAGAGCGCTGCTGGACCTCTCGGCGCTGTCCCCGCAGGAGAAGATTCAATACGCCATGGGAGAAAGGAGATAGAAAATGGCTTTAACACTAAATGAGGCAGCCAAGCTGTCCAACGATATGCTGCTCCAGGGTGTGGTCGAGACCATCGTCAAGGACTCGCCCGTCCTGCAGCAGATGCCCTTCATCGAGATTGTGGGCAACGTCCTGACCTACAACCAGGAGAATACCCTGCCCACTATCGACTTCTACGACGTCGGCGATTCCTGGGCCGAGTCCACGCCGACCTTCGAGCAGAAGACAGCCACCCTCAAGATTATGGGCGGTGACGCCGATGTCGATAACTTCCTCAAGGCCACCCGCAGCAACATCCAGGACCTGGAGGCGGCTGTGGTCGAGCTCAAGGCCAAGGCGCTGCGCGACAAGTTCGAGGAGACCTTCATCTACGGCGACGCCTCGGTCAACGCCAAGCAGTTCGACGGAATCAGGGGGCTGATTGACACCGGCACTGCCGGTGACCAGTTAATCGCTATGGCTGATACCGGCGCCACCCTGACCCTGGCCAAGCTGGACGAGCTTATCGACGCGGTCAAGGGCGGCAAGCCCGACATGCTGCTGATGAGCCGCCGCTCCCGCCGCAAGCTCAACGCCCTGGTCAGGGCCGCTGGCGGCATGATGGAGACCGACCGGGACAACTGGGGCAACTTCGTCCAGCTCTGGGACGGTATCCCCGTCGGCGTCAACGACTGGATACTGGACACCCATACTTTGAGTGGCGGCGTGGAGACAGCCACCACCGGCGGCACATGCTCCACGATATACGCCTTCCAGATGGGGGAGGGAGCCCTCTGCGGCCTGACCAGCCCCGGCCACCTCACCGTGGAGCCAATCGGCTCGCTGGAGACCAAGGACGCATCGCGGACCCGCCTTAAGTGGTACTGCTCGCTGGCCCTGTTCAGCTCAATCAAGGCGGCCGCTTTAATCG